>NZ_CAKZOT010000118.1 GCF_937138205.1 uncultured Rhodospira sp. | reverse complement strand
CCCGGCCGCCGGCCCAATGAGGGTACCGGCATGGGGCCTGACCGCCCGCACGGCGCGACCAGTGCAATCGGGTGAAGGGGTGCATCTTCGCCAAGATGGACCTCCGGGCGAGAGGCCCGCACTAAACCCGTCATTGCTAGCCGGTGTCTTTGGCCGCAGGCAAACCACTCATGCGGGTTTTCGCTCCCACAGGCGTCGTTCACCCGATTGCCCTGGCGGCGCGACGGGTTCGCATTGACGCCCTGGGCCGCGCCGTGCCAAGGGTCCTGATCGTGCGGTCGGATGGCATGGAGGGATCATGACAGCGTCGGAGATTCGGGAAACCCGCCTGCCCAACGGTCTGCGGGTGGTGACCGATCCCATGGACACGGTCGAGACGGTGTCCGTCGGTGTCTGGGCGGACGTTGGCGCCCGCCACGAGCCGGCCGAGATCAACGGCGTCTGCCACATGCTGGAGCACATGGCGTTCAAGGGCACGCGCCGGCGCTCGGCCCTGGACATCGCCGTCGAGATGGAGGACGTGGGCGGCCACATGAACGCCTACACCTCGCGCGAGCATACCGCCTTTTACGCCAAGATGCTGCGCGAGGACCTGCCGCTGGCCGTCGACATCCTGGCCGACATCCTGCAACACTCGGTCTACGACCCGGACGAGTTGGCGCGCGAGCAGGGCGTGGTGGTGCAGGAGATTTTCCAGTCCATCGACACGCCGGACGACATCGTCTTCGACCACTTCCAGGCAACGGCCTACGGCGACCAGCCGCTCGGCCGGCCGGTGCTGGGCACGGTGGAGACGGTCGGCCGGCTGAGTTCGGACCTCGTCGGCGGCTTCCAGCGTGCCCACTACTGCCCGTCGCGGCTGGTGATCGCCGCCGCCGGGCGGGTCGACCACGACGCCCTGCTGGCCCTGGTGGAGCGGCACTTCACCGCGCTCAACCCGACGCCGCCGGAGACCGGTTCACCGGCCCGCTACACCGGCGGCGAGTACCGCGAGCCGCGCGACGTCGAGCAGGCGCAGGTGGTGCTTGGGTTTGACGGTGTGTCTTACGACGACCCCGACTACTACGCGAGCGTTGTCCTGGCGACGCTGCTGGGCGGCGGCATGTCCTCACGCCTGTTCCAGGAGGTGCGGGAGAAGCGCGGCCTAGCCTACACCATCAACGCGTTTGCCAATTCGTACACGGACGGGGGCCTGTTCACGCTCTATGCCGGCACCGGGCCGGACGACGTGGCCGCGCTGGTCCCCGTGCTGTGCGACGAAATCAACAAGGTGCGCGCCTCGGTCTGCGCCGACGAGGTGGCGCGCGCCCGGGCGCAACTGCGCGCCGGCATCCTGATGGGGCAGGAGAGCACCAGCGGCCGCTGCGAGCAACTCGCGCGCCAGATCCTGGTGTACGGGCGGCCCATCTCCAACGACGAGGTTCTGGCGGAACTCGACGCGGTGGACGAGGCGGCCGTGACCCGCGTGGCCAACCGCCTGTTCACGACGCCGCCGACCCTGGCCTCGCTCGGCGCCATCGCCGCCATGGAACGGCTGGATCGGCTGCGGGCGCGGCTTTAGGGGAGATCGCGCTCACTGACCATCCGGAACAGCCGGTCGGTCGCGGCCGCTGTGATTGGCGTCCGTGGCCCAGGTCGGCCGGTAGCCGTCGTCGGCCTGATCGCCCCAGCCGGTCCAGCCCGGGCGGGTGCCGCGCGCGAACAACTCCAGGCGCGGTCCCGGCGAGCACGCCTCGATCAGGTCATGGAGGTCGTCGGGCTTGCGCGAATGCTCTTCCGTCACCACGACACCAGCCCCACGACCGCCCCGGTCATCAGCGTGGCCAGGGTGCCCGAGACGATGGACTTGGTGCCCAGGGCGACGATATCGCCGCGCCGCTCCGGTGCCATGGCGGTCAGGCCGCCCAGCATGATGCCCAGGCTGCCGAAGTTGGCGAATCCGCACAGGGCATAGGTCATGATCAGCTCGCTGCGCGGCGACAGCGCGTCCTCGGGCAGGCCCGCCATGCCGGCGTAGGCCAGCAGCTCGTTGAGGATGGTCTTGATCCCCATCAGCGAGCCGGCCGCCGCCGCCTCGTCCCACGGAATCCCGATCAGCCAGACCACCGGCGCCATCACCCAGCCGAGCACGCGTTCCAGCGTCAGCGCCTCGCCGGCCACCGCCGGCAGCAGGGCCAGGCCCATGTTCACCAGACTGACCAGCGCCACCATGACCAGCAGCATGGCGATGACGTTGATCAGCAGCGACACACCGTCGCGCGTGCCCAGCAGCACGGCCTCCATGGTGCTGCGCGCCTCGGGCGGGGGCAGAGCAAGGCGCGCCTCGGTGGGCGTCTCGTCGTCTTCGCCCGGCACCAGCATCATGGCCAGCGCCAGCGCCGCCGGCGCGCTGATGATCGAGGCGATCAGGATGTGCGCCAGCGGCGTGTCGAGAAGGCCCTGCAGGAACCCGGCGTAGATGACCATGACCGTACCGGCGATGGTGGACATGCCGACGGTCATCATCATGAACAGCTCTGACCGGGTCATGGCGGTGATGTAGGGGCGCACGAACAGCGGCGCCTCGATCATGCCGACGAAGATGTTGGCGGCGGAGGACAAGCCGACGGCGCCCCCCACCCCCATGGCCCGGCGTAGCCCCCAGGCGACGGCGCCGACGATCACCGGCAAGACGCGCCAGTAGAACAGGACAGAGGTGATGGCGCTGACCACCAGGATCAGCGGCAGCGCCTGGAAGGCCAGCACGAAGGCGGCGCCGGGGTAGGGCTCGTCGAAGGGCAGATCGCCGCCGCCGACGTAGCCGAACACGAACGACGTGCCGGCCCGCGTGGCCTCCTGCAACGCCAGCACCGCCTGGTTGAGCCACACGAAGACGGTGGCCGCCCCCGGCGTCTTCAGCAGGATCAGCGCCAGCACCGGCTGCAACGCCAACCCGATCAGCACCGGCCGCCACGGAATGGCCCCGCGTCGCTCGCTCACCCCCCAGCACAGCGCCACGATGGCGATGATCCCCAGCAGCCCCTGGCCCGCCTCCATGCCGTGTCCCCCTCCTTCTTCTCCGACGCCCTGTCGCGGCGCCGGCGCGGTCGCGCCGGCCGGCCTTCGAAAAGGGTCAGCCTTTTCTGCGGCCGGTCTCAGCGCGGATGTGTCTGGCGCGGCAGTATAGGGGCGAGCGTCGGCGGGACCAAGGCGTCGGGATGGGGGGCAACGCCACCATGCGAATGGCCCGCGCGACGAGAAAAGCGATGAATCCCACCCCAACCCTCCCCGTAAACGGCTATCTGATTTACACACTTTTTCTTCATATCCTCATTGCGAGGAGCGAAGCGACGAAGCAATCCAGGGCGGATATTTGCACTTTACGCTCTGGATTGCTTCACCCTCGTTTTGCGACGAGGGTTCGCAATGACGGGACACTTTTCCGTAGCGGCTGCAAGTCCCGGCTTGGCGGCGATAGAGGTGTGAATACGATAGGTAAACGCGGAGGGAGTCCGGCCATCACCGATCTTGCGGTCGGCTCTCCAGCCCACCGGAAGGTGCCTGCCTGACTCCTCACCCATTCATGGGAGAGGCCGGGAGGGGGTTCAATCGGAAGGCGCCGCCTTCACGGCTGTGTGAATCGGATAACCCTGAATGGGACGGGTGCCGGGGCCGAGTCGGGTGCCGACAGCACCTTGGACCGCCCAATCGAAACCGACGCACCCACCCCGCTGGCACAGGGGTTGCCGTTCCGGCGAGACCGGGCGCATACCGCCCAGGCGCCCGTCCAGGCCTCGGGAACGACCCGGGGGATAGGGCGGATCGCGTCCGCCCTAACGATCTGCTCTAGCCCTCGGGGCACCGCGAGACGAGGTATATGCCCTTTGGCGTGGTCAGTCCGGCGCCGGAACGCGGCCCGGGTCCCGGGTGGCGATTCAACGCGCCGGAGGGTCGCGGCGCCCCCTCCGGGGCCGCGTAAAGGGCGCGAACGCCGCAATTTCCTTTGCTTACCAACGATTTTTGTAACCGGGGCAAAAGTCCGGGCGGTCAGGCCTGGCAGCGCGCCGCGACCAGGTCAGGCAAGTGCGGCACGGGGTTTCTGACGGCGGCGCCCAGTCGGGTTCCGATATAGTCCCAGAACGGGATGCCCAGCTTGCCGATTTTTCGACTGAGGCGCCGAACCGTTGCTGGGTCGGGCACGGCGGGGTCATCCGCACGCCCGCGTGCATTTTCAAGCGCCTCTCGCCGACGATGTGACGGTGCCTGAAATGAAGGCCTATGTCTTCAAGGTATACGAAAGTTATGGGTATATGCATCCACCAAATAGGCGTTTGCTGATGTTTCGCCGCCTCCCCCATTTGGTGGAGTGTGTCAAGTGGCGGGCACTGCCGGCCGCGCCCACGCTCCACCGGATGGTGGATCAACTTCTGGCCGACTGGCTTTTCGATAAAAAGCCGTGAAAACTAGCCTCAGATGCAGGTCGGACGGTCCGGCCGAGCGCGAAAGCGTTTTCAGATCGTGGGTCGCCCCGACGCGCCCCGAAGCAGGATGCATTAGGAGGCTCGAACGATGAACACGCTCGCCAACAAGACGTTGTCGGTTCTGACCGCGACCGGCCTGGCCCTCGCGGTGGCCATGGGCGCGGCCGCGCCTGCCCACGCCGCCCTGATCGATTTCACCGCCGGAACCCCCAACGATTCCATCACGAATCCCTTTTCCGGTTCGGTCCTCGGGGTCGGCTACACCGTCACGGCGTCGGACGACTTCGGCACGGACGGTGTCTCTCAATCGGTCTGCCAGAGTCACAATCCGTCGCTGGCGTGCGGTCGCGATGGCCTGGGCGTCGGGGATGATGAGATCAGTGCCTCCAGTACCGCTGAGTGGATCGAGATCGTGTTCGACACGGCGGTCTTGGTCGGGGAGTTCTACGTCCTGGACCTGTTCTGGGCGAATGACGGCCAGGACGAACCCGCCGACCCTTACGAGGTTGGCGCGTACACGCTGACGTTTGATGGCGGGGCGACGACCAGCGGCACTTTCGAGGCCGATGACACGGAGGTCGTCGACACCAGCGATGTCGGCTACTTGGCCGTCGCGCTCAACCAAAAGGTCAAGGCCATCAAGTGGACCTACATCGGCGACACCAATGACGAGGCGGGCGTCGGCGACTACGCCGTCGCCGGTCTGACGGTCACGCCGCTGCCGGCGGCCGCGTGGTTTCTGCTGACGGCGCTGGGCGGCCTGGTCGGCACCCGCTGGCTGAGGAAGGCGCCAGCAACCGCAGCCTGATCCCACCCGTTCCCGACGCAGTCAAGACGAAGCCCGCCCCGGACGATCCAGGGCGGGTTTTTCCATTGAGGGGGCGCGGCGGCCAGCGCCGTCACACGTAATGCGCCGCCAGCGGCGCGAAGCCGTTGAAGCCGACGGTCGAATACGTGGTCGTGTAGGCCCCGGTGGACAACAGCCGCAGCCGGTCCCCCGCCTTCAGCGACAACGGCAGCCGAACGCCGGCGCGGTCGTACAGCACGTCGACACTGTCGCAGGTGGGGCCGGCCAGAACCACCGGGCCGTCCGGCTCGTCATCGGTCGCGTGAGCGGTGGCGATCGGGTAGCGGATGGCCTCGCCCTCGGTCTCCGCCAGCCCGTTGAAGCGACCGGCGTCCAGATAGACCCAGCGGCGCTCCTCGCTGGCGTCCTTGCGGGCCACCAGCACCACCTCGGTTTCCAGGACACCGGCGTCGCCAACCAGGCCCCGCCCGGGCTCGACGATCAACCGGGGCGGCGTGTCGAACAGGCGCGCCACGGCGTCGCGAATCCGGGCGCCGTAGGCCGCCACCTCCGGCACCGGCCGGGTGTAGCGGGTCGGCAGGCCGCCGCCGAGGTTGACCATGGACGGCGCCAGACCGTCCGCCCGCAGGTCGTTGAACAGCCGCGCCACAGGCTCCAAAGCGTGGTCCCACTGGCTCGGGTCGGTCTGCTGCGAGCCCACATGGAACGACAGCCCCACCGGCTCCAGCCCCAGGCGCGCGGCCAGACGCATCAGGTCGTGGGCCATGGCCGGCGAACAGCCGAACTTGCGCGACAGCGGCCACTCGGCGCCGGCGTTGTCGGTCAGCAGGCGGCAGAACACCCGCGCGCCCGGCGCGTGGGCGGCGATCTTGCGCAGCTCTTCCTCGGCGTCGAAAGCGAACAGGCTCACTCCGCGCGCGTGCGCGGCGGCGATGTCGGCCGCCTTCTTGATGGTGTTGCCATAGGACAGGTCGGCCGGATCGGCGCCCAGCGCCAGGCACAGGTCGATTTCCGGCACGCTGGCGGTGTCGAAACACGCGCCCAGGCCGACCAGCCGCGCCACCAGGGGCGGCGCCGGGTTGGCCTTGACCGCGTAGAACACCTCGGCCTCGGGCAACGCGGCCCGCAGGGCATGGTAGTTCGCCTCGACCACGTCCAGGTCGACCACCAGACAGGGGGTGGCGGGGTGTTGGTCGAGAAAAGCGGCGATCTTGCGCGTCAGGCCGGGCGCGATCCACTCGGGGGATCGTCGCACAACGCTGAGCGCACGGCCGCCGGGCGCCGGCTCCAGCCGGCAGGCCGGCGGCGGCGCGCACGCGGCATCCGCGCGCAGGGCAATGGAGGACATGGGCCATCTCCAGCAGGGGACGCGGCCACGGGTCGCCCCGCGGCCGGACCACTCACACTCACGTCAGGGACCGGACCCCGGCTCAGACCACGCCGCGCTTGTGCTCGGCGATCTGGCTCTGGCTGGTTTCGAAAGCGGCGCGGAACACCGGAATGGTCTTCATGGGCTCGGCGTCGCCGCACATGAAGATATCCAGGGCCGCATAGCCGCATTCCGGCCACGTATGGATGCTGATGTGGGATTCGGCCAGCACCGCCACGCCCGAAACCCCGCCGTTGGGCGAGAAGTGGTGCAGATGGATGTGCAGCAGGGTGGCGCCGGCGACCCGGACGGCCTCCCGCATGGCCTGTTCGACACGCTCCAGATCGTCGATGCCCTTGGCCTGCCAAAGGTCGAGGATCAAGTGCCGGCCCGCGAATGTCAGCCCATTCTCGGTAATGAAGTGGTCAAGTCTGTCCTCACTCATGGGGGGCTCGTTGGGGACGGCCTTGAGGTGGACGGACGGAACGGATCTTACCTCTGCTCGGGCTGCTTGGGCCTCCGCTTCAGTATTCACCGCCAATTGGGGGGACGCATAGCGCATCGTTCCAGCTCCCTCTAACCAGCGTTGAACCCGAAGGGTCTTGTTTCGTCGAACAAGCCTCATCTGTGGTTGGTGCCAAAAAAAACAAGACGCACCGGGCAGCCCGTTCCCAGGGCCAAGTGCGTCCGTAATGAGGGCGTACCTTACGTGATTCGTCGGCACGCGCAAGTGAAATCGGGACCCGATACAGGGCAATCGGATGACCGACGCCAGCGTGAGCGAAAACCCGCATGGGCGGCTTCTTCGCGAGGAAAGCACACCACCCTTCATTGCGCGTTGCGCCTCAAAAAAACCAAAACTGAAGCACTCCGGGGCGAATGCACGATGACCAAGCCCTGGATTATGTCGCCGGCGTCCAATGACGGCGGCTCGCAATAGCCGCTCCGGCTTATTCAATTGGCTCCGGCAAAATCAACATGGTGTGCCAGAGAGCTGTCTCGGGGTACCAGACCGCGCCTCTACTGGAGCCAAGGGAATAAGCCTTTGACGGGTTTTGTGAGGGCTCTGGCCCCGAGGCCCGTCTCAGCGATGCGTTGCCGCTTGACCCGATTGCCCTGGCGACAGCCGTGTCATCGGTGGACGCTGCCCGGGCCCCCTTGTATGCTCACGCACCTAGCCCGGAGGAAGCGTTGACCGAGGGACGGAGGCCCCCGTGCTGTTGATCGTCGGCCTGGGCAATCCGGGCGCCGAATACGCCGGCAACCGCCACAACATCGGCTTCATGGCCGTGGACGCCATCGCCGCGCGCCACGGCCTGGGGCCGTTCCGCTCCAAGTTCCAGGGCGCGCTGGCCTCGGGCACACTGGGCGGCGACAAGGTCCTTCTGCTCAAGCCGCAGACCTACATGAACCTGTCCGGTCAGGCGGTCGGCCAGGCGGCCCGCTTCCACAAGCTGGAACCGGCCGACGTCGTGGTGTTCCACGACGACCTCGACCTCGCGCCGGGCAAGGTGAAGATGAAGACTGGCGGCGGCGCGGCCGGGCACAACGGCCTGCGGTCCATCGACGCCCACCTGGGCAACGCCTACCGCCGCGTGCGCCTGGGCATCGGCCATCCCGGCGACAAGGCGCGGGTGCACGGCTACGTGCTGTCGGACTTCGCCAAGGCGGACAAGGATTGGTTGGAGCCCCTGCTGGACGCCCTGGCGGACCATGTGCCGCTGCTGCTCCAGGGCCGGGACTCGGACTTCATGAGCAAGGTGGCCCAGGCGACCCGGCCGCCGCCCAAGGCGAAGCCCCCCAAGACCGACACAGCGCCCGCCAAGGACACGCCCGCACCGCCAGGTACCGGTTCGTCAAGCGATGCGCCCAGAACCACGCTCGGCGAGGCCCTGCGCAAGGCCCTGGGTCGGGGGTGACGGCCGGGCCGTTGCCCCCATGATCCGGTGACCGAGGGGACGCGTCCTGTAACCAAGCGTGCGTCCGGTCGCCTGAACCCCCTCCCGACCTCCCCCATAAATGCGATCCGATTTACACATCTTCACTTGCGCTTGTCATTGGGAGGAGCGCAGCGACGAAGCAATCCAGCGCGAATACTGGTGCCCTACGCCCTGTATTGCTTCAACCTCGTCTTGCGACGAGGATTCGCAATGACGAGTCATACTGCCCGACGATTGGATTGACTCGTCCGGCTGGTCGCTTCTGGGCGCCGGTGATGCCGAGTCCTTGTTTTTTCGCCGCAGCGCCCCTTCGGGGCGCGCGGCTCCGCAGCTTCGTCGGACGGTATCACGTTTCCGCCAGGGCCGCGACCTGTGGCTTGGCGGGAAAAGAAGGGTGAATATGATAGCCGTTTACGGGGAGGGTTGGGGTGGGGTCTTGCGCCGGGACCGTCATTTTTCTCCGCATTCGCGTCACACCAACGCCGCCGCATGATGCGCGGCGATCCAGGCCTGGCCCAGGCTGAGGCCCGGGTCACCGGGAGACACGCCCCGGTGCGTCAGCACGCGCAGGCCGCGCGCCATCAGGCCATCGCGCACACCGGCGGTCAGAACCTTGTTGAAGAAGCAGCCGCCCGACAGGCCAACCGTGCGCACGCCGCCGGCCTCGGCGGCACGGTCGGTCCAGTCCACCAGGGCGGCGGCCAGGGTGCCGTGGAACAGGTCGGCGCCCGGCTCCGGCTCCTTATTCTCGGCCAACACGGCCATCAACGGCAACAGGTCGAGCGAGCCGTCCGATCGGATCGCCCAGCCGTCGTCCATCACCCTGGGCTTGGTCACCATGCGTTCCAGGGCCATGGGCGCCTGCCCCTCGAACTCGGCCACAGGGTGCACGCCCAGCAGACCGCACGCGGCGTCGAACAGGCGCCCGGCCGAGCTGGTCTCCGGGCAGTTCACCCGCCGGGTCAGGATCTGGCCGAGCATGGCGGCGTGCTTCTGGTCGGCGAAGCGGGCGGCGATGTCGTCGGTGCGCCGCAACAGGTGCAGCACCGCCGCCGCCATGCGCCAGGGCTCGCGGGCGGCCACGTCACCGCCCGGCTGCGGCAGCCGGCGCAGGAACGCCAGACGCTCGTACGTCGCGCCGGACACGCTCAGCAGTTCCCCGCCCCAGGATTCATGACCCGGCCCCAGCCCGAAGCCGTCCAGGGCCAGCCCCAGCAGCGGCCCGGTGTGGCCGTGCTCGGCCGCCACGGCGGCGATGTGGGCGTGGTGATGCTGCACCGGCAGCGCGACCGCGCCGGTCCGGTCCGCCAACGCCCGCGCCGCGTGGGTCGAGTGAAAGTCCGGGTGCAGGTCGTGCGCCACCACCACCGGCGCCGCCCCCAGCCGCTCCAGCATGGCCGGCACCAGGGCGTCATAGGCCGCGCGCGTCTCGGCCGCGCCCAGGTCCCCCGCCGGCTGTGACAGCGCCGCGCGGCCGTCGCCCAGCACCGCCACCGACGCCTTCAGGAACGCGCCCATGCCCACCACCGGAGCCGGCGGCACGCCGGCGATGGTGCCTTCCCAGGCGACGCTTTCCGAGTCAAACATGGTCCGTACCCTTCGACAAACGCATCACGCCGGTGCCGCCATATCCCCGGCCATCGCCTCGGTGCGCGCCCGGGCAGAGCGCCGCGCCAGGATCCACAGGTACCACGCCTCCAGTCCCTGGCCGCTGGTGGCCGACACGGGCAGCACCGACAGACCGGGATTGATCCGCCGCGCATAGTCGACGCAGCGGTCGACGTCGAATGCCACATGCGGCAGCAGGTCGAACTTGTTCAGGATCATCAAGTCGGCGGCGTGGAACATGTCGGGGTACTTCAACGGCTTGTCCTCGCCCTCGGTGACCGACAGGATGACCACCTTGTGCGCCTCGCCCAGGTCGAAGGCGGCCGGGCAAACCAGGTTGCCGACGTTCTCGATGAACAGCAGCGTCCCGTCGGCCGGATCCAGCGACGCGGCCGCGCGCGCCACCATGGCGGCGTCGAGGTGGCAGCCCTTGCCGGTGTTGACCTGCACCGCCGGTGCCCCGGTTGCACGGATGCGGTCGGCGTCCAGGTCGGTCTGCTGATCGCCCTCGATCACCGCCATGGGAAGCGTGCCCTTCAACGCGTCGATGGTGCGCACGAGCAGGGTGGTCTTCCCCGAGCCGGGCGAGGACACGAGGTTCAGCACCAGCGCGTCGCGCCGGGCGAACCACGCCCGGTTGGCGGCGGCGAGGCGGTCGTTCTCGGCCAGCAAGGCTTGCTCGACCTTGACCACCCGCGCCGCCTCGGCCCCGCTGTCGTGATGGTGATGATGATCATGATGATGGTGGTGGTCATGGGCATGGTCATGATGGTGATGGTGGTGAGGGACCGCGCCCTGTCCGGGGCGCCCGTCCACCGTCGCCTGCCCGCATCCGCATATGCCGCACATCACACCACCTCCAGGTCCAGGACTCGCATGTCGTCGCCGGCCGTCACCTGAATCTGGTGACCGCCGCAATAGGGGCACGGGTCGAACCGTTGCCCCACCGCGATCTCCCGCGCGCAGACCATGCACCAGCCGGTGCCGGGCGGGCGTTCGATCTCCAGCCGCGCCCCCTCGGCCAGCGATCCGCGCATGACGGCGTCGAAGCAGAAGCGCAGGGCCTCCGGGTCAGCGTGTGACAAGGCCCCCAGTTCCAGCCGCACCACCCGCACCGCCGAAAAGCCGTGGCGTTCGGCCTCGCCCTCCAGGATCCGCCGGATGCTCTCGGTCAGGGCCATTTCATGCATGAGCGACCTCGGGGGCGGTCTCGCGGATCGTCACGTCATGGCCCACGCACGGGTCCATGGCCGCGACCAGAAGCTGCACGCGCCGGGTCAGCACCGCCCGGTCGCCGGTCGGCCAGCCGAGCGGCGCGCGGGCCAGGGCACCGTCCGGGTGGAAGGTCCACTCGGTCGGCGCGACGATGCGCCAGTCGGCGACACGCCCGCCGGCGACCACCACCCGATGCACCAGCAGGCCCCGCGCCGTCTCCACCGCCGACAGGCCACAGCCCGGCCCGTCGGCGAACACCGTTGGGTCGGCCGCGCCCGGGCCTTGGGCAAGGTCCGCCAGTTCGGCCAGCATCCGGTCCAGGTCCAGCAGCCGCGCGGCCAGTCGGGCGGCCAGCCCGGCACCGTCGTCCAGCAATCCTCGCACCAACGGGTGGCCGATGAAATGGGCCAATGCCCCCGTTTCCGCCGGCGCCCCGTGCCAGTCCGGGCGGGCGGCGAAGGCCGCGGCGCCCGGCCCGCTGAGCCGCCGCGCGATCTCCGCCAGGGTCCAGCCGCGCAACGGCGCCACGGGTTCACCCGGCGCCCCGTCCGGCGTGACGTCCAGGGCAAGGGCCAGGGCGCCGGCCACGGCCGCGCCAGGAGAGTCGGCCAGCCGCGCTAGAGAGGCCCTGGTCTCCGGGACCGGCGCGTCGCCGAACACAACGGCCCGGATGCCGAGAGTGACCGGCTCCAGCGCCTCGGCCAGATCCGGCGGCGGCCATACGCTGCCTTCGGCAACGCCGCTGATCTGGTTCCAGCCCGGCACCGCCGCCGCCCCCCGAACCGCCTCCAGCCCGCGCCGCAGATGGCGCACCGCCGCGATATCCGGCGCCGTCCCCGCCACGGCCGGCCAGTCCAGCGCCATGCGCAGCACACTCTGCTCGACCGCCTCGCACAGCACCTGCGCCCGGCGCGCCGCCGCCGTCGCGCCGGAGACCGCTTGGCCCGTGGCCGCCTCCGCCGCCTGGACCGCCGCCACCGTCTGGGCCTTGGCGCACAGCGTGAACACCCTGCCGATCAGGCCCACCGCTACCCCAATGGGCTGCCCCACCAGCGCCCGGACCGCATCGAGTCGCCGCGTCGAGTCCAGGGCGACATGCGCGACCCGGCCCTGGTCGACGGTCAGGGCGATCGACAGGCGGTCCTGTCCCGCCCTGCCCGCGCGCGCCTGTGACCCCGGGTCGTGATCCATGTTGCCTCCACAGGCGTTTCGCACGTGCAGCATGGCGCCGCCGCCCCGCCCCGAGTCTTGCAAGAAAGAATCAAACCGCTTGCAGACCCGACGCGAAATATGGTTTTCTCTTCTGGATTGAGAATTGTCAATGCGAATCCGAAAGCGGGGACGGCGGCACTGGTGTTGGGGGCTGTCCCGCATTCGAAAACGGGCTTCTGTTCCAGGGTGTTGACCAACGTTCCGCGCGCATGTGACGCCGCCTCGTGTGGCACCGGCCGCCCGCACCGCCCCGGTTCAGGCTTCTTCGCCGCCCCGCGCGGCGCAAGCAGAACAAGACGCTTCTCCAGGGGGAAACACCATGTCGACCGGTTCCGAAACGTTCTATGACGTGATCCGCCGCCACGGCATTTCACGGCGCAGCTTCCTGGCCTTCTGCGGCCTGACCGCCACGTCGCTGGGCCTGGGGCCGGCCTTCGCGCCGCGCATCGCCCAGGCCATGGAGACCAAGCCGCGCATTCCCGTGATCTGGCTGCACGGCCTGGAATGCACCTGCTGCACCGAAAGCTTCATCCGCTCGGCGCATCCGCTGGTGAAGGATGTGGTGCTGTCGATGATCTCGCTGGACTACGACGACACCATCATGGCCGCCGCCGGTCACCAGGCGGAAGAAATCCTCGACGAGATCCGCCAGACCCATAAGGGCAACTACATCCTGGCCGTCGAGGGCAATCCGCCGCTCAAGGACGGCGGCATCCACTGCCTGCCCGGCGGCCGGCCGTTCGTCGACCGCCTGAAGGAGATGGCGTCCGACTCGCAGGCGGTGATCGCCTGGGGCTCCTGCGCCTCGTGGGGCTGCGTCCAGGCGGCCAAGCCCAACCCCACCCAGGCCACGCCGGTCGACAAGGTCGTCACCGACAAGCCGGTCATCAAGGTGCCGGGCTGCCCGCCCATCGCCGAGGTGATGACCGCCGTGGTCACCTACATCCTCACCTTCGAGCGCCTGCCGGAGCTGGACCGCCACGGCCGGCCGAAGATGTTCTATTCCCAGCGCATCCACGACAAGTGCTACCGCCGGCCGCACTTCGACGCCGGCCAGTTCGTGGAAGAGTGGGACGACGAGGGCGCGCGCAAGGGCTATTGCCTCTACAAGGTCGGCTGCAAGGGCCCGACCACCTACAACGCCTGTTCCACCGTGCGCTGGAACGAGGGCGTGTCCTTCCCCATCCAGTCCGGACACGGCTGCATCGGCTGTTCCGAAAAGGACTTCTGGGACAACGGACCGTTCTATTCGCGCCTGTCGACGGTGCAGCCCTTCCCGATCGAGGGCAACGCCGACGCCATCGGCGGCACCGTGGCCGCCGTGGCGGGCGGCGCCGTTGTGGCCCACGCGGCCGCCAGCGTGGTCAAGCACGCCGCCGACAAACGCGACATGAAGAACGAACGGCAGGCCCAGGCCGACAAGACCAACGGCTGAGTCCAGGGAATGGAAGGAAGGATACCTGACTGATGACGACGATGAGCACGCCCAACGGCTTTTCCCTGGACAACTCCGGCCGCCGCGTGGTGGTCGATCCGGTGACCCGCATCGAGGGTCACCTGCGCCTGGAAGTGAATGTCGACGACGACAACGTGATCCGCAACGCGGTCTCCACCGGCACCATGTGGCGCGGCCTGGAACTGATCCTCAAGGGCCGCGACCCGCGCGACGCCTGGGCCTTCACCCAGCGCATCTGCGGGGTGTGCACCGGCACCCACGCGCTGACCTCGGTGCGCGCGGTCGAGGACTCGCTGGGCATCGAGATCCCCAAGAACGCCAACCATATCCGCAACATCATGCAGCAGACGCTGTATGTGCAGGACCATCTGGTTCACTTCTATCACCTGCACGCCCTGGACTGGGTGGACGTGGTTTCCGCCTTGAACGCCGACCCCAAGGCCACCTCGTCGCTGGCGCAGTCGATCTCAAGCTGGCCGATGTCCTCGCCCGGCTACTTCCGCGACGTGCAGACCCGCCTGAAGCGGTTCGTCGAGTCCGGCCAACTCGGACCGTTCCGCAACGCCTACTGGGGGCATCCGGCCTACCGTCTGCCGCCCGAAGCCAACCTGATGGCCGTGGCGCACTATCTGGAGGCGCTCGACTTCCAGAAGGAGATCGTCAAGATCCACACCATCTTCGGCGGCAAGAACCCGCACCCCAACTGGCTGGTGGGCGGCGTGCCGTGCGCCATCAACCTGGACGGCACCGGATCGGTCGGCGCGGTCAACATGGAGCGGCTGAATATGGTCAGCTCCATCATCGACCAGTCGCTGGCCTTCATCGAACAGGTTTATATCCCGGACCTGCTGGCCATCGCCTCGTTCTACAAGGACTGGATGCACGGCGGCGGGCTGTCGTCCACCAACCTGCTGTCCTATGGCGACATGCCGGCGCTGGCCAACACTCACACCAACGACAGCCTGATGTTGCCGCGCGGCGCCATCATCGGCGGCGACCTGTCGACGGTGCACGAGGTGGACCTGAAGGACCCCGAGCAGATCCAGGAGTTCGTGTCCCACTCCTGGTACACGTACGACGACGAGAGCCAGGGCCTGCACCCGTTCGACGGTGTGACCGACCCCAACTTCGTGCTGGGGCCGAACACCAAGGGCGATCCGTCGACCCGCATCGAGGCGCTGGACGAGGCCGCCAAGTACTCCTACCTGAAGGCGCCGCGCTGGCGCGGCCACGCAATGGAGGTAGGACCGCTGGCCCGCTTCGTCATCGGCTACGCCATGGGCCGGCCGGACTTCAAGGAGCCGGTGGACGCCACCCTGCGCAAGCTGGATGTGCCCATCACCGCCCTGTTCTCCACCCTGGGCCGCACGGCGGCGCGCGGGCTGGAATGCCAATGGGCGGCGCACCGCCTGAAGGAAAGCTTCGACGCCCTGATGGCCAACCTGAAGGCCGGCGACCTGAGCACCGCCAACACCGACAAGTGGGAGCCCCGGCAGTGGGCGCACAGCTCGCGCGGCGCCGGGTTTACCGAGGCCCCGCGCGGCGCCCTGGGTCACTGGGTGGAGATCGAGGCCGGCAAGATCAAGAGCTACCAGTGCGTGGTGCCGACCACCTGGAACGGCTCGCCGCGTGATCCGGCCGGCAACATCGGGGCCTACGAGGCGGCGCTGCTGGACACCCCGCTGCACGATCCGGAAAAGCCGCTGGAGATTCTGCGGACGATCCACTCCTTCGATCCATGCCTGGCGTGCTCGACCCACGTCATGAGCCCGGACGGCCAGGAAAAGAGCGCCGTCGTGGTGCGCTGAGCGGCGCGCGACGATCGTCTCTCGCCGCAACGGCCCCGATATGACGGAGTGACCACCATGACCCCTCCTCCCCCCGGAAGCGATGTCCACGCGGCGGACGCCACCGCCGAGGACGCCTCGGCCTCGACCGAGCGCACCTCCATCCGCGTCTACGAAGGCCCCGTGCGCGTCTGGCACTGGGTCACCGCCTTGGCCATCACCACCCTGGCGGTGACCGGCTATCTGATCGCCAGCCCCCTGCCGAGCGTTGGCGGCGAGGCCAGCGACTGGTACGTGATGGGCTACATCCGCTTCATCCACTTCACGGCCGGGTACGTGCTGGCCATCGGCTGGCTGGTGCGCATCTACTGGGCCTTCGTCGGCAACCACCATAGCCGCCAGTTGTTCACGTTTCCGTTCTGGCGCAAGGACTACTGGGACGGCGTGGTGTGGGAGGCGAGCTGGTACTTCTTCTACCGCCGCTGGCCGAAGAAGTACGTCGGCCACAACCCATTGGCCCAGTTCGTGATGTTCATTGTGTTCACGCTGGGCATGTTCTTCATGATCATCACCGGCTTCGCGCTCTATGCCGAGGGCGCCGGCCTGGATAGCTGGCAGTACGCGCTGTTCGGCTGGGTGTTCGACATCTTCCCCAACAGCCAGTCGGTGCATACGTGGCACCACCTGGGGATGTGGGCGTTCGTCTGCTACATCATCCTCCACATCTACGCCGCCGTGCGCGAGGACATCATGTCGCGCCAGTCGATGATCTCGACCATGATTTCCGGCGAGCGCATGTTCAAGGACAACCGGGATGATTGAGGGCGCGGGCGATCCGGGCGGCCGCACCCTGGTCCTGGGCATCGGCAACCTGCTGTGGGCGGACGAGGCGTTCGGCGTGCGCGCGGCCGAGGCGCTGTACCGCCGCCATGCCCTGCCGGAGACGGTCGAGGTGATGGACGGCGGGACGCAGGGCTTGTACCTGGTGCAGCACGTTCAGGCCGCCGACAATCTGCTGGTGTTCGACGCCGTGGACTATGGCCGGACGCCGGGCGACCTGATGGTGGTGCGCGGCGACGAGGTGCCCCGCTTCACCGGCGCCAAGAAGATGAGCCTGCACCAGACCGGCTTCCAAGAGGTGCTGTCGGCCGCCGACCTGCTGGGCGGCTACCCGACCCGGCTGACGCTGATCGGCGTTCAGGCGGGCGACCTGGAGACCTGGGGCGGGCCGCTGACGCCGGAGGTGGCGGCGTGCCTTGACGAGGCCGTCGCCCTGGCCGTCGCGGAACTGGCGGCGTGGGGGATTACCGCCACGCCCCGGCCCGTGCCGCTGGAGGCGGGCGAGGACGGCCTGCTGCGCCACGGCCTCGACCGCGCCGCCTATGAACGGACGGACGGCTGTTCGGCCGCCGGGTTCTGAGAAAGGGCGACGCTGGCATGTGCCTGGGCATTCCCATGCAGGTTCTGGAGGTGGACGGCCTGTCGGCGCGCTGCGAGGGGCGCGGCGAGGCCCGAACGGTTTCGCTGGTGCTGATCGATCCGCCGCCGGTGGGCGCCTGGGTGCTGGTGCACCTGGACACCGCTCGCCAAGTCCTGACCGAGGACGAGGCCCGCGCCATCGACCGGGCGCTGGACGCCATCGACACGGCGCTGGCCGGTGGCTCGGTCGACCACCTGTTCGCCGACCTGATCGAGCGCGCGCCCGAATTGCCGCCACACCTGCGCCCGGACCCGTGAGACACCCATGACCCGAGACCGCCTTTCCCCGGCCGCCGCGCTGATCGAGGCCGAGGCGCTGGCCGCCCGCGCCCCGGAGGCGCTGACCCTGATCGAGGCCATGCTGGCGGCGCTGCGGACCCAGACCGCCGAGACCCCCGCGCAAGTGTTCGCCCTGGACGACATCACGCCGGACGGACTGCGTCTGCTGGATCAGGTTCTCGGGCGCGGGGAGATCGCCGGGCGGCTCGACGGCCCGGACGGGACGACCGTGACGGTCCAGGAATCCGTGCTCACCGGGGTCTGGCGCCTGCACCGCCAGAACGCGGCGGGCGAAACCGTGGCCCGCTGGATCGAGGTCGCCGCCATCCCGACCGTCGTCGCGGCGTACACGGCACCGAAGGACGCCGCCAGCCTGGAGTGCGCCGTCCCGGCCGACGCCTCGCCCCTGGTGATGCCGGTGCTGACGGAAATCGCCTGGCACGCCGCGCATGGCGCCCCGGACCGGCCCAACCACGTGATCAACCTGACCCTGCTGCCGCTGTCGCCTTGCGATCGGGAGCATGTGCGGCAGACGCTCGGCCGGGGCGGGCTCGGCCTGCGCGGCCAGGAGTACGGCGCCTGCGAGATCGATGCCACCGCCCTCCGCCGGGTGTGGACGGTGCGCTACCTGAACGCCTCGGACACCGTCGTTTTGGACACCATCGAGATCGGCGGCGTGCCGGCCGCCGCCCGCGCCGCCACCGAGGACTTCGCGGACTCGGCCGAACGGCTGGCATCACTGCGGGACGCGTACCTGTAGGCGTCACGATGTCCGCAACGGTTCATCCAGGTTGAGAAGGGAGTCCGGACCGACGGTAGGCCCACGATGGATCACCGGGGCGTCCGTCCAGGCCGGTTCCGGCACCCAGTGCCGCGCCCAGTCCAGGAACCGTTCCGGCGGCATGGGCGGGGCGATGCCGTAGCCCTGCGCAAGGTCGCAGCCGAGCCCCAGCAGCAGCAGGCCGTGCTGGGTCGTCTCCACCCCTTCGGCGATCACCGTCAGGTCAAAGGCCTTGGCCAGCCCGACGACGCCCGACACGATGGCGTGATCCTCGGCGTCCCGCGCCATGTCGAGGATGAACGACTTGTCGATCTTCAACGTGTGCACCGGCAGCAGCTTGAGGTAGGTCAGCGACGAATAGCCGGTGCCGAAGTCATCCAGCGCCGAATGCACGCCCAGCGCGCGGCAGGATTCGATCAGCTTGGTGATGCGCTTCAGGTCGTTGATGGCGGCCGTCTCGGTGATTTCTATCTCCAGGCATTCGCGGTTCAGGCACCCGCTCTGTCGCAACAGCTCTTCCAGGCGGTTGGCGAAGTTCGGGGCCTGCAGGTGGCGCGCCGAAATGTTGACGCTGACCGAAACGTCCAGGCCCGCGTCCCACCAGACCCGCACCTGCCGCAACGCCTCTTGAAGCACCCAGTCGCCCAGCGCCACGATCAATTCGTTGTGCTCGATCGCCGGCAGGAAATCGCCCGGCGGTAGCAGGCCACGCTCAGGGTGGTGCCAGCGGACCAGGGCCTCGGCGCCGACGACCTGGCCCGTGCGCATGTTCACCTTTGGCTGGTAGTGCAGCACCAGTTCGTGGTCTGACAGCGCCTGCCGGATGCGCTTGATCAGTTTCTGGTGCTGGATTTCGACCACGTCCTGGTCGTCGTCGTAGAAGTAGTAGGTGTTCTTGCCCAGCTGTTTCGACTTGTACATCGCCTGATCCGCCTGGCGCATCAGGGTGTCGGTGTCGTGTGCCTGCGTCGGGTACAGGGTCACGCCGATGCTGGCCGTCACCGAAACCATCTGCCCGCTGATCGAGAAGGGCCGGCTGACCGTGGCCAGGATGCGTTGCAGGGTGTGGATGCAGGCCGTCTGGTCCTCCAGATCGGCCAGCAGGATGATGAACTCGTCGCCGCCGAGCCGTGCGACGGTATCGTTGCCGCGCAGTTCGACCTGGAACCGTTCCGCCAACTCGATCAGCAGGTGATCGCCGGCGCCGTGGCCGTGCGTGTCGTTCACCGGCTTGAACCCGTCGACGTCGAGGAAACACACGGCCAGCAGGGTGTGTTCCCGCCGGGCCTTGGCGATGGCCAGCTTGAGGCGGTCGTTCAGCAGCACGCGGTTCGGCAGGCCGGTCAGGGAATCGTAGTGCGCGATGCGGTCGAGTTCCGCCTCGTGCCGCTTGATGGCGGTGATATCCACCACGACGCCGACGTAGTGCGAGGGGTGCCCGTGCTTGTCGAGAACCGCCGAGATGGTGAGGTGTTCCGGGTAGAGTTCGCCGTTCTTGCGGCGGTTCCAGATCTCGCCGCGCCACAGACCCTCTTCCAGCAGGGCCATCCACATGGCGTCATAGAACTCCGGCCCGTGCTGACCGGATTGCAGGATACGGGGCGTGTCGCCGATCAGCTCCTCGCGGGAATAGCCGGTGATGCGGACGAAGGAATCGTTGACTTCGAGGATCGTACTGTGCGGGTCAGTGATGACGATGCCTTCCTGGGTGTTCTCGAACACACTGGCCAGCATCTGCAGGCGGACCTCGGCCTGTTTGCGGTCGGTGACATCCTGGAACGTGACCGCCAGTTGCCCGGCGGCGGGACGGAACGCGCGGATGTCGAAGTGGCGGCCGATTTCGGGAATGTCGACCTCGAATGAATCCGGCTCGCCAGTCGTGGCCACCCGTACCATCCGGTTGAGCAGACGCGAGACAATGTAGGGTGGGTTCACCTGCGTGAACAATTCGCCGACGATGTCGCTGGCCTTGAGACGCGTCATCTGTTCGAAGGCCGGATTGACGGTCAGGTACCGGAAATCGACCGGATCCCCGGCCTCGTTCACGACGACCTCGCTCAACGCCAACGCGTTGACCATTTCATTGAACAGGGTCTTGTACTTTTCCTCCGCGACCTGGCGCTGGCTTTCGGCATACGCCATCTCCGCCCGCTTGCGCTCGGTGGTGTCCTGAAGCGTTTCGATGGCGCCGATGATCTCGCCGTCCAGCCCGTGCAGCGGCGCGGCCGTGAAGAACAGCCACCGGCCGCCGCCGGGGAAATGGGGGAAGAAGGATTCCGCCTCATAGGCTCCGTCGATGAACGCCGATGGTTTGTAGACGCCATAGTATCGTTCGTACTCGCTGAGCTTGGCCTGATCGAGGATCAGGTCGGCCATGACGGGCCGCTTTTCCGGATAGAACGCCGTCCATTGGTCTCGCGTGCCGATCATCGACTCGGCCGGCACGCCCAGGATGACCTCGCACGCGCGGTTCCAGTGGGTGACGCGATGATCGGCGTCGATGACGAAGGTGGGCACCGGGTTGCCCTGGATGATCTCCGTCAGCAGGCGTTGAACAGACAGGCGGTCGGTGTCCGCCCGCTTGCGTTCGGTGACGTCGAGACAAATCTGGATGGCGCCGAGGATGGCCCCGTCGTCTCCCAGAAGCGGCGTGGCCATGGCCAACAGCCAGCGGCCGCCGCCCGGCAACGCGGCGCAGAAGGCCGTGACCCGGATGGCGCCGTCGGCCCGGCAGCGGGTCCAGTCGTCGCCAAACAGGGAGGTGATGTGCTCGTCCGAGGCCCCGGAGATGACCAGGTCGGCGACCAGCGGCCGCGCCTGCGGGTAGAAGGGCTTCCACTGATCGCGCGTGCCGACCATGGCCTCCGCCGGCTGGCCGGTCAGCGCCGCGCAGGCGTCGTTCCAGTGGCGCACGCGATGCGTCGCGTCGATCACGAACGCCGGAATCGGGAGCCGCCTGAGCAGCGAGCTTTCAATCAGGGACATAACCTCCCTCTCGTGACGCGGCCGCTGTCGTTTGTGCGTATGTCTGCCTGACAGGGCCTTTTTTTGTCCCGGGTCGGCCTTACCTGCGGGCGGTCACGCGGGAATTGGTGGGGATGTCTCGACACCCTGTGCCGTCCAAACAGAGGCCGATCCGGCCAGGACACTCAGGCATACGCGGTCTGATAACGCCCATCACAAGTATCGGCGAGGCGGTTTGCCGGACGCAAGTGTTCTGTGACCCGGGGGCAGTTTGGCGTCAAAATAAATGGTGGCGCCAACTATTATACGAAAAATGTCCTGACACTATTCTATGACCATCGGCAAGGCCGTGGCGAAGTCCTATGGCACGCACGCCCCAACCGCACCCGCGTCACGCCCTGCCCGCGCCTTGGTCCTGGGGGCGGGATCGCGTCGGTGGTCGCAGGTGACGGGTTAGGGTAAAGGGGGGTGTGGGATCAGTCCTCGTCCGGAATGGGTTCGCCCTTTTTCTCCTTCAGGCCCGACATCGATCGCAGCAGGGTCAGCGACTTGCGGCGGATGTCGTCGCTGGGCAAACGCCAGTACGAGGTGATCAGGTCGATCGTGTCATTGTGCGTCAGCAGATGACGAACCTGGGGCGGAAGCGATTCAAGAACCGTGTTGACGAGGGCATCGGGCGGCGTGGGCGGCAGCGCGGGTCCCTCGCCGAGCATCCCGGGTCCGTCGCGGCCCTCGATTTCGGCATCGATATGCTCAAAGAAGAAGTTGATGGGCACGCCCATCACCTTGGCGATATCGAACAGGCGGCTGGCGCTGATCCGGTTGGTCCCACGCTCATACTTCTGGATCTGCTGGAATGTGACGCCAACGGCACGGGCCAACTGTTCCTGACTCAACCGCATCAGGAGACGCTGCTTGCGCAAACGCTTGCCGACATAGACGTCGACGGGATCCGGATGCGACCGGCGGCTACCCTGGTCATCAAAACTTTGCGTGTTCACGGCTTTGTCCTCTGGTTTCGAGAGTCCTCAACAGGAGCATCGACACGCCGGACCCGTTGAGATCGCATTACTTTCGCCTTGCTTCCATGAGAGGCAGTCGCCTGCGCCTGATCTTGGGGTATATTAGTCTGACCAAGGGTGGCGCGCTACCCATTCGCGCCGGGATGTGGCTGGTGAGCGGTGTCTGTCTCTGCTACACATTTAGCCATCAAGCGGACAGGTGGGTGGGTTATCAGGATGCGCCAAGCAAACGTAGACCGCACGACGAAAGAAACCCGGATCGCGGTGGCGGTCAACCTCGATGGTTCGGGTCAGTACCGAATCGCGACCGGCGTCGGATTTCTCGACCACATGCTGGAGCAACTCTCGCGCCACAGTTTGATTGACGTCGACTTGCAGGCCGAAGGGGATACGCATATCGACTTTCATCATACCACCGAGGACAGCGCGCTCGCCTTGGGCGAGGCGATCACGCGTGCCCTTGGCGACCGCACGGGCATTCAGCGCTATGGAGAAGCGCTTGTTCCGATGGACGAAACCCTGACCCGCGTGGCCCTGGACCTGTCCAACAGACCCTATCTGGTCTGGCGGGTCGACTTTCCGACCGCCAAGCTTGGCGACTTCGACACCGAGTTGTTCCGCGAATGGTTCCAGGCGTTTTCGCAGACCGCCGGGGTGACGCTGCATATTGAAACGCACTATGGCACGAACAGCCATCATGTGGCCGAAAGCTGCTTCAAGGCCCTGGCCCGCGCCCTGCGCCGCGCGGTGGAGATCGACCCGCGCAAGGCCGACATGGTGCCGTCGACGAAAGGGGTTCTAGGCGGGTCGTTGTAAAACCGCCCGACCGAATGGGTGGCCGCGTCGCCGGGCGGCCGGACCCCACCGGGTCCGGTGTATCTGGCCCGCACAAAAAGGATCAACACGTAACCGTCATGCTCCCAGGGTTTGTCTGCACGCGACAGGCGCAAATCCCCGCCGTGGCAGGCCCGGGGTGCGCCGCATGGTGTCTGTCGTTTCTAGCCTACACGTATTCGCGATGGAAGGCCATGCGAATGCCGGCCGCATTTTTCTTCAGCAATGCCCCAACAGGCTGTCGATCCTGTGCCATCCTTCCGGCGTGACATCCGACATCAGCATCCCCCGAGGACCGGATCGGCCTGAGGAAACGCCGGCCGGAGTGAAACCACCGCTTTTCCCTGATCGAAACGAATTTCCCTTTGTGCCGTCCGGATTGGTGTGTCAGGGTACATAGTCCCCTCGCAACGGAGGGGTTCATAATAAAAGCGTGATATACGCGCGTAACGAGTCCAGGGGGGATGGGGGCTTCGGCCTTCCACCGTTTTGCAGGACGGACGATTGGGCATCCCGCCGCACGCGGCGCGGGTGATCGGTTCTCCCTGGCCGTGACGACGACAAACACGAACCGGGAGGACACGATCAATGACGCACCTCTTTCCTGACACGGATCAGTCCCCGCTAAGGCGCGTCCTGCTGGCGCTGGCGATGGCCGGCGCCCTGGGGTTCGGCGCGGCCGGCGTCTCGCCCGCCCTCGCCGACGATGACGACGACGATCATGGCGAGATCCACGACGGCCTGCGGGAATACTACGAGCGGCTGGAGACCGAGCCCGGCTACGCCAGCAGCCACGAGGAGGCGGTGGCCAAGCTGGTCCGGGGCCGCGAAATCAACGTTCCCTACGACTACATCGCCACGCTGATGCGCATCCCCAACGCCTTCGGCGAGGGCGCGGCCTGCGTGCTGTGCCATTCGTCCACCGATCCGGAGCACAGCTATCGGGGTCTCGACCTGACGACCTGCGAGGGCATCAAGACCGGCGCCACGGAGGAACCGGCGCGGGCGCTGTTCGAGCCCGGTCACGCCGAGGAAAGCGTCCTGCGGCGCTATCTGCGCAACAACAGGATGCCGTACGGCGTGCCGTTCGACGCGCCGCGCGACACCGAGAACATCCGCACCATCAAGGCCTGGATCAACGACGGGGCCAAGAACGACGAGGTGTTCCGCACCGAGGTTCTGCCCCTGATGAACAACCCAAGGGCCTTCGGCGGCTTCCAGGCCTGTACGGACTGCCACATGTCGAACCAGGAGCCGCCCAGCTTCCATGAACTGGACCTGACCACCTACGAGGGGATCATGCTGGGCGCCGATCCGATCGCCAACGCCGCCGAGGGCAAGGAGCCGGAAATCATCGTTCATCCGGGCGACGCCGAGGGCTCGGCCCTGTACCAGCGTTTGGTCGAAAACCGGATGCCGGCCGGCATCGAACCCAGCGAGAACCGCGATCACCCGAACATCCAGATCCTGATGCAGTGGATCGACCAGGGGGCGAAGTGCGAGTGACCCCCGCCGGGATGTGCGTGCAGAGGGGCGGCGCGAGCCGCCCCTCTCGCCGTGCCGTGCTCGGGGGCCTCGTGGCCCTCGGGGGAACCGGCCTTGCCTGTCGTGCCGCCGCGTGGGCGGCCGGCGCGGCGCCCGCGATCACGGTGGCGTGGCGTGGAAGCACCGGAAACAGGACGTTGGCGCCGGCTGCGATCCAGGGGGATCGGATCATTGTCGCGGGTGAGGCGACGGCCGAGGCCTGGACCCTGGATGGCGCCCGGGTCTGGACATCGCCCCTGGCCACGGCCGCGAACTTCGCGCCGCGTCCGGCGTCGGAGCGCGTCGTGATCGCCGGGCGCAAGGGGCTGTCCGTGCTGGATGTGGCCGACGGACGCATCGCATGGCGGGCGACCCCGACCGAGGCCTTCGGCGCGCCGCTGGTGCATGGGGACCGCCTGCTGGTCGGCGATGGCTCCGATCTGGCCGCCTTCGCCATGGCGGACGGCGCACCCCTGTGGCGCTACACCGTCCACGGCACCGCCGGAATCTTCTATGCCCCCGCCGCGCGCGACAACACGGTGTTCCTGGGCGCCGGCGACGGTCACCTGACGGCGCTGGATGCCGACAGCGGCGCGGTGCTGTGGTCCGTCGACCGATCCGGGCGATGGCAGTACCTGCGACAACTGGCGTTCACGGGCGACGGCGGCGTGCTGGTCGCCGGCGGCTACGACGACGCCGTCTATGGCCTGGATCCGGGCGACGGCGCCATTCTGTGGCGCTTCGAGGCCGGCAACTTCATCAACAGCCAGCTTGTCCATGACGGCGGCGTCTATTTCTGGTCCCCCACGGGGTGGGTGATCGGCCTGGACGCCCGCACAGGTGAGCGCCGCTGGCGCACCCGCACGCACCGCTTCGGCTCCGACGGCGGCACCGACTGGGACCCGATCATGGCCGAGGTGCGGGCCTCCGGTCCCTGGCTGTGGGTGCTGGACATGGGCCACCGGGTGCATGTGCTGGATCGCGCCAACGGCCGCGAGGTGGGGGCACCGAAGCTGCCGTTCCGGGCGCGTCCGTTCGTCACTCCGACCGCCGATCCCGACCGACTGGTGTTCGGCACGGTCGAGGGCGACGTGGTGATGGTGCGGGTCACCGGCTTGCCGGTCGATGCGCCTATGGAATAATCGAGCGGCCGGGCGCCACGCACCTTTTTCTTGTCATCACGCGATGCCCCCTATAAGCCGCGACCGGGCCATAAGGGCAGCGGGCGCGCGCGCCAAGAGGAGGCTTGCCGGCGCCTAGGGCGGATCGCGTCCCATTTGTCCCGCTCGGCAGGGCAAACGGGACGCGTGAATCCGCCCCAACGATCTGCTCTAAGGGACCCGCAGGGCCGCCAGCCGCTCTCGGGCGCGGCGCAGGCTGTCGGCGTTTGCGGCGGCGCGAGCGGGGTTCCAGCCATCAGAACGGCGCACGAAGTCGATCAGGCGATCATTATAATTCATGCCTGTGCGGGCTGTTTGACTCGGGTCGAGGGGCAACAGGTCCATCTTCACGTTCTTCGGCGCATGCCGCCGGACCAAACCAAGAAGATGTTCTTTCGGATCCCGAACGCCCTCGACATCCTGCGGCAGTTTCACTTTCGGAATCCCACTGAAGGCCGCGAAGCCGTCTTTGTCCGCCATCAACCATGCTTCGACTTCCCGAACAGCGATGCGAAACAGGATGCCCTCGGGGATCGGGCGCCCCTTGAACCAAGCGGCGATCAATGTGTGTGGGCAATCCGTTTGGTCCAGATCGGTGAGCACGAGGCCAGGCACTCGGTGTGCCATGTTGATGAACTTGGGAAGGGATGTCTTCAAATATCCACACCCCCGGCCACCGAACCGAAGAGCAATTTCAACACCCGGAGTGGCCTCGGTTAACAAGCGTTCCGCGACAGCCTCACTTAACGAATCCTCGGTGGCCAGCCATACGCTGGTCATTGCCACAGACTCAGTTGCTCGACCCCTTTGGGGCGCGTGTTCGGCAAGACCGCCTCGGCCACTGAAAATCCAGCCTTTAGGGCAGCGACCTCGGCGTCGGTGGGGGGCACGAGCTCTGACCCCTCCTTGCTCGGCACCAGCCGGATGACCGCGCCGGCATCAATGCCGGGGTTGCTCAACATCGCTTCGCTGTGGGTGCTGATGATGACCTGTCGTTTGTGCTTGGCATCCCGCTGGGCGCGGGCGATGAGGGCGGGCAACTGCTCGACGACGGCGTTGTGCAGGGAGAGTTCGGGTTCCTCGATCAAGAGAAGGCCTTTGCCTTCGAGAAGAGACCAGAGAATGCCAATGAGCCGCAAAGTTCCGTCAGAGAACCCCTCCTCCGACTGCCATGTCTTTCGAACTCGTCCGTTCTCTCCAACGGCATAAATGTGCTGCCGACCGGCAGGATCGAAGCGGAATGTCAAGCGCCCAAGGCCAGGGGCCGCAATCCTCAGGGCGTCACTGATGCTGCCCAAGTAAATTTCTCGTCTCTCACGGGGCGTATTCGCGATTCGATCCACCAAACCTTGCCCAAATGGATCTCCCTCCAGTCGATTCCCGCCAATGTCCTCCCCATGCTTGATCAATTGCGGGACAACATGGAGGTAGCCGACATTGGCAAACGTATCTGCAATCGAACGGAATTTTGCGTTTGCTCGCGTCTGTTCGAGATGCGTTTCCGTCAGCAGCGGTGGATCATTTTCGTCTTCTTGGTCTGGTCGTGAAACGAACGGAGGGTTGTCACCTTGCTGGACCAATTCGAACGTGACCAAGACCCTATCGATGGCCGCGCCACCAACAGCCCGGAATCCGAGCCCGTAGCGCCAGATTTCGTGCGGTCCATGGAGGGCATCAGATAAGGTGATTTCAATCCGGACGTCGGAGTCTTGCTTGACATACCCACACCGCAAAGACGCCAAGCCCCCTCGCTCGGCCACAGCCTGTTGCAGACCACCACCCCTCGGTTTCGCGATGTCTCGAAGAAACCGGAACACGTCGATCAGGTTGGATTTGCCCGAGGCGTTGGGGCCTATGAGGTAGGATACCGGCTGCGTCAGGTCGAACTCGGCCTTGCGGAAATTGCGCCAGTTCTTGACCTTGACGTGCGTGATGAACATGGGGGCGATCCCGGGGCCGAACGCAAAAGGGTCCGCCGGATGCACCCGACGGACCCCTTAGATCTACGCGCCGGGATCATCCCCGGCAAGACGATGCGGCGGCATCCCCCTCACCCCATCGCCTTCTTCAGCCCCGCGTCCAGGGCATCCAGGAACTGGGTGGTGGTCAGGAACGGCTGGTCCTTGCCGATCAGCAGGGCGAGGTCCTTGGTCATCTGGCCGGCCTCGACGGTTTCGATGCACACGCGTTCCAGCGTTTCGGCGAAGCGCACCACCTCCGGCGTGCCGTCGAACTCGCCCCTGAACTTCAGGCCCCGGGTCCAGGCGAAGATGGACGCGATCGGGTTGGTCGAGGTCTCCTGCCCCTTCTGATGCTGGCGGAAGTGGCGGGTGACGGTGCCGTGGGCGGCCTCGGCCTCGACCACGTCGCCGTCCGGGGTCATCAGCACCGAGGTCATCAGCCCCAGCGAGCCGAAGCCCTGGGCCACGGTGTCGGACTGCACGTCGCCGTCGTAGTTCTTGCAGGCCCAGACATAGCCGCCCTCCCACTTCATGGCGCAGGCGACCATGTCGTCGATCAGGCGGTGTTCGTAGGTCAGGCCGGCGGCGTCGAACTTGTCCTTGAACTCGGTGTCGAACACCTCCTGGAACAGGTCCTTGAAGCGGCCGTCGTAGGCTTTCAGGATCGTGTTCTTGGTCGACATGTAGACCGGATAGCCGCGCGTCAGGCCGTAGTTCATGCAGGCCCGGGCGAAGCCGCGAATCGACTCGTCCAGGTTGTACATGGTCATGGCGATGCCGGACCCGGGGAAGTCGAACACCTCATGCGTGATCGGGGCGCCGCCGTCGTCGGGGGTGAAGGTGACGGTCAGCTTGCCCTTGCCCGGCACCAGGAAGTCGGTCGCCCGGTACTGGTCGCCGAAGGCGTGACGGCCGATGACGATGGGCTGGGTCCAGGTCGGCACATAGCGCGGCACGTTGTCGCAGATGATCGGCTCGCGAAAGACGGTGCCGCCCAGGATGTTGCGGATGGTGCCGTTGGGCGAGCGCCACATCTTCTTCAGGCCGAACTCCTCGACCCGCGCCTCGTCCGGGGTGATGGTGGCGCACTTGACGCCGACGCGGTGCGTCTGGATGGCGTGGGCGGCGTCGACGGTGATCTGGTCGTCGGTCTCGTCGCGCTTCTGGATCGAGAGGTCGTAATACAGCAGGTCGACATCCAGGTAGGGCCGGATCAGCTTGTCCTTGATGAAGGCCCAGATGATGCGCGTCATCTCGTCGCCGTCGAGTTCGACGATCGGGTTCTTGACCTTGATCTTCGTCATGGTGGGGTCCCCTTGGCTGGCCGGCCCGAGCCGATGCTGGCACCGCCGACACACAGGCCGGTCGCGCGGTCGGGCCGCTCACGGATTGAACCGAAGGGCGCCGGCAGCGGCGGGAGTCACTCCCGGCTGCGGAACGGCGCGTGTCCGTGGGGGTGCGCCCCCAGGGCCATGGACGGGGTCCGGGCGGTGTGCCGGTTCGGGGCGCGCACAGGCGCGACGCCGACCCGGCGACGGACGGCGCGACCTTATCAGGACGGCTCCGGATCGCAAGGGATAAGTCCGAGTCGGGGAGTCTTGGCGGGTCAGGCGGCGGGCCGGCGGGTGCGGTCGCGGTGTCCGGCGAGCAGGCCGGCAACGGAGATGTCCTCGTCCACATCGGGCCAATGGATCCCTTCGCCGCCGCCAATCAACTCCCAGCGCTCGCGGCCGGCCGGTGTTGCCTCAAGCAGGCGCGGAAACCAAGCCAGAGGGACGGACAGCTCACGGCCGTCCTCCAGCACGACATGGAGCGCGCTCCCGGAGACGCTGACGTCGACGGCCCGTGGTTCGGTCTCAAGGGTCAAAGTGCGCATACCACTGCTCCAGAAATCTTGTGTTGTTCCGCCTTACGATAGCATGAAGCGCCCCAAGTTCTACAGCGTGCATTCTTCGGCTCGTGGCCAACTCAACCGGGTTCAGCCAGAATTTCGCGGTCTTCTCAGCGGACACGACGTGAACATGAGGTGGCTCTCGCGGATGCCCTTCATCGCTGTAGAAGAAGAAGCGGTACCCGCCCTCACGCAATACAGTCGGCATTCCCACATCCATAGCATTCAGCCATGCGGCCGGCAGCAACGGCCGCTCCAGGATCTGTTCTCCGGCCGCTTGGGACCGTCGCGGCAGCACCGAGAAGGCCCTCCATCTCACGCCCCTCACGCGTGCCCGCCCTCGCCGGACAGCCGCGGCGGGTCGATGTCCAGGCGGACCAGATCAGCCTTGGTGTCTGAATTCGGGGGGGACCGAAACGGGCGCGAACACCGGATCGGGGTCGGCCTCCATCACCAGCCACTGGCCGTCGCGCACGTCCGCGCCGAACTGCCCCGGTGGCGCGCCCTTGGCGTCAGGCCCAATACCGGGCCACCCGACGTACGCGGCGCAGGCCCCGCGTCGCCCGTTCCGCGCGCTCGACGGACGGCGCGACCTTATCAGGACGGTCGGGGAAGGCAAGGGAAAGGCGCGGGCCGAGGCCCGTCAATCGGGGCGGCGCCCCGCAGAGGGAGCCGCCCGCTCGTGACGACCGGTCCTGGGACCAAGGGGCGGCCGAGACATGATATCCGGCATATCAGGGTGGGCAGCGGCGCGGTTCCCGGTTCCGGGTCGGGGGCTTTTGGCGTACCATCGGTCGGGGATTGGGGCGCGTTCGGGGCATGTCGGGTCTCGCCAACATCACGGCGGAAACGCCGCGTCACGCAACGAAGCCTGCCGCCGCGTGCGAGCGGGGGCAGGGGCGGTGCCAGTGTGCTCGGCGCGCGGGCCGGGCTTTTGCCGGGGACGTGGCTGGCGCGCACGCGGCGCGGTCCGGACGATGGCCCTTCAAATAACAGTCAGGCCGGAGAAGGAGGGTCCGATGGCGAACCCGAAACGAGTCCAGGTCGTATGTTATGATCTTCCTGCAATCAGCCGGTTTTTCCGATCCTGTGCCCTGGCGATCGCCACGCAACAGACCACCCATCTCCATTGGGAAACCTACAAGGACGATTCCGTCCTCAACGCGGTATATACCGTGATGTTCTGGAAGGAGCCGCCCGGGTTCGCCACGGTCAAGACAGCCACGCGGGCGGAGATCGAACGCCTGACCGATAAGCTGCATCAGGATTTTCTGATGCACTGGCTGCATACCCTGCATGTCCAGGGTCCCCCGGCCGCCCATGCCTATGTGACGCGAATGCAGAAGGTGCGCGCAACATCCTACGCAGCGGTTCAGGACACCTTCCGGAGTGCCACCAACATCAACATGGAGGTGGTCGGCCAGACCAACGAGGCGATCAAGCGGCTGGCCCAGGTCAAACTGGGGGCGCAAATCGGCGTGGCCGTCATTGGCGCCGTCGCCGGGGTCGGCTTCGTCGCCGCCGCCGCCGGGGGCGGGACGGCCGGGGCCAGTCTGACCATCCTCGGGCTTGAAGCGGGCGCCAGCGGCACCGCGTTCGCCGTCGCCGGCACTGCGCACTCGGTGACGCACTCGGTGATCAAGACCTGGGAAGCCGGGACCACCGCCCAGGTGGCGGGCATCGCCACGGAGGGCGGCAAGGCGACCGCGAGCGAAATCGGCGGCGCGATCGCCGACAGGACGCTCCAAAACGCCCTGCAGGGAACGGCCCGGTCGCGGCAGATCATCAAGTCCTGCGAGGGCGAGATCCGCAAGTATTCCCAGCGCCTTGCGCAGGAGGGCCTGAAAAAGAGCGCGCAACGCAAGGCTTCGAACATCGTGACCACCAGGACCGCGCGGGTGGCGTCGGAAAAGGCCGCCATCGCCGGCTATGGGCGCACCGCCGCGAACGCGGCCCGCGCGGCCAAGGCGATTCCCGTGCTCTTCGCGGCCTGGGATATCTGGGACGCCGTTGGTGACTACCGGGAAACGGTCAAGACCCTTGACTAGGTTCCGTCGCGGCGTGGTCACCGGCGGCGAGAAGGGGCGGCTGCGGCGCCAGCCGCTCGGTTGTCAGGTGTGATCGCTTCATGCTACGCCACCGCCAACCGAGGCCCCGGCGCTGGCGCGCCTCCCCATCCTGACCCGTCGCAGTGGAGACAGCCCCGATGACCGAACAAGACACCCCAACCGGCAGCGGCCAGGAACGCCCGCCCCTGCTCATCAATTTCCAGTACGCCCGCGATGTCTCCTTCGAGGCGCCGAACGCGCCCGCCATTTTCGGCGAGATGCGCTCGTCGCCGGAGATTTCGGTCAACGTCGACGTGCAGGCCCACAAGCTCGACGAGTCGCGGAATCTTTACGAGGTGCGCCTGAAGCTGGGCGCCGAGGGCAAGGTCGGCGACAAGGTCGCCTTCATCGCCGAACTGGACTACGGCGCGGCGGTGACCGTCAACGCGCCCGAGGACCACACCTACCCGCTGCTGCTGGTCGAGGCGCCGCGCCACATGTTCCCGTTCGCGCGCAACATCCTGGCGGACCTGACGCGCGATGGCGGGTTTCCGCCCGTGGTCCTGCAACCCATCGACTTCGTGGCCCTGTTCCGCCAGCGCGTGCAAGCCGCTCAGCAGGCGCAACAGGGCGCCCCGGCCGGCGGCGGCAACAGCGGCGGCGACGGCGGCACCGCCTGAGGGCGGCGGGTTCCGCTGGCGATGCCTTCGTGTCCCTGGCATGGGGACACGATCGACACAGGGTGCGCATGGTCAAGCGCGGCCGGGCCATGCCATCCTGAGACCTGCTGCCGGAGGCGGTAAGGGCGTTGCATCCGGCCGGCCGGTCCGATATGGTCCGGCGCTCCCGGCGGGGCATCGCCGGGCCGGTGGAGGGATGGCCGAGCGGTCGAAGGCGCACGCCTGGAAAGTGTGTATACCCTAACCGGGTATCGAGGGTTCGAATCCCTCTCCCTCCGCCAGATGCCTGTTCACCGCTGTTCGTGAACGACCAGAAAATCAAGGAAATCCGGGGCTTTCGGGCTCCGGATTTTTCGTATCTGTTCGCCCTTGATCGCCCCAAACCGCTGCGCAATGGTATACGCAGTGGTAGACAGGGCGGGGGCGGTTTGGTCGCGTATACCATCGCCCGGTCGCCCACAATGGGGACGCTGCGATGCCGAAGACAACACGCGGTCTGACGGCCAGAGAAGTTCAGACCATCAAGGAACCTGGCCTCCATGCCGCCGGGGATGGGGTTTATCTCCGGGTGCTGCCTTCGGGCGCCAAGAACTGGGTCTTCCGGTATCAACTGGCAGGCAAGCGCACCATGATGGGGCTCTGCGGTCACGCTGGCAGAGGCTCGCGACAAAGCCATTGATGCCCGGCGCTTGCTCGCCAAAGGGATTGATCCTGGGACAGAAAAGCGCAAGGCCAACGCCAGCGAGCGGCAAGTGGTGACGTTCAGCGAGGCGGCGCGGCAATTCATCGAGGCGAAGCGGGCCGAATGGAAGAACGACAAACACGCGGCACAATGGGGCGCAACCTTGAAGACCTACGCTGATCCGGTCATTGGCGATCTGCCCGTTGACGCAGTGACGACAGAGCATGTCCTGTCGGTGCTGACACCCATTTGGAATGAGAAGACCGAGACCGCTTCTCGCGTGCGCGGGCGGATCAAAGCGATCCTGGATTGCGCGAAGGCCAGAGGATGGCGAGAAGGCGAGAATCCGGCTGTGCATCGGCGTGCAAAAGTGCCCCACCTTGAGGGGTGATCGGCGCCGAAAAGTGCCCCACCCCGTTCTGCCTATCTTCCACCTGAGGTCGCGACCGGGGTGGAGTGGAGAGGGATGCTGCGGGTGGAGACGAATGCGCGGATACGGCGGGCACATGCGGGCGGGAAGAGCATCCGGGCGATTGCCCGGGATCATCGGATGTCGCATCACACGGTGCGGAAGTACCTGCGATCAGGGCAGACGGAGGCGGTTTACGAGCGGACCCGCCAGCCGCTGCCCCAGCTTGGGCCGTACATCGCAGTCCTCGAAGGACATCTGGAGGAGAACGAAACGCGGCCGGTCCGGGATCGGTTGAACCGTCGTCAGATTTACGAGGCCCTGGTGGTCCAGGGGTACGCCGGCAGCTACGACGCGGTGCGTCGGTATGCGGCGCGCTGGCGGGAGGGACGCCGCCGGGCGGGCGATGGGGTGACGGGTGCTTTCGTTCCCCTGGCGTTCGCGCCGGGCGAGGCCACCCAGTTCGACTGGTCGGAGGAGTGGATCGTCCTGAACGGGACGACGACGAAGGTGCAGGTGGCGCACATGCGTCTGTGCCACAGCCGGATGCCGTTCGTCTGGGTGTACCTGCGCCAGACGCTGGAGATGGTGCTGGATGCCCATGTGCGGGCGTTTGCAGTCTTCGGCGGAGCCTGCGCACGCGGCATTTACGACAACATGAAGACGGCGGTGGACGTGGTGCTCTCCGGCAAGGAGCGGCGCTTCAACCGGCGCTTCGAGGTGATGTGCTCGCACTATCTGGTCGAGCCCGTGGCGTGCACGCCGGCGGCGGGGTGGGAGAAGGGTCAGGTGGAGAACCAGGTGGGGACGATGCGCGGTCGGTTCTTCCGGCCCCGGCCCCGGGTCTCCAGCCTGGAGGAGCTGAATCGCTGGCTTGAGGAGTCCTGCCGGTCGTGGGCGCAAGGGGCACGGCATCCCGAGCAGCCGGAACGGACGGTCTGGGAGGTCTTCGAGGCCGAGCGGGCGGCGTTGCGCGCGGCCCCGGTAGCGTTCGACGGATACCGGGAGGTGGAGACGACCGCCTCGCGGACCTGCCTGGTTCGCCATGAGCGGAACCAGTACAGCGTGGCGGCTCACGCGGCCAATGGCCCGGTCCAGGTTCGGGTGTACGCCGATCGGATCGTCATCATGAAGGACGGTGTGGTGATCGGCGCCCACGCGCGGCGCTTCGGGCGCGGCGAGGTGTCCTACGATCCGGTCCATTACATCCCGATCCTGGCGCGCAAGCCGGGCGCGCTGAGGAACGGCGCGCCGTTCCGGGACTGGCAGATGCCGGCCGGCCTGGCCCAGGTTCAGCGCCGCCTGGGGCGGTCCGACGAGGCGGATCGGCAGTTCGTCCGCATCCTGGCGGCCATCCCGGAGCATGGTGTCGAGGCCGTGGACGCGGCCTGCCGGGAGGCGCTGGCGCAGAACACCTGCCGTCCCGACGTCGTTCTGAACATCCTGCACCGACGACGGGACGGATCGCCGGCGCCGCCCATCGCCATCCCCACCCACCTGACCCTGGCGGTGCCGCCGCGGGCGGACTGTGCCCGCTACGATGCCCTGCGCGCGGCCAACGATGGCGGCTGATCAGCTTCGCTGTGACCTGACCGCCCCGCTCCCCCACCCGGCCACCCACACAAGTATCCTATCGTTGGGTGGCCGGGTGGGGGAGCGGGAGGGCAAGCCTGACAGGACTGGTATGATGGAGCGTCCTGAGATCCTGGAGATGATGCGCGCGTTGAAGCTGGCGGGCATGCGGGCCGCTCGCAGCCGATCGCATGAAGCTGGACCGTTCGCGGTCCAGCTTCATGCGTGAATCGGCTGCAGAGTCATGACCTGGGCGCGGATTCACGCACCACATCGCGTTCCCTGGGGGACCCGACGTGGTGCGAGCCGCGCCCGGACGAGGTGTTGCGCGACGGTCTGAACCGGAACCGCCGACCCCAGGAGATTCTCGGCGACCTGCTGCGTGCCGAGATCGCGGAGAAACGGGCCCGATCGATCCGCTATCAGCTCGCCGCCGCCCGGTTCCCGGTGACCAAGACGTTGGAGGAGTTCGACTTCTCGGCGGCCAGCGCGGTCAACGAAGCGGTGGTCCGGACCCTGCACGACGGAGACTTCCTGGCCACCCAGCGCAACGTGGTGCTGGTGGGTGGCACCGGCACGGGCAAAACCCATCTGGCGACGGCCATCGCCGCCCACTGCATCCGCCAGGGGGCGCGCGGTCGGTTCTTCACGGCCATCGACCTGGTCAACCGGCTGGAGGCGGAGGCCCGGGCCGGAAAGGCCGGCCGCCTGGCCGACCAGCTGCGCCGGGTCGACCTGGTGGTGCTGGACGAACTGGGCTATCTGCCCTTCGCCCAGACCGGTGGTCAGCTGCTGTTCCACCTGATCAGCCGCCTGTACGAGACCACGTCGGTGATCGTGACGACGAACCTTGGCTTCGCCGAGTGGGCGTCCGTCTTCGGCGACGCCAAGATGACCACCGCGCTGCTCGACCGGCTCACCCACCACTGCGACATCCTCGAGACCGGCAACGAGAGCTGGCGGTTCCGCAATCGCTCGTAAGCGCTGCCCAGGCGGGTCCACAGGCCCCTCCCCGCCGGGCCCCGCCGCCGGCCCCCTGACGGGCGCGGCGGCGCCCGGCCGGGTCCTTCCCGTGGACTGCCTGGACAGCCCTACTCAACCGCCAGTGTGGGGCTGTTTTGCAAGCCGATCCCGGGGCAATTTTGGACGCCGATTGACAATTGTCCGACGAGCAGGTGGAGGATCTGTTTGCGCAGTTCGACGGCTGTGCCTACAACATGAATCGGGCGGGTTAACTGACCGGCGTGATGGCTGGTTAGGGCAGGCGTGTGTCCAAACGGAGGGCAAAATGAGAAACATAGCGGACATGGCGATCACGATGGCGTGAAACACGCCCAAAGCGGCTTTCAGGCTTCCGCCGACACCGCCGACCCGGCCAAACAGGCGGTTGTTCGAGGTTCCCACATTGTGTTAATCATGCCGCACTGCCCTAAATCTTCGACATGCTAATGGGAAGGGTTGTTTTGATGGCTAAGAGCACTTCAGAATTGCATGTTGCTATAGTTAAAATCTTCAAAGATGTGATGGATGTGGAAGATATTGAGATCACGAATGAGACTACGGCCGACGATGTTGAAGAGTGGGACAGCCTTAGCCACGTGCGCCTTATAGTGGCTGTAGAAAAAAAGTACGCCATAAAGTTTTCAGATGCTGAAATCGAAAGCCTGAGGAAGTTTGGCGATCTGGTGACTGCTGTTGCCAGAAAAACTAATGCCTGACGGGAGAGTTATGTTGATTTTATGTTTTGGAGACTTGATGGGCGATCTGCATCAAATTTGGCCCCCTCCCTTAGGGTAGTGATGATGCGCACGATATCAGAAGGCTATTTACCATGGCTTCCTCCTCAGCCAGAAACAGTGCGAGCCATAATTCGCGGCTTGTCAGATCTGTCAGCTGATGGTCAACTCGACGCGCTAGCGGCCTTGACGCGAACAGACCTGGACAGCAACCATATCGCGAAGGTCGATACCCGGCTAAGGGCCCTGCAGGACGCCGCAAGGCCACTTGCACGCTTTCGTCTGGCTATCCTGGCCACAGGAACTTTTGACTTTACGGTTCCAGCCCTGCGTGTAGCCGCGTTCCGCCACGGGGTGCGGTTGGAGACCTATCTGCCGGGGTACGGGCAGACCGCCGCCGAAGTGCTCAATCCCAACAGCGGTCTGCATGCCTTCCAGGCCGATGGCGTATTGCTGGCAGAGACCGCCGCCGGCCTGGGTCTGGCCGCGCCCATCGTGGATCCGGGCGAGGCCGATGCCGCGGTGGAGCGCGCCGCCCAGTCGGTTGCCGCGCTGGTGGAGCGGCTGCAGGCGGCGGGCGTGGGCACGGTTTTGCTGCAAACCCTGCCGCCACCCTTGGCCGGCTGGTCCGGTCATGCGGACGCCCGCTTGCCGGGGGCGCCGGCGGCGATGATCCAGCGGCTCAACGGCCGGCTGGCGGACTTGGCGGCCTCGCATCAGGCGGTGCTGTTCGACGTGGCGGCGCTGGCGGGGCGGGTCGGCCTGGACCGCTGGTACGATCCCAGGCTGACCTACCGCGCCAAGGTGCCGTTCAACCTGACCTATCTGCCGCTCTACGCCGATCACGTCGCCCGTCTGCTGCGGGCCGTGCGCGGGCTGTCTGCGAAGTGTCTGGTGCTGGACCTGGACAACACCTGCTGGGGCGGCGTCGTCGGCGACGACGGCCTGAACGGCATCCGCATCGGCCAGGGCAGCGCGGAGGGAGAGGCCCATCTCGCCCTGCAGACCTACGCCCTGCACCTGAAGCAGCGCGGCATCGTTCTGGCCGTGTGCTCCAAGAACGACGAGGCCATCGCCCGCCAGCCGTTCGAACACCTGCCCGACATGGCGCTGCGACTGGACGACATCGCGGTGTTCGTCGCCAACTGGACCGACAAGGCCACCAACCTGCAACGCATCGCGACCACCTTGAACATTGGGGTCGATGCGCTGGTCTTCGTCGACGACAACCCGGCCGAACGGGCGCGGGTGCGCCAGATGCTGCCCGCGGTCAATGTCGTCGAACTGGCGGACGACCCGGCGGACTATGTGCCGCTGCTGGCTGGGTCGGGCTATTTCGAGACGCTCACCCTGACCGCCGACGACATGCAGCGCGCCGACCAGTACCGCGCCAACGCGGCGCGGGCGGCGGCCCTGGAGACCATCGGGGACTACGACGCCTATCTGCGCTCCCTCGCGATGGAGTGCGCGGTGGCCCCGTTCGACGAGACCGGGCGGGCGCGCATCACCCAGCTCATCAACAAGACCAACCAGTTCAATCTGACGACCCGGCGCTACACCGAGGCCGAGGTCACGCGGATGGAGCAGGACCCGGACACCCTGACCTTCCAGGTGCGGCTGAAGGACACCTTCGGCGACAACGGCATGATCGCCGTCCTGATCCTGCGCCCGTTCGAGGATGCGTATCTGTGCGATACGTGGCTGATGAGCTGCCGGGTGCTGGAACGGCGGGTTGAGCAGGCGGTTCTGGCGGTGGCGGTCGCCGCCCTGAAGGAAAAGGGTGTCGCGCGCCTGTACGCGGACTATCGCCCGACCGCCAAGAACGGCCTGGTCCGGGAGTTGCTGCCGTCCCTCGGTTTCGCGCCGGTCGGGCCGATCGAGGACGACGGCACCCGCTATGTGCTGGATCTGGACCGCCACGTCCGGCCGGATCTGCCGATGACCCTGACCCTGGCACCGTCCCTTCAGTCGGCATGGCGAGAGGCCGCATGACCCCCACCTTGAGCGAACTCCTTACCGGCCGTCCGGCCACGACCACGCTGGCGGACGCCGTTCTGAAGGTCTGGCCGGAGCATGAGGCCTATCTGACCAAGAGCCTGTCCGTGCGCGATGCGCCGGTGCTGGAGATGACGGAGTGGCTGGCCGAGGCGGCCGTGATCCTGGGCGGGGATCGCCTGCACACCATCGCCGAAAACTACCGATGGACCTGCGACCGCCTGCGAGAGGAAGAACTGCACTTCCACCGGCATGGGTCCTATCGGCTGACGACCTTCGAGGCCGCAAACGCCGAGGTCTATTCCGACGACGCCTACATGGAACGCTATATCGACGGCCTGCTGCTCAGTCAGGTGTTCTGGTCGAACCATGTGGAGTCCTGCAATTTCTATTTCCGCGAGGTCCCGAAGGTCCTGAAGGACTCCGCTCGCCTGCTGGAGATCGGACCCGGCCACGGCCTGATGCTGTATCTGTCCCTGAAGACGTTCGGTCTGGCGGGGGCGACGGCCTGGGATATTTCGCCCGTTTCGGTGGACCAGAGCCGGCGGGCGTTGGAGCGGCTGGGGGCATCCGGCGCGACCTTCGCCGTCCAGGACATCATGCAGTTGGCTCCAGGGGCGGCGGCCTTCGATCTGGTGGTGATGAGCGAGGTGCTGGAGCATCTGGAGGACCCGCGGCGGGCCCTGACCAGCATCCGGAACGTGATGGCCGTTGGGGCGTATCTGTTCGTCAACGTGCCCATCAACAGCCCGTCGCCGGACCACATCTACCTGCTGGAAACGGTCGAGGACGTGCTGGCCCTGGTCGAAACGGCCGGTTTCCGCGTCGTATCGCACGGCGCCTTCGCCAGCCAGGGCAAGGAATTGAAACGCGCCCTGCGGCAAAAGATATCGGTCTCGGTCTGCGTCATCGCGGTCGCTGGGGATTGATCCCATGCTGTTCAATTCATATCAGTTCGTTGGCCTGTATCTGCCAATCGTCTTAATTGGTTACTACCTTCTCATCTATCTGAAGCAACGGCGGTTCCTGTTCATCTACCTTGTCTGCACATCGCTGGTGTTTTACGGGGCCTGGAACCCGATCTATGTGCTGCTTCTGATCGCCTCGGTGCTCGTCAATTTCGGGTTCGGCCGCCTCATACGGGCGGCCCGATCGCGGGAGCGTTCGGCATGGCTACCGCTGACAGCGGGGGTGGTGTTCAATCTGGGACTGCTCGGCTACTACAAGTACGCGAACTTCTTCGCCGAGAATTATGAGGCGCTGTCGGGCCAGACGCTGGACCTGCCCCATATCATCCTGCCGCTGGCGATCTCGTTCTACACGTTCCAGCAGATCGCCTACCTGATCGACGTCAGCCGCGACCGGGTCGAACGCGCCAGCCTCTGGCGCTACACCACGTTCGTCATCTTCTTTCCGCAGCTCATCGCCGGCCCGATCGTCCACTACAAGGACATGGTGCCGCAGTTCTTCGGCCGGCATCTCGGGCGCTTCGGTCTGGCCCATCTGTCGGTCGGGCTGACCATCTTCGCCATCGGCCTGTTCAAGAAGACGGTCATCGCGGACAGCGCCGCCCTGTATGCCTCGCCGGTGTTCGACAGCGCGGCAGCCGGCAACGAGATCGGCTTCGCCCAGGCCTGGACGGCGGCGATCTGCTACACCATCCAGCTCTATTTCGACTTCTCGGGCTATTCGGACATGGCCATCGGCCTCGCCCGCATGTTCGGGATCCGGCTGCCGTTGAACTTCCATTCCCCGCTGCGCGCCGTCAGCATCATCGAGTACTGGCGCCGCTGGCATATGACCCTGCAGCAGTTCATCGTCGCCTACATGTACCAGCCGCTCGCCGTCGCCCTGACCCGCCGGGTCGCGGAGATGGAGATGGGCAAGTGGTCCACGTTCTGGGTGGTTACGGGGTTGCCGACGGTGACGATCTTCGTCGTCATCGGCTTGTGGCACGGCGCCGGCTGGACCTTCGTCGTGTTCGGCCTGATGCATGGCACCTATCTGGCCGTCAACGAGTTCTGGCGCACCTATCGGCGCAAGGCGCGGCGAAAGGACCCGCCCGGCGTGGGGTCGATCGCGGCCTACCACGGCCTGACCCTGCTGTGCGTCATCCTGGCCAACGTCATGTTCCGCGCGGAGAGCGTAGGGGACGCCGTGGCGATCTGGGCCGGAATGGTGGACGTTTCCACCCTGGGCAGCCTCGCCGCCCTGATCCCGGTGAGCGCGGCCGATGTGATCGCAAAGCCGCTGGTGTTCGCCCTGCTGGCCTGCCTGCTGATCTTCGTGTTCCCGAACACCCAGCAGATCATGGGCCGCTACCGCCCGGCCATCGACTGGGACCGCTGGAAGCATGAGGCGCGGCCCCTGGTGTCGTTCCAGTGGCGGCCGACCGTGGCGGGCGCGCTGTTCACCGGCACCGTGCTGTATCTGGGGATCATGGCCATCGGCAATCGCCAGTCCGAGTTCATCTATTTCAATTTCTAGGAGGTCCCGATGGCGCGACCCCTGTCCCTGAAACTGTGGCTCGGGCTTGTGGTGGTTCTGTTCTGCGGTCTCACCGCGGCGACGCTGGCGATTCCGAACAGCCCCTACGTCCGCTATCAGTCGCTGAACGATACGATTTTCGGCCGCGCGACCTGGATCTTCGAGCGGATCCACGACGATCCGGCCCCGATCGACGTGCTGTTCGTGGGCTCCTCGCGGGTCGGGCGCGGCGTGACCGCCTCCATTCTGGAGGACAAGCTGGCTGCGCGCGGTCAGCCTCTGGGGGTCGCCAACATCTCCATGCCGGCCACCGGCTTCGACATCCGCCTGACCACCATCCGCGAGGCGCTGAAAGCCCGGCCCGAGATCAAACTGATCGTGTTCGGCGTCACGGAGCAGATGCCGCGTGACGGGCACCAAGCGTTCGTCGAGATCGCCACCGCGCGCGAGGTTCTGACGAGTCCGTGGCTGTTGAACCGGAACCTGCCGGCGAACCTGACCCGGCTGCCCTTCCGGCAGGCGTCGCTTGGGCTGGCAAGTGTGGTGCCGGAGGCGTTCGGCCGCCGGGCCGCGTTCGACCCGGCCGCCTATCTCGGCTCCACGCCCGACCTGCGGACATTCAACGATCCGGACTGGAGCCGCGCGGGTGAGGACGCCGAACTGGCGGACCCGGAACACGCTGCGATGCTGGACCGGCAGAGCGCGCGCCGGTATCGCGAACTGACCAAGGCCATCCTTCCGGAATCCCTGGCCTGGATCGAGTTCGGGGTGCCGCGCACCTACATCGAGCGGCTGGCCGACCTCGCCGACCGCCACGGGGTCCGCTTGGTGTTTCTGTATCTGCCGTTTTACAAGGGCTTTGACGCCCCACTGGATGCAGACTATCTGCGCGGGCTCGGCGATCTCTGGCTCGGCACCGTTTACCAGGGCGATCCCGAGAACTTCATTGATTCGGGCCATGCCTCGTACCGGGGCGCCGAACTGCTGACGGACTGGCTTGTCGACCGCATCCTGGCCACCCTGGGAACCGACTCATGACCACCGCTCTCGGATCCGCCCTGCGACTGCATCACGTCGGGATCATCCTGCCCGACATGGACGACGTCGCGGGATTCCTGACCATGATGGGCCATACGGAAGACTACCGGGGCTACGTCGATCGGTTTCAGTGCTGGTGCGTGTTCTGCGCCGCGCCGGAGGGCTCGGCTCAGGTTGAGTTGGTCGTGCCTACCGGGGGTTCTCTGGCCCGCTTCAACAAGGGCTCCGGCGGCGTACATCACTACGCCTACGAGACCCCGGATATCCGGGCGGTGCAGGCTACCCTGGCCGAGCAAGGCGTGCGCATGCTGGAGGACGAGCCGGTCAAAGGCGCCGGGACCTTCCTGTGCAATTTCGTGCATCCCGTGGCGACACGCGGCATCATGATCGAATACGTGCAGCCCTTGTGATAGGGCTGGGCGTCCGTCCCCAGGGGAAGCCCCCAAGGGAAACCCAGCGGAAGCCTCCCGCCCGATCCGCCCACCCAGTCTCCACGAGGTGATGCCATGAGCGGCCGTATCCTGTCCTGCCTGCGCGTCGGCGCCGTTCTCGGCGCGGTCGGTCTAGTGGCTGGCCTGCTCGGCGGTGGCCTGCCCCGATCCGGCCGGGACCGTGACCACCGTGACCGGGGGCCAGTCGAACGCGGCCAACAACATCTCCGGCGAGGCCACCCCGGCCGAGCGCCTGGGACGGGTCTATACCTTCTTCGACGGCCAGTGTTTCCAGGCCGAGGCTCCCGTCCTCGGGGCCTCCAAGGGTCTGGGTCTGAACAGCCTGTGGACGGCCTTCGGCGCGCGGCTGACCGACACCCTGGACCGTGATGTGCTGTTCATCCACGGGGCCGTCGGGGGCACGCAGGCCGCCGACTGGATGAACGACCGCTCCGTCTACTACGCTGCGCTGCGAGACAGGGTGGCCGACGCCACGGCTGCGGGCTTCACGCCGCGCGTCATCATCTGGCACCAGGGGGAGACGGACGCTAAGATAGCCCGCTCCGAAGCGCAGATCATCGCGGACTATACCCGTCTGACCGACACGCCTGGGTTCGCGGTCGATAGGCACACCCGGGCGGTCTGGTCGATGCCAAGATGTTGAGAT
>NZ_CAKZOT010000117.1 GCF_937138205.1 uncultured Rhodospira sp. | reverse complement strand
CCTCAGAAAATCCTGCGGAATGGAAATTGGCAAGCATATCTGACGCGCGAAAAACCTGGGTCCTCAGAAAATCCTGCGGAATGGAAATTGGCAAGCATATCTGACGCGCGAAAAACTGACGTATTCCGAAAATTCTGCCGAAAACTGAAATTGGCCCCTGAACCGTGGGCCAAAAAATCCTGTGACCGTGAAATTCTGCCGAAAAACGGAATTGACATCTGTCTCCGACCCCGCGTAGACTGCCCTGGACGTCCCTGTGACCGTGGAGGACCCCCGTGGCCGGCCTATTGAGCAAGATCGACCAATATCTCAAGGAAGACGAGGAGGCCGACCGCGAGGCGGTCCCCTCCCCGCCGGAGGATATTGACGCGGTGATCGGGTACACGCCCCGCCCGCTACAGGATTGGCTCGAACAGAACGAGCGAAGGTACAATTACGAGGTGATGCACCGTCGTTTTGGCAAGACGGTCATGAAAATCCGCAAGCTCATGTTCCGCGCGATCCATTGCCCGTTCGAGCGCGGGCGCTTCGCTTACATGGCCCCCACTTATGCCCAGGCGAAGGACATTGCGTGGGCGTACCTCTATGACTACGCCTGTAAAGTCTATGAGCACCTTGGGGTGAAGGAGCGGGATTGGGTCGATCGGTCGGAACTGGCGGTCTACTTGCCCACATGGGCCGGGACAACAAGCCGCATTCGGCTGTACGGGGTGGACAGCCCCAAACAGCGAATTCGCGGCCTGTACCTGGACGGGGTCGTGTTCGACGAATTCGCGCAAATCCCGCCGTCGGTCTGGTCCGAGCAGGTCTCTCCCATGCTCCTGGACGAGAACCGGCGGGGGCTGGATGACGCGGGGCTGCCGAACCAGTGGGCGGATTTCATCTTCACGCCCTTCGGCCGGAACCACGCGTACACCATGTTCCAGCACGCCATGACTTGGTCCAATGGGGAGCCGGTGCGGATGGTGAACCCGGATACGGGGTTCCAGGAGGAAATCCACGATGAAGACCAGGAGTATTTCGCTTCGCTCCTGAAGGCGTCGGAGACCGGGGTCTTGAACGCGAAGGAACTGCGGAAGCACCGGCGCAAGCCCGGCATGACACAGGCGAAGTACGATCAAGAGATGGAGTGCTCGTTCGACGCGGCCGTGGAGGGGGCCATCTTCGCCCAGGATATCGAGGAGGCGCGGGCGCAGGGCCGGATCAAGCGGGTCCATTGGCTCAAGTTCGTCCCGGTGCACACCGCGTGGGACCTGGGGTGGGACGACGCCACGGCGATCTGGTTCTTCCAGGTCCAGGGCGATGGCCTCCGGTTTATCGACTACTACGAGGCGACCGGGGCCGGGTTCGAGCACTACGCGAGCGTTCTGGCGGACAAGGGGTATCGCTATGGGAAGATGTACTTCCCCCATGACGTGGAGAACGGGGAGCTTGGGACCGGCAAGACCCGGCGGTCGGTGCTGGAGACCCTGGGCATTCGCGTGACGACGGTGCCCAAGCATCCGCTGCCCGACGGGCTCGCGGCCGTCCACGCGATCTTGCCCCGGTCGGAGTTCGACAGCGTCCGGTGCGCGGAGGGGCTTGACAGGCTGGCCCTGTATCGGCGAGACTTTGATGAGAGGCTACAGATTATGAAACAGAACCCCGTTCACGACTGGGCCTCTCACGGAGCGGATGCTATGCGCACAGGAGCGATGGGGGTGAGCAAGTCCCTATTCTCTGGCGCGACATTCGAGCAGGCCGCCGCTGGCGTTTACTGAGGAGGACCCCCATGGAAAATACCGAGGAGCTTATGTATGACCTTGGCTGCCGGCTTTTCGGCGCGTTGGACGAGGAGGCCCTTGACGTCTGGCACGACGTGGGGCGGGACAGCATCGTCGTGGACCCGAAGCGCGATCGGCCGTTTTGCGGGCTGTACACCATGGAGGAAGACGGCCGCGAGGGCGTCACGATCTTCCTCCCGGAGGAGAGGGTTACTCCATTAGGCGTGATGGTTCATGAGCTTGGCCATTGGTTTCACTGCAAGTTTTTCCGGGACCTGTCGGTCACGGTGGCCACGGGGTCCCAGCCTCAACGGGCGGAGGCCGCTGCGGTTTACACGGAGCTTGTGGGGTACCGGGACCTTGTCTTTTGGGACCTTCTCACCCGGGGCCAGTGGGCGCACCGTCTCCTGATCAACATGAGGCCGGACGTGCTCCGGCTGGCGAAGATGGGGCTCCAGGAGAACAAGACCTACCGGAGGACCGTGTGGGCGCTCTTGGAGGGGGTGATCCGATGAGTGGCGATCTCAAGCCCGTACGGCCGCTCAAGAACGCGGGCAAGATCACGTACTTGCGGCCGGGTACGGTGGCGGCGAACGGGCGCCCAGACCCGGCGGACGATCCGATGAGCCCCGGCTTCTTGCCTCTTGACAAGCGAGACGATCGGGCTCAAGCTCGCTTCTGGGCGCTGCACAATGCACGCAAGGAAAAACGGCAGGTAGGAGGCCAGTTCGATGCATGAGTTTCACAACCCCATCAAGGCCGTGGGCTCCATGTTTGGGGGCGGAGGCGGAACCAAGATCATCCGCCAAATCACCACGCCGGAGCAAGACACGGAAAACGAGGCCGACGCGCGCGAAGAGGCGGCGCGACGTGCCCGTGCGTCGGCCGCCGCCCGTCAGGGCCGGAGGTCCACGCTGCTGACGCAAAATCCGTCCGGGGGGCTTGGTGGCGTGAACACCGCACGTCGGTCCCTGTTGGGAGGTTAATCCATGGCGTCCACCACAGGGAACGATCCGGAAACGACGGCCGATCCCCTCGCGGTTGCGATCTGTCGGCGCGAGAACGACCTACGCACCGACCGGGGCACATGGGAGAGTTACGTCCAGGACATCGCGCGGCACGTTCTGCCGAACCGGGCCATCTTCCGCGAAGAGGTGACCGAGGGTGTGGAGCGGAACCGTATGGTGCTGGACAGCACCGCGACATGGGCGCTCTACATCTTCGCGAGTTCGATCCATTCTCTCATGAACAACCCCGCGAACCTGTGGTTCAAGCTCCGGATCGCCCCGTCTGCCGGGGCCGACCCGTATATGGACCAGGACGCCAGTGTGCGGAAGTGGTTGGAGGACGTCGCCAAGCTGATCTGGACTGAGATGGCGTCGACCCGGGTGGACCTGTATTCCCATCTGCACACCCTCTATCTGGACCTGGGGGCGTTCGGCTCCGGGTGTCTCTATGAGGACGTGTCGGACGAGGGGCATATCCGCATTCGAGCGTTCCACCTCAAGGAAGTGGTGTGGGACACGGACGCGGACGGGCAGGTCAACGCAGTGTTCCGGACCCTCGAACTGAACGCGGTGCAGGCGAAGGCGTTCTTCCCGGATCAGGACCTGGGCCGGACGATCATGGAATGCCGGGACCCGACCCGGAAGTTCAAGTTCGTTCACGCGGTGTTCCCCGTGGGCAGCAAGTACGACCTGGGCAAAGAGATGGGCGACCACAAGGACTTGGCGAACCGGCCGTTCGCGTCCGTGTGGTGCACCGAGACGCCCAAGCGGGTACTGTCCGTGTCGGGGTTCAACGAGTTCCCGTATCAGGTCCCGCGCTGGAGCGTGGTGACCGGTGAGCGAATGGGCCGTGGCCCCGCGATGAACGTCATGCCGAACGTTCGGATGGCCAATCGGGTCAAGGAAACCCTGTTGCGCGGGGCCGAGAAGCTGGTGGACCCGCCGCTGCGGATCACGGACGGATCGCTCGTGAGCCCCGTCCGGCTGTTCCCTGGCGCCATCACGTTCACCGAGGGCGATGCCCGGATCGACCCCATGATCCCGCCGGGGGCGTCTCGTATTGAAGTAGGAGAGGCCATTCTGCGGAATGAGCAGGAGGCCATCAAGTCCGGCTTCTTCGTCCACCTGTTTCAGACCCCGGACAGTCCGGTGAAAACCGCGACACAGGTCCTTCAGGAAGTGGACGAGCGGAACCGGGCGCTGACGCCCATGCTGGTGCGGCTCCAGAACGAACTGTTCTCCCGCCTCCTGGCCCGTATCTTCGGCCTCATGAACCGTGGGGGCAGGTTCCCGCCCCCGCCGCCCGTGCTGGACGGGGTGCCGTTGGTGGCCGAGTACGTCTCGCCGCTGACCGGGTCCCAGTTGCAGATGGAGGGCCTGGGGGTCCTGCGGATCATTGAGGGCTTGCTTCCGTGGGCACAGATCGACCCGGGGGTCTTCGACGCGTTCGACCCGGATGAGGTGGCGAAGGTGGTCCACGGGGCGTCCGGCGCGCCGATGTCCATCATGCGGAGCCCGCAGAAGATCAGGGAGCTTCGGAAGGCCCGGATGGAGCAGCAGCAACAGGCCGAGCAGTTCCAGACCTTGATCCAGGCCGTGGAGGCCGGCGCCAAGGTCCAGGCGGCGCAACCGAAACCGGGAGGGCGGTAATGACGACGTGTAGCCAAAGCCGCATTGCGGCGGCGTATCAGTCCGTGTTCCACGGGCAAGACGGGCAACTCGTGCTCGCGGACCTAGCGCGGCGGTTCGGGTTTACCCACCGGTCCACGTTCCCCGATAATGGGGACCCGAACCGGATGATTTTCAACGAGGGCGGCCGGGCCGCGCTCATTCACATCGGCCGGATGATTGAGGCCGATCTTGACGAACTGAAAGCCCAGGAGGACGCAATCCATGACTGACACCCGATACCCCTCCATCCGGTTCTTCGACGAAACCGGCGGAACCGAGAACCCCCAGGACACCGGCGGCCAGCAGGATGGTGGGCAGCAGCAGGCCGGCGGCCAGCAGGATGCGCCGTGGTACGCGGGCCTGCCGGAGGACCTGCACGGCACAGCGTCCAAGTACGCGAGCGTGGAGGAACTGGCGCGCGGGTACCAGAATGCCCAGAAGCTCATTGGCGGTGCGCGGGACGCCTCCCGCACGTTCCAGGTCCCGGGGCAGGACGACGATGGCACGGGCCTCCGCGAGGCCCTGACCAAGCTGGGGCTGCCCAAGGACCAGGACGGGTACAAGCTGGAGCCCCCGGAGGGCGTGCCTGCGGATACCGAACTGGCCCAGGCGTTCACCAAGACGGCGTTTGATCTGGGCATCCTGCCGAAGCAAGCCAACGAACTGTTCCAGTGGTACGCGGGCGTCGCGTCCAAGGAAGCCGAGGCCCAGCAGTTCCAGGCCGACACGCAACACGCGCAGAACCTGGAGGTGCTACAGCGCGAGTGGGGCGACGCGTTCGATCAGAACGTCCAGACCCTGAACTCGGCGGTGGAAGCGCTCGGCGGCAAGGAATTCCGCGACGCGATCAATGAGGCTGGCCTCGGGACCCACCCGGCGCTGGCGCGCGGGCTCCTGAAGATCGGTGGGCTTCTTCGTGAGGACGGGATGCGCGACGCGCTCCGGGCCACGGGGACGCCGGATTTCGGGACGCCGGGCAACCAGACCCCGGCCGCGATCCGCGCCAAGGCCGAGGAGGCGAACCGCTCCGCGCACGAGCCCGGCATCTCCCCGCGCGAGGCACGCGCCCGCGCGGAGAAGGCACAGGTCCTGTTCGCGGAGGCCCGCAAGGCGGAAGCCCGCGCGGGGCGCAATTAGGGTCAGATTTATGGTTGACAGGGGGCTTCGGCCCCCTGTAGATTGACAGCACGCGAACCCTATGGACGGCCCCACCTTTCGGCCCCGAGAGGGATACCCGATCCGGGACACCCGATCCGGAGGATAGGCGTGATTAGGAACCACGCAATCCGGAGGAAAAACCAATGGCGGTTATCTCGACAATCGAACAGTCCTACGTGGACCAGTTCAACGCGAACCTTGTCCTCCTGCTCGAACAGGGCTACTCCAAGTTCCGGGGTACGGTGGACGAAATGGAGGTTACGGGCGAGGGTGCCTCGCGCGATCGGGTCGGGTCGGTCAACTCGGACAGCACGTCCACGATGAACCGTATCACGTCCCGGCACAGCGACACCGAAGCGCGCGAAATCCCGCATTCCCGTCGGTGGTTGTACCCGCTCACCTATGACGAGGCGACGTACCTGGATAAGGTCGATCAGGTGAAGATGCTGGCGGACCCGAAGGGGGCCTACGTGCGCCGTCACGCGGGCGTCATCGGCCGAACGCTGGACACCATCATCCTGGAGGCCCTGGTGGGCACGGCGGTGGCAGGCCAGCGCGGGGGTTCCAGTGTGGCGCTTCCGTCCGGGCAGGAGATCGTCCACGGCGGCGTCGGGTTCACCCTGGCCAAGCTCCTGGAGGCCCGTGAAAAGATGGAGATTGACGAGGTGGAGGACGGGATCACCCGTTACCTCGCGGTCAATCCGAAGGCTATCACCGATCTCCTGAATGAGGACAAGCTGACGAATGCCGACTACACGACCGTGATGGCGCTCCAGGCGGGCAAGATCACGTCGTTCATGGGCTTCGAGTTCATCCGGACGAACCGCCTGCCGCTGGTGTCCACTGGCATTAGCAAGTGCATCGCCTGGACGCCGGGCGCGGCTGTTCTCGGCATCGCGGCGGAACCGGCCACCCGCGCCGACCTGCGGCCGGACAAGCGGTACATGTGGCAGCTTTACTCGTGGATGTCTGCCGCCGCTGTTCGCCTTGAGGAGGAGCGCGTCGTCGAAATTCAGGTGGACCACAGCTAACGGGAGGGGGCTTCGGCCCCCTACCTTCCGGTCCCTGACGATCTACTTGGAGGAACAGACCAATGCCCAATCACAAGAGTGTAGAGTACACCTACGTCACGGCCCCGGACGCAACGGTCCCGGCGCCCGAGACGTTCCTTGCCCCGTCCGACATTCATGGGCGCGTGCGCCTGTGCTATGGCAAGCTGGAGGGCGGCGAGCAGACCCTGGCCGAGGACGACACTGTCCAGTTCTTCGAACTTCCGGCCGGCGCGCGCCCGCTCGGGTTCATCATCAACACCGGCGCGATGGGGTCTAGCGTTACCCTGTCGCTCGGTGATGGCACGACGGCGGATCGGTTCGTCACGGCCTACTCGGTTGCGGCGGCGACGAACTCGGTGAAGGCGTCCGAGGATATGTCCGTCCTGACGGCCGACACGGTTCTCACGGCCACTCTGGCGGGCGCGAACCCGGCGGACGACAAGGATATCGAAGTCGTGGCCCTGTACGCGACCGACTAACGGGAGGGACGAATGGCTACCAAGGTCTTTGGGGCGGCGCCGTTGAAGCGGAACACGTACACCGTGACGGCGCTGAACACTACCGAAGAACTGGCCGGCAGTAACGTGGTGAACGTCGTTATTGACGATACGCTGGCCTATCCTTACGATGTACTTGAGGCACTGGATGCTATCGCCCGGCACCTCAAGTATCAGTTCAGCTTGATTGACGCGCCGTCCGGTCTTCCGACGTCGGGCTCCCGCGTCGAGTAATGGGGTGGGGGCGGAAGCCCCCACGTCCCTATCGGAGTTCGGACTATGGCCACTTCTGAAGTCGAAATCTGCAACAGCGCCTTCGTCAAGATCGGGGAGGACACGATCGTCTCCATGGACGAAGACCGAAAGCAAGCCCGGTTCGCCAAGCGGCAGTACCCGATCAAGCGCCGGCAGCTTCTGCGGTCCTATCGGTGGAACTTCGCGATCCGCCGGACTTCGCTCGCCCCCGAAGCGAGCGCGCCGTCTTTCGGGTTCAACCACAAATTCTTGCTCCCGTACAACGCCATCAAGGTCATCGGCCTGTATGACGAGAACGAACCCCAGAACAACTACACGTCGACCCGGACCCCGTTCAAGGTTGAGGGGCGGTACATTCTGGCGGACGAAGACACGCTTCGGATTTTCTACCTGGAGGACGTGATCGACCCGAACCAGTTTGACCCCATGTTTACCGAGAGCTTGTCCTGGTTCCTGGCCTGGGAACTGGGGTACGCCCTGAGCGGTGGCCCCCAGATTGCGGAGCAGGCGCGGCAGTCGTTCTATCAGTCCATTCGGGAGGCCCGGTTCGCGGACGCGATCGAAGGTCAGCCGGAGATCATTCAATCAAGCGAATGGCTCGACAGCCGGCGCACCCAAAATGGGCCGGGGCTTGGGCCTGTTTTGGGAGCTTAAGGCATGGCACGCTTCAACCCAATCAAAAACAACTTCGTCGCTGGCGAGATTTCTCCGCGTCTGGAGGGGCGCGATGATCTGGACCAGTATTTCCAATCTTTGCGCCAGAGCAACAACGGTGTTGTGATGCCCCACGGCGGGTTCATCCGCCGATCGGGAACGCGCTTCGTCGCGAGTGTGAAAACCCCGACCCATAACACCCGGCTCATGCCGTTCCAGTTCTCGACAACTCAGGCATATGTGCTGGAGTGGGGGCACGAATACGTTCGGTTTTACGCGAACGAGGGTCGTCTGGAGGACGGCGGGAGCCCCGTTGAGGTGTCGACGCCCTTTTCGCACGAGGAGGTGTTCGACCTCCAGTTCGCCCAGAACGCGGACGTGCTGTGGGTCGTCCACCCGAGCCATCATCCGTATGTCTTGACCCGGACGTCCCCCACGTCGTTCTCCCTGGCGAAGGTGTCTTGGCGGAAGAACCGCGCGCCGCTTCAACCCCAGAACTTGGACGCGACGTTTTCGTTGACGTACAACGCCCCTGGGGGAGGGGCGTCGGACACGGTGACATCCTCCGGGCCGCTCTTCACCGCCGGCGACCTAGGTCGTGTGGTCTGGGTCGAGAACGGGGCGAATTATCAGTGGGCGCTGATCACGGGCGTCAATAGCAGCACGAGTGTGGATGTCGCGGGGGACGGAACTGGCGCTGTGTCGGCCACGCCCGATTGGGCGCTCGGCATGTTCGCCAACACGGAAGGTGCCTACGCGGTGACGTTTCATGAGGGCCGGCTGGTGTACGGGGGGTCCCCCTCTCAGCCGGATCGTATCGTCATGAGCGTGTCGGACGACTTCAACAATTTCGAACGTCGGGACCCTGACGCGGAGGACGCGGAGAATGAGGACAAGTCCATCTCACGCCGGCTCGTGTCCGGCCGCGTCAACGTCATTCGGTGGATGTCGTCCGCGTCCGACCGCCTGACGGTCGGGACGACTGGGGATGAGTTCTTCATCACCCCCGGGGCGGACGACTACCTGACCCCGCTAAACGTCGTGGCGAGACCGAAAACGAACCGAGGGTCCGACTACATCCGGCCGATCGACCTGGACACGCAAACGATCTTCGTGCAGCGCAATGGCCGCAAGCTCCGCGAGCTTCGGTACACCCTGGACGCGGACGACTACGTGGCGGCGGACGTGTCGATCCTGGCGGAGCATATTCTGTCGGCGGGCGTGCGGCAAATGGCGTACCAACAGGACCCGGACAGTGTGGTCTGGTGCGTGATGAACGATGGGGGGCTCGTGGGGTGGACGATTGAGCGGGATCAGAAGGTCATGGGCGCGCACAGGCACACGATCGGCGGGGAATTCTTGACCCGCCCGGCGGGGGTCGCGTCGGCGGCTGTGATCCCCAATCCGACCGGGACGTCCGACCAACTGTGGTTGATCGTGTTCCGGACGATTGAGAACGAGACACGGCAATATGTCGAGTTCATGGAACGGACGTATCAGCCGGACGTCAACGTGGCGTCGACGGACAACGAGCGCCTGTCGGCGCTGGAAAGTGCGTTCTTCGTCGACAGCGGCCTGACGTTGGACAGCCCACTCCCCATCACCAACATCACGAGGGCCAATCCGGGCGTCGTTACCTCCAACGGGCACGGCCTGTCGAACGGGGACAAGGTCCGTATCCGAGACGTGGTGGGGATGACACAGGTGAACCGCCGGACGTTCACTGTGGCGACGGCGACGACCAACACGTTCGAGCTTTCCGGGGTCGATACGTCAGGATACGACAAATATGTCATTGGCGGGACGGTTCGCAAAGAGGTGTCGGAACTGTCCGGCCTGGACCATCTGGAGGGCAGCACGGTGTCCATCCTCGCGGATGGCGCGGTGCACCCGGATCGTGTGGTTGAGGACGGGTCTATCTCGTTGGCCCGGAGCGCGTCCCTCGTGCACGTCGGGCTCCCGTTCATGTTCTACGGGGAGACACAACGCTTCATCGGCGGCGGGCGCCTGGGGACGGATCAGGGGCAAAAGGCGCGCATCTCGCGCATCGTCATGCGGCTCCACAACACGCTTGGCCTCAAGATCGGCCTAGGCCCCCGGCCGACGAAGTTCTCGGAAGTTCTCTTCCGGGACGGATCGGATCGGATGGACAGCCCCCCGCCCTTGTGGACAGGGGATAAGGAAGTGTCGCTTGAGGGCGGGTGGACAAACGAGCCCACTGTTTACTTCTTGAATGACCAACCCCTTCCTTGCACAGTTCTGTGCATTATGCCCCGAGCGGAGAGTACCGAACGATGATTACTTTCGCCCCCTTCGAACTATCTGATCTTGATCTGCTGGAAGTTCAGCCCAGGCACACAGCCGTGTACGAGATGTTCCAGGAGATAGGCCACGCGAGGTTGGAGCGTTTGCTTGTCGGGCGGTACTCCTGGACGGCGTGGACCGCATATGGGGTCCCGGTGGCCGCCTGCGGTATCTTGTACAACGGCTCCGCTTGGGCTATTCTGGCGCCTGATCTTCGTCGGTTCATGCTCCCGATCACGCGGAAGGTCCGCACGGTCCTGGAGCAACACGCGGCAGAGCGCGGGGACGTGGTGGCCCACATTGACCGCACACACCTGGAGGCCAGTCGCTGGGCCGGCAAACTGGGGTTTGAGCCGGATGGGCACGGGGTCCACCCGGCGGGCGGGCCGGACCCGCATTACGAGACATGGAGGTTCAGGGCATGATCCGCTTCCACGACCCTATCACGGTTCTCGCTGTTTCGGCGGGGCTCCAGCTTGTGGGCGGGATCGCGTCCGGGTTTCAGGCGCAGGCCCAGGCGAACCAGCAAGCCGATTACCTGAAGGCCCAGGCCCAGCAGGAAGTCAAGGCGGGGCAGCGGGAACTCCGGGACCTGGAGAAGGAACGCCGGCAAAAACTGGCCCGCACGCGGGCCGCGCTCGCGGCGTCGGGCGGGGACCTGTCGTCCGGCACACCCCTGTCGCTCCAGAAGTCCCAGGAAGCGTACTACGCGGCGCAAGAGAGCCGGGTCAAGGACGACACCCACACGGCGAGCACCAGTCTCCGGGCGAGGGCGAAGAACACGAGCGCGGCGGGCGACGCGGCGCTCGTCTCCGGGATCGTCTCCGGCATTTCGAACGCGGCCGGGACCGCATATCAAGGGTACTCCCTCTATAAGGGGCGTGCCACCACGGGAGGTTAAGCCATGCCACGTGTAACTCCTACGGGATCGGGGTTGGGGGCCGGCCGGGCGCGCTCGACGCTCGTGAACCCCACGGTGCCCCAGCCGAACCCGATCTCATTCGATGCCATCGCGTCCAATCTGAAGTCCGTGGCGATGCAGATGCACCAGCAAACGGTTCAGAAGGACAAGCTGCGGTCTCTGACGGCCGAGGCCGAGTTCCGCCAGAAGGCCGAGACGTCGCTGGCGGAACTCGACCCCTTGGCCTCGAATTACGAGACACAGGCCAACACGATCCTGTCGGAAGTCAGTCAAGAGGCCGTTTCTTCGGCCGGGATTGAGACGGCCATGGAGCAAGAGCGGCTGTCCTCTGTCCTGAAAGCGCGTTCCGCCGGCCTCATGGCCGACGCGGCGGAGAACCGGCGCAAGGCGCTGGAGCGGGAGAGCTTGCGGCAGCGTGAGCAGGCCGTGAACGGCACGCTCGCCCAGATTATGCAGGACCCTGCCGGTGCGGATGTCTATCTGGCGGAGCACCGTGCGGCGGCCGAGCGATACAACGCGTCGATCAGTCCGGAAGTCCAGCGGGAACTGGCGATGGACTTCGCGGAGCAAGCGATCAACGCGGAGGCGGTCGGGTATGCGGAGAACGGCGACTTGCGCGCCGCCACGCGTATCGTTGAGCAGAATGCCGAGGTGCTGGGGCCGGATGGCATCCTGAAGATCAAGCGGCACATTCGATCGGTGGAGGCCCGCCAGCGGCAGGAGTACCTGCGGGCCACGGCGTCGACCCTTGCCGATATCCAGATCGACTTGATGGACGCGAACAGCCAAGAGGCCCTGGACGCCATCGAGAGCCGCGTGGAGCAGGCGCACCGCGCCGGCATGTTCTCGGGGCGGGAGGGCGCCCGGGTATCCATGTTCCAGGCCATCCGCCGGCAGCGGGAGCAAAACCAGAGCGTGGGCGAGGCCCGCGTCTTGGCGGACCTACAGCTTGACATTCTGGAGGCCGACAGTCCGGACGAGTTGGACGCCCTGGGCACCCGGCTCCAGGAGGCCGACAGCCAAGGTCTATTCGAGGGGCGGCAGTCCACCCGCGTCGCGCTGACGAAGCTGGTGGGGCAGCGGCGTTCTGCGATCGCGGAGGGCCGGCAGGAGGTGGAACTGGCCGATCTGGAGACCGCCATCTCCGACGCGGGGTCCCTCCCGGAACTGGACGCGCTGCGGAAGACCGTGGACGCCATGCAGGAGCAGGGCCAGCTTGGGGCGGATCGGCAGGACGAGCGAGTGTCGTTCGTCAAACAGATCAACGCCCGCCGCCGCGCGCTGGCGTCGGAGACTGAGGACACGGTCCTGGCGTTGCAGAATTACAACAGCGGGACCGGATCGGACAGCCAACGCGAGGCCGACTTGGCGTGGGGCGCGCTGAAGGACCAGCTTGTCACCGACCCGGACGACACCGACCGGATCGTGGACGCGGTAGCGGAGTTTTCCATGCGCTCCGGGTTCGTCCCGACCCCGATCCAGCGGGTCGTCACCAACGCGGAGCGCGTGGACGACCCGGCCCTGGTGGCCCAGGCGGCCCAAATCCACGACCGCATTCGGACGTTCACGCAAGGCGCCAGCACTGGCGCGGGGGACCGCGTCAAGGCGGTGTCGTCCTATGTCGAACTCATGGGGGTGCCTTACGATCAGGCCGCGTCGCTCGTCCTGCGAACGGCGCCGGATCAGCGGACGATCGAACAGCGGCGGGAGGTGCTGCGGAGCGCGGACAGCCCGCTCAAGGAACTGGACACCGATGACGAGGTGCGCTTGCTGTTCCCGTCGTCCCAGTTCATCGGAGGTGGGCTGGGCGAAGCTGACATTCCTGGATCAGTGCGCCGGGAATACGAGGATGCTGTGTCGCGGGGGTACGAACTCACGGGGGACATGGACGTATCGAAGAACATGGCCGCCCGTACCATCCGCGAGCGGTACGGGGAGACGTTCGTGGGCACGGACGGCCGGCGCCGCCTGTCTCCGAACCCGCCGGAGCGGCATTTCCCCGGGGCATCGAACCTGTACCTGACGACAGAGCAGAAATCCCTCATTGTCAACAGCGAGATTGACGGTGCGCTGGAGGCCATGGGTGTTGCCCCCGCTGATATCGTTGGCCCGGATGGGGAGGAGCTTTCTTCGGACACGACGCGATACAGCTTGGAGCCGGACGGGCGGACCCAAAGGGAGGTTGACGCGGGCGGGCGCCCGTCATATCAGGTCCGTGTCCGCAACAGTCTCGGTATTCTCGTGCCCATGTACGTCCGGGACGAGAACGGTTCCATCAAGCAATTCCGCTACACGGCGCCGTCCCAGGCGGAACTGCGCGCCAACCCGGAGCACCAGCGGATCATGAACGAGTTGAGGACGCGCGCGGAGGCGCCACGGCGCCGTAATGAAGACGCCCGCCGGACGTTCGGCGGGGGCTCGCCCGGGCTACAGGGCGTATACGATAGGCTTCAGGGAGAAGAGTGATGCCCTTCAATGTGGACCCCGTGAAGGCCCGTCCGGCAGGCTCGCCGTATCAGCTTGACACCGCGCGGGAACCGGTCACGATGATGGAGCAGGTGGGCGCCGCGTTCGACATGGACAACGTGGTGGCGTCGCTGGTGAACCGGATCAACGAGGGGCCGGCGCCGGAGCGCGTGCCCGGGTTCGACCCACTGGACCACCTCCAGCCGGGGGAAGAGTACTACCCCCAGTATTTCGCGGACGACGGGTCCCTGGAGGACATGGAGCGGACCCGCGCGCGGCTCGATCGTGAGCACGAAGCCCGGCGGCTCCTGGCAGACGGGCCGCTGAACTCGTTCTTCGCGTCCACCCTGGCCGTGGGGCTGGACCCCACCACCTACCTCCCGATCGGCGGCGCGGTGATGAAGGGCGGCACGTTGGCGAGTAAGCTGGCGCGCGCCGGTGGCGTCGCGGCGGCGGAGAACGCTGTGTCAGAAGCTGCGCTTCAGGCCACTCAGGAGACCCGCACGCCCGAGGAGAGCTTGACGGCCATCATGCTTGGCGGCGCCATCGGCATGGGGCTGGCGGGCGCCGGAGCGGCCATGTCTCGCAAGGTCCAGGGGCTGGACGGGCGGACCCGCTCGGCGGACGAGGCGTATCGTGGCGCGGTGGGCGAGATCACAGAATTGACCCGGGTCCAGTTCCCGGAGGGGACCGTGGGCGCCGCGTCGGCCGCGCCGGCCCCGATCGACACCAAGCTGGCGTCCTCCTGGGGCGCGAGCGAGGCGGCGCGGTCCCTCCGGCGCATGGGGCTCGCGGCCCCGTCCGTCGAACTCGGGGGGAGCCCGAACGCGGCGTCGCGGCAGGTCGTGAACGATCTGGTGGACACCGGCATGTTCACGCAAGGGAACTTCCGAGGGGTGGCCTCCCGCGCGCCCGTTGAACTCCGCATTCGGTCTTACGACGCGGTGGTGGCCACGGCTTCCCGGCGGGTCAACGAAGGCTGGCGAGCGTATCGGAAGCGGGTTCCGGCGAACCAGCGTCAGTTCACGTCCCTCATGGGGTTCCAGGAGGCCGTGGGCAAGGCCATGCGCCGTTCCGACGCGGACCCGATCCCGGAGGTGGCGGCCCTGGCCAAGGACATGCGCGCGGCCGTGTTCGACCCGCTGGCGAAGGAAGCCCAGCGTCTAGGGCTCCTGCCGGAGGACCTGCCGGTGGAGACCGCGCAATCCTACTTCACGCGCGTGTACGACGTCGACAAGATCAAGGCCAAGCGGCCCGTCTTCCGCCAGAAGGTCGAGCAGTATCTGCGCAACACGATCCCGGCGGACGAACTGGAGAGCGGGGCGGAATACACAGAGATCGCGAACAAGATCATTGACGCGATCATGGGGAGCCCCGGCGCGCGCATCCCCTTCATTCGGGTGCCCAAGGGCCGAGGTCCGCTCAAGGAACGCACGTTCTTGATCCCGGACGAAGACATTGAGGACTTCTTGGTGTCGGGGGTTATGCCCGTGACGGCCAAGTACGTGCGCACTATGGCGGCCGACGTCGAGTTCGCGAAGCGGTTCGGGAAGCCTGACCCGAATGAGGACTTCCGCGAAGCCATCATGACCGACGCGGCGATCCGAGCGGACAACGCGCCCACCGAGGCGGAGCGCACGCGCATCCTGAACGAGGCGGAGCGTGAGGCCAGCTTGGCGGCGCACCTGACGAACCGCATTCGGGGGACGCTGGACGGGCCGCTGGACCCCCGGTATCGCGGGCTCACGCGCGCGGGCAACGTCCTGCGGAACCTGAACTTCACGCGGCTCCTGGGATCGGTCTTGCTGTCGAGCTTGCCCGACGTCGGCCGCGTGGTCCAGGAGGAGGGGTTGATCCGGACCATGTCCCCTGTGTTCGCCGACATGGCGGCGGGGTTCAAGGGCCTGCGGATGGGGGTGAAGGAAGCCCGCATGGCCGGCACCGCCCTGGACGATCAGCTTGCCACGACGATCCGGAACCGGCTGGACCTGGGCGAGCGGTATACGCATGAGAGCTATCTGGAGCGCGGGGCGGACTATGTGTCGCAGCAGTTTGGGCGGTTCACTCTTCTGAACCACTGGAACACCGCGCTCAAGGGCGTCACGTCGTCCCTGGTGTCCTCCCGCATTCTGGAGACCGTCCGGAAGCTGAACGACGGGAAGGCGCTCACCGACCGGGAGACGCGCAAGCTGGCGCGATCCGGGATCGACTGGGCCACGGCCCGGCGCATCGCGTCCCAGGCGGAGCATTGGGAAGATGCCCCCGGTGGGCTCGTGTTCGCCAACACTCAGGCGTGGACGGACCCTCATGCGGTGGAGGCGTTCCGCGACGCGCTCTTGCGGGACGTGGACAACACGATCATCACCCCCGGCGCGGGGGACGCGCCGATCTGGACGTCGACGGAATGGGGAAAGACGGTGTTCCAGTTCAAGCGGTTCGCCATGGCGTCCACGCAACGGCTCCTGATCTCCGGCCTCCAGGCCCGCGACGTCCAGGCGCTGTCCGGGATCATGCTCATGGTGGGGCTTGGGGCCATGGCCACCGCGTTCCGGGACATTTCGTCGGGGAACCACGATCGGATCAAGGAACGCTCGACCGGCCAGTGGATCGTCGACAGCGTGGATAGGTCAGGAGTGCTGTCCCTTTACATGGAAGCGGACCAGCTAATGGCGAAGGCCAGCGGGCATTCCCCGGCCACGCTGATCACCGGCGGCGAGGCGCCATCCCGGTTCGCGGCGCGGAACCTTGTGGGCCAAGCCCTTGGCCCTACGTTCAACACGGCCCAGGACCTGGGGTTGACGACGCGCTCGCTGTTGTCCGGCGAGACGTTCACGCAATCGGACCTTCACCGGCTCCGCCGCATGATCCCGGGGCAAAATCTGTTCTACACCGATTACTTGTTTGACCGGCTTGAGGCCGGGCTTTCGGAGGGTATGGGTCTTCCGGAACGACGGTAGGGTCCATTGACATGGCGCGCGCCTTTGGGGTATCGTGGGGTCACCCGCGAACCCTGGAGGACGCCCATGACGATCGCCACCACAGAGAGCCGGAGTGTCAAGCTCGGTGACGGTGCCTCGGACACCGCTTCTGTTCCATTCGTGTTCCTGGATGACACGGACCTATCGGTGTCTCTGGTGGACGCGAGCGGCGTGTCGACACTCAAGACGCTTGGCGTGGACTACGAAGTCTATGGAGGCGGCGGGGGGACCGGGGCTGTACGGACCCTGTCGTTTATCCCTGCGGTGGGCGAGCGCTTGGTGATCGAACGGCAGGTCCCCTACACGCAAGGGATTGACTACGTCACGAACGATCCGTTCCCGGCGGAGGTGGCCGAGCAGGGGCTGGACCGCCTCACGATGCAGGTGCAACAGGTCAAGGACGTGACCGATCGGGCGTTCACGCTGTCCCCGTCCGTCACGGACACCGTCTCGCTCAACCTGATCCCGGACGCGGGAAAGCTCCTGGGCTGGAATGCGGCAGGAGACGCGCTGGAAAACAAGGACCTGAACGCCCTGGACCTGGGCGACGCGGTGGTGTCCGACTACATGGCCGGCTTTCTGGAGACCGAGAACGAAGCCGCTGCGCAATCGTACCTCGGGATTGGCGGCGGGAATGCGGACACGCTCGACGGCGAGGAAGGCTCGTGGTACGCGGACATCCCCGCGCGCCTTGGCTTTACCCCGCTCGCGGAAGATCAGGCGATCACGCTCCCGAACAACGACGCCCTGTGGGGGCGCGAGACGGGCGGTACTCCGCGCCCGCTGATCTACCGTGGTGGTGACAACATTACCTATGTAGGCACAGACGCGCAACCGACGATCCTGAGGGGATCGGCGCTCACGTTGTTGTCACGGATCACGATCCCGAACAACGTCCCGTATCAGGCGCAAGATACTGGCGGTGTGTCCAGGATCATGGCTGTCGTCCGGGGGGACAACGTCACCCAACTTGGGGACGTCGCGCGAAATACGGATATCCACGGGGCCACGGTCACGGTGAACGGCGGCGCGATTTGGTCCAACAGCAACGCGCCGCTAGCCATTTCCGGCACGCTAGGGCGGCAAACCCTTCCGACCGGGTTCAAAATCCAGTGGGGGTACATCTCGCAAATCAACGCGGGATCTACACAGAACGCTAACTTCTCAGAGGCGTTCAGCACAGTCTTCGGGTGCTGGTTCAATGCTCAGGACGATGGCGCCGGTATCGACCTAAGGCTCGTCAATCTGTTTACCACGTATGCGCAGATCAAGAACATCGGGGGTCTTCGCGCGGATGATGTTCGTTGGTTTGCGATTGGAGTGTAAGACACATGACTATCTCCTCGACTTCATACATCGACCGTAAATCCGGAAATGGCGTTACAACCGATTTCTCCACGTCGTTCCAGTTCTTCGACGCGGACGAGCTTGTCGTGACGCTATACTCCGCCGCCGGGGTGGCCACTCTTCAGGTCCTCTCGACCCACTATTCGGTGTCCGGGGGCGACGGGAATGAGGGGACCGTCTCCATGGTCGTACCCCCGCCGGCGGGGACGACGCTCGTGATCGAGCGGCAAACCTCCCGGACACAGGGGACGGACTATCAAACGAACGACGCCCTGCCGGCGAACGCCGTGGAGGAGAACCTGGATCGGCTCGTGTGTCTGGTCCAGGAGGCCCTGGGCAAGTTCGGCGCCGTGCTCCAACTCCCCCCGACGTTCGCCGACGGCCCTCTGTCCCTGCCGCCCCCGGAGGACGGCAAGATCATGCGGTGGAATGCGGCAGAGGATGGCCTTGAGAACGTCACCCTGGCGGACGTCGGCGCGGCGGCGACGAACCCCTGGGCTGTTGACCTCCTGGCCCTGACGGACGCCACGAGCGCGCGCACCTATCTGGGCCTGGGGGACTTGGCTGAGAAGGACACGATCAACGACGCCGATTGGTCCGGCACGGTCCTGTCGATTGCCAACGGCGGCACGGGGGCGGACACGCCCGCTGGTGCGCAAGCTGCCCTCGGCCTGGGAACCATGGCGCTCCAGAGTGCGCTGGACGTGACGATCGCAGGGGGGACGATCGCTGGTGTGGACCTGTACAATCTCGTGAGCCCACTGCCCATCGCGGACGGCGGCACGGGCGCGTCCAGCCTGGGCGGGCTCAAGACGTCCCTCGGCCTGGGGGACTTGGCTGATAAGGACACGATCAACAATTCCGATTGGTCTGGTACCGATTTGTCCATTCTTCACGGCGGCACGGGGGCGTCTGACGCCAGCGGCGCCCGATCGAACTTGGGCCTCGGGGCGCTCGCGACGAAGTCCACGATCAACAACTCCGATTGGACGGGCGCGGCCCTGGCGGTCACCAACGGGGGTACAGGGGCAACGAGCGCGGGTGGCGCCCGGACGGCCCTGGGCCTGGGAACCATGGCGACGAAGTCCACGATCAACAGTTCTGACTGGTTCGGCGCCGATCTGGCCATCATCCATGGTGGCACGGGCGCATCCGACGCCAGCGGCGCCCGATCGAACCTGGGCCTGGGGTCTATGGCCACGCAAGCGTCCAACAGCGTATCCATTACGGGCGGGTTCGTGACGGCCACGCTGAACGCTGGGGGCGCGCGTGTGACGAACGCGGCGGGGCCTGTCGTGGGGAGTGATCTCGCGACCAAGACCTACGTGGACGGCGTGACCGGCGCGGCGTTCCGGGGGGCGCTCGTCCGAAAGAACGCGGCCCAGAGTGTACCAAACGCCACGGGCACGCGCCTCACTTGGGAAGTGGCCGTATATGACACGGATAGCATTTTCAACAATGGAAACAACACTCTGGTCGTTCCCTCTGGAGTGACTAGGGTCCGCCTGATCGGCTGCATTCACTTCGCGTATAGCGCAGGAGGGGCCACCCGTTTCGCAGAGATTGCGCCCACTGGCGGAGGGGTTTATGGGTGCTCGCGCCACCGTCACCCGGCGGGGGAGAGTGAGTTCATGATTTCCACCGCTGTCCTAACCGTGACGGCGGGAACCGCGTTCGAATTCACCACGTACCAGGACAGCGGTGGAAATCTGAACGTCAACGATACTGAGTACACATGGTTCGCCATGGAAATCATCGAGTAAACAGGAGGCCAGAGTGAGCGAACACCAGTATTGCAGCACTGAAGAAATCATGCGTTGCTTGGGTCGGATGGAGGGAACCCTGGATGCGCTTCGCGAGAGCGTCACGGTCCAGACTGAAGTCGAGCGGGTTCGGCTCAACGATCATGCTAACCGCATTCGTGGCCTGGAGCGCGCCCAAGCATGGGCCGCCGGGGTCATGGCGGTTCTCGCGGCCGTGGTCACGGCGGTGTTCACCGCGACGTTCGACAAGATCATGCGGTTGTTCGTGTAGAAAAAGGGGGCCTAGTGGCCCCCTTCCATCGCCCGAACCCGCGCTCTCAATTCCCCATAGTCTAGGATAGCCCGAGCGACGGCCGAACACGTCGGGTTCGGGTCGAGGGGGTCGCACGCCTCGGCCATGGTGTCGAGTTCGTCCGCCATGCGGCCCTGGAACTCAGGGCTGTACGCTTCCAACTCGGGCGCCACGACCACGGCCGGTGCGATGTAGCTAGAACTTGCCAGTTCGCAGGCGGACAGCAAGCTGGCCCCGAGAAAGCCCAGGAACAGAAGCGGCACGGCGTTTCGCATTGGCGGCCTCCTGGTGCTGGCGGTTCGATTGCTCAAGAGCGCCCTGATCTACCAGGGTCTGCTCGGTGCGGCGTTGCTTGAGGTAGTCCAGGACCCCCGATAGGAGGCCCTGGAACACCATCCTGAGCAGGCCGGTGAAGAACCCGGCCATGGGCTAGACCACGGCGTCGACGTCTTCGGCGGTCACCGCGCCCTTGGTGGCGGCAACCTCCTTGATCTTGGCCTTCGCTTCGTCGCGGCCCATGCCGATGCCGTCCTCCACCGCGCGGACCAGTTCGTCGTCCCACTGGGCGTCGGTCTGCTTCACGATTTCCTTCAGGCGACCCCACAGGTGGCCGATCGCAATGCCGGCAACGCCCACCAGGGCGGGGATCAGCATGTCCAGCAGTTCGCCAAAGTCAAATCCATCCATTGTCGGTCTCCCTTCTTACCAGAGTAGGTCCATGGTTGCTTGGATGGTTGCCGTCCGGAACACGTCGAGTGCCCGGCGGAACCACCCACGGCGGAACGTGAGCTTGAGCACGGAATAGTGCATAAGACGATGCATGGCGACGTCCCGCACGAAGTCCGCTTCCGTCACACGTCCCTTCGTGATCAGGACGTTCAACGCGTACAGCGTCTCTTGCCCGATCACGCCGTCCTCTTCGATCTTGGGGCTGAACCACTCGTTGATTGCCTTCTGCAAAAACAAGCCGCCGCGCCCCTGATTGACCTGACAGTCGAAGACCATATAGTCCACGCCAGCCGGAAGGCTGTCCGCTTTGACTGCCCGCCAATACATGACGTAGTAGATTTTCGTGGCCTCCCGTTTGGTCAGGCGCTGGAGCCGGGACTTGGTCGCCGGCCCCGGTACGATCCCTCGGGCCACGGCTTCTTTGAGCGTGCCGATCGTGATGCCCAGGTTCGTGGCGCCGCCGGGGTCCTCCGGGTGGTCCACGAACCCGCCTTCGTGCGGGAACATGGCGTCCATAGCAGCGAGGAATGCGTCAGGATACACGGCCATTCGGGTCCTCCCTTGTGAAAGCGGCCTTGGGGTCCGGTACACGGTCGATAATGCCCGCCGCCAAGACATTAAGCCGTTGCACCCACTCGTCACCGTGTACACTTGGCGGGCGATCGTCCACCATCTTACCACAGCGCTCCGCGTCACGCAAGACGACCAAACAGGCCATGGCTTTGGTGAGGTGTGGGAGCCCGCTGTCGGGGTCCACATCCTGGCCCTCCCACCACGCCATGATGTGGCGCATGAGCGCGTCGTAGTAGACGGACGAGCGGACGGCCGCGACACGGTAGTTGTGGCGGCCATACTTCCGCGCCCCCTCCAACATCGCGAGGCCAACCTCCATGAGCACCGGGGCCGGCACACAGGAGAGCGGGGCCTTCTTGGCCCCCACGGCGTCCTTGGGGTTCGTGTCCTTGCCGTCGGGGCGGTTCAGGGGAGTGTTGCAGCCGCGCTGAAACTTGCACTTCTTGCACCCCAGGATCGTGGCACTGCTCGCCTTCTCCTGGGGGCCATGGCACGGCGGAGGGGTCGAAGCTTGACGGCAGGCGTTTATGAATTCGCATCGGTCGCAGTCTGCCGCAGCAGCGAGGTATCCATCCTCGAAATTCCCGTAACAGCAAGGGACCACCTCATCGCGGCGGGCAACGACTTGAATGTCATGAGCAGCCATGGCGTGTTTTCTCCACTTCACATTGGACACAGTATCCGGGGCCGAAGTTCTCGGCGCCGCATACGGGGCACTCGGTCCAGGACTTGTCGTCCCGGGTCCCAAGCTGGCCGGTACGACCGCAAGACGGGCACACCCCGTCAAGCGGTCGCTTGCCACCGCAAAAGCAACACTTCATCGCGGCGGCGCGGTGTTCATGAAGTACACCATCAACATATACCGAACGCCCATGGCCGCCACTTGCATCGCTTCCTTCAGGGCGTCCTTGGAATAGCCGGTCCCATGGCCCTTCACAAGGTCCCACAGTTCGTCAAGCTCTTCCGCGATGACGGCATAGCCTTCGTGCGCAGAAGCGAACCCGGGGTGTCCTCCCCCGGAATTCCCGTACGTCTCTAGGGCTCCGTCCAGTTCCTTCCGCACCAGGGCGAACAGTTGGTCCAGCACCTTGTCCACGTCTTGGGTGTCGGTGGTACCGTTCCGGAATTCATCCTCGGTCATGGGTTCATCCTTTCGATAGTGAGTTGTCAATGGCCGGGTGCCCCCGGAGCTTCTGGTGGATCACCATGGATACCGAAGAGCCGGCAGCGCCTGCCGCGCCCATGATACAGATAACTCCCGCGAGTGTCCACCAGTTCTCTGCCGACACCTCAATGACGATGACCCCCAGCTTCACCACCTCACAGACGGCCATCGCAAGAGACGCCGGAAAGAGCCATGCGTACTTGCTGTGCATGACGTTCAGTTGTTGAAATGCGCGGGCGGCAACGTTGATAAACGTCATAAGCCCGACAAGAAGAATTGAACTCATGCCCGGTACTTCCCTTTCCAGAAGGTCACGATCTGACGCTTTCCATTGCTATGCGTCACGATATGACTGTGGGACCAGTTTGACGGCCCACGGTTATAGTCCATGTCCAGCTTCCCCAACAGGCCGGCGGTCCAGCACCCATCAACGATCCCCGCCGCGTGCGTGTGGCCGGTGTTGGACTTCCGCCCCATCCGAGCGAACGCGGTCGGAGCGCCCCGGAGGCCATTCGGCCCAAGGTGCCCGTGCATCCCGCATTCGATCCCCCCGTTCAGGTCGTGGCATATCACAAAGCTCTCGTCCTGTCGGAGGAACCGGAGCCAATCCGGCCGGGAGCTACCCGTCATCACCCGGAGGGGTTCTTGCATGGCCCATTCGAGCACGTGGAAGCGGTGCCACCTGTGCAGGATGGCCCGGTAGCGCGCAAGCTGAGCCTCCAAGAAGAAGATGGCGTTCGGCGGGTCGAGACGATAGTCCGCCTCCCGCAACCACCGCTCCAGGGCGTTGTCGTGGTTGCTGTCCACGACCACGAGCTTGCCGCCCGTCGACAGGACCGCCTCCCGCGCCATGTTGAGCACTGAGGCCGCGCGCTTGATCTCGTCCTGCACAACGTCGGCGGCCTCCACGTACCGCTGGAAACGGGCGTGGGGGTTCTTGCTGTCGTGGTGGTTCCGCGCCCGGAAGTCCACCAGATCATGGAAGAACTGGAACTTGGGGGACAGGGCTTGCGCGAGCCCACCCGGCCCCCAGGCGAGTTCGGCCGCGACGTGGTCCAGGAGCGCGGTGTGGACGTCTCCCCAGGTGACGGCCTCCACGCTGTGCCCGGTCGTCAGGCGGCCGTCTTGGACCCGGACGTCCAGGTCGTGGATCGTGCCGTCGCTGTCCGCACAAAGCTGGCGGACCCACCATGAACCTTCGCTGTCCACCTCCACCAGGAGCGCGCCGTAGGAGTGATGGAACTCCGCCTTGAGGCCGGCCTTCTTCGCGATGTAGTTCCGCAGGGTTGCGGTTCCCGTCGTGTAGTTGAATTTCGTGGCCTCGTGCTTGCCGCTGGCGACGCTGTCCATGGCGAGCTTCGCGTGGGGGACGATGGCCGACTGGCGCCCGGTGTAGCTCTCCAGCCCGGACAGAGGCCGGACAGCCGTGGGCAGGATGTTCATCTCCCCACACCACACCAGCCCCGGGGCAAGCTGCACACGCTCGTCCGCGACGAACGGCGCCACCGCAGGGTCATACCAGAGTTCGTCCGATGCCTTCTCTTTGCCGGGCTTCACCGATCCCTTCCCGTAGGACGACACGTCGTAGGTGAACCGGCTCACCATGATCGCGGCGTCGTACACGCGGGCCATCTCCCTGAGGTTCTTCCACAGCGCCTCATGGACCAGGGTGTTGTTCTGCGCACAGGTCAAGATATAGCGCCGCACCTCCCCCGGCGCCGGCAGCGGGGCCTCCCGGGTGGCGATGGCCTTCACGCGGCCATCCAGGACCGGGGGATCGAACGGAAGTTCGGGCTCCACCTCGGGCTCCAGGTCCGCCGCGTGGAAGCGCTTTCGCATGGTGTCATACGGGCACCCCCAGGCGCGGGCAGCGGCCCGGATGGAGCCGTGCGTCTCTACTTCTTCGCGCGCCCTTTCCGGGGTGAGCGTTTGATGGCTCCTGAAGTCGCTTTTGCGCATGTGGGGTCCTCCATGTAGGCGAGCAGCAGGCCGATGGCGTCGGCCTCGTGGTCGGTCCCGGGGGTAAAGCCGAGCGCGGTGATCGTGGCGATCATCTCCTCTTTCGAGGCGTGGCCGCGCCCCGTCAGCACCCGCTTCGGGGTTTGGACGTTGATCAAGAGGGACCGGGCGGCCCCCGCCGCACTCGCGGCGGCCTCGGCAACCCCCGCGAACCCCCACCCGGCGCGGGTAGCCGCCTCCCCTCGGTGGAACGGTTTCTCGATCAGGACCGTGCAAATCTTGTGCCGGGCCACCATCCCCGAGACGAAGCTGTGACACTTCGAAAAGCGCCGCGCGAACGAGTGACCCGCGAAGTGCTCGGTCCCGTGCGCGAAGATCATGGGGTGATCGGCGGGCACCCACAGCGCCCACCCGGCGTTCTCCGCAAGATCAAGCGCGAGGATAGCCCCGTCCAGCGGCGAGGCCGGTATCATCACTTTTTGAACCGGCGGCCGGTCCAGGGTTCCACCAGGATCGGGATATTCAATGCACGCGCCCATGGTGCTATGTCCTCCATACATTGCCGGAATACGGTCAGAGCGTCCGCAGGTACGCCCCGTATTTCGGACAGGGCTTCATCATGCACTGTCAACACGATAGGATATCCTGCGCGTTCGAGCAAGAACATTGCACGCGCCAGAAGGTCCCGGGAGATCGCTTGCACGATGTTCTCTGTCCACCGCCCGCCGTACATCTTGACCCGCTGCCAGCGGCCGTCCCGCCACTGTTCAACGGAAAGCTGCATGATCTGTTGCTCGGGGTCCCAGGGGGCCGGGTACCACCGGAGCTTTGGCCCCCAGTACCACAGCCGGCGGCCGGACGGCAGACGGCAGGTCAACCAAGGCCCCTTCATCTCAAACTGGACACAGTTGTAGTCCACAACCTGACCGGTCGACACGCACTCGATCGCGGCGAGTTCGAGCCCTTTCCAGAGGCCAATGTCTCCGGTCTCCGGGTCACCCGCGAGCCCCTTGTGCTTCCCGCGCCACGCCGTCTTGTACACCTGCACGTCGTCGTCCGTGTGGTGGTCCGTCTTGTCGAAGTTCCTCCAGGCGCCCACGGCGCCCTGGTACCCGAACGCCAACTCGCAGACCTTACCGACCTGACGCTCTTTCGGGTGCGTCTTCTTCCCCAGGACTGGATACCCGAACACGGCCTCCGCCGCGACACAGTACATGTCCTGACCTTCCCCACGGTGGGACTTACGGATGGCCTCCAGCTTCCATTCCTCGCCGGCAACCGCTGCCGTGACGCACATTTCGATGCCCGAATAGTCCCCGCCGATGAACACGTGACCGGGGGCCGCCACGATCATGGAGCGGAGCGCGTTCGAGACGGCCACCAAGGGGTCCCCGTACATGGCCTCCACCTCAGCCGCGCGGCCCCGCGCCAGCGTCGCGCACAGGACGTCGAAGTCCGCTTCGGTGTAGTCCTCATACTCCACGCCGAACAGGTCCTCCCCGAACGGCCGGGGCAGGTTCTGGAACTGCGGGCCTCGGCCGGCCCAGCGGCCGGTGGTGGCCCCGTGATACTGGGCCACGTTCCTGATCCGCCCGTCGCGGCAGGTCCAACGGTCCATGGACGCCACCTTGGCCCCGGACGCTTTCGCGAAGCGCCGCCGAAGCTCCAGAATGCGCCGGACTTCGGAGCCCGGTTCCAAGTTCGGGATCGTGGCGGTCAAGAAATCCTTGTCGAGGCTTTCTGTGAACACGCCGAAATCCTCAAGATATTCCTTCAGCGCCTGGACTTGTGTGATTTCCAAACTGGTCAAGCCCCTGAACTCGTCCATGATCCGCCCCCGGACGGTCTCCAGGACCATACCGGCACCGCGCACGGTGTCCGTGTCGATCTGGACGCCACGGGTGTTGATCGTCCGGTCCAGTTCGAACAGGGCCTGTTCCGGCGCCGGCAGAGGGCCGAGCGCGTCCCCCAGGCAATCCTCAGTTCGGACGTCCTGCCGGCAGTAATCCGTGGTCTTGATGAACAGGTCCGGATCATTGTTCCACCGCACCAAGTCGGGGGCGTCTCCCTTGCGCCGGGGCGCCGGCTTGCTGATCTTCAGCATGACCCGGTGGCCTTCGTCGTCCTTCTGGTGCGGGGCCTGCACGATCTGTGCGACCTTCTCCAGGCGCGCCGGAAGCGCCTTGTGCAGCGCGTACGCCTGGACGTCCCGCCATTGCTTGATCTGCACAGGGGGCCATCCGAAGCGCGGGACGCAGATGCATTCCCATATGGAGGGCTCGAAGTCCGCGTTGAAGATTTCGACCGGGACACCCTGCGCGATGTATTCCAGAAGTAGCTCCGGGGGGTCAGATTGCTCGAACCCGAACTCCGGCGCCGCGTCGCCGAACCACACGTTGGGCTCGCCACGGTCGAAGCTGTAGGCCACGCACAGGATGCGCGTCGAAGGATGCTCCGCGTACACCCGGGCGCCGTGCTTCTTCAGGTCGCACGCGCTTCGGGTCTCGAAGTCCAAACCGATGATCCGTGGGGAGTTCGGGGCCATTGCCTCTACGCCCCTGCCGCGTACCGGTCGTCTTCCATTTCCATAAGCGCTCGGAGGACGTCCCACACGCCTATCGAGGACCACCCGCCGCAGTTACCGCACTTCCGGGATGAGTGTTTGTAGATGGCGCTCTCGACCGTGGTCACCTGTCCGGCGCCACAGTGAGGGCAACGCCAGTGCACCGTGGCGTTCTTCATTTCGGGGGTCATGATGTTGCTCTCCTAGATGTCGAAACCGCGTCGGCGGGCCTCAGCCAAGATCGCCGCGTAGTCTTCCCGCATGGGGGCGTCGCTTAGGATGTCGATCCGGGACGTGCGCCCGTTTGCGCCCACGAGCTTCGCGGGGCCAGAGACATAGACGAACTCCCCCGCGTCCAACCCCTGTGAGCGGACGAAGTTCTCCACGGTTCTGCGGTTCTTGGCAACGATGTATCGCATGGTGTCCTCCTATCGTCGGGGGCTCGGGGGTGGAGTGGCGCCGGGCTTCACACATAGCGGGCGCCAAACCACCCCCGTCTCACGCCGGCCGAACCCCCGAACTTCCGGCGTGAGGACTGGTGGGGCTTAGAACGGGATGTCGGTGGACATGTCCATGCCCGCCGTCGCATCCTCGCCCAAGTCCGCGTCCTTGATCCCGCCGAACACGTCGGCGGCAGAGCGGGCGTTGCCCAGCTTGTCACCGTTGCGGGACTTCAGCACCATTTGCAGGTAGCACTTGACGCCGTCCGGGTTCTGGCCGACGCCGTTGTACGCCTTGACGTTCACCTGGATGTAGCCGTAACACCCGCCGTAGATGTCACGCTCGTTCATGATCGGCTTCTTGTCCGGGCCGACAACTTCCGGGGCGAACTTGGAACGGCACGCCAGAATGATGTTGCCCCGCATGTAGTCGCGCTGCCCGGCCTTCTGCGGGTTCCGCCGATCGAAGCGATCGGCCTCGCGATCGCCGTCCTTGAACGGGAACATGAACTCCCCGCCCTTGGCCTCTTCAATGACGTTGCGCCCGGGCCACCGGGCGGCCGCCACCGCGATCGCGGTCTTCTTGCACCCGTCCAGGGAAGCCATGGCTTCCGGATTGTCCTTCGCGAACATGGCCTGGACTTCATAGTTGGGGTCTCCGCTCGCCTTGCCGTCAATCACGACTGGGCGGGGCTCGAAGAAATGCGGGTGAGCAAAGCGGACTTCACCGATGACGAGGAAAGTGTCGAGATCAGCAGCCATGGGTCGTCTCCTTTTCGTAAAGTGTCGTAAAGTGTCGTAAGGGTTTGTCAAGTGTCGCTTGCTGGGACGTTGGCGAAAACCTCCACCGCACGGCGCGCGGACACCTTGTCACGGATATCATGGGCGCGCGCAACAGTCAAGCCCGCTTCGGGCTTGTACGCCCACTTCCTCGCAAACTCCCGCCCGCCGGGGACCTTCTCCATCTGGGCAGGACTGTTGAACGCTGGCGCCTGATAGCACTCCAGCCCGGCCGCCTTGGCGGCGCCTACGGCGCCTTCCTTCCACGCTCGTTGAGCCTTCTGGTTCACGAGCTTGGCCCCCGGAATATCCAGCCCCCGGGTCAAACGCTTGTACGTCTCCCCTTCGACCGCCTTCATGAAAATCCTGACGGTCTCAGTGGCCTCGTACATCTCCCCGAGTTGCAGGTCCGACACAACCGTGGGGTCCGCGTCCATGTCGGCCGCGTGCTTGAAGGTCTCGAACCTCTCGGTCAGCATCGGGCACACGAGCCGCGCGGGGCAGAAGCGGCAATGGGGGCCATCTTTCAGCGGAGCGCCCGGGGTGAGCGCTTCCTTGATGCCCGGCACCAGGACGTTCGTCAGGAATTCCATAAGGTCTTCGACGGTCGTATCCCAGCTTCGGGTGTACCCGGACGGGTGGGCGCAACGGGGCTGACAGATCGTCAGCTTGACCTGCTCGACTTCGCTGCTCGCGGTGGCGGCCCCCAGGCGGTGAATAGCCCCGCAGGCGTAGTACTGAAGCTGAGGGTTCTGGACGACCTGCACCGGTATGCCCTCCCCGTGCTTGTAGTCGATCACCTCCAGGAGCCCCCATTTCGGGAACCACAGCACACAGTCCGACGTGCCGTACATGCCGGCCCATACGTGGTCCAGATCGAACCCCTGCTCCACGAAGAGGGTCGGGAACTCGCCCTCCAGGTCGTGGTATAGCTCCATCCTGGAGAGCACGTAGTCCATGTACTCCCCGACGGCCGCCGCCATGTCCTCGTCGACCGGGAACTCCTCGCCCGCATGGAGGACCTTCCCACCCGGGAAGAACATGGGATCGGACCCGGTTTCCAAGCACCACGCCGCCACGTCATGAGCGGCAGTTCCCAGGCGCGTGTAGTCCTTGCTCTCGTTTTCGCAGTGCGCCGCCAACTGCACGCTCCCGGGGCACTCCAGAAAGCGCTCGGAGGCCGACGCTCCGATATGAGAGTGGATGTTGTGCGAACCTGAAGTATTCATGGGGTTCTCCGCTCAAGGTGTGGGGGCCGAGGCCCCCACCCATGTCAGGACTTGGGGCCAGATTTCAGTGCACGGACGAACGCCGGGCGTTTGTCTTCCGGGATGGCCCCCATTCGGGTGACACCGAACTCATCCTTCATCACCTTGTTGACGAAGAGCGGGCCGGCGGCCTGCCCCAGCCCCGCCGCAACCTGGGACGCGATCTGGCGAAGCTCCTCACCGGTGATCGTCGTCCCGTCTCGGGGCTCGGTCACCTCGCCGCTGGCCTCCGCGTCCACGACGGTCCCGCCGCCCGGGGCGCGCCCGGGGATGTCTGGCCGCTCCGGCGGGATCACTTCCTGTTCAGGTTCGGGAGCCGTGGCCACGGTGTTCCCGCCCTGCTCAGGAGCCATGGTATTGGCTCCCACGTCAGCAGCCGAGCCGCCATCGCCTCCGGACTGTCGAAGAAACTCGGCCGCCCGTTTCGGATCACCCCCGCATTGCTTCAGGGCGTCCGCGCACTCCGCAACCGTGCCCAGGCCGCGCTTGCTCATGGCGAGCGCCCGGGGGTCTTCGGCCGGCGCCTCGGGAGTGGTCTTCTCCTCGGCAGGCGGTGCCGTGGATGCCGTGGGCGCCCGGCCGGTCAGGGCCTCCAAGACGGTGCCCTTGGCGACCGACATGAGGCGGCGCGCGGCCTGCTCTTCGGTCTCCCCATCCTTGACGCCCCCGTTGATGATGATCTCCGCGTCCGCGTGCTCGTATTGGGCCGGGTTGCGGCGCCGCGTGAAGCGCGCGGTGATGTTGGTCTGGTAGCTCTCGCTCATGGTCTGTTCTCCCTGGAATGATGTCGGGGCGGGCGGGTCACCACTCGATGCCGATGGCCTTCAGATACAGGGCGAACATATCGAGTTCTTCCCGTTGGGCGTCGGCGTCCTGTTTGCGCAGCGCCACGAGCTTGCGGATCGTCTTCGGGTCCCATCCGCCCCCTTTGGCCTCCGCGTACACCTCTTTGACCTGTTGCTGGACTTCCTTGACCTCCTCGTTGAGGGCTTCAATCCGCCCCAGGTAGGACATGAGGATCGGGCCGGAGTTGCCCCCGATGGCCCGGTCCACCTTGCGCTCGTGCGCCGTCTCGGTCTCGGTCTCGGCCGCCCGGGCCTCCTGCTCCGCCTTCTCGGCTTCCTTCTCGGCAGCCTTGCGGGCCTTCTCTTCCTCGCGGGCCTTGGCCTTCTCCGCCTTCTGGGCTTCCTTCTCGGCCGCCCGGCGAGCCTTCTCCTCCTCGGAAAGGCGCTGGCGCCCGCCACGCTTGGGCTTCTCGCCTTCGGCTTCGGGCGCGGTCTCGGCCTTCTCGGGGGCCGGCGCCGCGTCGGCCATGGCTTCCGCGACATAGCTGGGGACGTTCTCCCCCTGGAGGGGGACCGACACCCCGTCGGCGTCCTCCAGAAGCCAAAGCTCGTCCACGATGATGGGAGTGCGGATGCCGCCGCGCGCGGTGATGATCGTGAGCGGGATGTCGGGGTTCTGCTCGGACACGGCGATGAGCGCCGCCTTGTGGGACTTCTTCAGTGGGTCCTTCGGGGGCGAGGCCCGCATGGTGTCCAGATTGCAATCGAAAATCTTGGTCGCAGCAACGGGGGCATCCGCCGCGACGTACCAGTCTCGGGGCTCGTCCATCCGCCCCATTGCCGGATAGCTGTCCATGTGCATACCGAATAGTTCGCTCATAGCGTGTCTCCTATCGTTTGTCGAGTGCGGCGTCCGTGTTTCCGGCCTTCTCAATCGCCGAACTTAGTATGTACTCCGATATGGATTTCGGCGCAACAAGAAACTGGGCCAAAACGCCCGCATTCTGCCCGATGCGCCAGAGGCGGTCAACCGCCTGCTCGTTGTTTCCGTGCACCCAATCGTGCTCCGCAAAAAGCGCGTGGGCGCATACGTCCTGAAGGCCATCTACTCCGGTCCCGGACGAGATGATCTGTCCGATACACACCTGGACGTCCGGTTCCTCGCGAAACCGCTGCACGCGGGTGTGTTTCCCCGCGCTGGACAGGGACCCGTCGATCGTGACGACCCCCCAGTGCTCCAGTTTTTCCCGCAGGAAGCCGATCACCGATCGGTGCCACGCGAAGATCAACAGCTTCTCCAGACCACCACCGAGGAGCATTTCGGCCTGCTCCGCCGCGAAGGGCGCGATGGCCTCGCCCATGAGCCGGCGGACGGTCGACACCTCCCCGTCGAAGTCCATGCGCCCGCCGGCCGCGACGGCGTTCTTGTCCAGGCCGAGCATGTTCTCGGCCTTCGTCACCTCTTTGATCTTCTTGGTTTCGTCGACGCGGATGACTTCATAGGTCACGTCGGGAAGCTGGTGGAGCACGTCCTTCTTCCGGCGCCGAACCATGAGGTTGCAGCGGAGCCGGGCCTGGAGTTCAGGGAGGCGCCCGACTTTCTCAATCAGGCCCCCGCCGTCCGGAATGCGCATGGACGGGTTATACCGGTGCTGGAACCGGTCAAGGCTTGTCCTGTCGATCGCGTCCCAGTTCATTCCGCGCACCAGGGTGTAGCACTCCCGGGGCCGGTTCGGGAGCGGGGTCCCGGTCAGCGCCACCACCTTCTCCGCGTGCGCCGCGAGCCCGCCGTGGAACGGGTCGTCCTCCCCGCCGCCGAACACCGACCGCGTCCGCTGTGTCTCCGGGGATTTCAGATAGTGCCCTTCGTCCAGAACGAGCATGTCGAAATGGCCCATGGCCCTCAGTTGCTCGTGGATCGTGTCCGTCCGGCACAAGTCGTAAGAGAGGATGGTCCAGTTGGCGTCCGGCGGCACGCCGTCGCGCCCCCGCAGGATCGCGTAGGCCAGCGGGACCGTTCGGCGCCGTCGCAGGGTCGACCACTCCATGACCTTCTTGTACCACTGAATGCGGACGCTCGCAGGGCAGAGCACCAGGATGCGCTTCATGCGAAGCTCGTTGGCGACCCCGATCGCCTGAATGGTCTTCCCCAGGCCGGGCTGATCCCCGATGATGGTGTGCTGTCGGCCCAGGGCGTAGTCGATCCCGCAGGACTGGAACGGGAAATACTCCAGGTCGGTCGGGACCGGGAATTGCCGCGTCCCCTCCTGTGCCCACGACGCGTCATAGGCCATCCGGAGAAAGAACAACTCGTCCCGCGCCGCGTCCGTGGCCCACTGCCAGAAGGGGAGCGCCGCGTAGGGGACTTTCGTCGCGTACACCAGACGACTGGCCGTGCAGGCCGGAAGTGATTTCCCGAGGCCAACGTCTCCCGCCAGCTTGATCCCTGCCGCGTCATCCGCAGAAACGAATAGGACGAATGTCTCTGTTTTTGGGTTGAAATCTAGCCTCATTCTTCTTTCCCGGTGATTTTCAGGACGACGCGGGGGTAGTCCTGTGTCAATCGAAGTTCATCGAGAATGGCGTCCCCTTCCTTCGCGGCAGCAAGCGCCCGCTTCCACAGTTTAGGGTCAACCCCTTCCGGACATTCGAACGACTTCGGTTTCTTCTTCGCCATATGTCCATCCCCCTGAGAAGGGGGAGGGGTGCCCCTCCCCGTCCCAACGCCGAAAGGATCAGCCGTACACGGGGCCGTCCGCGTCATCCGGGTCCATGTCGTCCGGGTCCGCCTCGCCGCGAGGGACGTCCTGCGGCTGTGGGTTCTCGCGCCGTTCGTTCTCCTCCCGAACTTCCTTCAGCTTCTCCTGAAGCTCCCGGATGTTCTGGTTCGCAATGTGGTTCTCCAGCGCCGAACAGCGCGCCTCAAGCTCCGCCACGCGAAGGTTCGTGCGAATGTGGTCTTCCAAATCCACGACGGCGTTCATGCGGGGGCCTGTCACACGATTTGACTTTCCGTTGTTCATGATGCTCTTCTCCTATGTTGGTTGAGGTAAGGCCCCAAACGGTCACTCTGTCCGCCGGGGAATAAGCCGAAGCGCCCGGATCAGGTCGTGCTTGTTCGGCCCGACTTGGTGCTTGGCGATCCGGGGGTCCACCATACTGCCAGCGGCCAGCAGGGCGGCCTGCTCGGTGGGCCAGTAGCTGTCCGTTGCGGGGGGATCGACCGCGTCGAAGACTTGATAGATCACAGCCATGGTTTCCTCCCTTACGCGGTGTCGAGCGGCGCGCCGTCGTCTTCCCACGGGGCAAGGATGTTGACCCGCTGGACATGCTCGAACGCGCGGTGGTGCTCCCCCTTGAGCCCGAACTTGGTCATGAGTTGCTCCGCGCGCTCAAGGGCGTTCGAGGGTGACAGCGGCGGGTCGAACTCCGACGGCTCCGCCCGCAAACACTCCGCGCCGTTGACCTTGTGCAGGAACTCCACGGTTGTCTCGAACAGCTTCATGCGAGCCATGTCGACCAATTGATCGTGGTTGAACCCGAAACAGGAGACGTGCAGAAGCACGTCGTTCTTCCCATTTCGATTGCGGTGCAGGATGCCGGCAACCGCACAGAATGCGATGACGCTCACCATTTACTCGGCCTCCGTTTCAGTCTTGATCCAGTTGGACAGGAAGGGGAACGCCCGGTGCAGATACCCGGGTTCATCCATCTCTTCCGCGCGGCAGGCATCCATGAGGGTCGGCGGCAGAGCAACCACGGGGCGGGCGTTGTGCGACGGGGTCCACAGGAGGACCCGGGGTTGCCCGTCCAGGTTCTCCCCCAGGTAGAGATAGGGCGCTACCGCGCTCGGGCGGACCCGGTCGAGCGCGGCGGCGATCTCCTCGCCCGTGGCGAACACCACAGCCGTCGGCGGGACCGAGGTGGCCTTGGCGTAGGCTTCCGCCCGCGCGTCCACCGACCGGTCCCGCCCCGTCCCGTACATGGCGGCGAACATGGCCTTCTTGTTGGCCGCGTGCCGCGCCAGCGTTTGCGGGCGAGCGTCGCACGGACCCGCCAAGGGGTCCCCTTTTTCCGGATAGATGCACCGAATAATGGCGTCCCGGACGTCCTTGATCTCCCCGCCCATCATGTAAAGGCCGCGCAAGTTGTTCGCGATCCGGAGCATGGCGGCGCGTTCGTCACCGGGTGTAACGGCGATGAGGTTCTGCATGATCTGCTCAGTGAAGATTTTCACCCCGTCGGAGTTTCTGACGATCTCATGGTTCATGGTCTCGTTCCTTTCGTGTAGAGAACGGCGCGTCCTCTGTGGGTATTCACCCGGACGGTCACCGGTTCAAGGTGCCAGGGGTTCACGCACCGAGGGTTCTTGCACACGACGTGGTCCAGGACATGGCCCAGGGGTATCGGCCCCCGGAACCGGGCGTACATGGCCCGATGAGCGTACCACGTCGTTCCTGCGATGGAAAGTTTCCCATATCCCTTTCCATCGTTCCACCCGCCCCAAATCCAACACCCGGTGTCGGGGTCCCGCCAGATGGGGAGGGCGTCAAAGTCCGGTTCCCATTCTGGCGGAAGGGCGAGCGCGCGGATTGTTCGCATGGGGTCCTCCGGGTGGGCGGCGCCCCAGCCGAGGCCGGGGCGCCGGGTTAGCTTACCCCAAGACCGCGTCGTACTCAGCGGCATCCCACCAGGGAAGCCCGCTGCGGCCTTCATACTGGCCGTAGGTCAGGAAATGCTCCCACGGGTTGATATCGGCCGCAGCGACGTCCGCGTTATGCGCGAGGTACACGCTGGTATTAAACCAGGGGTTAGGATCGCGAGCTTCTCGCCAGCCCCAGGTGTCGTAATGCATGGCCGGGTCGACGCCGGCGTCACGCACGTCCTCATAGATCGCGTAGTAATAGTCTCCCCACACGCCTCCACTATCGCTAGGATTGGACGCGGACTGCTCCCCGGCAGACCACGACATCAACGTATTGTAAGTGTTGGTGGTAATGCGGTGCGCGGTATTATCCGTGGGCGAGTGGCTCACGAAAATCCCCACGACATCGCCGTTAATCTCGACCGGGCTTCCCGACTGCCCGTTCATCGCGTCCAAATCGTCGTAGAAGCCGAGGCGCCAGCCGAGCACAAGATCGGCGGTCCCCTCCGTCTCCATCAACTTGAAGCCGCGATCCCCGGGATAGCCTTTGGACGTGAAAACGTCGTTCTGGTCATAACTGTCGGCCGAGATGGCCAAATTAAGCGGGTCGATCATGCCGCGCAAGTTGACCCCCAAGTTGATGATGCCGAAATCATCAATACCGTAGTACGGCGTACTCGCGGTATAGTGCGTATGCACGTCCTCGGTGCCTACAGTATAGGACCCCCAGCGGGGCGTTTCGTCGTATCCGGAGTATCCTGGAAGGACTTCGACCGACAGAAGGTCCCCGAGGCTCGGCTCATCGTCAATTACGTGGCCCGCCGTCAATACGCTGTCCCCGTCGATAAGGGCACCGCTCCCGGTGAGGGTGGCGTATTCGTAGTGCGCCTTGATGTAGACGTAAGGCGCGTTGTCAAGCCCGTTGTCGACATAGACACGGTCATCATTACCGAAAATCGTCATGGCATCCTCCTGTATGGTTTAGAACGATAGAAGTCTACGCCGGATCAGCGCCCAGGGCAACCGATCAGACAAATGCACAGCGGCCGGACACCTTGCGGCGGAGGGTGCCGTCCTTGCGCCGGGTCACACGCTCGACCGATCCGTCCGTATAGCGGAAGTCCACGGTCGTGCCGTTGACCTTGACCACGTCCCGGGGGCCTGTCGGGCGCCGAGGGTCCTGGACCGCCGCGCGCACCGCTGCGGGCATCACGATCCCGCGCGGTCGAGGAGATGGGGCAGGCGCGTTGACCTTCACAGGCCGCGATACGGCAACATCACTGTCCTTTCTCGCTCGCATAATGACCCGGCGCCGCGAGGCGCGGTCCAGCCCATCCTGCTTCATGCTGGCGGTGATACGGGCCTCAAGCGCCCGTAGTTGCTCTGGGGTGATGGCGATATTGGTTCGGCTCATTGTGGTCTCCTACGTGTAACGGTGAACCAACAGAACAAGACCACCGACGTCGACGGACTGTCGTGTGCGGACAGTCCACCCGTGGTCCTTAATGTAGGCGTTGAGGGAGGACCGAGCGCGAAGGACCTGTGTCTCGTCTTTCATTGGCACCCGCACCTCGCCGCCCGGCTCCAGTTGTTTCCAATACTTGACGTACTTCGCCTTCACGTTCTGCTCCTCTTGGGTATTCAAAGAAAACGGCCCATCCTTGGCGGATCGCCCGCTGGATACTGGCGGCCACCCTGATCTTGACAAGGGCGGGGTCGAAGCGCACGGTGAGGGGCCGGCTCATGACCACCCACCGTCGCATTCGATCCGGGCGCACCCGGTCCAGTCCGGCGCCAAGACGTCCGTCTCTCCGCCGATCCATGCCACCAGGAACAGGATCGCAATGGCGACGATCAAGGGGGCCGGGAAGACGCTCGCCGGCACCAGTGCGCGTCGGATCGAGCCGGGAGTGGTGTCCGCCGGGCGCCAGTACGCCATGGCGGGAGCGGTGGTTTGCATGGTGGGCCTCCAAGGTCCTTGACGTTGTGACCCGATCTATGTAGCGTACATACGCATACCCTGTCAACGAAAAATCGGAGGCCCGAATGTACTGCCCACAAAATCCCATAAATCCCCCGGATGGCTACCACGACAAGTTCAGCGCGGCGCGCTTCCTGGGGGTTTCCCCCCACACGATCGTCCGTTGGGGTCGCTTCGGCAAGTTCCCCTCCCCCGATTGCTTTCAGGAGGGGTTCGCCATCCCCCGAAAGCTCTGGACCTATGCCACGATCGAGAAGTTCGCGGCGGAGATGACCGAGCGCCAAGAGGGACCCAAGACCCGCACGGGCCGGCCCCGGCAGCAGGCCACGGTGGTGGGTGAAGTGGTCCGCGCGGACCCGGTCAAGGTCGCGGCGACCCTGGCGGCGGAGCGAGAGAAGCGGGAAAACTCCCGATAGAGGGGGAACGGATGAACCTACTTGACGTTGCCCTGTCATGGGCAGAACGTGGCGTCCCTGTGTTCCCTCTGCAAGCCGGGAGCAAGGTGCCATGTCAGGGGTCGCATGGTGTCCACGACGCCACGACTGACCCGGAGGCCATCAAGGACCTGTGGTGCCTCACTCCGGACGCGAACGTGGGGTTGGCCGTTGGCGCGGCCGACCCCCCGTTGACGGTGATCGACCTGGACACCAAGCGGGGGCATGACGGCCCGGACGAGTTCTTTGCGCTCCAGCTTGAGGCCGGGGAACTGACCCCGACGTCGTTCACGGTCTCGACACCATCCGGAGGCCAGCACGTCTACTTTCGGGGCAAGACCCGCAACCGGGCCGCCATGGTTCCCGGCGTGGACGTGCGCTCGGATGGGGGCTATGTGCTGGCCCCGGGCTCCCGCCTGGACGCTCGCGAGGGGCAGTCCGCCGGGGTCTATGCCGCTGCACAGGACGCCCCGATCGAACATCTCCCCAAATGGCTGGCCGATCGTATCGGGGCACCGACCGAGCGGACCCGGGATGAAGAGGCGAAGGTCGAATGGGACACCCTGTCATCGTTCAAGAAGGCGCTCACCTACCTTCGGCAGGAAGTGGAGAAGGGCCGGATCGCGCGGGAGGGGCAGGGCGGGAATGACTTCACGTTCCGCACGTCGGCTGTCCTCCGGGACATGGGCCTGTCCCCGCACGAGATCGTCGACGCGCTGGACCTGTCCGGCTGGAATGACGCCTGCGAGCCCCCGTGGCACCCGGACGAACTCCAGAGGATCGCGGACAACGTCCACAGGTACGCTCGCCGCGCCGCCGGAGAGAAGGCCCTGGACACTGAGGCCCTGGACGAGATGGCCCGCCTTGCCCAGCGCTCCGGACTGGACCCGTCGTCCCGGTTCAAGCCCATCTCCCTGGACGCCCTGGAGAGCGAGGAGGAGCCCCCGATGCTCATTTCTCGCACCCTGCCGGCCCAGTCCACGGCGATGATCTACGGACAGCCCGGGTCCTACAAGACCTTCGCCGTGCTCGGCATGGCCCTGTCCGTCGCCACCGGAACGCCCTGGCACGGTCACGACACGACACAGGGCCGCGTGGTCTACGCGACGTCCGAGGGCCGCCTGGGCCTCCGGCGGCGTCTCCAGGCATGGCGCCAGCACACCGACACCCCGCTGGCGGACCTGCGGGACACGTTCTATCCGATCCGGGACTTGCCCGCGTTCTCCGACGATACCGCCCTGCGCCAGTTCGCAGAAGAACTGCACGCGATCAAGCCCACGCTCGTCATTCTCGACACCTTGGCGGGATGCATGGCCGGCCTGGACGAGAACTCGACAGCCGACGCCACGCTGTTCATGTCCCGGCTCCACCAGTTGCAGTCCCTCCTGGAGTGCACCGTCGTGCTTGTCCACCACTCCCCCAAAGGCAAGGAAGACATGCGCGGCTCCACCGTCTTCCCCGGCGCCATGGACGCCATGTTCCTCGCGCGGAAGGACGGAGACCAGAAGTGCATCCTCAAGAACACCAAGATGAAAGACGTCGACGAATGGGAAATCCCGATGGTCCTTCAGACCGTCAAGGCCGGCCCGTCTCTCGTCCTCCAGAGGCCCCAGAGGGCCGAGGGCGCCCCCGCGCCCCAGAAGGACCTGGACACCCTGGCCGCCGCCCACGAGGCCACTGTGGCCCGGGAGGCCACCCGCAAGATGAGCGACCGGCAAGAGCGCTGGGGGCAGGCGGCCATCGGCGTGCTGGAGCAGAAATTCGAGCGTGATCCAGAAGCAACCATGACCCCGTACTCCCTCGCCAAGATGGTGTCGGAGACCCTGGGGGAGAACCACAGCCCGATCCTGGAATTCCTCCGGGACACGGCGTGGCGGGACGTGCTGCGGCCCTACGCGGAGATGAAGCCCATGGAACGCCCGGGTCAGCGGCGCCGTGCTGCCCTGTTCTCCAAGCCCGTGACGCCGCCCCCGGCGGCAACAGCAACCGGAGTGATCCCGCGTGTTCCCTTGAGGGAGCGGGAGGGCGCCGTCCGATCGCCGCCGAAAACCCTTGAATGACAACTGTCCTCTATAGGATCGGGGGCTGAAAATCCTTGTAATTTGAGTATGTAGGACTTCCATGTAGTGAGGAACATGAGAATGTCCTAATGGACCGGGGAGTGCCCACACTGCCCACAATCTGCCCACAATCTGCCCACACGTTGAAATCATTGGACTTTTTGCCCGTGTGGGCACCTAGCGGACCCACTGCCCACACCTCTGCCCACACCTCTGCCCACAATCTGCCCACACATTGAAATCATTGGACTTTTTGCCACTGTGGGCAGGCACTGCCCACATTGCCCACAGTCTGCCCACAGTGCTAAGTCCTTGATGTATCATGTGTTTTTCGGGTTCATGGGCCTTGGGCCATTGATATTGTTAGCGTTTCTGCACGGTGTACACCCCCTCTCCCCTTTAGGGGGGAGGGGGGTGTACCGGCAGAAATGGGGGTTCCCCGTAGAGTTGCCCAGTGGTATGGTGTTGGTGTGTTAGTGCATACATGAAGGGAGGCACACATGGCCGGGAGTTTGAAAGCTGCAAGCAAGCATGATCGGGCGCGCGATCTGAGTTCCGTGGGCGAGGATCATCGGATAGAGGAGGCCAGTCGGTTCCGGTTCCGATCGGTGCGGTCCATAAGGCGGGGGCTGGAGCGGGTCATGGTGGAGGCGACCATGGGGCTCCGGCCCATGAGCGACATCACAGCCATGGCCACCGGGTCGAAGGCCCTGGCCGAGTTGTTCCTGGCGGAGAAGATGCTGGCGAAGGCCGGCAAGGACGTGGAGGAGGATCACCCCTTGGGGGATGCTGGTGGTGACCGCGAGCCCCCGCGCATGAACAACTACGTCAAGCGCAAGTTCGTCATCAAGGAAGGGATCAACAGGTTCGGAAAGCCCGTGCAGGAACAGCACCTGACGACCGAGGGGGACGAACGGGCCATCCGTGAGGTTGAGGCGGAGAGGGAGGCCAGAGACGCTATCGAGGACATGTGGTAGGCCCGAAAAATCGAGCATGGCGATATCAGCGAAAGCATCTAGGGGTCCGCCTGAGATAGGGCAGAGGTCCTGCCCTATTTTTCCCGCGCGGCCCCAGAACGAAAAAGGGCGCACAATGCCGGGCCGGTCTCCGCACGGGAGACAGCCGCTTGCATTGTGCGCCCTTCCTGTTCGCGGGGCGTTCGGGTGACGTCCTTTCGCTCTTGGTGGACGCGGTGACATCTTGGCAACGGTGCCTATGTCCAAAATGTCACGCGCCCAGGTAAGCCTGAAATCAGCATGAACGCGAATTTTGGGGATTGCAATCCCGAAAAACCGGGTATAGGATCATTTTTGAAGGTCGGGGCCATTCAGGTCCGACCGAACCCCGAGGAGTTAGTGCCATGCGGTTTCAGACTTGGTTTTCCCAGAAAGAGGGCAGCGAAAACCCGATCGTGGCAGTCTTGGCCGAGTGGGTCCGGGATAGCGAACCCGAGACGGCACGGGACGCCGCGTTGATCCTTGAGACGTGTTCGTGCGCCGATGGCGCCGCGCCTTCCGGTCTTATCTATAACAGCGATATCCGCGCCAAGATTGACCCCTGGTGGGATGCGATCGAACAGTCCCTCCGCGAGTATCGCGACGCCACGGGCGAGGGTGCGTTGAGCAACATGGAAGACATTACGGCGGGCAGTCTCGTTTGGTTCGCGGTCGAGTGGTTCGCCCATGAACTGGCCTCTGAGTTTCAATCGGCTATGGATGCCGGGGAATTTCCGGAACCGACGGCGAACGACATGAACGGGTATCACAATTTCCGGGGTGACGAGCAACACCAGTTTTATGGGTCGTTCAGGGTCTTCTGGCATACGGAAGGCGCGTTGTTCCTCTTCCCTGGCACCGAAGACGTGATGCCCGAAGGGTGGTACTGGCAAGCCGAATTCCCCGGTTGCCTGCCCGACGGGGAGCCTATCGGCCCCTTCGAAACCAGCCGTGAAGCGTACGAGGACGCGCTTGGCGAGTGATCGTTTCACGTGAAACATGGGTGGGGCCATTCGGCCCCACCGGACCCCAGGGAGTTAGTGCTATGCCTACCTTGCACTTGTTCGACGAAGGGCGGAAGGGCTTCGTTCTTCACCGAATTAACCCGCATGGAACCGTGATGCGATATTCCGCATGGTTTGACGCGGAGGGGGGCCTTTTGGACGCGGAAGGGCGGGACGTCAATGGGAGATCACGCGCCGTGCGCCGCGACACTCGCGTTTGGGCCGAACTGGCGACCGTCGGCGCGCGCTATGCCCAGATGGTGAAAGATGGGCTTGCGAGCCCGGGAAAGACGGTATAGGATCATTTTTGAAGGTCGGGGCCATTCAGGTCCGACCGAACCCCGAGGAGCTAAAGCCATGCTCACCTTGAAACTGGACCTTCCGTTTGCGTATGAAGTTTGCGGTTATGTCTCCGATCCCGAGCGGGGCGATGAATTCGTGACCGTCGAGCGCATGGGGCCGCGTCCAGATTTTGTGACGTACTGCCTTTCCCCGAAGCCTTGCCCGAAGGCCGACCCGGACGCGGCGGAACGCGTGTTTAAGCGCGGCCGGATTTGCGTCATTGGGCACTATGGTTTCACCGAACGACGCGGTGCCCTGTCGGAAATGGTCTCGCGGATTGCCCCGCGCAGCGTCTAACACAACACCAGAGGAGTTTTTATCATGTCGCGTTTCTATATGACCATGAACGGCGGGAAGAGCAATTCGCAGGACGTCACGCGCCGCGTGCAAGGGTCGAGCGCCCACGTTACCCTGGCGTCTTGGTCGGGCGCGGTTCGCGTAGAGCCCTATGTGTCGGAAGACGGGCGCGACTTTGTGCGCGTCTTGCGGACACCCTGGAAGGGCGAGGGCGGGCCGCTTGAGGTTCTGTATGATGGCCCATTTGCGCGCGAGGAGGGTTGAGCCATGGGCCGCACGATCCGGAACAGCCGTGGAAAGCCCGACGCACGCAAGCGCGCCTTGCGGGGCAAGAGGTTCGAAGCGCACCGCCTCGCCGTGCGTCGGAGGGAATTCAGGTGCACAGAGGTGGCGAGCCCTGAGGATATCAAGGCCCTGTATCCCGAGTTTGAGCCCGATCCGGTCTATTCTCCGGAACATGACGACTAGACCCTGTTTCACGTGAAACACCAGAGGGGAAGGCTTCGGCCTTCCCCTTTTGCTTTGGCTACATACTATTTACGAGCCCTTCGCATTTCCGTGGGCCGGCCCCGCGCACTCCCCCATCATTTAGGGCAGGGGTGTTGACCTTTCTCTTGGACGCTCACCCGAAAGCGTTCATATGCTGGTTGGGTGGGTCTATGTCTCGGTGCTTGGTTTAACGATCAAGTCCCGTTTTCGACGTTTGCCCGCGTGCGAAAGTGTCACCCGACCCGCCGTGATCGGGTGTTTCACGTGAAACATGGGCGCGCTCGACCATGCCCACGGTCTCCGGGTCTGCCCACGTCACCGTTGTTTCACGTGAAACATTGGGGCGATGGCCTCCCCCTCCCCGTGTTGCGCGCGTCACCCGCGTTCACCATGGTCCGCCCTGGTCCGGGCATGGTAGGCCCGCGCGCGGGGCCAGTAGGGCAGCAACGCTGCCCTACTCAATACTTGTAGCGAAGCTACTCTATATAGAATTGTTTGTGGAGGGGTATGCCGGAACTGTAGGGACCCCCGGTGTATGGTCCAGAGGACCCCCGCAACAAGAAACCACCTCAGAAAATCCTGCGGAATGGAAATTGGCAAGCATATCTGACGCGCGAAAAACCTGGGTCCTCAGAAAATCCTGCGGAATGGAAATTGGCAAGCATATCTGACGCGCGAAAAAC
>NZ_CAKZOT010000116.1 GCF_937138205.1 uncultured Rhodospira sp. | reverse complement strand
CGGGACGTGCTCCCCGCGATCCGCAAGGACGGCGCCTATGTCATGGGCGGCAACACACGGTGACGAAAGACCCGAGGCGGGACGGTTCCCGATCCCTGACGATGCCAGCCGTATCGAGCCCACCAAAAGGAAAGGACCACACGATGATCCGTGCGGCCCTCTTCCTGGTGGTTCTGCTGGCGATGCTCTTGTTGAGCACGCCCGCGAACTGACCGGGGCCGTGGGGGGATCGCTTCCCGGCACTCCCCACGGTTCCGGCAGTCTAACAAACACCCTGACCGGGAGCAATCAGCCCGCCAGCACTCGCGTCGTGTTCGCAAAGTGCAAGGGCCAGGAAGCCGTGACCGACACCATCGAAACTCTGAAGTCCACCGCCCTGTCCGTCCCGCCTCTGACGGCCCTCGCCTGGGAAATCAACGACGCTCACCAGGACGTCCAGGACCATGCCGAGGGAATGCTCCTGGCCGCGAAGCGGGCCGGTGATGCCTTGCTGAAGGTCAAGACCGAATGCAAGCACGGGGTGTTCAAGACTTGGGTCGCGGACAACTGCCGGTTCAGTTACGCAAACGCTCATCGTTACATGCAGGTGGCCCAGCGTTTCCAAAAATCTCCCGTGGGAGACATTTCAGAAATCGCGGACGTGTCGATCCGGGAGTTCTTGGGGCGCTCCGAGAAACCCAAAACCACCCCGCCGTTCACTCAGGCAGACGCCGAGTACGCACAGAAGCTCCACGCCATGGCGACCCGTGGCGAGGGCAACGAGGCGGACGTTGCCAAGACCAAGCTGGACACCTTCGCCAAGGGGTTCGGCATGTCGGGTGAAGAGGCCGTCGGTGGGGTCGCGACGTCGATCCCGACACGATCAAACGGGACGACGTCCTGTACCTGCTTCGCGGGGTCCTGATGGAAACGCCGGAGACCTGGGAAACCGTGAAACCGAACACCATGAAGGACGACTGACCATGACCGACCTGACAATCACCGCCGTTGAAGGCGAACCCCGCATCCTGGACACGGACCTTGCGGTCAAGCTGGGATACATGAACCCGCGTAACATCCGGACGCTCATCAAGCGTCATATGGGTCGAGTGGCCGAACTCGGTCGATGCTGCACGGTGAAGCATCGACCGGAACGCGGTGGTCATGAGGAAGAACGGTTCTACCTGAACCGCCGTCAGGCGCTCTTCATCATCACACAGGCGGGCACCGAAACGGCCTTGGAGATCACGACCGAAGTGGTCCGAAAGTTCGACGCCTACGAGAACGGCCAGATTGAGGCGAAGGCTCCTCCCCTACCCGACTTCACGAACCCCGCCATCGCCGCGCGGGCCTGGGCGGAACAGTTCGAGCAGCGCCAGATTGCTGAAGAGCGGGTGACGTTCCCAATCAGAGCCTTCGATCATAGATCGGGGCTTTTTCACGTATACGTTTCGTGACCCGGCGCCGGGCTCGGTTGCGTCCGGGCGAGCGGCCGGGGGATCGTGAAGTCTATCAAGGGTGATCTTATGAGCAAGAACACCATCGGCACCATTATCGGAATAATCACGTTCCTCGCCGCGAACATGCTCGCTGGTTTCATATTTGCCAGCCTGTAGAAGAGTTCTCAGAGGCCGTCTCGGGTGTTCGGGTGCGGACATGCCGGGGACGCGGGGTGGCCCTCTGATGTCTTCTGTGATTGATATAGGCGACTTCAAATTTTCCTTGCGAATTTACGACCCTGTTCTTGGATGGACGCGAACGCGAATGTCCCCGTGCCCCCGGGGTTCCGGTGACGAACACGGGGCGGGGGCACCCTGACCCGGCCGACCCGTGACGCACGACAACGAAAACCCCCCGGGTTCGATCCACGGGGGGGCTTCGTCCATCCGGCGGGTGCCGGTGTCAGGGTCGGGGTGCGTATTCGTCCAACAGTTCAACGAGGGCATCACTGAAGTCGAGCATATCCCCGTCGCGGAAAACGCCCCAATTGCATGAGTCCTCCGGCACGATCCGAAGCCCATCGCTGAGGATCAGGCCCTTGCCGAGTTCGGTCTCCGTTATGGTCATGGTGATTGTTCGTCCGGTCATTGGAACCTCCAAAGGTGAAAGACGCCCATCTTTTATGAACGCCTACACACCGCGTCAAGTTTATCATTCACTCCACATGACGAATACAGTATCTGTCTGATATGTTTCTGTCTTACTCCCGGTTCCTTTATTGAGTCCGTTCAGGCGCCTACGCCTGTTCCCCTGACCACAAACGAACGTATTCGGACACCCTGCAACCGGCCCGAAACACCGTGACCAAAAATTAGGATTGCCGTGTTTTGGTCACATGGTATAATGGACACCGTTTTTGTACACCAGTCGGAGCCGTCGTCATGCACACCTTCGTCTATGTCCGCGTTAGCACCGTGGGGCAGACCACCGAGAACCAGGTTCATGAAATCCGCCAGCGCGGCTATGAGCCCACGGCGGTCTATGAAGAGACGGTAAGCGGGTCCGTCCCGGCCATGGAGCGCCCGGAGTTCACCCGCCTCGTGGACGCCATCCAGCGGACGACCGGAGACAAGCGCCTGATCGTCTCGAAGCTGGACCGCTTGGGTCGAGACGCGGGCGACGTGCTCAACACCGTCAAGCGTCTGGCGTCCCTGGGGTGCGCGGTGAAGGTGCTTCAGCTTGGCGACACCGACCTGACCAACGGGGCCGGAAAGATCATCCTGTCCACCCTGGCCGCTGTCGCGGAAGTGGAGCGGGATATCCTGATCGAACGCACCCAAGCGGGCCTCCAGCGCGCCAAGGCGCAGGGCAAGGCCCTCGGACGCCCCAAGTCCGGGCCGTGGGACCACGCGGACGCCATCCGGGTGTGCCTGTCCGAGGGCGTGTCCGTGTCAGAGACGGCCCGCCGCTTCGCCACGACCCGCCAGACGGTCCAGCGCATCCGCGACCAAAACGGACCCACCTAAATGAAGAGGAGGGCGAAGCCCTTGCATTGAGACGGACCTATAGAGAAAAAGAGACCAGGAAGAAAACTTACAGATACACTTATAGTGACTCTTTAAGAGTCCTGTAGGTGCTATAGGTTCTTCCTTGTTTCCTCGACTCTAAGCGTCCCATCCAAACGACCCGTCATGTTCCGACTCAACGTCCCTCGGTCCTTCATGACGATCCGTTTGGACTAACCCAAATCAGAGGAAACAACACACCAGAACCCTCAGAGCCCGCAACGACACGTCAGGAGAGGGTGTCGTGCCAAAGGTCCCTGACGGGCCGTTGCCTGACTGGGCAAACTGTCCCACCATGAAACGCTTACCGTCCGCCTTTACCGGGTGTCTGGTCCCGGTCCAGCGATCCCGTTCCTCGCCCTGGGACAAACGCACAGGCGCAGGAGGCCCGTCCCGCCCCAGCGCACCCGGACGACCGGGAACCGAACCAGGAAGCCTTCCCCGATTGACCACGGGCCGTTCTGACCCTGCGACACGGCCTGACGCGGCCACCGACGAACACCAACCGGTGTCGTGACACAGTTTTTTTCATCATGGCCGATAGGGGTCATGGCAACGACCTGCCCCCTGCCCACCTTGGTACATCATGATGTATCATGACGCCCCGCGCTCACGAGGAAGGAGGCATGTCATGGGCACACCAGCCCGCGAGACGTTCGCGACCCAGGTCAACGCCGACCTTCTGGCGTCGGTTCGGTCCCTGGCCAAGGCCGAGGGGCGGCACATCCAGGCCCTTGTCGACGAAGCGCTGGCGGACCTGATCGAGAAGCGGAAACAGGCCCGTCCACGGCGTCATGTCATGGACGCTTACGACGCCAGCCATGAGCCGTTCGCCGCGCTCTACAAGAAGCTGGCGCAATGACCGACTATCTGACCGTCGAGGAAGCCCTGGCCATCCATGCGGACCAGATCGACAGGTACGGCGGCACGATGGGGGTGCGAGACTTCGGTCTTCTGCAAGCCGCTTTGTTCCGTCCCCAATCGGGCTACTACACCGACCTGATTGCCGAAGCCGCCGCGCTCTGGGAAAGCCTTGCCCAGAACCATCCCTTCATCGACGGCAACAAGCGGGTCGCCTTCGCCGCGACGTACACCTTCCTCGCCATCAACGGCGCCCGTCTGACGGCCAACGCCGAAGAGACATTCGCGTTCATATCCGGCCTCTATGCCGCCAACCACTTTGATTTCGCCCGCCTGGAACCGTGGTTGCGATCCCACACCGCTTTGCTCGATCCGGACGCCGGATAGGGCGCGTCTTGCCCAAGCACCCGGAACAGGGTAGTGTTGTACACAGAGGACAACGGGTCTTGTGGACAACAATTTCGGCATTTTACCCTGTGAAGTCAGTCAGTTAGGCTCTTATCGAATCCCATCCCCTAGGGGACGCCAA
>NZ_CAKZOT010000115.1 GCF_937138205.1 uncultured Rhodospira sp. | reverse complement strand
CGACTACCTCGCAAGCGTCGTCACGGCATGACCCGTTCACCCGATTCCCCTGCCGGCGGCGGCAAATTGACTTCGCGGCCCCCCCTCCCTAGCTTGGGGCGACGGGGGCCGAACCGCCCCGCTCACCCGAAGAAACGGCGTCCCCTCCCCAAGCCGAGCGCACGCGGCGCGGCGTTGCGCGGCTTTTTTGGCGGGATGCCCCTGACGCAGGCGGACCCACTCCCATGGCCCACACTGACAGTTCCCAGCATCCCGGCACCGTCCTGCGCAAGCGCTTCATGATGCCCAACGGTTTGAACGCCGAGGGCCTGGCCGCCGACCTGGGCGTGCCGGCCAGCCGGCTGGAGGACGTGCTGGCCGGGCAGCGGTCCATCAGCGCCGACATGGCGCTGCGCCTGGCGCGGTACTTCGGCACCTCGCCGCTGTACTGGATGAATCTGCAAAGCCGCTTCGACCTGCATATCACCGGCAAGGTGATGGCCGGCGACATCGAACGCGAGGTGCGCCCGTTTCAAAAGCGGGTGGCGTGAGGGCGGCGGGTGATGGGCTCTAATGGGTCACCCGTCCCGCCCGATATTCGGCGATCGACCGGGCCAGATGGGCTGCATTCGCCGGCGATGACAGCAGATGCACGGTTTCCATCAGGCTGTTGAAGGTCTCCAGCGACATGACGACAGCGTCGTCCGCTGACTCGCCGCGCGTAATCACGGTGTAATCCGCGTCGGCGATGACCTGATCGAGAATCGATGTGAGTCCGGTTTCAGCCGTCGATATGGAAACGATGCGCACGGGGGTGTCCTTTCTCGCGTGGGGCCATAGATGGCGCCTCGTGGCTATGAGACGGGCGCGGGGGCGCATCGTAAAGACCCGGCGGGCGTGAACCCTGCACCGGGCCACCCCAACAAAAGCGTAGCGTCGTCGGTGGCCGGGTGGGGGCGCACGCCGGCCACGGACGTCAACAGTGATTGAAATGGCCGTTAGTTGTTGCCGTCGTACGCGGTCCCGATCACATCCCGGTAGCGGTCAATGTACGTCGCGTTGATGGCCGCGATATCATCCGCCACCGCCTCACGGCAGGTGTCGAACGCATCGGCCAGGGCCGGGTCTCGGAACACCAGGGTATAGGGCGTTGGCGCGAAGATCGGGCTGAACGTCGCCGGCTGGGCGGTGTCGATGCGGGTGTCCTCCTGGCCGAGGCGGTCGTTGTATTCCGCCACGATCATGCCCTCGCCGAGGACGACGTCGACCCGCCCCGTGAACAGCAGGCGCGAATGGGTGATCTGATCGGCGACCTCGCGGTAGGCGGCGAAAGAATCCTTGGCCTCGGCCAAGCCTGGAATGATGTTCGCGGCGTTGGCGAACGTGACCACCGACAGCCCCTCCAGGTCCGCCAGACTCGTCGGTGCCACGCCGGTCGAGTCCAGGAGCGTGACGCCGTTCATGTAGGTGATGTACGGGTCGGTGGCGGACCCGCCCAGGTCCATGCCCACCGGCACGGTGCCGACAGCGTCCGCCGCGCCCTCCTCGAACGAGCGCCAGTGGCGGCCGAACGGTTCGACCTGGAACGCCGTCGTCCAACCGCATTCCTTGGCGACACGGGCGATGACTTCAACCTCGCGGCCGGTGCCGTCATGATTCGTGTGCGGGGGCAGGTCCCCCATCAGGACGGTCAGGTCCTGGCCGAAGGCCGGCGTCGCCATTGGGCTCGCGGCCAGAATCGCGATCATGAGACGCCTACGCACGGACATGGGCTCCTCCTGTCGTGGCGCGGAGTGGATCAAAACCAAACCGGAATGGTGAGGTTGCACGGCAGTGTCGTGATGAACTCGGCGGGCCCTGTCCAATGAAAGTTTTTCTGTGATTTAGACTGAGACTAGTCAGTCCTAGGAGCCCAAACTCTCATATGAGAAATGGCCTATATACCATTTCGGATATATTTGGCGACACGATTCGTTTCATGCCCGCTCCAGCCCGCACCATTCGGCGATGAAAAGGGCGATGGCGCCGGTGATCCGCCGCAGCGACGCCAGGCTCACCCGCTCGTCGAAGCCATGGATGGCCTCGGCGCGCGGCCCATACACCAGGCACGGGGTGTCCTGGTAGAGCACGAACACCCGGCCATCCAGATAGCTGGTGGTGGTGAAGGCCTCCAGCGACTGGCCGTACGCCGCCGCGTGGGCGCGGCCCAGGGTCTGCTCGGCGGCGCTCCCTTCTTCCAGCACGTACCCCTCGGCCATGAAGCCGTTATAGGTCACCTCGGGCGGGGTGTTGGCGAGGAACGGATCGTCCGCCGCCGCGCGGCGCAGGCAGTCCTCGATCTCGCGCGCCGCGTCGCGCGGATTGACGCCCGGATAGAGGCCAAAGCGGCCATCAAAGGTACACCACGCCGGCACCGACGAGGCCCAGTCGCCGCCCGCGATCTTGCCGGGGTTGAAGGTGATGGGGGCGTCCAGGTGCTCGAAATGGCGGTGGTCCCCCTTGCGGGCGTTCCAGTCGGCCTCCAGGTCGCGCAGGGCCTGGATCAGGCGGAACGCGGCCTCGATGGCGTTGGCGCCCTGGCCGGCCTCGCGCACGTGGGCCGGCTTGCCGCGCACCGTGACCTGGAACCAGACGACGCCGACGTTGGCGCGGACCAGCTTGTCGTCCTCCGGTTCCGGGATGATGGCCGCGTCGGCGCGGTAGCCGCGCACGAGACAGGCCAGGGCGCCGTTGCCGGTGCACTCCTCCTCGACCACAGATTGCTGGTAGACGGGCGCCGCCGGCTGGTATCCCAGCCGTCGCAGCGCATCCATGGCGAACACGTTGGCGGACAGGCCGGCCTTCATGTCGCCGGCGCCGCGCCCGTACAGCCAATCGCCGTCGCGGCGCGGCACGAAGGGCGGGCTGGCCCACAGGTCGGTGGGACCTGTCGGCACCACGTCCATGTGCCCGTTGAGGATCAGCGAGCGGCCCGACGTCTCGCGCGGGCGGTGGCTGCCGACCACGTTCAGCGCGTGGCTGTAGTCCACGGTGACCGGCGAGAAGCCCGGATGGTGCCGGATGGCGTCGACGTCGATGGTCCAACGGTCCATGGCATAGCCCCGGCCGGCCAGGGCGTCGTGCATGAAGTCCTGGGCGGTGTGCTCCTGCCCGCGCAGGGTCGGAAAGCGGACCAGCTCCTCCAGGAACGCGGTCTGGTCGGCGAAGCCGTCCGCGACGGCGGCGAGGATGTCGCGGGTCAGGGCCGGGTCGAGCGCGGTCATGGGGAGTCTCCGGGGTGGGCGGTCTGATCCCACGCTCGCGCCGATGGGGGCGGCCGTCAACTCCAAGGGCTGACGGGACCGGGCAGGCCCACTGCACCGTAAGACGGTTGATCGGCCCAGGTGACACTTCTATCGTGCAACCCCGAGGCGTCGGGGACGGGGGCGTGCCCGCCCTTGACGCAAAACGACGCGGGTGTGATGGGGAGGCCCCCGTTGACAAATTTGTCAACACTGCACATGTTCGTGAGGACAGGGCGGCTTCTTCCGTACGAACTGGCCGAGGACGACGATCGCCAACCGCATCGCTCCCTGTATGTCACTCCGGATCTGGCGAGGTGGATCAATGGCGACTTGGCGCGGTGCCACTTCTCGAAAAGGGCGGTTTCTCCTGTCGAGCAGATCGCGGATTTCATGGACCGGTTCGTGGGTGAGCCCGTCATGCACATCAACGATTTCCAACAGATCAAGCCTGCGGGAGCCCATGTCTATGAGATGAAAACCACCGACGTCCGCGTCTATGGCTGGTTTCCGGCCGCGCGCGTCTTCATCGCCGTAGAAGGCGCCTTGAAGGCCGAGACGACGGCGGCGGGCACGGTGACGGCGATCCGCAAGCGCGTCGAGGCCTTTCGGTCCGGACTCGCTCTTCCGTCCCCTGATTCGGTGAGGCACGAGATCAATGTCAGAGAACTCCTTTAGGCCAGAAGGATCGGCGCGGCGCCGGTCGTTCGCGCGGTTGATCGGTGGCATCCACCAGGAACTGAACCGTGTCTTGACCGCGCAACCATCCGTGACCAAGGCTGAATTGGCGCGCCGACTGAACGTGGACCGGGCTATCATCACGCGCCGCCTCAACGGCACAAGCAATATGACGCTGGAATCGCTGTCAGACTTGGCCTGGGCGATGAACAAGCGGGTCAAGGTGAGCCTGGAAGACCGGCCCACCGCCGTTGGCGCCAACGCCGCGCCGGAAGCGGCGGCCCCCGTTGACAGTGTGGACATGGGTGCCCCCGCTTCGGCGGGGCCCAACAGCCCCATGCAACGCGCGACGGTCCAGCCGCACGACCGACTCGGAACCCTGGTCCACCTTGACGAAGACGACGTCCGGGCTGCGTCGTTGCTGATCCGCGACCGTCACGAGCCACCGCAAAACTGATGGCAGGGGCGACAGCGAGGCCTACGCGTCGCCCTCCCCCCGCGCGTGGCGGCACGCGGGGTCGTGCGGGACCAGGGCGCCCGCCTCCAGGCGCAGGGCGCGGGTCGCCACCTTGCGGCGGAAGTGGGCATCGTGGGAGACAACCACCATGGCCTGGGGCAGGCCGCGCAGGATCTCGACCATGCGCGCCGTGGTCTCCTCGTCCAGGGCGTTGCTGGGTTCGTCGAGCAGCAGCACCTCCGGATCCATGGCCAGCACGCAGGCCAGCGAGACTAGGCGCTTTTCGCCGCCCGACAGCTTGTGTGTCACCCGGTCGCGGAACGCCGACAGGCCCAGCTCTGCCAGCACCCGGTCGACGATTGCCAGGGCCTCGGCCCGCGTCCGGCCCAGGTTGAGCGGCCCGAACGCCACGTCCTCGGCCACCGTCGGGCAGAACAACTGGTCGTCCGGATCCTGAAAGACATAGCCGGCGCGTCGGCGCACCTCGTGAAAGTCCGGCTCCGCCCGGCGCTCGGTCCCGAACGCGACGATGCGGCCGGCCTGCGGGCGCAGCAACCCCACCAGGATCTGCATCAGCGTGCTCTTGCCGGCGCCGTTCGGGCCGACGATGGCCAGCCGCTCGCCCGCCGACAGGGTCATCGACGCGCCGTGCAGCACCGGCGGGCGATGGGGATAGGCGAAGTGGAGCTCGGAGACCTCAAACAGGACCGACATGCAGGCTATCCAGGGCAAGAAGGGCGGCCAGGGCGACCCCGGCCCCGGCGCCGAACACGGCATCCGCCCGACCGTACCGCAGATCGTCCAGCAACGGCAGACGGCCGGTGAAGCCCCGGCACTTCATGGCCTGGAGGATGCGTTCGGAGCGTTCCAGCGCCCGCACCAGCATCATGCCGACCAGATAGCCGATGGAGCGGAACGTGTGGCCATTGGTGCGCGGGCGAAAGCCGCGCGCCTGCATGGCGCGGCGCAGGCGGCGGTATTCGGCGTCGATGACGGCGATGTAGCGCACCGTGAACAGCAGCAGGTGGACAAGGCTTTCCGGCAGGCGCAGGCGGGCCAGGGCGTGGCCCAGGGTCGTCGGCTCCATGGAGCCCACCAGCGACAGCAGCATCAGCACGATGGCGTTGGCCTTCAGGGCGATGGCGGCGGCTTGCTCCAGCCCGGCCCACGAGGCCGGCCAGCCGAACACCGTGAACGCCGCCTCCCCCGGCACGGTGAACGGCAGCATCACCAGGATGAAGACGATGAAGCCGTCCATCAGGGCCATGCGCTTCAGGGTCGGGCCGGGCGGCAGGCGCGCCGCCGCCAGCGCCGCCCCGGCCAGGGCCAGCGGCCCCAGCAGAACCCACAGGTCGTTCAGCGAGACGGTGACGAGCGCGAACGCCACGGCGGCCAGGATGCGCGTGCGCGGGTCCAGGGCCTGGATCAGGCCGGGCGTGGTGGGGGCCGTGCTGTCATGGCCGAAGGCGTGGCTCATTCCGCCGCCTGTCGGTGGTCGCGACGGCGGGCCAGCAGGAAGAACGCCAGCCCGAACAGGCCGAGAATATAGCCGATGCCGCCCAGCACCGTCTGCAGGTCGTGCTTCTCCTTGTAGGCGGAAATCTCGCGGCGCAACGGTCGCACCTCGTCGCGCACCGCCTCGGCGATCTGAGCGGTCAGGTCGGCGGGCATCGCGGCCGGCGCGGCGGTTTCCGGCGTCGCGACGGTGCTGGACGCGGCCGGATCGGGCACCGCCCCGGACTCCGGAGCGGCCGCGCCGGCGACCGCCGGCACGTCGGCGACGTCCAGGGTGAACGTGGCCACATGGCCGGCGCCCAGGTCGGCCTTGAAGACGTGCATCACCTGCCGCGTCGGCGCGTAGGTGAAAAAGCCGTCGGCGTCGGTGCGGGTCTCGCCCATCTTGGCGCCGGCCTCGTCGAACACCTCGACCAGGGTGTCGGTGGCCATGTCGCCGTTGGAGAAGCCGACCTCGCCCTCGATCACGGCGCCGGCGGGATAGGCCCCGGCGATGACCTTGTGCGCCAGGGCGGGCGCGCCGCTCAGCGCCAAGAGGACGACGGCGACGGAGGCAATGCGGATCATGGCATGGGTCCTCCTCACGCGGGCCGGGCGGGCGCGACCAGGGCGCCGAACAGGTCCGGCTTGACCCGGTGGATCAGGGTCACGGCGGCGGCGCAGACCAGCCCCTCGATGACCGCAACGGGCAGGTGCGCCACCACCACCAGCTTGGCGGCGGGGATGAACGCCTCACCGGACAGCCACAGCACCAGAGCCACCGCCAACGCCGTCAGCATGATGGCCAGCGATCCGGCCAGCAGGCCGCTCAGTCCGGCGAGACGGCTGTCCGCGCTGGCCACGCCGCGCCGGAACAGCAGACCCACCAGCACCGCCGGCAGGGCGATGGTCACCGTGTTCACGCCCAGAACGGTCACCCCGCCGAAGCCGAAGAACACCGCCTGCAACAATAATCCGACGAACAACGCGGGAAAGGCGGCCCAGCCGAGCACCAGCCCGGCCAGGCCGTTCATGACCAGATGTACGCTAGAGGGACCAATCGGCACATGCACCAGCGCGGCGACGAAAAAGGTCGCGCTCAACACGCCGGCGGCGGGGATCTTCTCCAGGCTCAGCGAGCGCAGGCCCAGGGCGATGCCGCCGGCGGCGGCGACGCCGCCACCAATCAGCACCGGGGCGCTCAAGGCTCCATCGACAATATGCACCACATGGCCCTCCTCGGCGCGGCTACCTCAGGTCGTATGCGCGGACCCAGATCACCGCGTCCTGGCTCAGTTCCTTGCCCTCATGCTCTTTTTCGGGACCCGACCCGAGGGCGGCGAAGCCCCAGAAGCCGGCCTTGGGGATGCCGAAGGTGAATGCGCCGTCGGCGTCGGTGACGGCCACCACCGCGCCGCCGGGCATGGGCGAAGCGGTCGGCTCGGTGGTGCTGTTGGCCTCCATGTCGGGTTCGGCCGCCATGTATTCGATCTCGATCTCGATGCCGGGCACCGGCTCGCCGTTCGACAGCACCACGCCGGAGAAGGTGGAGCCGGCGATGATGTTGGTCGGCTTGTTCAGCGGCAGGATCTCGGTCGGCAGGCCCTGCGCCTCCATCCAGTCGGTCGGCATGGTGGCCCGGTTCAGATAAGCCTTGGTGATCTGCTGGATATAGATATCCTCGCTGCCCTCGTAGTAGGGCGCGGGCACGGTCACCAGCACGTAATCGCCGGCGCGCTTGACCGGCACCGTGGCCTCGAAGGCGGCGGCGCTGTTGTCGGCGCCCTGGAAGGTGATCGGCGCGACGGTGTCCAGCAGGTCCGTCTTCTCGCCCCGGTGGATCATATAGAACTCAAGCGGTTTCTCCATGTCCATGACATGGCCGTTCTCGAACGGGTGCCAGAAGATCAGCTTGACCGGCACATCGCCCGGTCGGTCGATCTGCACCTCGGGGGTGTAGCTGAGCACGAAGTGGGCGTTGGCCGCGGCGGGGATGGTCAGGGCGGCGGCGGTCAGCGCCGCGAGGGCCGTCTTGCGAAATGTCATGGTGTCTCGTCGCTCCCAATGCGCGCGCACGCGAGCCCTCGGCCCGGCCTGCGCGGTCAGTGAAAGGACGGTCGGGGAGAGAGGGCGTTCGGAGGGCCGGTCGAGAGCGTCCGTGAAAAGGGGGCAGCCCGCCAGCGTCCCAACGCCAGACGCGCACCCCGGCGTCCGGTGGGTCCGCGCCGCCCGTGTCCAAGGCGTCGCGGGTCGCTGGCAGGTCTCCTGGCTCGCGGGTTGTCGCCTGCTGCTTCGCCTTCCCGAGGCGCTGTCCGCCTCAGTGGCCTGTCGAAGCCGGCTCGCCGCTCACAGTTGCGGGGGCAGCCACGGATTTGGTCCCTGATGGGTACGCCGCACCGTGTTCCCTTTTCACCCGGACGCGTGGCGCCCGGGAACCATCGACGAGGCAAGGAAGCCCTGGAACCCCTGCGATGTCAAGGGACGTGCGGCCGGCGTGTCGCGGGACGGCCCGAAAGGCCGGCGGCCAGGGCGCACACCCCGGCGGCGGCCAGCATGGGAACGATGGCGCCGGTCCACGCGCCCCCGGCGGCGGTGACGGCGGCGGCGATCAGGGGCGGCCCCATGAACTGGCCGATGTTGGAGCCCTGCATGAGCATCCCGTTGGCGGCGGCGAGGTGGCGCGGGGACGGCGCCTGCGCCGGCATGGACGCGAAGATGGCCGCCGGGATGATCCCACCGGCGGCGGAGAACAGCAGCACCAGGGCGAACCGCGCCGACTCGGGCAGGACCGTCGAGAACAGTCCGGCGCCACAGGCGGCCATGATCACGGCGACACTCATCATCAGGCGGGGCGCCGGCACGCCCTTGCGCAACAGCCAACCGCCGGTCAGGTTGCCGGGCACGTTCACCACCACCACCAGCGCCGTGAGTAGGGCCGCCGTCTCGGGCCGCACGCCCAGGGCGGCGGGCAGGAACGTGGGCAGCCAGACCATCACCGCGATCCACTGAAACGCATAGGCGCCAAAGGTGGCACCGAGCAGCAGTAGGCCCGGGCGGCGCAGGCTTTCGGCCAGCACGCGCCAGGGCGGTCCCTCCGGCGGTGGGTGAACGGGCAGGCCGGCCGTCGCCCGCAGGACCAGGACGGCGCCCGCCCCCGCCACGGCGGCGATGACCAGCCACACGCCGCGCCAGCCGGCGGCCTCCAGCAGCCAGGGCGAGGCCACCAGGGCGAGCGCCATGCCCGCCGGCATGAAGACGCTCCACAGGCTCAGCGCGCTGGAGCGGTCGCGCGGCGCCGTCGCCGCCAGCACCAGGGCCGGACTGGCCACGCTGACGATGACAAACCCCAGACCTTCCAGGACGCGGCTCGCCAGCAGGAGAGCGTAGCCGGTCCCGGTGGCGCCGATCAGGCCGCCGGTGGCCAGGCTCAACAGACCGAACACGACCAGCCGGCGGCGTCCCAGACGATCGGCGAGCACGCCAGCCATCAGGCCAAGGGTCATGCTGAGGACGTTGAAGGTGGAGACGATGAAGCTCGCCGCCACCATGCCGAGACCAAGTTCGCCGCGCAACGCGGCCAGCGCGGGGGGCACCTTGCCGACATGCAGGGCGGCGATGATGCCGCCCGCCACGAGGGCCACCACGACGGGCCAGCGGGTACGCTCAAGATCAGGAACAGGGGACACGGGCGGGGACCTTGAAAAGGAAAGGCACAGTTCGCGTTGGATATGCGTAGGCCCGCCAAGCGCAAGAGGCCGGACGGATGGCGCATCCGTAACCCGCTCCCCTGGATAGGGCTACCAGATTCACACCCCTCCGGCAGCGTTCGCCAGTACCGACGGGGCGGGACAAGCCCGTAGGGCGGATTCGCCCCGCGCCGCGGGGCAATCCGCCGGGTTCGGTGAGGCGGCGCACGGCGCGCCGCTTCGCGGCGGTCGAGTGCGCCCTACGACGTTGAATCTTTCTAACCGTAGCCATGAAAAGAGAAGGGTCGGGCCGGCGCGCGCCGCACGACAACGGCCCCGCGCCGGAGGGGCGGCGGGGCCGTCGGGAGAGGTGTTCGCGCGGTGCCGGATCAGGCGGCGTCGGCACCCGCGTCGTCGGGGAGGCGGTCGCAGAAGTCTTCCAGCCACGCCTGGCTTTGCTCGGCCTGGGCGATTTCCTGGTCCAGCCAGATCCCGAACGCCCCACCGGCCCCGCCGTGGGCGCGGCGCATGTCGAGCAGGCGGTTCAGTTCGGTCTCGCGCGCATCCAGCAGCAGTTCGACCTGGGCGCGCTGGTCCTCGACCGGCAGCAGGTGCAGGAAGCGGAACTTCAGGGCCGTGACCAGCTTCGACAGGTCGGAGGAGGCGCGCAGGTTGGCGGTCAGCAGACGGCGCAGTTCCTCGCGGCCGGCGTCGGTGATCTCCAGCGTGGCGGTGTCGTCCAGCATGTCGCCCGCCGACGAGGTCACCAAGCCCTCCACCTGCAACAGTTCCATGGAACTGCCCAGCAGGTCGAGCGACGGGCCGTTGATGCGGGTGACGAAATCACGCACCCGGCGGGCCACGTTGGCGTAGGAGTCGGGGCCGTCGGCGATGGTGCCGAGGGCGCAGAGTCGCACCGATTCGCGCGGCGTCAGCGTCTTGTCAGCAAACATGGCGGACCCTCCTCGTAAATGGCCTGGGCACATGCCCTGGGCGGCGCCCCGGCGGGTGGTGGACAGTGGCCCTCTGCCTTACATCAAGGCACGACGGACATGCTGCCACACCGATAGCCAAAGAACTGTAGCACGGATCACATGGGAACACCACTGCGCCGTGGCAAGGGCAGGCGGAATATGCCGGATGGAATAGCCGACCCGCGTGATCGGGAGACGCCGGCCTCCCCGCCGGCCTAGCTGCATTTTGAATAGCCGCAGCCGGCGCAGGTATCGCATCCCTCCTGGCGCATCAGGGTGGGCTGGCCGCACTTTGGGCAGAACCGCAGCCCGGACGGGCGCGGGGCGGGGGCGGCGCCGTCGGACGCCACGGCGCGGCCGCCGTCGGACGCCACGGCGCGGGCGCCGTCGCCGGGGGGCTCCTCCGCCTCGGGCTCCGCCTCGGCGACCAGGAACCCGGTCTCGACCATGTGCCGCTCGATCACCTCGCCGATGGCCGCCAGCAGCGACGGCACATAGCGTCCGCCCATCCACTGGCCGCCGCGCGGATCGAACACCGCCTTCAACTCCTCGACCACGAACCGCACGTCGCCGCCGCGCCGAAACACCGCCGAGATCATGCGCGTCAACGCCACCGTCCAGGCGTAGTGCTCCATGTTCTTGGAGTTGATGAAGACCTCGAACGGCCGCCGCCGTCCCTCCGGCCCGACGATGTCGTTGACCGTGATGTAGATGGCGTGGTCGCTTTCCGGCCAGCGCACCTTGTAGGTCTGCCCCGGCAGCACCTGCGGCCGGTCCAGCGGCCGTGTCAGGTGCACCACGCGACCGTCGCCGTGGGCCGCCGGATCCGTGGTGCCCGGGCGCAACGGCGCGTGGTCGTCATGGGGTTGGCCGGGCACCGTGGCCAGGTCGGCGCGGTCATCGGCCAGCACCTGCGGCGGCAGGTCCGGCGACGGCGTGCCCTCGGCCACCGGCGCCTCGGGTTCGGCGCCCGGGGCCGAGACCGACAGCACGGCCCCGGTGACGGGGTTGGGCCGGTACGTGGTGCAGCCCTTGCAGCCGCTCTCCCACGCCTGCCAGTAGACGTCCTTGAAGGCCTCGAACGGCAGGTCCTCGGGCACGTTGATGGTCTTGGAGACGGCGCTGTCGATGTATTTCTGCACCACCGCCTGCATCACCAGATGATCGCGGGGGGTCAGCGCCTGGGCGTCGACGAACGCATCGGTCAACGGCGCGTCCTCGCCCTTGAGCGCCCGATACAGCCGATAGGCGTAGTCGGACACGGTCTCCTCGCGCCGCGTTCCGTCCGGCTGCAGCACCGCGCGGCTGAAGGTGAAGCTGAACACCGGCTCCAGGCCCGAGGACACATTGTCGGCGAACAGCGAGATGGTGCCGGTCGGCGCCACCGAGGTGATCAGGGCGTTGCGGATGCCGTGCTCGGCGATGCCGGCGCGCAGATCGTCGTCCAGCGCGCGGATGGTCTCGCCCTGAAGGTATTTGTCGCGGTCGAACAGGGGGAACGGCCCCTTCTCGCGCGCCAGGTCGATGGAGGCGGCGTAGGCGGCGCGCCGCAGCGTGGCCATCCACTGGTCGGTCAGCGCCACCGCCGCCGGCGAGCCGTAGCGCGCCCCGCACTGGATGAGCGCGTCGCCCAGCCCGGTGATGCCCAGGCCGATGCGTCGCTTGGTCAGGGCCTCGTGACGCTGTTCGGGCAGGGGATAGCGCGAGACCTCGATCACGGTGTCCAGCATCCGCACGGCGGTCGCCGTCAGGTCCGCCAGCGCGTCGGTGTCCAGCCGGGCGTCCGGCGTGAACGGATCGGCGACCAGCCGCGCAAGATTGACCGAGCCGAGCAGGCAGGTGCCGTACGGGGGCAGGGGTTGTTCGCCGCAGTTGTGGAGCCAGAGGCCATTGCCGTCAAAGGCGTTCACGCCGGGAATCCGCACATCGAACACATCGGCGTCGCCGTCCGGCATGATCCGGGCCACGCGAGCGACAAACCGCTCGCGGTTGAGGGCGCGCTTATAGGCCCCAAGAGCGGCCTTCAGCCGCGCCGCCTTTTCCGAATCATGGAAGCCGATGTGCTTCAGGTAACGCGGCAGGTTGGCGCCGGCGATAATCAGTTCGTGCTGGGCGCGGGTGGGATAGGCCCGCACGCCGCCGCGTCCGTCCGACAGCACCGTCGACCCGGCGATGCGACGGTTGAGATAAAGGCGCGCGATCACGCCGAACCGGGCAAGGATGCGCTGGACCCGGCGCAGCAGGTCGGCATCACTCTGTGCCAGCCGGATGCTGACGCCCTTTTCCTGGGTGCCCTGCACGCTGCCGTCGGCGTCGAACAAACCGCGCAGGACGCCGGCCTGAAAAGCCGGGCCGGCCCGTTCGATGGCATCGGTCAGGGTCTTGCGACCGGGCGTCATGTCATAGCGGGCCGCCAGTGTCTTGACGGCACCCAAGGCCATGCGCACTTCGCCGCGTCCCGGCACCTCGACCCAACCGGAGAAGTCGCTGCGATGCGGCAGGCTGCGCGCGGCCTCCAGCGCGGCGGCCATCACCGCCTGCACGCCGGGCCGCTCGCGCGTGCCGTTGACCACCTGCTCCCCTGGCCAAGCACTCAGCACCGCCTTGTCGGTCTTCAGGGTGCCGTCGCCCACCAGAAGGCCGATGAGATAGCCTTCCGCCGCCGTGCCCTCGCCGTCCCAACGGGGGTCATCGGTCCCGTGGTCGTGCAGGCACACCAGGTCACCGGCGGTCAGGTCGCCGGCCGGGCGCCACTCTGTTTCGTGACCGTCGCGAGTCCGACGTGTGGCCACCCGGACGGGGTGGTCGGCCGTCAGGCGCACCCGCCACCCTTCCACGGTGTCCAGCGCCAGAACCGGTTTTCGTCCGGTGGGGAAGAACCCCTCCGGGTCGCTTTGGCGGGGCCGCCCCTCGACCAGCGCCGTGAAGGGACGTCCGACGAGATCCGCGACCTGTCGCGGTCCCTCGGTGGTGTGGACCCAGGTTTCCGCCGTCACGCAGGGATTCGTCGCTTGAATTGTCTCGCAGTACCACAGGTTGTTGCGCTGATTCACCCGGTCGATGAAGATCACGCCCGGCTCGGCGTGGTCGTAAGTGGCGCGCATGATGCGCCCCCACAGGTCGCGGGCGCGCACCGTGCGGAAAACCGTGCCCTCGAACACCAGGTCCCAGGCCGCGTCGGCCTGCACCGCCGCCATGAACGCGTCGCTGACCAATACCGACAGGTTGAACATGCGCAGCCGCCCGGGCTCGCGCTTGGCGTCAATGAATTGCTCAATGTCGGGATGGTCGCAGCGCAGGGTGGCCATCATGGCGCCCCGGCGCGAGCCGGCGCTCATGATGGTGCGGCACATGGCGTCCCAGACGTCCATGAACGACACCGGGCCGGAGGCGTCGGCGCCGACGCCGTGCACCGGTGCCCCCTTGGGCCGCAGGGTCGAGAAGTCGTAGCCGATGCCGCCGCCCTGTTGCAGGGTCAAGGCCGCCTCGCGCAGGTGCGAGAAAATGGCCCCCATGTCATCGGCGATGGTGCCCATGACGAAGCAGTTGAACAGGGTGACCTTGCGGTCGGTGCCGGCGCCGGCCAGGATGCGCCCGGCCGGCAGGACGCGGAACCCCTCCAGGGCCTCGCGAAACCGCCGGCCCCACGTGTCCGGATCCGATTCGACCGCCGCCAGGGCCGTGGCGACTCGGTGCCACGTGTCCTCGACAGACTTGTCCACAGGCTCCCCACCCGGCGTCTTGAACCGGTACTTCATGTCCCAGATTTGATGGGCGATGGGCGCGATCGGCGCCGAAACGCTCTCGGACACGGGCGCGGCCTCCCTTTCGGAGCAAGCTGTTCCGCCGGACGATAAACCTTGACGCCGGTCTCGTGCCGCCGGACCGGTCCCGGACACATACGGCCCCGCGGCCCGGCCGTCAAGCGAAGTTCTTGTTATGTTCTCGCCCGCGACCGACCCGGCGAGTCCTGGCCGAACGCGGGGAGACCAAGCGTCCGCCGTCCGCCCACAAGGTTATCCACAATTCCCCACAGTCGCGGATCCGTCAGTCGATCCGCCCGGCCGGCCGGC
>NZ_CAKZOT010000114.1 GCF_937138205.1 uncultured Rhodospira sp. | reverse complement strand
CCTGATAGGCGCCCACGCCCAGGGCGAAGAACATGTAGCCGAGCTGCGAGCAGGTGGAGTAGGCGATCACCCGCTTGATGTCGTTCTGCACGCAGCCGATGGTGGCGGCGAAGAACGCCGTCGCCGCGCCCACCACCACGACGATGGCCATGGCCACCGGCGCGTATTCGAACAGCGGCGACATGCGCGCGACCATGAACACGCCGGCGGTGACCATGGTGGCGGCGTGGATCAGCGCCGAGACCGGAGTCGGGCCTTCCATGGCGTCCGGCAGCCAGGTGTGCAGGCCGATCTGCGCCGACTTGCCCATGGCGCCGAGGAACAGCAGCACGCAGATGATCTCCAGCGCCGGCCACTCGACGCCCAGGAAGGTCAGCGAGGTCCCCGCCATCTCGGGCACGGCGGCGAACATGGCATCCATGTTGATGGTGCCGAACAAGACGAACGCGCCGAAAATGCCCAGGGCAAAGCCGAAATCACCCACGCGGTTGACCACGAACGCCTTGATGGCCGCCGCGTTGGCCGCCGGGCGCTCGTACCAGAAGCCGATGAGCAGATACGAGGCCAGCCCCACGCCCTCCCAGCCGAAGAACAGCTGGATGAGGTTGTCGGCGGTCACCAGCATGAACATGAAGAAGGTGAACAGCGACAGATAGGCCATGAAGCGCGGCACGCCCGGGTCATGGTGCATGTACCCAATGGAGTACACATGCACCAGGAACGACACCCAACTGACCGTCAGCACCATGACCGCCGACAGGGTGTCGAACTTCAGCGCCCAGTTCACCAGCAGGTCGCCGGAGTCGATGAAGGTCAGCAACGGCACCGTCTGCGCGTTGCCGTTCAGGGCCACGTCGATGAAGATCGGCACGGACAGCAGGGCGCTGGCGCCCATGGCCCCGCAGGTCAGCCACTGCGACAGGGTGTCGCCCAGGCGGCGGCCGAACAGGCCGACGACGATGGCGCCCAGGAGCGGCAGGAAAATGGCTGCAACGGTCATGGTCCGGCCTTACCCCTTCAGGCTGTTGATGTCCTCGACCTCGATCGAGCCGCGGTTGCGGAAGAACACCACAACAATGGCCAAACCGATGCCTGCCTCGGCCGCCGCGACGGTCAGGATGAACATGGTGAAGATCTGCCCGACCATGTCCTGCAGATATGCCGAGAAGGTCACCATGTTGATGGTGACGGCCAGCAGCATCAGTTCGATCGACATCATGATGATGACGACGTTCTTCTTGTTGGCGAAGATGCCGAACACGCCGGTGGCGAACAGGATCGCCGCGACCGTCAGGTAATGTGCGAGACCGATCTCCCACATGTCAGATGCCCTCCCGGTTGCGGACCTGCCGCACGGCCACGACCTCGCTCTTCGGCCGGCTGATCTGTCGGGAAATGGCCTGACGCCGGACGTTGGGGTTGACCCGCAGGGTCAGCACGATGGCGCCGATCATCGCCACGAACAGGATCAGGCCCGACACCTGGAACAGGTAGACGTACTGGGTGTACAGCAGGTTGCCCAGCGCCTCCGTGTTGCTCACCTCGGCCACATCGGGTGTCGGCGCGGCGCGCAGGGTCATGGCCTCGCTGGCGAAGGTCCAGTCGACCGCCAGCAACCCGATCTCCACCACCAGCACCACGCCCAGGGCGGCGCCGATGGGCAGATACTTCAGCATCCCCTCGCGCAGGCCCAGCAGGTTGATGTCCAGCATCATGACGACGAACAGGAACAGCACCGCCACGGCGCCGACATAGACGACGATGACCAGCATGGCCACGAACTCGGCGCCCATCAGCACGAACAGCCCGGCGCCGTTGAAGAACGCCAGGATCAGCCAGAGCACGCTGTGCACCGGGTTGCGACTGGTCACCACCATAAGGCCGGATGCCACCGCGACCACCGCGAACAGATAGAACGTCAGGGCATGAATCATCCGCGACCCCCCTTTCCCGGCCCGGCCATGGCCCGGGTTTCGCTCGGCGTGTGCATTCCTCTCTCCCTGTCGCCCTGTGTTTTGTGGCGTTCTTAGCGATACGGTCTTACCGATACGGGGCGTCCAGTTCCAGCCGCTTGGCCAGTTCCGCCTCCCAGCGGTCGCCGTTGGCCAGCAGCTTGTCCTTGTCGTACAACAGTTCCTCGCGCGTCTCGGTGGCGAATTCGAAGTTCGGTCCCTCGACGATGGCATCCACCGGGCAGGCCTCCTCGCAGAAGCCGCAGTAGATGCACTTGGTCATGTCGATGTCGTAGCGAGTCGTGCGGCGGCTGCCGTCGGTTCGTTCTTCCGCCTCGATGGTGATGGCCTGGGCCGGGCAGATGGCCTCGCACAGCTTGCAGGCGATGCAGCGCTCTTCCCCGTTCGGATAGCGGCGCAGGGCGTGCTCGCCCCGGAAGCGCGGGCTCAGGTATCCCTTCTGGTACGGATAGTTGATGGTGTACTTCGGCTTCAGCATGTACCGGAAGGTCAGGACCAGGCCCGAGACCAGCTCGGACAACAGAACGCTCCGGGCAGTGCGGTCGAGGAATGACATCTTGAACTCCTCTCCTCTCCGGATCAGGCCGGCAGCAGGTCGAAGGTCACCATCACGCCGGCCGTCGCAACGACCCAGGCCAGCGACAACGGCAGGAACACCTTCCATCCCAGCCGCATGAGCTGGTCATAGCGGTAGCGCGGGAAGGTGGCCCGCGCCCAAAGGAAGATGAACAGGATAAAGCACACCTTGAGCGCGAACCAGATCACGCCCGGGATCCAGGTGAACGGCGCGGCGTCGATCGGCGGCAGCCAGCCGCCCAGGAACAGCACCACGGCGATCCCGCTCATCAGGATCATGTTCGCGTATTCGCCCAGGAAGAACAGGGCGAAGGTCATCGCCGAGTACTCGACGTTGTAGCCCGACACCAGTTCGGCCTCGGCCTCCGGCAGGTCGAACGGCGCGCGGTTTGTCTCCGCCAGGATGGAGACGACGAAGATCACGAACATCGGGAAGTGCGGCAGGGCGTACCACATGCCCTGTTGGGCGTTGACGATCTCCGTCAGGTTCAGGGTGCCCGCCGACAGCAGCACGGAGATGATGATCAGGCCCATGCTGATTTCGTAGGAGACCATCTGCGCCGCCGAGCGCAAGCCCCCCAGCAGGGCATAGCGCGAGTTCGATGCCCAGCCGGCCATGATGATGCCGTACACGCCCAGGCCGGAGATGGCCAGCAGGTACAGCACGCCGACGTTGATGTCGGCCAGCACCCAGCCCTCGTCAAACGGAATCACCGCCCAGCCGATCAGCGCCAGGATGAAGGTCAGCATCGGCGCCAGCACGAACACCGCCCGATCGGCCCCGGTGGGGATCACCGTTTCCTTCAGGAACAGCTTGGCCCCGTCGGCGATGGGCTGCAGCAGGCCGAACGGCCCCACCACGTTCGGCCCCTTGCGCATCTGGATGGCGCCGATGACCTTGCGTTCCGCATAGGTCAGGTAGGCGACCGCCAGCAGCAACGGCAGCACGATCGCCAGGATCTGCGCGACGATGATGATCAGCGGCCAGAGATAAACGCTCCACAAGTCAGCCATCGGTCCCCGTCCGCTTGCTGTCGCCGGTGCCGGCGGCGTTGATGTAGACGGCCGTGCACTCGGCCATGGTGCGCGAGGCCCGGCTGATGGGATCGGTCATGTAGTAGTTCTTGATCGGCGTGGCGAACGGCGTCGCCTCCAGCCGGCCCGAGAAGCGGGCGAACCCGGTCGTGGCGGGCGCCGGTACGACCGCGCCCTCGTTGTCCGGCGCGAACGTCGGCGAAACCTCGGCCAGGCGCGCGCGCACGGCTTCCAGCGTGTTCTGGGACAGGGGCTTGCCCATGGCCCCCGACAGGGCGCGGATGATCCGCCAGTCCTCGCGCGCCTCGCCGGGCGGGTGCACGCCAAGCCAGGTTCGTTGCAGACGGCCCTCGGTGTTGACGTAGCTGGCGTCCTTTTCGGTGTAGGCGGCCCCCGGCAGGATCACGTCGGCGCGGTTGGCGCCGGCGTCGCCGTGGTGGCCCTGATAGATCACGAACGCCTCGCCCAGGAGGGCCGTGTCGATCTCGTCGGCGCCCAGCAGGTAGACCACCTGAATATCGCCCTTCTCGGCGCCCTCCAGGATGGCGTTGGTGTCGCGGCCGCCCTCGCCGGGAACGAAGCCCAGGTCCAGGCCGCCGACGCGTGCGGCGGCGGTGTGCAGCACGCCGAGACCGTTCCAATCCTCTGAAATGGCGCCGACGCGTTCGGCGATGCGCCGCACCCAGCCCATGACGGCGGCGCCGTCGGGTCGCGCCAGCGCCCCCATGCCCACCAGGATCAGCGGCCGCTGGGCCGCCTCCAGAACCTTGGCGAAGTCGTGCTTGCCACCGGCCAGCGTTTCCAGCGTCTTCGGATCGTTGCCCAGGTCCTGCACTTTGTAGGTCAGGTCGGTGCGCGGTCCCAGCACGCCGATCGGGAACTTGCCCATCAGGTAGCGCTTGCGGATGCGGGCGTTGAGGATCGGCGCCTCCCAGCGCGGATCGGAGCCGACGATCAGCAGCGCGTCGGCGTCCTCGATGCCCGGGATGGTCGGGTTGAACAGATAGCCGGCGCGGTCCGTCGGATCGAGCGCCGCGCCGTCCTGCCGGCAATCGAGGTGCGGGCTGCCGATCACGCCCATCAGGTCCTTCAGCAGAACCATGGCCTCGGCGTCGGCCATGTCGCCGGCGATGGCCGCGACCTTGTCGGCGTCGGTGGCCAGCAGGCGGCCGGCCACGGCCCGCAAAGCCTCCTCCCACGAAGCCGGGCGGAGCGTGCCGTTCTCGCGCACATAAGGCCGATCCAGGCGCTGATAGCGCAGGCCGTCGATGGCGTGGCGCGACTTATCGGCCAGCCACTCCTCATTGACGTCCTCGTTCAGGCGCGGCAGCACCCGCATGACGGCATTGCCACGCACATCCACGCGGATGGCGGAGCCGACCGCGTCCAGCGCGTCGATGGACTGAACCTTGCGCAACTCCCACGGACGCGCGTGGAAGGCGTAGGGCGCGCTGGTCAGCGCCCCCACCGGGCACAGGTCGACAATGTTGCCGGACAGTTCGCTGGTCAGGGCCTTTTCGACGTACGACGTGATCTCGGAATCCTCGCCGCGCCCGATCATGCCCAGTTCCGGGATCCCGGCCACCTCGGTGATGAAGCGCACGCAGCGGGTGCAGTGGATGCACCGGTTCATGGACGTTTTGACCAGGGGGCCCAGGTACTTCTCGGGGACCGCGCGTTTGTGCTCGATATACCGCGAGCGGTCGGAGCCAAAGGCCATGGCCTGATCCTGCAGGTCGCACTCGCCACCCTGGTCGCAGATCGGGCAATCCAGCGGGTGGTTGATGAGCAGGAACTCCATCACCCCCTTGCGCGCCTTTTTGGCCAGATCGGACTGAGTCCAGACCTGCATCCCCTCAGAGATGGGCAGGGCACAGGCGGCGGCCGGCTTGGGCGGGCCGGGCTTGACCTCCACCAGACACATGCGACAGTTGCCGGCAATGGACAGGCGCTCGTGATAGCAGAATCGGGGAATCTCGATGCCCACCATGTCGGCGGCCTGCATGATGGTCATTCCGGCGTCGGCCTCGACCTCGATGCCGTCAATGGTCAGCTTGGGCATACCCGCGTCCCTTCCTTCCTCGCCCCCGTCACACCCGGACCTACTCGGCCGCCGCAGGGGTCGGCGCCACACCCTTGCGTGCCTGAATACGACGCTCAAGCTCCGGACGGAAGTGCCGGATCAATCCCTGGATCGGCCACGCCGCCGCGTCGCCCAGGGCGCAGATGGTGTGGCCCTCGATCTGGCGCGTCACCTCTTCCAGGATATCGATTTCCTCGATCTCGGCATCGCCCCTGACCATCCGGTTCATCACCCGGGACATCCAACCGGCGCCCTCGCGGCACGGCGTGCACTGACCGCAACTTTCGTGCATGTAGAAGGCCGACAGACGCGCGATCGCCTTCACCACATCGGTGGACTTGTCCATGACCATGACGGCGGCGGTGCCCAGGCCGGACTTGACCTCCTTCAGGGCGTCAAAGTCCATCAGCACGTCGTCGCAGACATGTTTCGGGATCAACGGTACCGACGCCCCACCCGGAATGACCGCCATAAGGTTGTCCCAGCCGCCGCGCACCCCGCCCGCGTGCTTTTCGATCAGTGTGCGCAGCGGGATGCTCATCGCCTCTTCGACGTTGCACGGAGTGTTCACGTGCCCGGAGATGCAGAACACCTTGGTGCCGGTGTTGTTCTCGCGGCCGATGCCGGCGAACCACGAGGCGCCGCGCCGCAGGATGGCGGGCACGACGGCGATGCTCTCGACGTTGTTCACGGTGGTCGGGCAGCCGTACAGGCCGACGCCGGCGGGGAAGGGGGGCTTCAGGCGCGGCTGGCCCTTCTTGCCCTCCAGCGACTGGATCAGCGCTGTTTCCTCGCCGCAGATGTAGGCGCCGGCGCCCCGGTGGACGTACACCCGGAACGGCCAGCCGGAGCCGCAGGCGTTGTCGCCCAGCAGGCCCGCCTCCTCGGCCTGGGCGATGGCCGCCTCCAGGCGTTCGGCTTCGCGATAAAACTCGCCACGGATGTAGATGTAGGCCGCGTGCGCGCGCATGGCGAAGCCGGCGATGAGGCAGCCTTCCAGCAGCTTGTGCGGATCGTTGCGCATCATGTCCCGGTCCTTGCAGGTGCCGGGCTCGCCCTCGTCGGCGTTGACCACCAGATAATGCGGTCGCTCACCCACCGTCTTGGGCATGAACGACCACTTCAGGCCGGTCGAAAACCCGGCGCCGCCGCGTCCGCGCAGGCCGGACGCCTTGACCTGATCGATGATCCAGTCGTGGCCCTGGGCCAGGATGGCCTTGGTGCCGTCCCAGTCGCCGCGCGACAGCGCCCCCTTCAGGGTCCAGTCGTGGACGCCGTAGAGGTTGGTGAAGATGCGGTCCTTGTCGCTCAGCAGCATGGCGCGCTCTCCCTAGTCGGCGCCGCCGGCGGAGACCGCCGGGCTGTCGGCGGCGATCCATTTGCCGCCGTCGGGCGTGGTCGGGTCGGTGGTCAGCGTGGTCCGCGTCCCGGACGGCGCCGAGCACTGGCGGTCGGCCCACGACCCGGCCTGCACCGGGCGGCCGTGGCGGATGGCCTGGAACAGAGCCTTGGCGCTCTCGTAATCCAGGTCTTCGTGGTAGTCGTCGCCGATCTGCACCATGGGCGCGTTGACGCAGGCGCCGAGGCACTCGACCTCCGAGACGGTGGCGATGCCATCGTCCGTGGTGCGGCCGAACGCGTCCCCGAACACCTCGCGCGCGGCCCGCATGATCTCGTCCGACCCGCGCAGCCAGCACGGCAGGTTGGTGCAGATCTGCACGTGATGGCGGCCGATGGGGTGCTGGTTGTACATGGTGTAGAAGGTCACGACCTCCCACACGCGGATCGGCGGCGTGTTGGTGATCTCCGCCACGGCCTCGACCACGCCGCGCGAGATCCACCCCTGCTGGCGCTGCGCCAGATCGAGCAGCGGCAGCACACCGCTGCGGTCCCGGCCCTCGGGGTACTTGGCAAGGATGCGGCGCGCCTCGGCCAGATTCGCCTCGGTGAAGGCAAAGGGCGCATCGGCTGCGTCGGGATCGGGAATGGTCTTCGCGGCAGTCATCGGTCGATCTCGCCAAACACAACGTCAATGGAGCCGATATTGGCCGGGATGTCGGCCAGCATGTGGCCCTTCGACAGCAGGTCGAGGCCCTGCAAATGCGCGTAGCAGGGGGAACGGATTTTGCAGCGGTACGGCCGGTTGCTGCCGTCCGACACCAGGTAGACCCCGAATTCGCCGCTGGCCGCCTCAACCGCCGTATAGGTCTCGCCGGGCGGCACCTTGAAGCCCTCGGTGTACAGTTTGAAATGATGGATGAGGGCTTCCATCGAGCGTTTCATCTCCGGCCGGGACGGGGGCGTGACCTTCTTGTCGTCCGCCTTCACCGGGCCGTCGGGCATTTTCTCGATGCACTGGCGGATGATGCGCAGGGATTGGCGCATCTCTTCCATGCGCACCAGATAGCGGGCGAAGCAATCGCCGGTCGTACCGACGGGGACGTCGAACTCCATCTCGTCGAAGGCATCGTAGGGCTGCGCCTTGCGCAGGTCCCAGGGGATGCCGGTGGCGCGCAGCACGGGGCCGGTGAAGCCCCAGTTGAGCGCGTCCTCCTGCGAGACGATGCCGATGTCGACGGTGCGCTGGCGGAAGATGCGGTTCTCGTCCAGCAGCGACACCATGTCGACCATGAACTTCTCAAACCCATCGCACCATTTGTACATATCGTCCAGCAGATCGGGCGGCACGTCCTTGGCCACGCCGCCCGGACGATAGTAGGCCATGTGCATCCGCGCGCCGGAGGCCCGTTCGCAGAACTCCAGCAGGTGCTCGCGCTCTTCCCAGCCCCACAGCATCGGCGTCATGGCGCCCAGGTCGAGCGCGAACGACGTCGTGTTCATGATGTGGTTGATGATGCGCGTGATCTCTGAGAACAGCGTGCGGATGTATTTGCCGCGCGGCGGAACCTCGGTCCCCAGCAGCTTTTCGACCGCCAGGACATAGGCGTGTTCCATGTTCAGCGGACACGCGTATTCCAGCCGGTCGAAGTAGGGCAGGGCCTGAAGGTAGGTCTTGTATTCGATCAGCTTTTCGGTGCCGCGATGCAGCAGGCCCACGTGCGGGTCGGCCCGTTCCACCACCTCGCCGGACAGCTCCAGGATCAGGCGCAGCACGCCGTGCGCGGCCGGGTGCTGGGGGCCGAAGTTGAGGTTGTAGCTCTTGATCTCGGTCTGGGCCATGGTCTCGCCTGCCTCGTCCTGTCGCCGCCCGGTCGCTCGCCCCGCCGGCCCGTTAGCCGGTCGCCTTTTCGTCGCCCGGCAACGCGCGCGCCGCCGCGTCCACGGCCGGGTCCAGCGCGCCTTCCCAGGGGCTCAGGAAATCGAAATTGCGGAAGTCCTGGGTCAGGCGCACCGGTTCGTACACCACCCGCGCCTGCTCATCGTCGTAGCGGACTTCCATGGTTCCGGTCAGCGGGAAGTCCTTGCGCAGCGGATGGCCCTCGAACCCGTAGTCGGTCAGCAGCCGGCGCAGATCGGGATGGCCGGAGAAGACCACGCCGTACATGTCCCAGACCTCGCGCTCGAACCAGTTGGCCGAACTGAACACCTCGACCACCGAGGGCACCGGCTGATCCTCGCTGGTGGTCAGGCGCACGCGGACGCGCTGGTTGTGCTTCAGGCTGAGCAGGTTATAGACCACCTCGAAGCGCTCGTCCTGGTCCGGCCAGTCGACGCCGCAGACGTCGACGAGTTGCTTGAACATGCAGTTGGGATCGTCGCGCAACAGGGTCAGCACCTGCACGATGTCGTGGCGGTTGACGCTGACCACCAACTCGTCCTTGGACATGTGGGTCTCGCGCACCGCGTCGGGCAGCGCCGAAGCGATGCGCTGACCCAGTTCCTGCAGGGCCTCGATCTGTTCCGCGGACAAAAGCATGGTCTTCCACCCCGTCTCGAACAGCCACGCGCGGGACGGATCACCGCTGGCGGCCATACAAATGCCCCGGCACGCCCGCGCTCCCCCAAGCGGGACGTCCGTGCTTGCCCGTGTCCCGTCTAACGGAACAGGGACCCTGTCCGGTTGATCTTCTTCTGAAGCTGCAGGATGCCGTACAACAGCGCTTCCGCCGTCGGCGGGCAGCCCGGGACATACACGTCGACCGGCACGATCCGGTCACAGCCGCGCACCACGGAATAGGAGTAGTGATAGTACCCGCCGCCGTTGGCGCACGATCCCATGGAGATAACCCAGCGCGGCTCGGCCATCTGGTCATACACCTTGCGCAAGGCCGGAGCCATCTTGTTGGTCAACGTGCCGGCCACCAGCATCACGTCCGACTGGCGCGGGCTGGGCCGAAAGACGACGCCGAAGCGGTCCAGGTCATAGCGCGCGCAGGCGCAGTGAATCATCTCCAGCGCGCAGCAGGCCAAGCCAAAGGTCATCGGCCACAACGAGCCGGTGCGCGCCCAGTTCACAAGTTTGTCGACACTGGCGATGACGAAGCCCTTGTCCTCCATCTCGCCGCCCACGGCCTTCAGCAGGGCATCCTGTTCCTGGCCCGGCGGCAGCGGCTGCCCGACGGAGAGGCTCGTCGACGTGGATTCGCTCATTCCCATTCCAAGGCCCCTTTCTTCCACTCGTAGATGAACCCGATGGTCAGGACGGCCAGGAACACCATCATCGACCAGAATCCGAACAGGCCGATGTTGCCCAGGCTGACGGCCCACGGAAACAGAAATGCAATCTCAAGGTCAAAGATGATGAACAGAATGGCAACAAGATAGAAGCGAACCTGAAACTTGGCGCGGGCATCCTCAAAGGCCTCGAACCCGCACTCGTACGCCGAATCCTTCTCCGGATCAGGTTTCTGCGGGACCACCACAATCGAACCCACCACCGCGCCAATGGCGATCACCACGGACAATCCCAGAAAGATCAGGATCGGCAGGTATTCTTGGAGCATTTCGGTCATGATATGAAGCTCCGCGGATCGTGCGGGATTGTCACAGTGTTCGGCGGGCGGATCCCGGAAACCGCAGTGGTGTAGTCAACGCCCCCTGACAAGTCAAGCCGTCATGCCGACTGCGACGAACCGGCCCAGGACTCGTTGCGCCGCGCAAAAAACCTGATGTGCACTGCGGAATATCCGCGGCAATCAAGCCATTGCGGCCGACCGTCTTCGGTTTCCGGCATGTAAGAGGCCGTTGAAACGAAACAAGGCCCACCGGGCTCGTCCGATGTTTTGGGCGCCGCGTGCGGCGCGGCGTGGCGCCGATCTCTTGGCCGCAACGGCCCTGTGCCCGGTTCGGGTGGAACATGTCGCGGCGGAGATGCTCCGCCGCTCGCCGAATCCCTGTAAAAACTGCGGCGAATCGCGCACGCCTCATACGCCCTGGAACCGCACCGGCTCGCCGAGGGGCTCGCCCACCGTCGCGCCGTCGCGCATGACCACCCGGCCGCGAATCACCGTCATCATCGGCCACCCGCTCACCGGCATTCCGTGATAGGGCGTCCAGCCGCTCTTGCTGGCGATCCAGGCGGTGTCGATGGTGCGTTCGGCGTTCAGATCGACGATGGTAAAGTCGGCGTCATAGCCGCGCGCAATGCGCCCCTTGCCGGCGATGTTGTACAGGCGGGCCGGTCCGGCGCTGGTCAGGTCGACGAAGCGCCGCAGGCTCAACCGCCCGACATGCACGTGCGCCAGCATCACCGGCACCAGGGTTTGCACCCCCGGCATTCCGGACGGACACTGGGGGTACGGGCGGGACTTTTCCTCGCGTGTGTGCGGAGCATGGTCGGAGCCGATCACGTCCACCAAGCCGTCGGCCACCGCCCGCCACAGGGCATCGCGGTGGCGTCCCTCGCGGATCGGCGGGTTCATCTGCGCGAAGCTGCCCAGGCCCTCGTAACAATCCGGCGCGGCCAGTGTCAGGTGCTGCGGCGTGACCTCGACGCTGGCCAGATCGCGGGCCTCGGCCAGCAGGGGCAGTTCCTCTTCGGTGGTCACATGCAGCACATGCACGCGCCGCCCGGTCTCGCGCGCCAGCGTCAACAGCCGCCGCGTCGCTCGCGCCGCCGTCTCGACGTCGCGCCACTCGGGGTGGGCGGCCGGGTCGGCCTTCTCCTCGGCGATGGCCTTGCGTTCGCGCAGGCGCGCCTCGTCCTCGGCGTGGACCGCCACCCGGCGCCGGCCGCCGGCCAGCACGCGCCGCAGAACGTCGTCGTCCTCGACCAGCAGCGAGCCGGTGGACGAGCCCATGAACACCTTGACGCCGGCGCAGCCATGCAGGGTCTCCCAGTCACCCAGCCGGTCGGCGTTGGCGTCGGTGGCGCCGAGGAAGAACGCATGGTCGCACCAGGCGCGCCCCCGCGCCCGGGCAAGCTTGTCGGCCAGGGCCTCGGGCGTGTCGGTGTTGGGGCTGGTGTTGGGCATCTCGAAGACGGCGGTCACGCCGCCGAGCACCGCCCCGCGCGTGCCGCTCTCCAGGTCCTCCTTGTGCTCCAGGCCGGGTTCGCGGAAATGGACCTGGGAATCGATCACCCCCGGCAGTACGTGCAGCCCGCGCACGTCGAGCACCTCCGCCGCCGGGGCCGTGTCCGGAACGCCCAGGGCGGCGACGCGGCCGTGGCGGACGCCGACGTTGATTGCCTCGGCCCCGGCGGGTGTCACGACCGTACCGCCACGCACCAAAAGATCGAAGGGCTCCGTCGTCTGCACGTTTCGTTCTCCCGCGTTGGTCCTGCCGGCCAGCCTCTGTCAGGTCGCGTCGACATGGGCGATATGCTCGAACAGGCCACGATACCGCGCCAGGATCTGCGACACCATATACCCCTGGGCGAAGGTCTCGCGCCCGGCGTTGATGAGGATCGTCAACGCGTTCGGTTCCATGAGCAACCACTTCAGGCCCTGCGTGATGGTCACCAGGTCGTCGCCGGGCAGGACCAGGGCGTTCTCATTGACGCGAATCACCGAGTGCGGTTCCGGCTGGCCGATGCCCACCACCGGCTTGTCGTGCGCCCAGGCCTCGATGGCCGCGTGATCGGGTAGGCCGTCGCGGCCGGTGCACACCACCACGTCGCTGGCCGCGTACAGCGCCCCCAGGTCGTCGCGCCACCCCAGAAAGCGCACGCGCGGCTTGATGCCGAGTTCGTAGGCGATGGTCTCCAGGGCATCGCGTTCCGGGCCGTCGCCGGCGATCCACAGATAGACCTCGGGCAGCCGTTGCATCACGCGCAGGATGGTGGCGAACTCGCGCCGCTCGGTCATCTGCCCGGCCGCGAACAGCAGCGGCGCCTGTTCCGGCGTGAACAGGGTCTTGCGCGGCACCGGCGGCAGGGGCGTCTGCTCGACCAGCGGCGGCAGCACGTGCACGCGCTCGCGCGGCCAGCCCTGGGCCAGCACCGTGTCCTGCTCGTATCCGCTGTGCACCAACAGGTGCTGGCACTGGCGATAGGCCTCCAGGGGCTTGCCGATGCCCCACCGGCCCAGCACCGGCACGCCCATGCCGGTGACGTGGTGCACGGTGTCGGGCGTCCAGGCCACCACCAGACCCGGCTGGAAACTGTTGACATAGCGCCGGATGCGGCGCCGGACGAGGAAGGACAGGCCTTCGTACTTCATGGTCACCGGATGCAGCCCGGCCGCGCGCAGACGGGTCACCCGGTCGGGCACGTCGCGCAGCATCACCAGTTGCTGGATCCCGTCGCGGTGCAGGGCCGTCACCAGGCGCTCGAAGAACCGCTCGGTCCCGCCGATGGGGTCACCGGTGATGGCCTGCAAGACGCGCGGATCCATGGAACGGAACTCCCTTGACGCGGCGGGGGGCGGACGGACGGACGCCGAAGAGAAAGAGGAACGCCCGGGCAGCGTACGCCGGATGGTGGCGAGACGGTGGCAGCCATCGCCGCGACGACTGATGTGCCCCATCCTCGCGGCAAAGGTCGCGCCGGGTCAACGCTCGCGCTCAGGCCGCCGTGGTGGCGCCGATCTTCCGCAACAGGGCTCGGGCTGTGTCCTCGACACGGTCCACCGGCAAGGTGTCCATCAGGGTTCCGGTGACCGAGTCCGGTTTGAGCGTGGGCGGGAACAACTCGTCGTAGGACTTGTCGGTGCGCGCCACCCGGCAGTGTCGGCCCCAGGGAGCGTAATGTTCGTCCCGGGACGGGCCGAACAGACCGACGGTCGGTGCGCCCGCCGCCGCCGCCATGTGCATCAGGCCGGAATCATTGCCGACGAACAACGCGCAGCGGGAGAACACCGCCGCGACCGCCAGCAGATGCAGGCGGCCAACCAGATCGATGGTGCCGGGGCCGGCCAGGGCGTCCAGCACCGGGGCGGCCGCCTCCCGTTCATCCGGTGCCGCCACCACGGCAATCCGCGCGCCGGGCAGCGGCCCATCCGGGGCCGTCAGGCGCCGGGCCAGCTCCACGAACCGGTCGGCCGGCCAGACCTTGGCGATCCAGTTGGCTGTCGGCGCCAGCGCCAGAATGGGACCGTCGCCGGTTCCCGCCAGTGCGGCGTCGGCCGCCGCCTCGTCCTCCGGCCGGGTCCACAGGTGCGGCTCCGGCGGATGGCTGAAGCCCGTCTTGCTGACCGTCGTGGCGATGCGCCGCAGGCGGTGGTCCGGCGCCACCGCGTGGCCCTGAGGCCGCAGGGTGCGGTGCGGCCACAGCAGCCACGGCAGCGGCGAGCCGCGCAGGTCGATGATCAGGTCCCACTTGGTGCCCTTGGTCTGCGCGTACAACGCGCGCCAGTGACCGCCCCAGGGTTTCTTGTGCATGGGGATCAGGCGGTCCAGGGCCGGCAGACCCTCGAACAGCGGCGCCGCGACATGCCCGCAGGCCACGGTGATGTGGACGCCCGGGTAGTGCTCCATGGCATACGAGAGCAGCCCGGTGGACAACACCGCGTCGCCGATGCGGCTGTTGGTGATAAACAGGAGTTTCATCCCGTGCGGGGTTGGCTGAGTCATCGGCTGAAGCTGAACCAGTGGGTTTCGAGATCCTCGGCGACATCGTCCCAGGCGCGCAGGCGGGCCGGCGCCCGGGCCTCCTCCGCCATGCCCCGGTGCAGGCCGTCATCGGTCAGGATCTGGACGGCCACGTTGACGAAAGCGTCGTCGTCGGGCACCAACATGCCGCTATCGCCATTGGCGATGCGTTCCGGCGCGCCGCCCAGCGGGCGGGCCACGGCCGGCAGGCCCAGCGCCTGGGCCTCGACCAGCGGCCAGCAAGCGTGGTCCCAGACCTGCCCGGGGTGCAGGAACACCCGCGCCGTGCGCCAAGCGTCGGCCAGGGCGGCCTCGGGCTGCGGTTCGCGCACCTCGACGCCCTTTTCGGCGAGCGCGCGAACACGCGCCACCAGCGGGTCCAACCCTTCGGGCACCGCCTCTCCGGCCAGCCCGGCCGACAGCAGAGCCGAGTACACGTGCAGGCGGGCCTTGGGCACCGCCGGCGCGATGCCGTGTTCCCACCGGTCGAGCAGCCAGTCCAGGCCGCCGTGCAGCGGATGCGCGGTGGTCACCGCCACCGGCGGATCGGCCGGGGCCGCGCCCTCGGTCTCCAGGAACGGCCGGGCGGCGCCGGGCGCGATGACGCGCGCGCTCATGCCGCCGCCGCGGCCGCTCAGGGCGGGGCCGGCGGATTGCTGACTGACGCTGAGGTACAGCAGGTCGGGGCGCTGGGTGGCGAGCCGCGCCCGCACCGTCGGGCGCACCAGATAGTCCGGCCGGCCCTGCACCCACACCACCCGCCGTCCGGGGCGCACCGGCAGGGACAGCAGCGAGGGCCGTCGCACAGCCACCAGCACGTCCGTGTCGGCCGGCAGCGATCGCTCGCCTTCGTCCATCGGCAGGGGCACCCAGGCGACGCCGTCGGCGCGCACGGGGTCGATGATCGCCGTGGCCACGGTGACGACGTGGCCGCGCAGGGCCAACGCCCGGGCCAGGTTGACAACGGCGCGTTCACCCCCGCCCAGGGGGGCTTCGGCGGGCGTTTTCCCATCGTAGGGAACGCCATCGTCGGCGAACAGAATACGCATGACCGGCCTTATAGACCGCGCCACCCGCGTTGCCAAGGTCGGGGCTTGCCAAAGACCCGGAAAGGCTTACGTCTGCGGGGACCTTCACCCGCATATCCGGACCGCCCGCCAATGACCGCTCTTGATGCCACGATTCTCGAAACCCGCGCCCTGCTGGTCCTGAGCGGCGAGGACCGGGTGCGGTTCCTGCAGGGGCTGGTGACCAACGACGTAACCAAGGTGTCGCCGGCGCGGGCCGTGTTCTCGGCGCTGCTGTCGCCGCAGGGCAAGGTGCTGTTCGACCTGGTTCTCGCCGCGCACGGCGACACCGTGCTGATCGAGGTCGAGGCCGCGCGGCTGGAGGATTTGCGCGCGCGCCTGCGGCGGTTCAAGTTGCGCGCCAAGATCGCGCTGGCGCCGGCCGAGGGTTGGAGCGTGGCGGCGGTCTGGGGCGAGGCGGTGCCGCACGTGCTGGGACTGCCGAACGAGGCGGGCGCGGCGCATATGTTGGATGACCGCGTGGTGTTCATGGACCCGCGCCTGCCCCGTGCCGGGGCGCGGCTGTATCTTCCGGCCGATCGGGCCGGCTCGATCCTGGAGAACCTGGGCGCGCGACTGGTGGACGCCTCGGCCTATGACCGCCACCGTCTGGGCCTGGGACTGCCCGACGGCGCCCGCGACATGGACATCGAAAAGCGCACCGCCCTGGAATGCGGCCTGGACGACCTTGGTGGGGTGGACTTCGCCAAGGGCTGCTACATGGGCCAGGAGTTGACCGCCCGCACCAAGTACCGGGGCCTGCTGAAGCGCCGCCTGATGCCGGTGAGTATCGCCGGACCGGTGCCGGAGCCGGGCACGCCCCTGTTCACCGAGGCCGGCAAGGACGCCGGCGAGATGCGCTCCGGGATGGTGATCGACGAGACAGCGGGACTGGGGCTGGCCGTGGTGCGGCTGGAGGCGCTGGCCACCGGCGCGCCGCTAGTCTGCGGTGACGCACGCCTGACGCCGCGCGTGCCGGACTGGATGGCGCTGCCCGCGCCGGCCGAGGCGGGGTAGGGGCGGAGCCGACCGATGATGAGTCCGGATGCCGTTCAGGTCGTGCCGCACCCTGACTTCACGCTGGAGGTGACATTTGCCACCGGGGACCGGCGGCGCTTCGACATGAAACCCTATCTGAAATATCCTGCCTTCGCGCCCTTGGTCGAGAACGGCCTGTTCATGAAGGCCCATGTCGCGAACGGCGTGGTCACCTGGACCGAGGACATCGACCTGTCCCCGGACACGCTGTGGATGAGAGGCGATCTGATTCACACACATCCAAAGCCGCTGTTTTCCGCCTGAACCCCCTCCCGACCTCCCCCATAAATGGGGGAGGGGTTAGGTAGGCACCTTCCGGTGGGCTGGAGCGTTCGTCGTAAAGAGGGTGCCGGCCGGACTCCCTCCCCGTTTACGGGGAGGGTTGGGGTGGGGTCATGCGCCGACCCGTCGGCTCGCGCGAACACTGGCGGAGACGTGTGATACCAGCCGACCGAAGTCATGACTCGTCGCCATTCGCCGGGCGCGGTGCCGACGCGGGAGATCCCTCGGCTCGCCTCGCTCGCTCGGGATGACGATTTTCTTTAAAAAAAGCAAATACATACGTCATCCCGAAGCGTCCGTTAGGACGCGAGGGATCTCCCAAGGTCGTGTGCCGACGGTCCGGAAAACGTGTCACGATTTCCGTGGCCCGGTATGACTATGATAGGGATGAGAGGGGGTGTCGCTACCCGCTCAGCGGGGCGAGGAACCCTCTTTTGAAGTGCTTTCGGCCCTCACGCCCGCGCCGGCTGCTCGGCCAGGGCTGTTGATCCGTTCAGCAGGGCCAGCACCGTGGCGGCGATGCCGGCCGGATCGACTCCAGCGTCCACGAGCTGCTGCTCAGGCTTGCCCTGCTCGACGAAGCGGTCGGGCATACACAGCGTGCGCACCTTGAGTCCGGCGTCCAACAGACCCTCGGTGGCCAGCGTCTGCACCACGTGGGCGCCGAAACCGCCGACCGAGCCCTCCTCGACCACCACCAGCACCTCGTGTTCGGTGGCCAGGCGGCGCAGCAGGTCCATGTCCATGGGCTTGGCGAAGCGGGCGTCGGCCACGGTCGGCGACAGGCCGCGCTGGGCCAGATCCTCGGCCGCGCGCAGGCACGGATACAGCCGCGTGCCCAGGGACAGCAGGGCCACCACCTTGCCCTCGCGCACCACGCGGCCCTTGCCGATCGGCAGCGGCGTGCCGCGCTCCGGCAGGTCGACGCCCTCGCCCTCGCCGCGCGGGTAGCGGATGGCGCTGGGGCCGTCGTCATAGGCGGCCAGGGTGGCCATCATATGCATCATCTCGCCCTCGTCCGAGGGCGCCATGATCACCATGCCCGGCAGGCACAGCAGCATCGGCAGGTCAAAGGCGCCGTGATGCGTGGCGCCGTCCGCCCCGACATAGCCGGCGCGGTCCATGCACAGGCGCACCGGCAGGCCCTGCAAGGCCACGTCGTGCACGATCTGGTCGTAGGCGCGCTGCATGAACGAGGAATAGATGGCCACGAAAGGCTTGAAGCCCTCGCAGGTCATGCCGGCGGCGAAGGTGACCGCGTGCTGCTCGGCGATGCCGACGTCGAAGCAGCGCTCGGGAAAGTGATCGCCGAACTTGTCGAGGCCGGTGCCGGCCGGCATGGCGGCGGTGATGCCGACGATGCGGTCGTCATGCTCGGCCTCGGCGATCAGACCCTTGGCGAACACGCTGGTGTAGCTGGGGGCCTGCGCGGCCGGTTTGTGGAACGCCCCCGTCACCACATTGAAGCGGCCCACGCCGTGATACTTCTCCGGCGACGTCTCGGCCGGCGGATAGCCGTACCCCTTCTTGGTCACCACGTGCACCAGCACCGGGCCGTCCTGCTTGGTGTCGCGCACGTTGCGCAGCACCGGCACCAAGTGATCGAGCCGGTGGCCGTCGATGGGACCGACGTAGTAGAAGCCCAGTTCCTCGAACAGCGTGCCGCCGGTGACGAAGCCGCGCGCGAACTCGTCCATCTGGCGCGCGGCGCGTTCCATGGGCCGGGGCAGATGCGCGACCAGGTCCTTGGCGGCGTTGCGCACCGACAGCCACGGCTTGGACGACAGCAGGCGCGACAGGTGCGCGCTCAGCGCACCCACGGGCGGTGCGATCGACATGTCGTTGTCGTTGAGGATGACGATCAGCCGCGTATTGGTGTCGCCGGCGTTGTTCATGGCCTCGTAGGCCATGCCGGCGCTCATCGAGCCGTCCCCGATCACGGACACGACGCTGCGCGTCTCGCCGGCCAGATCGCGGGCGATGGCCATGCCGAGACCGGCGGAGATCGAGGTGGAGCTGTGGCCGGCGCCGAACGGGTCGTATTCGCTCTCCGCCCGGCGCGTGAACCCGGACAGGCCCCCGGGTTGGCGCAACGTGCGGATTCGGTCGCGGCGGCCGGTCAGCATCTTGTGCGGGTAGCACTGGTGGCCGACGTCCCAGATGATACGGTCGTGCGGGGTCTCGAACACGTGGTGGAGGGCCACGGTCAGTTCCACCACGCCCAGCCCGGCGCCCAGGTGCCCGCCGGTGCAGGAGACGGCGTCGATCACCTCGGCGCGCACTTCCTCGGCCAAACGGGTCAGGTCATCCAGCGACAGGTGGCGGATGTCCTGGGGGAACGTCACGGTGTCCAGCACCGGGGTCTCGGGGCGTTCTGGCAACGCTCTGGTCCTTCTCGTTTACTCACACAACCGACCCGCAAGGAATCCGACCCGTGGGGAGCTGTCTATCTATTTGTCTCGTTCCACGACGAACCGCGCCACCGCGCGCAGCAGATCGGCCTCGCGGCCGAACACATCCAGGTGGGCCACGGCCTGGTCCGACAGCAGCCGCGCCCGCTCGCGCGCGCCCTCCAGGCCAAGCAGGGTGACGAACGTGGTCTTGCCGCTCGCCGCGTCCTTGCCCGGGGTCTTGCCCAGGTCCTGGGCGCTGCCGGTCTCGTCGAGCACGTCGTCGGCGATCTGAAAGGCCAGCCCCAGGTCCCTCGCGTAGGCGTGCAGGCAGGCACGCATCCGGCTGGAGGCCTTGCCCATGATCGGGCCGGCGATGCCGGCGAAGATGATCAGCCGGCCGGTCTTCATCTGGTGCATCCGGGTGATGCTGGCGACATCGAGGCCCGGGTCGCCGATGCCGCGTTCAGCCATCAGGTCGACCATCTGGCCGCCGACCATGCCGCGTGCCCCGGCCGCCGCCGCCAGTTCGCGCACCAGTTCGCAGCGCACCGCCGGATCGGCGTGGCTGGCGGGATCGGAAAGCACCTCGAAGGCGCGGGTCAGCAGGCCGTCGCCGGCCAGGATGGCGGTGGCCTCGTCGAACTGCTTGTGGCAGGTGGGACGGCCGCGCCGCAGGTCGTCGTTGTCCATGGCCGGCAGGTCGTCGTGCACCAGCGAATACGTGTGCACCATCTCCAGCGCCGCCGCCACCGTCAGCGCGGCGCTGGGCGAGACGTTGAACAGCGCCGCCGAGCGCACCACCAGGAACGGCCGCAGCCGCTTGCCGCCGGCCAGGGCGGAATAGCGCATGGCCTCGATGACGCGGCCCTCGGGGGCGTCGGCCTCCGACAGCAACTCGGACAGGCGGGCGCTCACGGCCTCGCTGGTCTCGGCCATGGCGGCGTTCAGGGCGGGGCCGGGGCGGTCGGTGGCAACTTCGGTCAGGGTCCCGGATTCGGGCATGAGGTCTTCCTTGGTCAGTGTCCTGGGTCCGGGCCGGGCCGGGGTGGGGCAGGGCGGGGCGCCCGGGCGCCCGTGGTGACGGCGCGGCGGCCCTTACTCCACGTCCAGGGGGGTGGTCGACGGACCGCCGTCGGCGCCGATGCCGATGCGTTCCACCTTGGTTCTCGCTTCGCCCAGGCGGGCTTCGCAGTGCTTGCGCAGCCAGACGCCGCGTTCGTAGGCCGCCACCGCCGCGTCCAGGTCGACGCGGCCGGTCTCCAGGCGCTGCACGATCTCCTCCAGAGCCTTGAGCGCCTCCTCGAACGACAGGCGCGCGATGTCGTCCGGAACCTGCGCGGCCTGCGCGCCGTCGGCGGCGGGGGCGGCGGGCTGTGAGGTCTTGGACGCCATGCATACCTTCGGTGGGGCGGTGAGGGAACGGCCGGCGGCCCGGGCATTCGTCTGGTGGGGCGAACCGCTCCGGTCCGCTCCCTTAGCAGGAAACGCCGGTGCGGGGAAACGTCCGGCCGACGGATAATACCCCGCCGTCACCGATTCGCAACAGCGCCTGGCCGCGCGCAAGGTCTGTGCCCGGTCGGGGAAGTCCTGCTAGTGTGAGGGTCTCCTGTCCCGTCCGAGGTCCCCATCCCATGGCAGACTATATTCTCGTCATCGGCAACAAGACGTACTCCTCCTGGTCGCTGCGCCCGTGGCTGGCCCTGCGCGTCGCCGGCATTCCGTTCCGCGAGGAGGTGATCCCGCTCGACCAAGCGGACACCCGCGACCGCATCCTGGCGCATTCCGGGGCCGGGACGGTCCCGGTGCTGCGCCACGGCGACCTGACCGTGTGGGAGTCGCTGGCCATCCTGGAGTACATCGCCGAACGCCACCCCGATGCCGGCCTGTGGCCCGACAGCCAGGCGTCGCGGGCCGTGGCCCGGTCGGTGGCGGCCGAGATGCACGCCGGCTTCGCCGCCTTGCGCCGGGCGATGCCAATGAACACGCGCCGCGACCGGCCAGCGATGGATGCGGCGCCGGACGTGCAAGCGGACATCGATCGAATCGCCACCCTGTGGCGGGACTGCCGCGCCCATCACCGCGCCGGCGGGCCGTTCCTGTTCGGCCGCTTCACCATCGCCGACGCGATGTTCGCCCCGGTGGCCAGCCGCTTCCGCACCTACGGTGTTCCCCTGGACGAGGTCTGCGCCGGGTACGTGGAGGCGGTTCACGCCCTGCCGGCCATGATCGAGTGGTGCGCCGACGCCGACCGCGAGCCCTGGGTGGTGGACCGCAGCGAGGTCTAGGTTCGCACTCTCACACCATCACGAAGGACACGGTCATGGCGATTTTTGCGAAATACGGCACCGTGAAGGGCAATGCGACACACGGCACCCACAAGGACTGGATGGATATCCTGACGTTCGACTGGGGGCTTGAACGCGCGATCAGCACACCGTCGCAGTCGGCCGCCAAACGCATGGCATCGGAAACGGTTGTTTTTGACGTGACCCTGACGAAGGCCCTGGACGAGGCCTCGGCGTCGCTGCTCATGGAGGCGTTCACCAAGAAATCGAGCGCGCATCTTGAAGTCCACCAGGTCGCGACTCACTTGGACAATGTCAACGTCGCCGAATATATCTTTCGGAATGCAATGGTTACCCGCTACACGACCAATTCGTCCGGCGACCGTCCCATAGAGACCATTTCGTTCAACTTCACGAAACTCGAGTTCTGCTTTACGATCATGGACGAGGACGGTAAGACGAAGCCGGTCACCGGGGAGTATGATTTGGCCCTCGCCCGCCAGATGGGCAATCTCTGAACTCACGGGAGTTGAAACGCGCCGCCGCCGGTCAGGCGCCCGCTTGGGGGTGACAAAATCGCCATAATTCCCCACTATGCAACTGTGAAAGGGCTGAAGGTCGACGACTGCCACGCGCCGGGTCCGGCGCGCCCCAACGGTCCCTCCCATGGCCTCTTGGGGGCGCTGCGGCGCGGCGAGAGCACGATCCTTCGGATCACACGACCTCGGATCAAACGTCTCCGGATCACAAGGAGTGCAGCCATGTTGCCGCGTGCCATTGCCATGGTTCTGGTCGTCGGTCTGGCGACCGCGACAGGCGCCACCCTCGGGCCCGCCCAGGCGGCCGACGACAACCTGATCGATGTTCCAGAGGCGTCCGGCGCGGAAATGGACTCCGACGACATCATCCGCATGTTGTCGCCGCGCACGCGCGGCCTGCGGGTCCATTCGACGCCAGAGGCGGAGGAACCGTCGCCTGAGGAGGGACTCGGGCAGTTGTCGGCCTCGTTCGACAGCATTCTGTTCGCGTTCGACTCGGCCCGCATTCTGCCGCAATCGATGGCCACCCTGAACCAGATTGGACGCGCCCTGTCGTCGGACGAACTCAAGACCTATCGGTTCGGCGTCTACGGGCACACCGATGCCTCGGGCCGGGAAACATATAATGCCGACCTGTCGCAACGCCGCGCCGAGGCGGTCCGGTCGTACCTGGTGGAGAACTTCGGCATTGCGCCGTCGCGCCTGCAGGCGCGGGGCTTCGGCGAGCAGCGGCTGAAGGACCCGGCGGCGCCGAACTCTCCGGCCAACCGGCGGGTTGAATTGGTCAATCTCGACTCGTAAGCGACGCGCTACGACAGCGAGTCGGATCAAGCCTGTCCGCACACGCAACGCGCCTCGGCAGGGGCGCCGCACGAGAGGACCCGCGATGAGACGCTTTGCGCCCGCGCCATTGGCCTGCCTGATCGCGGTCCTCGTCTGTGGGGCCGGTGTGGTCGCCGCGTATGACGCGGCGGCCCAGACCAGTGTTCTGCGCAACAGCACCCGGTCCGTCGGCCGCGCGGTGCAAAGCCAGACCCGCACAATCTTCCGGCCCACGCTGCAAATCCGGGGCAACCTCGGGGCGGTCCGCGGCCTGGATATCGACGCCGGATGGGCGCACGCCGCGACCGTGCTGGGCAATGGGGCCATCGCCCTGTGGGACCTGCGCGAGGGCGCGGAGGTTCAGCGCCTGACCGCCGCCGGGATGGGGCCGGTGCGCGATATTCATGTGGGGCCGAACGGCGGCTTCGTGCTGCTCGGTTCGACCGACCGTCAGGCGCGTGTCTTGCCAGCGCCGGGCGGGCGGCCGGTCGCCGGCCTGCCATCGGCCGCGTCATCCAATGTCCAGTCGGTCAACATCTCGCCGGACGGGCGCCAGGCGATCTTCGGGCGGTCGGACGGCACCGTGCTCGGTGTGACGCTGGCCAGCGGCCAGGCGCAGTCGCTGCACCGGGGCGCGGGCGCCGTGACCCACGTGGCACGGGATGATGGTGGCCGGTTCGCGGCGGCCTTCAGCGACGGCTCGCTGGTGATCGGGGCGGCCGGAGCCGGCCGGAGTGTGCGCCCCGCCGCGCCGGTGAGCGCGCTGGCCATGTCCGCCGACGGCCGCGTCGTGGCGGGTCTGTCCAACGGCACCGTCGAGATCTGGGACGCGGCCAGCGGGCAGCGCATCGCGCAGGCGCGTGCCCACGATGCCGAAGTGACGGCCGTGTCGGCCGCGCCCGGCGGGCTGGCCGTCTCCGGCGATTCCAACGGTGGCCTCGCCAAGCATTCCGGCGGGCAGGCCACCCGCCTTCCGACTCCGGTGCCCGGGCCAGTGACCGACGTGGCCATGCGCAGCGGTCCCGACCGCATCCTGGCCGCCAGCGGCGACGGCACCGTCCATGTTCTGGATGGTCAAAGCTTCCGGCTGCTTGCCCACATGATCTCCAACGCCGGCGGCTGGGCCGTGGTCTCGCCCGAGGGGCGTTACGACGGCGCCATAGACACCTACGAGGATGTGGTCTGGAGCACCCCGGCCGGCGACCTGCCGGTGGACCGCTTCGCCAAGACCTATTTTGAACCCGGCCTTCTGACCAAATCCGTACAGCCGGGCATGGCGCTGTCGACCAGGCCGTCGGTGGCCATCCAGCAGGAGGTGCGTCTGCCGCCCGAGGTGACCGTGTCCGTTTCGCCCTCCGGCGGCGTGGCACCGGGCGAGACGGTGACCGTCACCGTCAAGGCGGTCAACCGCAGCGACGGCACGCGGCCCGACGTCCGCCTCTACAACAATGACAAGCGTGTGCCGCCCGAGGCCATCGTCGCCGACATCAACGAGTCCGGCGATGGGGTCGGACGGACCGTCACCTTCGCGGTCCCGGCGGTGCCCGGGCGCAACGCCTTCTCCGCCGTCGCGCTGGGCTGGCAGGGCGTGGCCAGCGACCCGGCCACCGCCAGCGTGCAGGCCTCCGGCGGCGGCGTCAGCGGCGGCCAGCTCTACCTGACGGCGGTGGGCATCAATGCCTATCAGGCCGCCGGGCTGGGCGCCCTGACCTTCGCCGTGGCCGACGCGCAGTCGGTCTCGCAGCTCTTCCAGCGCGGTGTGCGGACGCCCTATTCGGGTGTGCGGCAGACTCTGCTGACCAACCGTCAGGCCACGAAGAGCGCCATCCGCGCTCACCTGCAAAGCCTGCAGACCATCTCGCCGTCCGATGTGCTGATCCTCTATCTCGCCGGTCACGGCAAGGCCCTGGACAGCGACTGGTATTTCCTGCCCGCCGACCTGTCGCAGGCCTCGGCCTCCGGCGTGCGAAGCCAGGGGATCTCGGCCGAGGAACTGGCCGACCTGCTGCGACGCATTCCGGCGCAGAAAATGCTGCTGCTGGTCGATGCCTGCGGGGCCGGCGCGGCGCTGAGCCAGTTCGACGGCTTCGAACAGCGGCGATTCCTCGACTCGCTCAGCCGCGAGACCGGGGTGCATGTTCTGACCGCTGCCCGGGCCGGGCAGGAGGCGCCCGAGTACGACATCCTGGGGCACGGCCTGTTTACCTACGCCTTCCTGGAAGGCTTCGGCGCCGGCGGCGGGGTGCGCCGCGCCGACCGCGCGCCCCGGGACGGCCAGGTGACGGTGGTCGAGATCAAGAGCTACGTCGAGGATGCCGTGCCCGTGGTGGTGCAGAAGCTGGAGGAGCAGTTGCTGGCCCACGCGGCGACCCGCGGCGGCATCGCCGGCCGGACCATGGTGACGCCGGTGGGCATCAGCCGGGGCACGGACTTCGTGCTGGCACGGTAAGCGCCCCGCGCCGGGACCCTCAACCATCGTCAGTGTTGAACGGGACACCGTCCCGCGCCACACTGGCGGTGCCGTAAGCGGCACCACCACCACCAGGGTCGAAGCCCCGGTGGGAGGCTCATGGGACGAGGGAGGCGAAGACGTCAGAGACAAGACGCGGAGCCGGCGAATCCGCCCCGCCCGATGACGACGGAACCGTCGTCTCGAAGCCGGGTGTCGCCGGCGGGGGCCGTGCCCTCCGGCCGTCCGGTGGCACCATCCCCATCGGCACCATCCTCTCCCACACCTACGTCATCGAACGCCTGGTTGCCACCGGCGGCATGGGCGAGGTGTACCGTGCGGAACACCTGTTCAATGGGCGCCCCTACGCGCTCAAGATGATCAAACCGGAGTTCGCCAGCGACGAAAGCATCATCGAACTGTTCCGGCGCGAGGCGGGGATCCTGGAGTCCATCAAAAACCCGGTGATCGTCAGCTACCGTGGCCTGCTTCTGGATGAGCACAATCACCCGTTCATCGTCATGGAATACGTGGACGGGCCGTCGCTGAAGGACCTGATCGGCGAACGGACCTTCACGGATGACGAGATCCGCCTGCTGCGCGACAAGCTGGCCGCCGCCCTCGACGAGGTCCACCAGCGCGGCGTCGTGCACCGGGACATCTCGCCCGACAATATCCTGTTCCACGAAGGCAAGCTCGACCAGCCACGCATCATCGATTTCGGCATTGCCCGTCAAGAGGCGGTGGCCACGGTGATCGGCGGCAGTTTCGCCGGCAAGTACCGGTACGCCTCGCCCGAGCAGTTGGGGGACCACGGCGGCCAGGTTGACGGTCGCTCGGACATCTACAGCCTCGGCCTGGTGCTGGCCACGGCGGCCCAGGGCGAGCCGATGGAGATCGGCGGCAGTCTGACCGAAATCCTGGACCTGCGGCGCGAGGTCCCCGATCTGAGCAAGGTGCCGCGCGCGCTCCGTGCCGAGCTGGCGTGGATGCTGCAGCCGAACCCGGACGATCGGCCGGCTCGGGCGCGGGACCTGATCGGTGCGGAAACCCGGCTGGCCACCGACGAGCCCCGCCGCAAGCCAAAGAAACGGGAGCGCGGCGGCGGCGGTGGCCGGGCCGGCGCGGTGATCGTGGTGGCGCTCTTGCTGATCGGGGCCATGGCGGGCGGGGCCGTGTGGTGGGTATGGAGCGGCCGGGCGATCCCCGAGCCCGTGCGCCCGCTGGTCGCCATGCTTGGGCTGGAGGTGGAGACGGGCGAGATCCCGGCGCCGGACGCGGGGGGCGGTTCCGCCACGTCCGGTTTGGACGCGGCCGTTGATCGCGACTCGGACCCGGACACCGATACAACAGACGTGGGGACGGCCACGGACACGACCCCTGACACGACGTCCGACGCGGACCCGGCGCAAACGCCGCCGCAGGCCAGCACCCCGGACGGCGCGAACACGGATGGCGCGGATACGAACGGCGCGGATACGGGGGGCGATCCTGCCTCGGATGGCGACTCCACCGATCTGGCCGCGCGTCCGCCCCTGCCGGATCTGAACGACCTGGCGGCGACGGTGCCGTGCAGCGGGCTTTCCGTCGCGCGCGGCCCCGGCGGCACGGCGCGGGTGACCGGGTACGTCGGCAGTGCCACCGACCTGGATCGCTTGCGCGCGGACTTGGCGGACGTCCGTGGCGTGGAGGCCATCGACACCACGGCGGTCGAATTCGCGCCGCCGCCCTTGTGTGCCACGCTGGGGACCCTCAACCTGTGGGGCTCGTCGGACGGCCCGGGCATCGACCTCAGCAAGCCGGACGGCGAGTACAGGCCGGGCGAGTTCCTGCAGGTGACGGTCCAGCCGACGTTGCCGCGCGGGTATGTGCATGTGGCCTTCATCGACGCCGACGAACGCTTGGTGTTCCACCTGCTGCCAAACCCGGTGCGGCCCGACGCGTCCTCGGCGGCCGGCCGGCCAGTGCACATCGGCGCGCCCGACGCCAGCGGCGCCTCCGGGGAACGCGTGTACGAGGTGACGCCGCCGTACGGACGCGACATGATTCTGGCTGCCGAGTCCACTTTTCCGATCTTCCCGCAACAAAGGCCGGAGATCGAATCGCTGCAGGAATTCCTGGAGGCCTTGTTGCGGCGCCGGGATCAGGCGGGCGAGGCGATGCGGTTCTCGTTCCGCTTCGTCGACATCGTGCGGTGACACCGCGCGCGGGCAGGCAGAGCGGCGACGGTCGATTCCCGTGGCGGGCCGTGCTGGTCCTGGCGGTGGCGGCCGTGTTCGGCGCCTGTGCCGGCCCCGCCGGGCCGACGCGTGCGGTCCTGGAACAGCGCGCGGCAGCGGCCGGGTTCATGCGCCAGCGTCTTGATGCCGGCGACATGACGCTGGTCGGCTGGATCGGGCCGGATCGCGCGCCGGTCGGCGCGGCGTCCGGGCATCTTGCCGTGTTCATCGAGGGCGACGGCGCCGCCTGGCCGGATCGCGACCGGCCGCCGGCCGACCCCACACCGCGTCATACGGTGGCGCTCGATCTGGCCGTGGCGTCGCGCCTGCCCCATGTCGCGGCGCTGGCCCGTCCGTGCCAGTACGAACGGGCTGCAGCCTGCCGCGTGAGCGACTGGACCGTGGACCGGTTCTCGCCCCAGGCGGTGGCGCGCATGGACACCGCCCTTGACGACCTCAAGCACCAGACCGGGGCGGAGACGCTGGTCTTGGTGGGGTATTCCGGCGGCGCCTTCCTGGCCGCCCGGCTGGCGGTGGCGCGCGCCGACGTGCGCGGGCTGGTGACCGTCGCTGGGGTGATCGATCCCGCCGCCTGGACGCGCCATCACCGGGTCACTGCGTTGCCCGGCCTGGACCCCCGCACGGCTCGGCGGTTGGCCCGTCTGCCGCAGGCCCATCTTCTGGGAGAAAACGACCGCATCGTGCCGCCCGCCTGGGCGCGCGGGGTGCTGGAGCACCATGGCTTGGGCGCCCCGACGCACCGCGTGTCGGTGCTGGAGGGGCAGGCCCACGCCTGTTGCTGGGGCACGGCCTGGCCGGCCCTGGAGCGGGACCTGGGTGACGTCCTCTCTCCGGAGTGGGGCAGGTCGGTGGAAGAGTGATACCAGCCGACCGAAGTCATGAATCCTCCCCATTCGCCGGGCGCGGTGCCGACGCGGGAGATCCCTCGGCTCGCCCCCGGCGACGCTTCGCGTCGCCGAGATCATAGAAGCGCGACCATCGTCCCGATGGTCGCGGGGGCTCGCTCGGGATGACGATTTTCTTTAGAAAAACAAATACATAGGTCATCCCGAAGCGTCCGTTAGGACGCGAGGGATCTCCCAAGATCGTGTGTCGACGGTCCGGAAAACGTGTCACGATTTCCGTCGCTTGGTATGACGGGTTGTGGAACGAACGCCTCCGAGTCATAGCCAAGCGGTCCTACACCACGCTCCGGCGCTGTTCGGGGTCCAGATCGGTGTGCAGGTCGTCAGCCAGCCCATATGGCACTGCCCCCTCGTCATCGCCATCCGGATCGGTCATCACCTCCAGCGACAACGGCGCCGGGGCCTGGACCGCCGGGGCCAGCGGCAGATAGACGTTGAACGTACTGCCCTCGCCAACCACGCTCTCCGGCACCAGCAGACCCCGGTGGCGCGCCAGCACGTGTTTGACGATGGCCAGCCCCAGGCCGGTGCCGCCCATCTGGCGCGAGCGCGCCCGATCGACGCGGTAGAAGCGCTCCGTCAGGCGTGGCAGATGCTCGCGCGGAATGCCCTCGCCCTGGTCACGCACGGCGATCCGCAGACACGGCCCGCGCGGTCCCGGCATCCCCACGGGTGCCCGCGCCACCACGCCGCCGGAGACGGTGATGGCCGTATGCGCCCGGCCGTACTTGATGGCGTTGTCGAGCAGGTTCTGGAACACTTGGTTCAACTGATCGCCCTCGCCGATCACTGGCGGCAGATCCGGGTCCAGGTCGAGCACGATGGTCATGTCCTTGGCCCGGCACTTCAGCTCCAGGCCGGTGGCGATACCCCGGATCAGGTCGGGCAGCAACACCGTGTCCGTGGGTGGGCTGTGCTCGTTGATCTCGATGCGCGACAACGACAGCAGGTCCTCGACCAACCGCTGCATCCGCCGGCCCTGCTCCAGCATGATCGGCAGGAAGCGGTCGCGCGCCTCTTCGTCCTCGCGGGCCGGCCCCATCAAGGTTTCGATGAAGCCGACCAGGCTGGACAGCGGCGTGCGCAACTCGTGGCTGGCATTGGCGACGAAGTCGGCGCGCATCCGCTCCAGCCGCACCAGCTTGGTGACGTCGTGCAGGGTGACCATGGCCTCGGCGCCGTCGCGGTCGCGCTGGGGCAGGGGGCCGACGCGTACCTCGCACTCGCGTTCCACCGGACCGGCCAGCATGACCTGCACCATGCGGCCACCGCCACCGGCCAGCACCGCCTCCACCGCCTCTAGCACGCGCGGGTCGCGCAGCAGCACGGTCAGCGGCCGGCCCACCCCGTCGCGGCCGAACAGGGCGCGGGCGGCGGCGTTGACGCGCGTCACCATGCCGTTGGGATCGATCAGCAGGATCGGATCGGTCAGGCCCTCCACCACCAGGGCGTCCGATCCGGAACGCGCGGTCAGCGCCGCCAACCGCTGCTCCCAGGCGCGACGCAGGTCCTGGACCGCCGCCATCTGCCCCCGGGCCACCTTGGAATAGACGATGTCCGGGGTTTCGGCGGGCGGCCGGGTGGGCTCGGCGAGGCGGCGCATGGTCCGCTCCACCGCCCACAGATCGCGCAGATACGGGCGCACCATCAGCGCCGTGCCGGCCAGGATCGCCAGCACGGCGGGCACCACCAGCCACAGCGGCGACAGACCGCCGAACACGGCGATTGCGGTCACGACCAGCACGCCGGGCGCGGACAACAACAGTGTCGCCCCGAACAGACGGCCGGGGGGCAGGGGACGACGGTCGATGCTGGCGTCGCGGACCATCAGCAGGGCACTCCGCGCCGTCCGGAGGGGTCGCCACCGATGCCCCGGCCGGCGCATGGATCACCGCCAAGCGCGGTTGGGCGCGGCTGTTGGTCCCTTAGCCGCGCCGCAGGGCATCGTGGGCCGCCATCACCGCCATGTGCACCATGTCGGACACCGTGGCGTCCATGGCCGTGATCTGGACCGGTCGGGACAATCCCAACAACATAGGACCAATGACAGTTCCGCCGCCCAATTTCTGAAGAAGTTTGTATGAAATGTTGGCGGAGTTCAGGCCCGGCATGATCAGCACGTTGGCCGGCCCCGACAAGCGCGAGAAGGGATAGAGCGTTAGCAGATCGGCATCCAGCGCCACGTGCGCTCCCATTTCCCCCTCGAACTCGAAGTCGGGGTGGCGGTTCTCCAGGATTTTCACCGCCTCGCGGGTGCGAATCGGGTTCTCGCCGGCCGGCGCGCCAAAGGTGGAGTAGGACAGGAATGCCACCCGGGGCTCGTGGCCGAGTTGGCGCGCGGCCTTGGCCGCCTGCTGGGCGATGTCGGCCATCTCCTCGGCCGTGGGCGCCTCGTGCACCGTGGTGTCGGCGATGAACACCGTCCGGCCCTTGGACACCACCATGGTCAGGCCCATGACCAGCTCGCCCGGCGTCGGATCGACGCACATGGTGATCTGTTCGAGCGCGTGGTGCTGGTGACGGGTCAGGCCGGTCACCATGGCATCGGCATCGCCCTGGGCCACCATGCAGGCGCCGAAGACGTTGCGGTCCTGGTTCACCCAGCGCTGGGCGTCGCGGTACAGCACGCCCTTGCGGTTCGTGCGCGCATAAACGTAGTCGGTGTAGCTCTTGTTGTGCGACGAGACCCGCGCGTTATAGATCTCGATGCCCTCCAGACTGCCCAGGCCCAGGCGCGCGACCGCCTGCTCGATACGGTCCTCGCGCCCCACCAGGATCGGCGTGCCGTAGCCACCGTTGCGGAAGGCCACGGCGGCGCGGATCGATTTTTCCTCCTCGCCCTCGGCGAACACGACCCGTTGCGGGTGGCGGGCCACTTCGTTGTGGATGGCCTGCAGGCTGGCCGCCGTCGGGTCGAGCCGCGCCGACAGCGCTTGGCGGTAGCCGTCCATGTCGACGATCGGCATGGTGGCCACCCCGGTCTCCATGGCCGCGCGGGCCACGGCCGGCGGAATGGCGAAGATCATGCGCGGATCGAACGGCACCGGAATGATGTAGTCCGGCCCGTAGCGCAGTCGCCGGCCGGCATAGGCGGCCGCGACCTCGTCCGGCACGTCCTCGCGCGCCAGCATGGCGATGGCCCGGGCGGCGGCCACCTTCATCTCCATGTTGATGGAGCGCGCGCGCACGTCCAGTGCCCCGCGGAAGATGTACGGGAAGCCCAGCACGTTGTTGATCTGGTTGGGGTAATCCGACCGCCCGGTGGCCATGATGGCGTCGGTGCGCACGGGGGCCACCTCCTCCGGCGTGATCTCCGGGTCCGGGTTGGCCATGGCGAAGATGATCGGTTTGTCGGCCATCGACGCCACCATCTCCGGCGTCACCGCGCCCTTGACCGACAGGCCCAGGAACACGTCGGCGCCCTCCAGCGCCTCGGCCAGGGTGCGCCGGTCGGTATCGACCGCGTGCGCCGACTTCCACTGGTTCAGGTTATCGCGCTCGCGGTGGATCACCCCCTTGGTGTCGCACAGCATCACGTTGTCCGGGCGCACTCCCATGAACTTGATCAGTTCGGCGCAGGCGACACCGGCGGCGCCGGCGCCGTTGATGACGACGCTGATCTCGTCCATGGCCCGCCCGGTCAGGTGGCAGGCGTTGATCAGGCCGGCGGCGACGATGATGGCGGTGCCGTGCTGGTCGTCATGGAACACCGGAATGTTCATCAGCTCCTTCAGGCGCTGTTCGATGATGAAGCATTCCGGGGCCTTGATGTCCTCCAGGTTGACGCCGCCGAAGCTTGGTCCGAGGAAGCGCACGCAGTTGATGAATTCGTCGACGTCGCGCGTGTCCACCTCCAGATCAAGCGCGTCGATATCGGCGAACTTCTTGAACAGGACGGCCTTGCCCTCCATCACCGGCTTGGAGGCCAGCGCCCCCAGGTCGCCCAGGCCAAGCACCGCCGTGCCGTTGGAGATCACCGCCACCAGGTTGCCCCGGGCCGTGTAGTCGTAGGCGGTGGTCGGATCGCGCTCGATCTCCAGGCAGGGCGCGGCCACGCCCGGTGAGTAGGCAAGCGACAAATCGCGCTGCGTCGTCAGGGGCTTGGTGGGCGTGATCTCCAGCTTGCCGGGGCGGCCGGAGGCGTGCATCAGCAGCGCTTCGCGCTGCAGGTTCGACGTCGGGGTCTTGGTCTCGTCCATGCCAGTCGTTTTCGTCTTTTTCGTCAGTGAGTCGGGGGCGGGGCGCGCGGCACATCATGACGGTTCAACCGGATCGTGCCCAGGGCTTTCTTGGCCACCCCACCACCTCGGCTCAAGACAAGAGCCGTCCAAACGCCACCTTTTGTGTTGGAAGACGATGACGCGCGTGGCGATCGTAACGGTGTGTGCTAGGATAAGCGTTCCTTTTTTTTGGCTCGAGGGCATTCGATGGCCAAGGGGTCCGCAGCGTCCGCGTCGCGCGGCCGGTCGCGCCGGGTGGCGGCGGCGTGCCTGACGGTCCTTGCCTTGTTGCTGTGGGTGGCGCCGTCTACGGTGGCCGACGACGCCGAAACACCGACCGCGCCGCCGCCGGTGACGCTGCTGGTGTTCGAGCGGTCGCCATACTATGTGCGCACCGACGACGGCGGGTTCGGTGGCCTCGTCGCCGGCCCCGTAGCCCGGGCGTTCGAGGCGGCGGGCGTGCCGTATGTGTGGCGGGCGATGCAGCCCAACGGCCATCTGCGGACGGTCGCGGCGGACCGCGAGCCGGTGTGCGCCGTCGGCTGGTTCCGGACCGAAACCCGCGAACACCTCGGCCTGTTCAGCGATCCGATCTCCCGCGACCGCCCGCAGGTCGTTCTGACGCGCGTCGACAACAGCGTGGTGATGGAGCACACGTCGCTTGAGGGGCTTCTGTCGGATTCCCGGGCGCGCCTGGGCACCAAGCTCGGCTATTCCTACGGCGCGGTGATCGACGGCATGATCGAGTCGGTGCGACCGCCGCAGTCGACGGTCTCGCAGGATGATCAGGGGCTGGTGCGCATGGTTCTGGGCCGGCGGTTCGACTACATGATCACCAGCTTCGAGGAGGCGGACGCCCTGATCTCCCGCTTCGGCGCCGCCGGAGAGGACCTTGTCGCGCTGACGTTCGAGGACAGCCCGCCCGGCAACACGCGCCACCTAGTGTGCAGCCGGTCGGTCGGGCGGGGGGTGATGGCGCGCATCAACGCGGCCCTGGCCGAGATCCGAGAGACCAGCCGTCACGGGGGTAGCCCATGATCGCCGGATGGGTGGCCACGACGTGGCGCCGGACCACGCGTTCGCTGCGGCTGCGCTTGCTGGCGGTGTATGTGCCCGTGCTGGTGGCGCTGTCGGTGGGCCTGTTCACGGTGCTGGAATCGCGCGCCCATGGGCAGGCGATGGCGGCCCTGGAACAGCGCCTGGAGACCTTCATCGTCACCAACCGGGCCGTCCTGGCCAGCCCCATGTGGGCCTTTGACGACGCGCAGGTGCGGTCCCTGGTCGCCGTCATGGGCGGGCACCCGGACCTGCTGGCCCTCCAGGTCCGGGACCCGTCGGGGCGCGTGGTCACGTCGGCGGGGCAGGTGCGCGCCCTGCAAAGAACGGACGCGCCCCTTGTCCGGGAAGTTCCGCTGGTCAAGCGGGAGATCGACGGCACCACCGTCGTGGGCGGCATGACCGTTGCCTTCGACGACAGCCGCGTTCTCAACGCCCTGTGGAAGAGCCTGGCGACCGACGCCATCATCGTTGGCGTGGTCATCGCCGCCCTCGTCGTCCTGGTGTTTGTGACCACGAGCCGGCTGATCTTCCGCCCGCTGTCGCGCCTGCATCGCGCCATCAGCACCGAGACCGGACCGGAAACCGTCCGACATGTCGACCACGTCTCCTCGGATGAACTGGGAGACGTGATTGATGCCTTCAACGCCATGGAGCGCCGTCGCGCCAGCCTGGAGCGCACGCGCTCCCGCCTGATCGACCTGGGCATCCAGATGGGAGCCGAACACAACCCCCGCCACGTCGTCGAGACCGTGCTGCGAGCGGCCTCGGACCTGTGCCACAGCGACGGCGGCACGGTCTACCTCGTCGACGAGGACAAGGGCCAGCTTCAGTTCGCCATTATCCTGAACCACAGCCTTGATATCCATCTGGGCGGGGTCGGCGACGAGGTCGTGCCGTTCGACCCCTTGCCGCTGCACGACGCCGACGGCCGGCCCAACGACCGCAACGTGGCCGTGCACGCGGCCCTGACCGGACAAACGGTCAATGTGCGCGACGTCTATGACAACACGGCCTACGATTTCACCGGACCGCGTGCCTTCGACGCAGAGCACGACTACCGCACCACGTCGCTGTTGGCGGTGCCGCTCAGCAACCGTCAGGGCGAGATCATCGGCGTGTTGCAACTCGTCAACGCCAGCGATCCCGACAGCGGCCGGGTCGCTCCGTTCGACGCGCCAAGCGTGGACATCGCCCGCGCGCTGGCCGCCCAGGCCGGCGTGGCGCTGGAAAACCAATTGCTGCTGGAGGCGCAGCGCCGCCTGCTCGACTCCTTCATCGAGTTGATGGCCAGCGCCATCGACGCCAAGTCGCCCTACACCGGCGGTCACTGCTCGCGCGTGCCCGAGTTGACGCGGCTGCTGACCGAGGCCGCCTGCCGGGACACCGAGACGTTCGCCGATTTCGACCTGACCGAGGCCGAGTGGTACGAACTGCACATCGCCAGCTGGCTGCACGACTGCGGCAAGGTGACCAGCCCGGAATTCGTCGTCGACAAGGCCACCAAGCTGGAAACCATCCACAACCGCATTCACGAGATCCGCACACGCTTCGAGGTGCTATGGCGCGACGCGGAGATCGCCGAGTGCCGCGCCCTGCTGGCCGGCGCCGACGCCGACGCGGCGCGCGCCGAACGCGAGCGGAACCATGCCGTCCTGCAGGCCGAGTTCGCCTTCGTCGCCGCGTGCAACGTCGGCGGCGAGTTCCTGAGCGACGCGCACATCGAGCGCCTGAAGGCCATCGGTGCCCGCACCTGGGTCCGCCACTTCGACGACCGCATAGGCATGTCGCCGAACGAGAACGCGCGGCTGGCCGACATCCCCGCGCGGTCGCCTCCGGTCGAGGAACGCCTGCTCGATGACAAGCCCGAGCATATCGTTCCCTGGCCCGACGGCGTGCCCCCCGTGACGGCCAACAATCCCCACGGGTTCACGATGGTCGCGCCGAAGTTGTGCTTCAATTTCGGTGAGCTGTACAATCTGTCCATCCGGCGCGGCACGCTGACCGAGGAAGAACGCTTCAAGGTCAACGACCACATCATCCAGACCATCATCATGCTGGAAAGCCTGCCGTTGCCCAAACACTTGCGGCGCGTGCCGGAGTACGCCGGCGGCCACCACGAGAAGATGGACGGCACCGGCTATCCGCGTGGCATCAGGGGCGGCACCATGTCCGTTCCGGCGCGGATCATGGCGATTTCCGACATCTTCGAGGCCCTGACGGCCGCCGACCGCCCGTATAAGACGCCGAAGACCGTGTCGGAAGCGCTCGACATCATGCGCCGGATGCGCGACGACAACCACATCGACCCTGAATTGTTTGGCCTATTCCTGCGATCCGGGGTCTGGCGCACCTACGCCGAAACGTTTCTGCATCCGGACCAGATCGACGCGGTGGACATTTCGCGGTATCAGTGATGCCGAAGCGGACGAACAGAAAACTCGTCCGACATGCGGGACGGACGCGAACCCATGAGGGACACGTCGAGCAGGGCCGGCCTGATCGCCGGCATCCCGTCAGGCGCTGTTTCGGCGGCGCGCGCGGTGTGGCGCGACCTGTCGCGGCGGCACATCCCGCTGGCGGTGAATCTGTTCACCATCATGGCCGCGATGACCCTGGTCGTGGTGCTCGCCCTGACCGGATTCACCATATTGGAGGGGCGCAGGGTCGCCCGCGACACCGGCCAGGCCCTGTCCCGGGAACTGACCGCCAAGGTCGCCCACCATGTCGAGACGCTGTTCGCGCCGGCCGCCGTGCTGGCGGACCTGTCGGCGTCGCTGCCGGAGATTGCCCGCCTGCCCGATCTGCTGGTCCACCCCATGGGCTGGTACATCATGCAAGCGCTGGAGGCGAACCCATCGCTGTACTCCGCCTACATGGGCTATCAGAACGGGCAGTTCTATCAGATCATCGCCGTTCCCGAGCAACCGACCACCGCCGCCGAGAAAAAGCGGTACGCCAACGCCGTGCGCGTGAGCCACGGGGCGCCGCCCGGAACCCGGTTCATCCACCGCACCATTTTGACGCGGCCCGCCGGCGGCGGGATCCAGATTTGGCTGTTCCTCGACCGGGAGCGGGCTCTTCTCGGATCGCGCGTCGAGGATGCGCCCACCTACGACCCCCGCGCGCGCCCCTGGTACACACAGGCCCGCGAACGGCATGGCACGGTGATGACCGAGATCTACGCCTTCGCCAGCCTGGGGGAGCCCGGCATCACCATGGCGCGTCCCTTCGACGGCGACGTGGCCGGTGTGTTCGGGGTTGACCTGACCCTGGCCTCTATCGCCGACTTCCTGGCGGCGCAAAGCCTGTCCCCGAACGGACGCATCCTGGTCGCCACCACGGGCGGCCGGATCATCGCCTACCGTGGCCCGGACGGCTTGCGGACCGGGGCGGAATACGTGCGCGGACGGCCGTTGGGCCTGAGCGACCTGGGGGATCCCGCCATCCTGCGGGCCTTGTTTGCCGCCCGGGGCACGGCCGACGTCGAACTCGTCCGGATGCAGGAGTCGGACCAGTCCATTCTGGTGCGCCGCATAGACGTGTCGATGCCCGGAAACCGCGATCTCGTGATCGCGCTGGCCGCCCCGCTGACCGACTACACCGGCCCCGTCGACGGCCTGATCCTGAAAAGTCTGGTGTACGCGCTGGCGGTGGCGCTGCTCGGTATTCCCGTGATCTGGCTGATCGCCCGCCGCATGTCGCGGGCGCTGAGTGCCTTGGCCGACGATGCCGGGCGCATCCGCAATCTGGAACTCGATCATCCGGTGCGGGTGCGCACCATCATCAAGGAGATCCATGACCTGGCCGGCGCCCAGCGGACCATGAAGGAGTCGCTGCGCACCTTCGGCCTGTTCGTCCCCAAGGATCTGGTGCGCCAGATCGTGGCCGCCGGCGGCTCGGCCGAACCGGGCGGGCAGCGCCGCGAACTGTCGGTGCTGTTTACCGACATCGCCGACTTCACCACCCTGTCGGAGACCACGCCGCCGGAGGACCTGATGGTCCGCACCTCGCGGTACTTCGAGGAAATGACGGTCGCCATTGCCGCTCATCAGGGCACCGTGGACAAGTTCATTGGCGACGCCGTCATGGCCATCTGGAACGCCCCCAGCGACTGCGACGACCACCCCGCCAAGGCGTGTCTGGGCGCGCTGGAGGCGCGCGCCCGCGTGGCCGCGTTCAACGCCGATCTGGTGGCGAACGGGTACCCGCCCTTCCGCACCCGGTTCGGTCTGCACGTGGGCGAGGCGGTGGTCGGCAACGTCGGGTCGTCCTTCCGCATGGACTATTCGGCGCTGGGCGCGGCGATCAACATCGCCTCGCGCATCGAAGGCCTGAACAAGATGTTCGGCACGGAGATCCTGGTCTCCGATGCCGTGGCGGCCCGTGTCTCCGACCGGTTCGTGCTGCGTCTGGTGGACCGCGTCCAGCCGAAAGGCGCGTCCGAGGCGGTCGGCGTCCATGAACTGCTGGGCGTGCATCCGCGCGCGGCGGACCGCTGCCCGTTGCCGTCGGTGGACACCGAAACCGTGGCCTTCGCCGCCTGCTGGAACGAGGCCCAGGTCTGGCTGCGTCGCGACCGGGACTGGGCGCGGGCGCGCGACGCCTTCGCCGACCTGGCCGCCGAGCGGCCTGACGATCCCCTGGCGGCACATTTCCGCGACCTGACGGCCCGGCTCGCCGCCGATGCGGACGCCGCCGCGCGGTGGGTCGACGTCCGCAAAATGGAGCAGAAGTGATGGCCGGCCGACCGATCGACCGGCGCGCCTGCCTGCGCCATCTCGTCCGCGCCGGCGGCTGGGCGGCCCTGGGCGGCGCGGTGGCCCGCAAGGGCCATGCCGGTGTCCCGGACACTCACGCCCCCCTGCGCCTGCTGACCTCCGAGACCGACGACAGCCGCGTGGTCGTGATCCGCTATTTGCTCGACGTCCAGGCGACGCTGACCGGCCAGCCGCCCGTGGACCTTGAGCCCGTCAATGAACTGGACCTGGTCGCGCGGATGCGGGCCGCCCGCCAGCCCGGCAGCGGCGTGACCATGCCCCACATCATCAACACGGGGGCGGATACCCTTCTCGCCCTGGATGCCGAGGGTCTTCTGAGCCCCGACGGTGACGGCCTGCTTCAAGTTCTGGGGACGGAGACGTTCGAGCCAGGATCTCTGGCCGCCCTGCGCCGGCCCGACGGGGCCATGGCGGCGATTCCGTTTCATGGCTGGCCGCAGATCATCTGGACGCGCCGGGACTGGCTGATGGAGGCGCACGGACTGGCGCCGCCGCGCACGCTGGACGACCTGCGAAACGCGGCGCGGGTCCTGCACGATCCCGACAGGGGACGGCGCGGCGTGATCCTGGGTACGACCGGAGACTTCTATACCCAGCAGTGCTTCATGATGATTGCCCGGGCGCTGGGCGGCGGCGTGCTCAGCCAAGACCCCGAGGCTGGCCCGACGCTCGCCACGCCGGAGATGGTCGCGGCGCTGGAGGTCTATGCCGACCTGGCGAGGCACGCCGGGCCGGGCGCTTTGACGTGGCGGGCGCGCGACTACTACCTCCAGGGTCGCGCCGGGCTTCTGTTCTACTCAACCTTCCTGATGGACGATCTGGCGGTGCCAGGCGTGGCCGCCAACTCACTGACCGGAAAGCACTTCCCCGACCTGGACGGCGCCGCGTTCGACCCGAACCTGGTCAGGAACACCGCCATCGTGGCCACGCTCGACGGACCGGTCCCCGGCCACATCGGCGCGTTCTCGTCGATCAACGGCCTGGGGCTGACCGGCACGGGCGACGCCGCCACCCGCGCCGCCGCACGCGCCCTGGCGCTGTTCCTGTTCCGGCGCGACGCCTATATCGCCTGGCTGCACATGGCGCCCGGCGGCATGATCCCGGTGGTGCGCCGCGTGATCGATGACGATGCGTTCATGCGCGACCGGTTGGGCGTGTTCCAGACCTTCGGCCGGGCCACGGCGCGGCACCTCGCCTCGGCGCTGGGGGTGCCGTCGACGTTCTCGACGGTCGGGTCCGGCCGCGATGCCCACGCCGATCCGCGCGCCGGGGCGCTGTATGCCGACGGTGTGGTCGGCCGCATGGTCACGGCCGTCCTGGAGGACTCCGCCACGCCGGCCGGGGCGGCCTGGCGTGCCCAAACGGAAGCCCAGGCCCTGCTCGACAGGATCGGGCGCGACCAGCCACGACACGGCCCGTGAACGGCCCGTGTCTGATCCGCCCTAAGCGCCCCACACGAACGGCCCCACGCCGTCGCCGGAGGCGCGGGCCACCCGGCGGCTGCGCCTGCGCACCAGCCGGGTATGGCTGCGCTGCACATGCTCCAGCATCTGGCGCAACAGCGTGGCCATCGGCAGCCATGTGGACGCCGCCGTCAGGTCGGTGCAGTCAAGGTCCTGGGTCCACTGCTGGACCGCGAAAAAGAGCGAATCCACCTCGGTCAGCGGGCTTTCTTCGCCGGCGATCCGGTCCGTGCCGAACACCTTGGCGCCGTGGGCGTGCACGAAGACGCGGTAGGCGTCGACCTCCTGCACCAGGAACGCGGCCTCGCCAAGGATGGTCTGCCGCGACGCCTCCCGCTTCTGAATGGTGTGCGAAAGGTTTCGGATCCGGGCCACGATCCGCATCTGATGCATGTTCAACGTGTTCACCAGTTCGGCGGTCTGGCGCGACGGTGTCTCATCCTTGGGGCTGTCGGCCGCAGCCCGTTTGGGCAAGGTGAACCGCATGACGGTGCCGCCGTCCGGGTTGTCGTCGATGGCGATCGTTCCGCCGTGTCGCTCGACGATCTTCTTGCACAAGGCCAGACCGACCCCGGTTCCCTCCTGGCTCTCGAAACCATCCAAACGCTGGAACACGCCGAACACCGCGTCGCGCTTGTCGGCCGGGATGCCGGGACCGTTGTCCATGACCGACAGGACCCAGCCCCTGTCGCCCTCGTCCGCGCAGGCGATCGTCACCTCGGGGGTGCGCGCGGTGGGGACGAACTTCACGGCGTTGCCGACCAGGTTCTGGAACAGGCGCACCAACTGCGACTGATCGCCCGTCACCACCGGCAAATCATCGGGCACCATGACCACGGCCTGCCGTTCCTGCACCCGGGCGCCCAGGTTCTGCAGGGCTTCGGTGGCCACCGAGGCCAGGGGCACCGGTTCCGCCTCGATCTCGGTGGTTCCGACGCGGGAGTATTCCAGCAGATCCAGGATCATGGCGTTCATGCGCCGGGCGCCGTCGCGGGCGAAGGCCATCCACTCGCGCATCTGCGGATCGATGTCGGTGCCCAGCCGCCGCTCGATCAGCCCCAGGAAACCGCCCACCATGCGCAGCGGCTCGCGCAGATCATGCGAGACGGCGTAGGCGAACTGGGTCAGGTCGGCGTTGGAGCGCGCCAATCGCGCCTCCAGCCGGGCATGGTCGGTGATATCATGCAGCACACAGTGGCACCGCACGAAGCGGCCGTCGGCGTCGCGCTGGACGGCCCCCGTGACCTGCACCGTCACCTCTGAGCCATCGGCCCGCGCGAGGTGGAGATCGCCGCTATGCGTCGCACCCTCCAGCAACGCGGCGGTCTGGCGCGCGCCCTCGTTCCCCTCTGTCGCGGCCAGGAAGCTTGCCAGCTCATGCCCGATGACGGCGGCCCGGTCGGTGCCCACCAGCGCACAGAACGGCCCGTTCGCCTCGACAATGCGGCCGTCCGACTCCAGGGCCACATAGGCCACCGGCGTGTTTTCGTGGAACGCGCGGAACCGGGCCTCGCTGTCGCGCAGGGCCTGCTCGACGGCCTTGCGGTCCGAGATATCCACGTTGGTTCCCACCAGCCGCAAGGCGCGGCCGTCGCGGCGCTCGACCACCCGGCCGCGCGATTCCACCCAGATCCACCCGCCCGCGCTCGTCTGGTAGCGCACCTCCAGACAGAGGTCGTCTCCGCCCACCAGCTGCGGCCCGACCCGGTCCCACAGAGTGGCCGCGTCCTCGGGATGCATGAGGGCCAGCCAGTCGTCGAAGGACAGTGCGCCGTCCTCGCCCGGCAGCCCCAGCATCTCGAAGAACCCGGCGTCGACGTCGAACACGCCGGCCTTCAGGTTCAGGTCCCAGGTCCCGTATCGCAGTTCGCGCGCCACCCTGCGATAGCGGTCCTGAATCGCGCGCAACGTCTCTTCCCGCCGGATCCGGTCCGTGACGTCCATGATCACGCCGTGCCACAGCACGCTGCCGTCCGGCAGGCGCTCCGGCTGCGAGCGGCCTTCGACCCAGATCGTCCCCTTGGTCGGATGGGTCACCCGGTACTGCTCGTGCCAGATGGTTAGGGTGCGCGCCGAGTGCAGAACCGACTCCATGACACGGTCGACATCGTCGGCGTGGATCACGGCGGCGACCGGCAGGGCGTCGTCGCGGACCTGGTTGGGTGTCAGGCCGTAGATCTCTTGCAGACCATCACTGGCATAGGGAAAGGTCGAGCGGCCATCCGGCCAGAGTCGGTACTGGTACAGCGCGCCCGGCACCTGCGCGGCCATGCGGGACAGGCGGCTCTCGGCGGCTTCGACCTGGCGCGTGCGATCGGCCAGGGCCTGCTCGGCCCAAGCCTTTTCCGCCCGCGCCCGGGCCTCGGCCATCCCCCGACGGGCGATCTCCTGGGCCATGGTCCGCAGCAGGCGCTGCACGGAAGCGATGCGGCACTCCTCGACCACGGGCAGGGCGGCGACGGCAGCCGCGTAGGCGTCACGCGGGAACCCGTAGCGGACACGGATAGCCTCGAACGCCGCCGGATCGGGCGGCGTCGCGCAGAACTGCCCGATCATCAGGTTGGCCAGATGCAGGCCGTCCACCTCGATGCGGCTGACGCATTTGGTCAGGCCGAAGGGACAGGTCAGGACCACCGAGTCCTCCTCCCCGCCAAGGCGGTGCGCGGCCTCGTGGGTGCTGTCGAGGCACGCCTGGCGGCTGTCGGGATGGCTGTGCAGGTGCATGGTGCAAAGCTGTTCGCCGGCGGAATGGGCGAGCAAAGTGCCGTCGCACGTGGTCACGGCGGCCGACAGGCCGGTGGCCGCGCGAAGGTCGTCGAGCAGTTCGGTCAGACCGTCGAAATCCACGCACGCCAGGATATCCGCACCCGACAAGCACGGTTCGGCGTCCCGCGGGCCGGATACAGCAGGATCGCAACGGAGGGGCTCGGCCTCCGTGCTTTGGTCGGACCGCCGCACCGGTGCGCGAGGATCGACGAAATCGGATTGCATTGAATGCGATGCCTTTCACACCAGGCTCGCATGAGAATAGCCGAGCGGCCTGGATCCGCGCAAGATGGCTGGAAGTCATGTGCTTTTTGGCGACTGCTCCACATTTGGCAAACCCGGCGCAATGATTCGTGCGGGCGACGATCGATCTGTCCGGGCCACGACGGGGGCGGGCGAGACACGTTCGCGGACCGTCGACGTCGTTGCGTGTCTAAGGCTTATTCACTTGGCTCCGGTAGAAGCGCGATCTGGTGAGACGGGGTCGCGTTGCGGCACAACATGCTGTGCTCGCCGGAGCCAAGTGAATAAGCTGGGCGCGTCTTATGGCAGATGCGCTGTGTACCTTTTGTCCAGGTTCGATGTCCTGTGCTATAGGGGGAACCGTTTCAGCGCAGGCCTGTTTGCGGAACGGTCGGGCCGCCGAACGGAGGCGGTCGGCAGGGACCCGGGCGAACGCGCCGCGGTCAGAGGGAGAAATTCATGGAACGCGAAGCGATGGAATTCGATGTGGTGATCGTGGGCGCCGGGCCGTCCGGGCTGGCGGCGGCGATCCGCCTGCGCACGCTGGCCGTGGAAAAGGGGAACGAACTCAGCGTCTGTGTGCTGGAAAAGGGCTCCGAGGTGGGCGCCCATATCCTGTCCGGTGCCGTCATCGAACCCCGCGCGTTCGACGAACTGATCCCTGACTGGCGCGACAAGGGCGCACCGTTGGATCAGGCGGCGGGCGACGATCGCTTCCTGTTCCTGACCAAGAGCCGGGCCATCCGTCTGCCGGCACCGCCGCAGATGCACAACAAGGGCAACTACATCGTCAGCCTGGGCAACGTTTGCCGCTGGCTGGCCGAGCAGGCCGAAGCTTTGGGCGTCGAGGTCTACCCCGGCTTTGCCGCCGCCGAGGTGCTGTACAACGAGGAGGGCTCGGTCAAGGGTGTCGCCACCGGCGCCATGGGCGTGGGCAAGGACGGCCAGCCGACCGAGCAGTTCGAGCCGGGCATGGAACTGCACGCCCGCCAGACCATCTTCGCCGAGGGTTGCCGGGGCTCGCTGACCAAGGGCCTGATGACGCGGTTCAACCTGCGCGAGGGTGTGCAGCCGCAAACCTACGGCATCGGGCTCAAAGAGTTGTGGGAGGTGGACCCCTCGGTCCACAAACCGGGTCTGATCGAGCACACCATCGGCTGGCCGGTGCCCCGCGACGTCTACGGCGGCTCGTTCCAGTATCACTTCGGCGAGAACTTGGTGGCCGTCGGCTTCGTTGTCGGCCTCGACTACAAGAACCCGTACCTCAGCCCGTTCGACGAGTTCCAGCAGTTCAAGACTCACCCGGCCATCCGGCCGACGTTCGAGAACGCCCGGCGCATCGCCTACGGCTCGCGCGCCCTGGCCGAGGGCGGCTGGCAGTCGATCCCCAAGTTGTCGTTCCCCGGCGGCGTGCTGGTGGGCGATACGGCCGGCTTCCTCAACGTGCCCAAGATCAAGGGCACCCACACCGCCATGAAGTCCGGCATCCTGGCCGCCGACGCCGTGTTCGCGCACCTGACGGCCGACACGTCCGGCGCGGTCGCCGGTTACCAAGAGGCCGTGAACACGTCCTGGCTGGGGCAGGAACTCAAGAAGGTCCGCAACATCCGCCCGTCGTTCAAGTGGGGGATGTGGGGCGGTCTGGGCTATTCGGCGCTGGAGGCGTATGTCTTCCGGGGCGCGGCGCCCTGGACCCTGGGCCACCACGAGGACCACAAGGCGCTGAAGAAGGCGGCCGAATGCACGCCGATCGAATATCCGAAGCCGGATGGCAAGCTGACCTTCGATCGGTTGTCCTCGGTCTACCTGTCGAACACCAACCACGAGGAAAACCAGCCGTGCCACCTGACCCTGAAGGACGACAGCGTGCCCACGCGCATCAACCTGGCGGAGTTCGCGGGGCCGGAGGCGCGGTTCTGCCCGGCCGGGGTCTATGAGTTCGTCGAGGACCAGCCCGGCGCCGGCCAGCGTTTGCAGATCAATTTCCAGAATTGCGTGCACTGCAAGACGTGCGACATCAAAGACCCGACGCAGAACATTCATTGGGTGGTGCCGCAGGGCGGTGACGGTCCGAACTATCCGAACATGTGACGGGCCGAACATGTAACGGACCGCCCCCCGCACCGCCCACACTTGCGAAAAGGGAACCAGGCGCTTGAGCGATGACAGGACCTTGGGGACTGTGACCCAGGCGGCGGGACGCACCCGCCCAGGCGGAGCCCGCACCTTCACGCGCGCGGCGGCGGTGGCCGTGACGCTCGCGTTGGCGCCCGCCGCCTGCGCCCAGCCGACGCCCCCGGTCGATCCAGAGGCCGGCGCGACGGTCCTGGCCGCCGGCCCTGACGGCGTCTCCTCGCCCAAGCCGCGCGAGCCGGAGCGGGGGGACGACGAGGCGGCCGCCTCCGGCCGTGCGCTCGGCCACTATCTGGCCGGCCGCGCCGCCCAGCACGCCAACGACATCCCGGCGGCGGCCCGCCACTATGCGGCGGCCATGGATGGCGACCCGGACAACCCGCTGCTGATGCGACGGGCCTACTACTATCTCGCTGCCGATGGTCGCTTTGAGGAGGCGGTCTCGGTCGCCCGGCGGACCCTGGAGGCCCTGCCGGACGAGGATTTCGCGCCGCTTCTGCTGGCCACCGACGCCATGCGGCGGGGCGCGCCTCGGGAGGCCGTGGCTCAGTTGGACTCCGTGGAGCCGCGCGGTCTGAACGGTCTCTTGCAGCCTCTGACCGCCGCCTGGGCGCATCTGGCGGCGAACGGGCTGGACCCCGCCCTGGACGCCCTGGAGCCCGCGCGCGGCCTGGTCTCGGCCCGCCGGTTGGTGGACCTGCACGCCGCCCTCCTGTCCTGGGTGGCCGGCGACGACACCCAGGCGCTCGACCGCCTGGACGCGTACCTGGACGAGGGACCGCCGGACAACGCCCGGCCGCTGGAACTGGTGGCCATGATGCTGGTCGACCTGGACCGCCTGGACCAGGCCCGCGAGCTGATGGACGCGTTCGCGGCCGGTGGCCCCGTGCCGCTGGTCATTTCCGACCTTGCCGACCGGCTTGAGGCCGAGGGGGCCTCGGCCATGCCGACCCTGGTGTCGGACGCCACCGAGGGCTTCGCCGAGGCCCTGTACCACACCGGGCTGGTGCTCAATCAGGGGCAGGGCTCCGAGACCGGGATCCTCCTGACGCGCCTGGCCCTGGCCGTGAAACCGGACTTCCCCCGCGCCACGCTGGCCATCGCCGAGACACTGCGCCGCCTGGACCGGTTCGAGGCCGCCGACGCCGTCCTGGCGGGCATGGACACCAGCGGGGAACCGGCCCTCGACTACGTCGTGCAACTCTACCGGGCCGAGAATCTGGAGAACCTCGATCGCATCGACGAGGCGCTGGGGCGGTACGATGCCTTGGCGGCGGCGCATCCCGACCAGGTGGAGCCGCTGGTCGACAAGGGCGACCTGTTGCGCCGCAACGACCGCTTCGCGGAGTCCGCCCAAGCCTACGGCCAGGCCGTGGAGCGCATGGACGATGACGACCCCATGCTGTGGGCCGTGCTGTACCGGCGCGGCATCGCCTTTGAACGGTCCGGCGAATGGGACAAGGCCGAGGCCGACTTCCTGCGGGCGCTGGAGATGGAACCGGATCAGCCGGAGGTTCTGAACTACCTGGGCTATTCGTGGCTGGACCGGGGCGAGCACATCGAACGCGCCGTCGCCATGATCAAGGACGCCGTGCGCCAGCGGCCCGATGACGGCTATATCGTCGACAGCCTGGGGTGGGGGTATTACCTGCTCGGCCGTTACCAAGACGCCGTGCGAAAACTGGAACGCGCGGTTGAGTTGCGTCCGCAGGACTGGACCATCAACGACCACCTGGGCGACGCCTACTGGCGCGTCGGTCGGCGAACCGAGGCCCGGTTCCAGTGGGAACGGGCGCTCAGCCTGGAACCGGACGAGGACAAGGTTGAGGCGATCGAGGCCAAAATTGCCGACGGCCTGGAGCCTGACGGCCGCGCCGCGCGGGAGTCCAGCCGGTGAGCTACAGCCCGATCCCGGCGGCCGCGCCGATCCGCCTGGCCGCGCCGGCCAAGGTTAACCTGCATCTGCACGTCATCGGCCGGCGGCCGGACGGCTATCACCTGCTGGACAGCCTGATGGCCTTCGCCGGCGTGTACGACGTGGTGACCGTCGAACCGGCCGAGGACCTGTCGCTGCGGATCGACGGGCCGCACGCGGCGGCCCTGGGCGGCCTCGACCCCGACGACAACCTGATGATGCGGGCCGCACGATCGCTGGCCGAGGCGGCCGGGGTGGAAGCGCGCGCGCGCCTGACCCTGACCAAACGGCTGCCGGTGGCTGGGGGCATCGGCGGCGGCTCGGCCGACGCGGCGGCCACCCTGCGGGCGCTGTACCGGCTGTGGAGGCTCGACCTTGATGACGAGGCCATGCTTGCCCTGGCGCTGACCCTGGGCGCCGACGTGCCGGTCTGCCTGTACGGCCGCGCCGCCAACGTCGGCGGCATCGGCGAGGTGCTGGCGCCGGCCCCGGCGCTGCCACCGGTGCCGCTGGTGCTGGTCAATCCCGGCGTGCCGGTGTCGACGCCGGAGGTGTTCAAGCTGCGCTCGGGGGCGTTTTCCAGGCCGGCGCCGCTGCGCGACGCCCCGGTCAACGCCTTCGCCCTGGCCAATGATCTCGCGGTGCGCCGCAACGACCTGGAGGCGCCCGCCCGCACCCTGTGCGACGAGGTGAGCGACGCGCTCGCGGTGCTGACGGACCAGGAAGGCGCGCTTTTGACCCGCATGTCGGGCAGCGGCGGCACCTGCTTCGCCCTGTTCGCCCAGGAGGCGGAGGCCGAGCAGGCTCGGGCGCAGATCGCCGCGATCCGGCCCGACTGGTGGGTGGTCCGCACCCACTTGGTGTCCGACGCGCGCGCCCTGGACGTGCGGGGGTGATCATCCTTCCCGGGACATGGCTATCGCCTCCCGAGAGTCCGCGCGTCCTGCGGACACTTCGGGGGTGACAATGAGGTTTTCTGTCATCCCTCTACACCCGGAAATACTTCGCCTGCGGGTGTAGGACGACGATGGCGGAGGTGGACTGTTCCGGCACCAGTTCGTCCTCGTCGGTCAGGGACAGGCCGATCCGGTCGGCCCCCAGCAGCTCCAGCAGGGCGTGCTGGTCGGCCAGGTTGGGGCAGGCCGGATAGCCGAACGAATAGCGCGAGCCCCGGTATTCCTGCTTGAACAGGCCCTCGATGTCGCGGGCGTCCTCGCTGGCGTAGCCCAGTTCGCCCCGGATGCGCTTGTGCACCACCTCGGCCAGGGCCTCGGCCATCTCGACGCCGATGCCGTGCAGGTACAGATAGTCCTTGTACTTGTTGTCGCCGAACCACGACCGCGCGACCTCAGACACGCGGTGGCCCATGGTCACCGCCTGCAAGCCGATGACGTCGCGCACCGGATCGCTGATGTCGCGGAAGAAGTCAGCGAGGCAAAGGCCCCCCGGCCGGTCCTGCCTCGGGAAGGCGAAGCGGGCGACCTCGGTCGTGCCGTCCTCGTCGAACAGGACCACCGTGTCGCCGTCGGCGGCGGCCTTCCAGTAGCCGTACACCGCCTGCGGCTTGAGAATGTCCTCCTCGACGCAGCGGCGCGCCATGTCGTGGAAGATCGGGCGCAGTTCCTTGGCCGCCCACGCCTTCCAGTCGGCCAGGGTGCGGCCGCTTTTCTTCATGCCCCATTGGAACTGATAGAGCGTGTTCTCGTTCACGTAGGGCACCAGGGTCTTGACCGCGATGGAGGTTTCCAACACGCGCGAGCCCCAGAACGGCGGCGTCGGTGGTTCGACCCCGGCGTGCAGTTCCTGGCGACGCAGGCGGATTTCCTCGGCCTCCACCGGGCGGTTGGTGCGCTCGCGGTCCTCGGGCGGCACGTCCATGGCGTCGTCGTTGACCGCCTTGCGGCGCGACGGCCGGCCGGCGCGTTTTTCCCGCACCTCGTCCAGGTAGCCGTCGAAGCCGCCCTCCATGACCTTGCTCATCAGGGTCAGGCCGTCGAAGGCATCGCGGGCGTAGGCCACCCGCCCCTGCCCGCCTTCATAGGCGGCCACGCAGTCCTGTTCGACGAACGCCCGTGTCAGCGCGGCCCCCCCCAGGAACACCGGGATGTCCCAGCCCTCGCGCGACATCTCGGCAAGATTGTCCTTCATGATGACGGTGGACTTCACCAGCAGGCCGGACATGCCGATGGCGTCGGCCTTGTGCTCGCGCGCCGCCGACAGAATGGAGGCGATCGGCTGTTTGATGCCGATGTTGATGACCTTGTAGCCGTTGTTCGACAGGATGATGTCGACAAGGTTCTTGCCGATGTCGTGCACGTCACCCTTGACCGTGGCCAGGACCATGATTCCCTTCTCCTGGCCCTCGATCTTTTCCATGTGCGGTTCCAGGTGGGCCACGGCGGCCTTCATGGTCTCGGCTGATTGCAGCACGAACGGCAACTGCATCTTGCCGGCGCCAAACAACTCGCCGACCACCTTCATGCCGCCCAGCAGGAACTCGTTGATGATCTTCAGCGGTTCGTGCGTCCGCATCGCCTCGTCCAGGTCGGCGTCGAGCCCCTGGCGGTCGCCGTCGACGATGCGCTGTTGCAGGCGCTCCTCGACGCTGGCCGGGCGTTCCTTCTTCTTCTCGGTCTCGGCCGAGCGGTCCTGGAACAGGGCGATGAAGGCCTGCAGCGGGTCCTCGCCGCCCTCCTCGCGCCGGTCGTAGATCAGGGCCTCGGCGGCCTTCACCTCGGCCTCGGGGATCTGGTGCAGCGGCTTGATCTTGGAGATATGCACGATGGCGGCGTTCATGCCGTTGCGCTGGGCGTGGTCCAGAAAAACCGAGTTCAGCACGTGCCGCGCCACCGCCTTCAGCCCGAAGGAGATGTTCGACAGCCCCAGCACGATCTGGCAGTCGGGCAGCGCCTCGTGAATCAGGCGGATGCCCTCCAGGGTCTCGATGCCCAGCTTGCGGTCGTCCTCGTTGCCGGTGCAGATGGTGAAGGTCAGCGGATCGAACAGCAGGTCGGAGGCCGGCAGGCCATGTTGGTTGACGGCGAAGTCATAGAGCCGCTGGGCGATCTCCAGCTTCTTCTCGGCCGTCTTGGCCATGCCGTCCTCGTCGATGGTCAGGGCAATGACGGCGGCGCCGTGCTTGCGCGCCAGTTTCAGGCGCTCGGCGGCGATCTCCTCGCCGTCCTCGAAGTTGATCGAGTTGATGATGGCCTTGCCGCCGTACAGCTTCAGGGCGGCGTCCAGCACCGGCGTTTCCGTGCTGTCGAACACCAGCGGCACATTGACCTGGCCGCGCAGGCGGGTGACCACCTCGGTCATGTCGGACAGTTCGTCGCGGCCGACGAAGGCAGTGCAGACATCGAGCGTGTGGCTGCCGTCCTTCACCTGATCGCGGGCGACGCCGACGATGGCGTCCCAGTCCTCGGCGTCCTGCAGCTCGCGGAATTTCTTCGATCCGTTGGCGTTGCAGCGCTCGCCGATGGACAGGATGGCGTTTTCCTGGCGCAGCTCCACGCGCGAATACAGCGAGGCGACGGAGGGCACCCAGACCGTGGTGCGCGCTTGGGCGGCGGGGCGGTGGGCGCCGTCGGCGGCGGTCTCCCGCAGCATGGCGTCGATGGCGGCGATGTGGTCCGGTGTGGTGCCGCAACAGCCGCCGACGATGTTCACCTTGTCCTCGGCGATGAAGCGACGGTGCCAGTCGGCCAGCTCGCGCGGCGTGAGCGGATAGAAGGTGGCGCCGTCGCGCAGTTCGGGCAGGCCGGCGTTGGGTTGCAGGCTGATGCGCCCGCCCCAGTTCTCCGACAGCCAGCGCACGTGCTCGGCCATCTCCGCCGGGCCGGTGGCGCAGTTCAGGCCCATGGAGTCCACGCCCAGCGCCTGGGCGACCGTGGTGGCGGCGCCGATGTCGGCACCGACCAGCAGTGTGCCGGTGGTCTCCACCGTCACCTGCAGGAAAATCGGCACGCCGGGCCGGTTCTGGCTGATCCGGGCGGCCTTGGTGCCGTTGATGGCCGCCTTGAACTGCAAGGGGTCCTGGCAGGTCTCGATCAGCACCCCGTCGCAGCCGCCGGCGATCAGGCCCTCGGCCTGGGTGGTGAAGGACATCTCCAGGCTGTCGTAGTCGATATGGCCAAGGCTGGGGAGTTTGGTGCCCGGGCCGATGGAGCCCAGCACGAAGCGGCGGCGGCCGTCGGTGAAGCTCTCCGCCGCCTCCCGCGCCAGTTCGACCCCGCGCTTGTTGATCTCGAACGCCTGATCCTGAAGCTCGAACTCGGCCAGGGTGACGGGCGAGCCGCCGAAGGTGTTGGTCTGCACCATGTCCGAGCCGGCCGCGTAATACTGGCGGTGGATGTCGCGCACCACGTCGGGACGGGACAGGCTCAGGACCTCGGTGCAGTTCTCCTTGCCCCAGAAGTCCTCCTCCAGCGACAGGGGCAGCGCCTGCACCAGCGAGCCCATGCCGCCGTCGCACAACAGAACATGCCGGGAGAGATGGTCGAGAAAGTCGCTCATGGGTGACGCCTGCGAATGGAGGTGGACCAGTCTGTAGGGCGGGCTCGCCCGCAGGGCAGCCCGCCATCCGTCGGATCAACGGTGCGCTGCGCGCCGCGTCGCGGCGCGCGAGCGCACCCTACGGGACACGCGGTCACGCCTCGGCCATCGCCGGCGAGGGCACCGGCATGGGCGGCCGCACGCCCAGCACGTGACAGATGGCATAGGTCAGATCGGCGCGGTTGAGGGTGTAGAAATGGAACTGGTCGGCACCGGCCGCCGCCAGTGCCCGGCACTGCTGCGCGGCGACCATCGCGGCCACCAGCTTGCGGGTGTCCGGGTCGTCGTCGAGACCGTCGAACGTCTCCGCCAGCCACTGCGGGATGCTGGCCCCGCACATGCCGGCGAACTTGGTCACGGTGGCGAAGTTGCTGACCGGCAGAATGCCCGGCACGATCGGCACCGTGATGCCGGCGGCGGCGGCGCGGTCGCGGAAGCGGTTGAACACGTCGACGTCGAAGAAGAACTGGGTGATGGCCCGCGTCGCCCCGGCGTCGACCTTGCGCTTCAGCGCATCAAGGTCGGCTTGCGGACTGGCGGCCTCGGGGTGCGGTTCCGGATAGGCGGCGACGCTGATCTCGAAGTCGGCGACCTTTTTCAGGCCCTCCACCAAGTCCGCGGCGAAGGGATAGCCGCCCGGCGTCGGTCGGTAGACCCCGTCGCTCTCCGGCGAATCGCCCCTCAGCGCGACGATGTGGCGGATGCCGGCGTCCCAGTAGCGCCGCGCCACCTCGTTTACCTCCTCGCGGGTGGCATCGACGCAGGTCAGATGCGCGGCCGCCGACAGCGACGTTTCGCGGGCGATGCGGGCCACGGTGTCGTGGGTGCGTTCGCGCGTCGAGCCGCCCGCCCCGTAAGTGACGGACACGAACGCCGGGCCGAGGGGCTCCAGCCGTTTGACGGCGGCCCACAGGGTCTCGGCCATCTTTTCGGTCTTGGGCGGAAAGAACTCGAACGAAACCTTCACACGATCGGGCAGGCGGCTACACAACGGCAGGGCAGAAACGAGATCGCTGGTGGTACGGGGGTCGTGGGTCACGCGGCGTGCTCCTTGCTGGGGGAGTCGTCGTTGGCTTTGGGGGTCTGGTCTTCGTCCGGCCGGTGGGCCAGCCACAGGGTCACGGTCAGCGCGCCGCCCGGCAGGTCCAGCGCCTCGGCCACCGTCAGGCCGGCGTCGGCGCACCAGGCGGCGACCTCGTCGTGGGAAAAACCAAGGCGGCGGTGCTGGTGGCGGTCGCGCAGGTCTTCCAGGTCGTGGGGCGCGAAATCGACGATGGCCAGCCGCCCGCCGGATCGCAGCACGCGGGCGCACTCCCGCACCGCCTCGGCCGGGCGTTCCAGATAGTGCAGCACCTGGTGGACGGTGACCGCGTCGCGCGAGGCGTCCTCGCACGGCAGGTGGTAGAGGTCGCCCAGGCGCGCCTGACAGTGGGATGCGCCGGCCGCGTCCAGATTGGCGCGCGCCACCGACAGCATCTCGCGGGACAGATCGATGCCCAGCCCTTCACGGATGTGCGGCGCATACAGGCCCAGCAGGCGGCCGGTGCCGGTGCCCACGTCGAGCAGGTCACGCACCGACTCGGGTGGCAGGATGCCCAACAGGGCCTGCTCGACACGGGCCTCGTCCACATGCAGGCGGCGCAGGTCGTCCCATTGCGCCGCGTTGGCATTGAAGTACGCCTGGGCAGCTTCGGCGCGCGCGCGCAGGATCTCGGCGTGGCGATCCCGGTCGCGCACCAGTAGCGAGTCCTCCTCCGGCAGCAGCGCGGCGATCGCGCCGGCGACCGTGGCGCCAGGCCCGTGTCCGGCGAGGCGATAGAACACCCACGATCCCTCGCGGACGCGCTCAAGCAGACCAGATTCGCACATGACTTTCAGATGCCGCGAGACGCGCGGTTGGCTGAGGCCGAGGATGGAAACCATCTCGGTCACCGTCAGTTCACCGCGCGCGCACAGGGCCAACAGCCGCAGGCGGGTTTCCTCTCCCGCCGCGCGCAGACCACCCAGCACTTGGTCCATGGTCAGGGTCATCGGATGGCCTGATCCCGCTGTGTCCGGCGGAGGAACCCGCTGGCTCGATTGGCATCCACATATAAAGATATCTTTATATGAAGACAAGCCATCATGCGCCGGCCGGGCGGAATGGGCGGCTGTGGGTCGTGTTTCGTTTTGGCTGTCGTGCCTGATGCCCCCCTGACAAGGGACGCGCCTAACCCCACTCTATCGGTCCGTACAAACGGGTTAGGCAAAATTCGCATATGATATGTAAGGCTATGCCGACACATTGCGATGGACGGTGCCGCTCATCATGGTACGATTTTCTTCGCGAGGTCGGTTTGGGTCGAGGTCATGGGCAAAGACCCCAGGGCCAGAAACGCCCAGCCAACGGGATTGAGCGCAATCTTGTGGTTGCGAAGTTCGCCACAGGCAAAGCTAAAGACGTGCGTGACGGCACGTTCGTTGACAAGGTTTGGAGCGAGCACACTGGCACTCGTGCCGGCAAAGACCGCTTTTTGGCTTGGGAGCGGAGCGCGATTGCGCAGAAGGCCGCGAATGGGAGGTGGAGATGAACGCTGTGGCGCCCATAACGCGGCCTCGATGGGATTTGGCTGAACGGACAGCGGAAAACCTATCAAAGGCATATAGTCGCCCCCCAGTTCCTGTTCTGGAGATCGCGGAACAGAACGGAGTCAATGTCGTATTTGCAGACTTTGGGAAGCACTCAGAGACGGTGTCTGGTTTCTGCGACTTCAAAATGGGCCGTCTTTACGTGAACCCGAAAGACAGTACAGAGCGGCAAGCGTTCACCATGGCCCATGAACTCGGGCACTGGCTGTTGCACAGAAACGTTTTTTTGGAAAATCCTGATCTTTACCCCGTTTTGCCGCGCTTCCACCAGCCGGACAAAACCGATCCCCTTGAGAAGGAGGCGAACAAGTTCGCGGCCTGCCTTCTTGTGCCGAGAAATCTTGTCATGCCAATAAAGGATGCTCCTGTTTCTGTCCTTGCCGAAATTTTCGGAGTTTCGCGAACAATGATGGAATTCAGGCTCCGCGATGTCTAGCGAGGCCGGAGCAAATCAAAGCCTGCCTCGCGCCGACGACGTTTTGGCAGAAATCGGGGAAAACGACGACTCGGCTGCTGACGAGCTGTCGAAATACGAACGCCGCTATATTGAGGAGTATAGTGAAGCGTCTATATTGTCAGAGTTAAGATATGCTCACCTCATAGGACTTCACGACCACTATGAGCACAAGGGCCGGTGGTCGTGGTTCTTGATGTTACTTCTGTTTGGTATGGTATTTTTTCAATGGGTTCTCTTGTGGTTTGTGGGAGAAGGCTGGTGGGATTTTACAGCGTATGAATGGTTGCTGCCCGTCGTTTTAGTCCAAAATCTAGGACAGATCATTGGCCTTGCTGTTATTGTGGTGAGGTCTCTGTTTAAAGATATGTTTGATGTGAAAAGAATACTTAGCAACACCAAAAGCTAACTTTTCTTTCGATGCAGTGCAGCATATCCTGCGAACGTGCATCAAATGCGCTCGCGAGAACATTTTCCAAAATGGGCGTTGGGCATATCAACTGAAAACTCCTCTCCGTTGAGAGAGAAGCGATTCCCTGGCTCTCTTCGGCCAATAAGGTTCGGCCCCGGTGGATTTCACAAGCGCGCACCCCGTGGATTCGCGATGCGATCCGTGCTAGCCAAGCCGTGGACACCGTATCCCCTCCGTCTGGCCCAGGTTCAGCCCTGATTGGGCGGCAGGCTGACCCATGATCCGCCATCGGCCCTGGGCCACCGAGCGCCGCGCCACCCACAAACGCCCGCCACCCCCCAAACGAACGAGAGCGCCATGACATCGATTCCGTTCCCGTATCGCCTCATCGGTTGGCTGCGCGCTGCCGTGCTGACCGCCGCCCTGATCCTGGCGGCGCCCGCGGCCGGGCTGGCGGCGAACCTGCCCGACGAACCCGATGCGTTCATCATGGCCGTCTCCGACCGGGCCATCGACGAAATCCTCACCCCAGACATCTCGACGGAGGCCCGCATCGGCAAGTTCGAGGCCCTGCTGGAGGATGCGTTCGACCTGGAGGCCGTCGGCCGCTTCGTCGTCGGCCGCGCCTGGCGGGCGGCCACCGACGAGGAACGGCAACGCTTCCTCAAGCTGTTCAAGGATTTTAACGTCTTCAACTGGGGCAGCCGGTTCGACGAGTACGGCGGCCAGCGGTTGAACGTCACCAATGTCGTTCCCGACGGCGACAAGGGGTACTTCGTCGAGACCCGGATCGGCGACCAGGACGGCAAGCCGTTCATCGTCACCTGGCGGCTGCGCAAGCGGGACGAGGGGCTGCGCATCGTCGACATCTCGGTCGAGGGGATCTGGATGTCGCAGACATGGCGGTCGGAATACGCGGCCGTGCTGAAGGAAACCGGGGGCCTGGACGGCCTCAACAATACCCTGGAGGACCGCGTGGCGGAGATGCGCGCCAAGAGCGACCTGTAGGGAAGTCTGCCGGAACCACGTTGATCCGAACCGCCGCGCGCCCCATGTTGGGGGGAGACCGGCGGCACGCCGCCGGACCAGCCTCCAAGGAGGACGTTATGTCTGGCAACGTGGGGGGACACCCCAACAGCAACGGCGCCGACATGAACACGGCAAGCCTGCTGCGTCTGGGTCTGTTCGGCTCCGTCGCCTTTTTGATCGCATCGACATTGCCCCAGGACCTGATGGCCGCGTCCCTGAGTTCGCTGTTGTGGGTCGGGGCCATGGTGTCGGCCCTGGTGGCGGCCCTGCTCGGGGATTCGCTGCGCGCGCGGCACCTGACGCGATGGGACGAGGCGGCGGTGCTGATGCTGGCCAGCATGGTGCTCGGCTTCTTCGTCGACACGCAGGCCGTGATCTCCCAGGTCGAGACCATGCGCGGTTGATAGGTCGCGGTTGATAAGTCGCGGTTGATCAGGCGCGGCTGGTCAAGCGCGGCGGATCATGTCTCCGCCGCGACCCGCGCCAACAGGGTGGCGTTGCCGCCCGAGGCCGTGGTGTCGATGCTGAGCGCGCGTTCGTGCACGAACACGGCGGCGTCGGCGGGATCGTCGGCCAGCGGCACCAGCGGGCCGTCGCGCTCGGCCAGCGCCTGACGCCAGGGCCGCGCCGTCTCCGGCGCCGCGCCGCCGAGCGCAACCACCGCCAGGTGGGGCGCGTCGCGCAGGCTCTGCGGCACCGGCCAGCCGTTGAGCGTCGCCAGCGGCGCGTCGGTCCCGGCCAGCCCGGCCCTGAGCGGAGCCAACAGACCCTCCGGCCCCACCACGGCGCAGCCGACGGCCAGCGCGGTCAGCGCCTGGCGCACGGCCGGCGTCTGGGCCGCCGTGCCGTCGCCCAGGCACAGCACCACGCCGCGCGGACGCAGGCTCAGCGTGTTGGCTTCTCCGGTCGGCCCCGGCAGTGTGACCGGTCCGGGATCAGGGACCGTGGCGGCGTCGAGCGCGGCGCGGGCGACGCCCCCCAACGCGGCCCCTTCCAGCGCCGCCAGCGCCCCCCGCAGCACCGCCACACGGTCGGCGCGCCGCGCCCAGGCCGGCCAGGCGTGGGCCGCCGCCTCCAGGGCGCCGCGCAGCCGGTTCGGCCCGACCGAGGGATGGGACACGGGCTCGGCCCCCGGCACATCCTCGGAGACGCGGGTGAACCGCGTCAGATAGTGCGGCCCGCCGGCCTTCGGTCCCGTTCCTGACAGGCCCTCGCCGCCGAACGGCTGCACCCCGACGAGGGCGCCGATCTGGTTGCGGTTGACGTACTGGTTGCCGACGTAGGCGGCCTCGGTGACCTGACGCACACGTTCCTCAATGCGGCTGTGCAGCCCCAGCGTCAGGCCGTAGCCCTGGGCGTTGATGCGCGCCACCAGGTCCCCCAGGCCATCCGCCGGATAGGTCACCACGTGCAGGACGGGACCGAACACCTCCCGCGTCAGGTCCTCCAGCCGGTCCAGCCGCAGTGCCACGGGGGCCACGAACGACCCGCCCTCGGCCGCGACCGGCACGCGGTGGATCAGCCGCCCCTGTGCCTCCAGCGCCGCCACATGGCCCTCGATGCCGGCCTTGGCCTCGGCGTCGATGACCGGGCCGACGTCCGTCGCCAGCGCCCACGGATCGCCCACCGCCAGCATGTCCATGGCTCCCGTGAGCATGGTCAGGGTGCGTTCGGCGATGTCCTCCTGCAGGCACAGCACCCGCAGCGCGGAACAGCGTTGACCGGCGCTCTGAAAGGCGCTGGCCAGGATGTCGCGCACCGCCTGCTCGGGCAGGGCGGTGGAGTCGACGATCATGGCGTTGAGCCCGCCGGTCTCGGCGATCAGGGGTGCTGAGGCGTTGCCGGTGCGGGCCATGGCGGCCTGGATCGCCCGCGCGGTGTCGATCGAGCCGGTGAAACACACCCCGCCGATGCGCGGATCCGCCGTCAGGGCGCCGCCGACCACCGCGCCGTCCCCCGGCAGCAACGCCAGCGCGTCCGCCGGCACCCCGGCCTCGCGCAGCAGGTCCACGGCGCGCGCGGCCATCAGGCAGGTCTGTTCGGCCGGCTTGGCGATCACCGTGTTGCCGGTGACCAGGGCGGCGGCGATCTGGCCAGTGAAGATGGCCAGCGGGAAGTTCCACGGCGAGATGCAGACGAACACCCCCCGCGCGGTCCGGCCCGCCGGCAACTCCCGCGCCCGGGCGGCGTAGTAGCGCAGGAAGTCCACCGCCTCGCGCACCTCGCCGACGCCGTCGAGCTGGTTTTTCCCGGCTTCGCGCGTGGCCAGGGCCATCAGCTCCGGCATGTGCGCCTCGTACAGGTCGGCGGCCCGCTCAAGGATCGCCGCCCGGTCGTCCACGGGCCGGCCTGACCAGCCGGGCAGCGCCGCCAGCGCGCCGTCGACCGCCAGCCCCGCCACGTCCGGACCCGCGTCATAGACCGTCCCGACCCGATCCGAGGGATCGGCGGGGTTGGTCACGGGGCGGGCAAGACCGTCGTGGGCCCCAAGCCCGATCAGCGGCCGCGCCTCCCACTGGTGGGCCTTGAAGGGCGCGCGTGCGGTCTCCAGCGCCTCCACCGCCACGGGATCGGTCAGGTCGAGCCCCCGGCTGTTGCGCCGGTCGGCGCCGTACAGCGCCGGCGGCGGCGGCACGGCCGGGTGCGGCAGGCTGTTCAGCCCGTCCACGACCGCGACCGGGTCCTGGACCAGAGTCTCGACCGGCAGATCCTTGTCCAGGATCTGGTTGACGAAGCTGCTGTTCGCCCCGTTCTCCAGGATCCGCCGCACCAGATAGGCCAGCAGATCCTCGTGCACCCCCACCGGCGCGTAGATGCGGCAGGGGCGACCGTGGCGGGTGCGCACCAACTCGTGCAGGTTCTCGCCCATGCCATGCAGGCGCTGGAATTCGTAGCTGGTGTCCGAGCCGGCCAACGCCAGCACCGTGGCGATGGTGCGGGCGTTGTGGGTGGCGAACTGCGGATAGACGCGGTCGGCCCGCGCGATCAGCCGCTTGGCGCACGCCTGAAAGGCCACGTCGCTGGCCGCCTTGCGGGTGAACACCGGATAGCCGTCCAGGCCCAGCACCTGGGCGCGCTTGACCTCGGCGTCCCAGTAGGCGCCCTTGACCAGCCGCACCGTGATGCGCCGGTCCAGCGCCTCGGCCAGCGCGATCAGCGCCTCGATGGTGGGCAGGCCGCGCGGCCCGTAACTCTGCACCACCACGCCGAAGCCGTCCCAGCCGGCGAGGTGGGGATCGGACAGCATGGCCTCGATCACGTCCAGCGAGAGGTCGAGCCGGTCCTGTTCCTCGGCATCGATGGTCAAGCCGACATTGGCCGCCTTGGCCATACCGCAGAGGTGGCGCACGCGCGTGATCATCTCCGGCAGGCAGCGGGCGGCCTGCGGCGCCTCGTAGCGGGGATGCAGCGACGACAGCTTGATGGAAATGCCCGGGTTGTCGACCACGTCGTCGTGGTGGGCGGCGGCGGCGATGCGCTGGATGGCGCCGACATAGCTGTTGAAGTAGCGCTCGGCGTCGGCGGCGGTGCGCGCGGCCTCGCCCAGCATGTCATAAGAGTAGGTGTACCCCTTGGCCTCCAGGGCGCGGGCACGCTCCATGGCGGCGTCGATGTCGCGGCCGAGCACGAACTGGCGGCCCATCAGCTTCATGGCCTCGCCGACGGCGGCGCGGATCACGGGTTCGCCCAGGCGGCGGACGGACCCGCGCAGGGTCTCCATGACCTCCCAGCCGGCGCCACCCTGGCGCAGCACCCGTCCGGTCAGCATCAGGCCCCAGGTGGAGGCGTTCACCAGCGCCGAATCGGAGTGCCCCCGGTGGCGGCTCCAGGCGGCCGGCGCCAGCTTGTCACGGATCAGGGCGTCGATGGACAGCGTGTCGGGCACGCGCAACAGGGCCTCGGCGAGGCACATCAGCGCCACGCCTTCCTGGTTGGTCAGGCCGTATTCGGCCAGCAGCGATTCCATCAGGCCGGGTGAGGTGTCCGCGCGCAGGGCCTCCACCAGGGCGCGGGCCTCGGCGGTGACACGGGCGTTGGCGTCGGTGTCGAGCCGCGCCTGGTCCGCCAGCCCGCGCACGGTGGCGGTCTCGTCGGTCACCAGGGTGGCCGCGCGCGCGGCGGCGCGAGCGGCGGTCACGGCGTCGGCGTGGTCCATGGCGGCCTCCGCTTCTTCTGTCGGTGGTGGCGGCGGACGAGTCCGTTTCGTCCACCGGTCTGCCCCGGCCCGTCTTGAACCCCCGACTCTTATCGCCCCTCGCGCCACCAGGCGAGTCCCAGCCCGCCAAGCACCAGCAGCAGACCCAGCCACGGCGGCAAGAGCGCCGCCTGATCGACGCCGACCACCCGGTAGGCGTCGCTGTCGCGCAGGCCGATCCAGCCGGGACCGGCGGTGGCGCGGCCCTCGGCGACCCGGCGTACGGTGGGCGGCCCGTCCGTCGCCAGCCAGTGGACGCCGCCGCCGCTGGCCTCGACCAGAGGCGCCAGCGCCTCAGGCGTGGCGGTCACCTCGTCCGTCTCGCGCGGGTTGGGCGTGCCGGCCACGGCCATGGCGACCAGCGTGCCATCGTTCAGGGTGTGCACTCCCGGCGCGGCGTCGGGCAACGTGGCCACCGCGCGCCCATCGCCCTGATCGACCAGGTCCAGCGTGTGCGTGGCGCCCAGGGGATCGGTCACCCTGACTTGGTCGGGCATCGCCGCCGGGTCCAGGCCGCGCCGGGTGACCTCCAGCCCGTCGCCCACCATATCGGCGCGCAGGGACTCCTCCTCCAACTCCGGCTCCTTCATCAGCCAGTGTGCCACGCGGCGCAGCATGTCGGCCTGCGGTCCGCCGCCCTCGAATCCCTTGGCCCACAGCCAGACCGTATCACTGAGCAGAACGCCGACCCGCCCCTCGCCCGCTCGGGCCAGCACCAGGGCCGGCCGCGCGCCGGGTCCGGTCAGCAGCGTCTCGCCGCCGGTGGCCGATGCCTCCACCAGCCGCACCCACGGCCCCCACGCGGGCGCCGCGTCGGGGTCCGCCGGCAGCCCGGGCAGGCCGCCCGTGACCGGATGGCGCCGGCCGACGGGGGTCGGCAGCGGGCGAAACGCCTCGTCGATGACCGCCCGGGTCGGCACCATGGGCAACACCTCGGCCAGGGCGCTGTCGTACAGGCTGAGCGCATCGGCGAACTCCGGCCCCACGGCCAGCAGCAGCGCACCGCCGCGCCGCACGGCATCGGCCACGTTGGCCAGATAGCCCGGCGGCACCAGCCCGCGCCGGCTGTAGCGATCGAAGATGATCAGATCGAAATCGTCCAGGCGCTGCTCGAACAACTCGGCCACGGGAAAGGAGATCAGCGCCAGTTCATGCAGCGGCGTGGAATCGTCCTTGTGCGGCGGCCGCAGGATGGTGAAGTGCACCAGATCGACGTTCGGGTCCGCCTTCAGCAGATTGCGCCACACCCGCTCGCCGGCGTGCGGCTCGCCCGAGATGAGCAGCACCCGCAGCCGGTCGCGCACGCCGTTGATGGAGATGGCGGCGCGGTTGTTGAGTGGCGTCACCTCGCCCTCGATGCGACCGGCGCGCAGATCGAACACCGTGTCGCCGGCGTGCTCCAACGCCAGGGTCACCGTCCCGGCCCGGTTGGCCGGCACGGTGACCATGCCGGCCGGCAGGCCGTCGCGCGAGACGTTCAACAGGACGGGTGTGCCGTCCGGCAGCGACGGGTCGAGCAGACGCACCGTCGCCTCCATCTCGCGGCCAACCAAGCCGTAGCCCGGCGCTGCCTCGACCACCAGCCGGCGGTCGACCTCGTCCGGTCGCCCGGTCAGCAGCACATGCAGCGGCGCGGCGAGCGTTTGCGCGTCCAGCGTGTCGGCGTCGTGCACACGGCCATCGGTCAAGGCGATCACCCCGGCGCGGCGCGCCGGCGGCACGTCGGCCAGGGCCCCGCGAACGGCCGACAGCAGGCGCGTGCCCCGGTCGGCGCCGTCCTCGGTCACGTGGACCACGCGGACCTCCAGGTCGGGTTGGTCGCCCAGGGCCTCGCGCACCGCCGCCAGGGCCGCCACGGTGCGGGCCGTCCGGCCGTCCAGCCGGTTGGAGGCGCTGTCGTCCACCGCGATCACCGCCACGTCGCTCAGCGGCTCTCGTTCCTCCACCACACCCTGCGGGTTGGCCAGCACCAGCAGCAGCGCCGCCCCGGGCAGGATGCGAACCAACGCACCGCGCGCGCGCCGCCACACGGCCAACGCGGTCAGCACGGCCAACACCACCGCCAGCGCCCCCAACAGGACCGGCGGCACCAACGGCGCGAAGGCGATGTCGATCAGGGCGGTCATGGCGAGGGGCTCTTGGGACGGCTCATGGGCGGCGCGGACTCTGGAGGGATCGGAGGCAACTCTTGCTCTCACATGGGGATGGTCGACCGCGCCGTCACGGGCTGGCGAAGCGGCGACAACGGGGTTACGGTGCCGCACCGCTGTTGGAACAGCCCTTGGCACGGACATCGGAGGCAACGCGCGGCATGACGGTTCTGGTCACCGGCACGGCCGGCTTCATCGGGATGCACGTGGCGCTGGAGCTTTTGGCGCGAGGCGAGACCGTTGTCGGGCTGGACAACTTCAACGCTTATTACGACGTGACGTTGAAGGAGGCCCGGGCGGCGCGCCTGCGCGGCCACAAGGGCTATATCGAGACGCGCCAGGACCTGACCGACAGCGGCGCCTTGCTGGCCCTGTTCGCCCGGCACCGCCCGCGCCTGGTGATCCACCTGGCCGCCCAGGCCGGCGTGCGCTATGGCCTGGAAAACCCGGGCGCCTATCTCGACAGCAACCTGATCGGCGTGTTCAACCTGTTGGAGGCCTGCCGGGCGCACCCGCCCGAGCACCTGGTGTTCGCCTCGACCAGTTCGGTCTACGGCGCCAATTCGCAGCAGCCGTTCAGCCCGCACCACCCGGCCGACCACCCGGTCAGCCTGTACGCCGCCACCAAGCGCGCGGCCGAGGTGATGAGTCACGCCCACGCCCACCTGCACGGCCTGCCCTGCACCGGGCTCCGGTTCTTCACCGTTTACGGCCCCTGGGGGCGGCCGGACATGGCGCTGTTCCTGTTCACCCGCGCCATGCTGGCGGGTGAGCCCATCCGCGTGTTCAACCAGGGCCGCATGGCGCGGGACTTCACCTACATCGATGACATCGTTGCCGGCGTGCTGGCCGTCGCCGACCATCCGCCACGCCCCAGCCCGGCGCCCCGGGGCGGCGACGGGCCGCTGGATCCGGCGGGCAGCCCGGTCGCGCCTTTCGCCGTGTACAACATCGGCGCCGGCCGGCCGGTGGCCCTGACGGATTTCATCGCCGTGCTGGAAGAGGCGCTCGGCGTCGAGGCGGTCAAGGAGATGCAGCCGATGCAGGCGGGCGACGTACCGGAGACCTGGGCCGACGTGTCGGACTTGGCGGCGTTGACCGGCTATGCCCCGGCGACGCCGATCGAGACCGGCGTGCGGCGGTTCGTGGAATGGTATCTCTGGTACTACGGGGACCCGAGGGGATAGAAATCTCGCCTGTCCGACACCGCTCTTGTCCGAGCACGAGTAAGGGCGGGAGGTCTCCCCCCCCGCCCCATGAGACGAATCACCAAACGAGGCTTCCTGTTACACTGACCGGCCGGCCAGCAGGCGGGCGCGGGTGGAGCCCATGACGGCGGCCACGTCCTCGGGCGACAGGCCGTCACGGTCCATGACCAACCCGACGATCGGGTCGGACAACACGCTGGCCAGGTCGGGTTCGTGGTCGGTGTCCCAAACATGACAGGGCATGACGCGGGCATCGCCGCAAAGACCGCCGCGCCCGGCACCATTGCGAACCGAGCCGCCACGCGGGTCCAGGCGGCTGCGATGGCTGGAGGCGCGATGCGGTGTGCCCGCGCGCCAAGGATGCGGATGGCGCTGCACCATCTGTGTCTGAGTCTGGGTCATGAACGCGGTCTCCCTCAAACCAACGGTCCTAGCATCCGACCGTGGAGAACACTTTGTCTGGCCCCTTCCCCCTTTCAAGGTCCGTACGCGCGGTGGCGTGGCGGGCCGGGCGGGGAAGCGGGCCGGGGCCTCGGGGGACGGGTGCATTATTCCGACCCGCCGCCGGAGGCGCGGACCCTTCCTTCGGCTCGTCAGAGCGGGGTCCTTTTCCTATTTCTGACAAATACGGTCCGATATGCCCTCAAGTCAATTTGTTTCGGCCGCCACCGGAATTTGAGTCAATAAGTTTACAGACCGTTGACAGAACGCAACGGCCGGCGCCCCAGACGCTCGCGTCCGCACAAAAATCGCTGCGCTGCAGCAATGGCGAGAACAGGTCTCGAAACAGTAAGTCCGAAAATTGCGCGCCGCCCTTTCTTCCGCTCTCGCAATAAGATGCGCATCGCCAACGCGCCCGGATCCAGGGACGACCACCCAATACCTGACAAAACGACTTTGATATCGGACGCACGCGCAGCAGCCGTGGCATCCCGTAGAAATTTACAAATGTTCGGTGTCGTGGCACGGCTGCGGCCCGGGACCGGATCGGTCGTCGCGACTCCGTGGCGTAAAGAAGGACGTGGGCACCGGACGGATCCCACGAAAAAGGGGCCGGACGGTGCCGGCCCCTTTTTCGCGATTCGGTCGCCCGAAGGAGTCGCCCACAGGGCGACGCCGTCACTGCCCGGCCGGGCCGGGGCTGAAGGTGGCGATGAAGTAGCCCGCGGCCACGGCGGTGCCGATCACGCCGGCCACGTTCGGTCCCATGGCGTGCATCAGCAGGAAGTTGCCGGGGTCGGCCCTCTGGCCTTCCACCTGCGAGACGCGCGCCGCCATGGGCACGGCCGACACGCCGGCCGAGCCGATCAGCGGGTTGATCTTGTTTTCCTTGATGAACAGGTTCATGCCCTTGGCCATCAGCACGCCGGCGCCGGTGGCGATGCCGAAGGCGACCACCCCCAGGGCCAGGATCTTCAGCGTCTCCAGTTGCAGGAACCGCTCGCCGGTCATGGTGATGCCGACGCTGGTGCCCAGGAAGATGGTCACGGCGTTGATGATCTCGTTCTGGGCGGCCTTGCTCAGGCGCTCCACGACGCCGGATTCGCGCATGAAGTTGCCCAGCATCAACATGCCGATCAGGGCCGCCGCCGCCGGCACCAGCAGGATCACGACCACGGTCACGATCAGGGCGAAGATCAGCTTTTCCAGGCGCGACACCTTGCGCAGCGAGCGCATCCGGATCTCGCGCTCCTTCTTGGTCGTCAGGGCGCGCATGACCGGCGGCTGCAACAGCGGCACCAGCGCCATGTAGCTGTAGGCCGCCACGGCGATCGGGGCCAGCAGGTGCGGCGCCAGCTTGTTGGCCAGGAAGATCGAGGTGGGGCCGTCGGCGCCGCCGATGATGGCGATGGCCGCCGCCTCCATGCTGGTGAAGCCGATGGCCACCGCCCCCATGAAGGTCGCGAACACGCCGAACTGCGCGGCGGCGCCCAGCAACAGGGTGCGCGGCGCGGCGATCAGCGGCCCGAAATCGGTCAGCGCGCCCACGCCCATGAAGATCAGGGGCGGGAAGATCTCCAGGTGCACGCCTTGCTGGATGTAATAGAACAGGCCGCCGGGATGGTCGCCGACGGGTTCGTTGACCATGCCCACGGTCGGCAGGTTGGCCAGCAAGGCGCCAAAGGCGATGGGCACCAGCAGCAGCGGCTCGAACTTCTTGTAGACCGCCAGGTACATCAGCACCAGCACGACGACCCACATGACGACCATCCGCCACGTGATCCCGGGGATGGCGGTCAATTCGTACAGATGTTGGAGGGTTTCCATGAACGGCGCTCCCCAGTGACGGTCCGGATCTCGAATGCTCTCCGACTGAGAAGCGTTAGCTCAGGGACAGCAGGGCCTGCCCCTCGGCGACGGTGGCGCCGGCCTGCACGGCCACGCTGGCCACCGTGCCGCCCTGGGGCGCCTGGATGGGTGTGTTCATCTTCATGGCCTCCAGCATGACCACCTGCTGACCGGCCGTCACGGTGTCGCCCACCTTGACGTCGACGGAGACCACGGTCCCGGCCATCGGGCTGACGATGTCGCCGGACCCCGTGGGCGCGGCGGGCGTGGCCGGGGCGGCCGGGGCGGGCGCGGGCGCGGGAGCCGCCTGAGCCACGGGAGCGGCCGGGCGCGGGGCCGGCGGGGCGGACGGCGCCGCCGCGCCGGCTTCGTCCAGGGTTTCCACGGTCACGTCGTAGACCGTGCCCTCCACGGTGATGCGCAGTTTCCTCATGGGTGGTTCCCTTGCGAGATCAGGTGTTCGCCCGGGCCTGGGCGGGAATGGTGCGGCCCCAGTCGCCTTGACCGAGGTTTTTGTTGAAGGTCTGCAGGCGGGCCTGGTTGGCCCAGTCGGTGCCCACCATGGGCGGCGCGACCACGCTGACGATGCGGTGCGGGCGGTCGAGCACCGTGGCCACCGCCGCCGCGATCGCCGCCAGATGATGCGGCGGAACACCGCCGGCGGGGGCCGGCGCGGGAGCGGGCGCCGGGGCCGGCGCGACCGCCTTGGCATCGGGCTTGGCCACGGTCTTGCGGGCTTCGGCGGCGCGGAACGCCATGCCGACAAGCGCGCAGGCCCCCCACAACATGAGCAGCACCGCCACCACCACGGCGATGCCGATCAAGAGGATTTCCAGTCCCTTGAACACGCGCGTCTCCCCCGTTTCCGTCGTTGTCTGCCCCGCCACGGCCCGGCGGCCGTTCCGGCTGGGGCTGTTCTCCGTGCGCGCCGGCCGGGCCGGGCCGCCGTGACGCTAGAGCGGAATGTTGCCGTGCTTCTTCGGCGGCCGTGTCTCGCGCTTGCTGAGCAGCGTGCGCAGCGCCAACGAGATCCGCCCCCGGGTCTCCGACGGCTTGATGACGTCGTGCACGAACAGCTTGCCGGCCGAGATGTAGGGCGAGGCGAAGTGCGCCCGGTACTCGTCGGCCAGTTCGCGCGAGCGGGCCACGCGGTCCTCGGCCTTCTCCAGGTCGCCCCGGTAGAGGATGTTGACCGCGCCCTCGGCGCCCATCACGGCGATCTCGGCGGCCGGCCACGCCAGCACGATGTCGGCGCCCATGTCGCGGCTGCACATGGCCAGGAAGGCGCCGCCGTAGGCCTTGCGCATGATGATCGTGATCTTGGGGACCGTCGTGGCGCCGTAGGCGAACAGCATCTTGGCGCCGTGGCGGATGATGCCGCCGCGTTCCTGACGCACGCCGGGCAGGAAGCCGGGCACGTCCACCAGATTGATGATGGGAATGCCGAAGGCGTTGCAGAAGCGGATGAAACGCGCGCCCTTGTCGGAGGCGTCGATGTCCAGGCAGCCGGCCAGTTCCTTCGGCTGGTTGGCGATGAAGCCGACGACGATTCCGCTGATGCGGCCGAAGCCGACCACCATGTTCTTGGCGAAGTCGCGCTGCACCTCCAGGAAGGTGCCGGGGTCGACCAGGCGGTTGATGACGTCCTTGACGTCGAACGGCGCCTTGCCGGATTCGGGCAGGATGTCGTCCATACCCGGGTCCTCGCTCAGATCCACCTCGGGCGCGATCTGGTGCGGCGGGTCGCTCATGTTGTTCGACGGTAGGTACGACAGCAGGCGGCGCACGATGTCCACCGCGTCCTGCTCGCTGTCGGCGACGAAATGGATATTGCCGGAGACGTTGGCGTGCACGTCGGCGCTGCCGATCTCGTCCTTGCTGGTGGCCTGGCCGGTAACACCGCGAATCACCTCGGGGCCGCAGATGAACATCTCCGAGCCGCCGCGAATCATGATGATGAAGTCCATCAGCGCGGGCGAATAGGCGGCCCCGCCGGCGCAGGGGCCGGCGATGACGGCGATCTGCGGCACCACGCCCGACAGGCGGACGTTGCGGTTGAACACCTGGCCGTAGCCGGACAGGGCGATCACGCCCTCCTGGATGCGCGCGCCGCCCGAATCGTTGAAGCCGACGACGGGCACGCCGCTCAGTTCCGCGTGATCCATGATCAGCGACAGCTTTTCGGCGTGCTTCGACCCCAGGGAGCCGCCGGCCACCGTGAAATCCTGGCTGAACGCGGCCACCGGGCGGCTGTCGATGAAGCCGACCCCGGTCACCACGGCGTCGCCCGGCAGGTCCTTGCCCTCCATGCCGAACTGACGGCTTTCGTGCTGGGCGTGCAGACCGAACTCCTGGAACGTGCCGGCGGCGAACAAGGCGTTCAGGCGGTCGCGCGCCGACCACAGCCCCTTGGCGTGGCGGGCGTCGATCTTCTTCTGGCCGCCGCCCAGTATCCCGGCAGCGCGGCGGCGTTCCAGTTCCTCGACAGCCTGCTTGGAAATCGGCATGTGGTTCCCCCTGGTTCAGGCCACCCGTCAACGTTTCCTGGGACGTTTTCTGGGCGGACCCCCTGGCGTGACCCTGAGCGGGCGGCTGGTGGCGGCGCGGCGAGTATACGCGAGAGAATGGGGAGGATGTCCACCGGGAACCCCGCCCCGTCAGAACGACCCGGTCAGAACGACCGGATCAGGACGGTCGGCCAAAGCGGAGCGTCCCGATTGTTCCGGCCCCGGACCCAGCCCCCGTCGGAATCCCTCTTTATACGGCAGGGTCCCGATGGTCAATCGCAGGCGCCACCAATCACTGAGACGACGACGTTTCCATGGGCGGGGCCATCATCGGCTCGCTCGGCCGATCGGTGAACGTGACCTCGAACCGTTTCGCCTGCGGCAGGGTGTTGCGCATGACCATGCGGAAGGGCGTGGTGCCCCCGGGCTCCAGCCTCTCGGTGGGGGGTGGGGCGACCATCTGTTGCACCATGTCGCCGTCGGCGTCGAGCAGCGCCAGCCGCAGCGCCGGCACCGGCCGTTCGACCTCGCTGACGTTGTTGATGAAGCCGCGCACCACCACGACCTCCTCGTTGTCGACCAGTTCGCGGGTGACGACGGGCTTCGGCTCGTGCAGCGTCAGGCCGAGGCCCGGCCAGTTGAGCGGAATGCCCAGGGCGGTGTACACCGCCTCGGACGCCGGCATCATGGCGACGACATTGTTGCGCAGGAAATACAGCGCGCCCAAGGCCCCCGCGAGCACGACCACCACGGCCGTCGCCCACGACGCCCAGGCGGGCGGGCGTTTGCGCTTGCCGCCTTGGCGGTGCGGGCCCTCCCGCAAGGCGCTGGGTAGTTCATCGTCCTCGCCGAACACATCATCGTCCTCGGCCACGCCACCGGCCCGGCCGCTCCGCTCGCGCTCCTGGTCCTCAAGGCGGGCCAGAATATCGTCGAAGTCGGGGCCGTCGTCGTCCCCGGCCCGATGGTCGGCGGCGTTGCTTCCGCCCGGTTCGCGGCTCAGCGGCATGTCTTCGCCCGGCAGGTCGTCGAGCATGGTTCGACCCCGCCCGACGGGACGCTCCGTCTCGGCCGGTTGGGCCGGCGCGCCGCCCCAGTCGTCCGCCTCGCCCCAGTCGTCGTCCGGGCCGATCTCCTCCATGGGCGGCGGTGGGGGCGCCGGCTCAAGATGGGCCGCCAGCGGGCCGTGGTCGGGGGGCGTGGTCGGGCGGGACAACGCGGCGTCGAAGTCGTCACCGGCGGCACCGGACGGGGCCTGGTGCCAGCGATGGTCGCAACGGGCACACTTCAGCGTCCGCCCCGCCGGGCCGAGGGCCTCGTCGGGAACGCGGAATCGTGTCGCACAGCTCGGGCAGGTTATTTTCATGCGGCAATCGGTTGGCGGCGAAAGCTATGATCGTTATAGAACCACTTGGGGGCGGGCACAAGCGAACGCCGGGGCACGGGATCACGTGCAAGAAAACCACAACGGCAACGGACCACGGCCCATGAGTCACGACAGCGCCGCGCGCGCGGGTCTCGACGACCCCGATGCCAACATGGTCGTGCGGTTCGATCATGTCGGGCTGCGCTATGACCTGGGTCCGGAGGTGTTCCGGGACATCGGGTTCGCCCTGCCCAAGGGGTCGTTCCACTTTTTGACCGGGGGCTCGGGCGCGGGCAAGTCCTCGGTGCTGGGGCTGTGCTATCTGGCGCTGCGGCCGACCCGTGGCACGATCCGCCTGTTCGGTCACGACGTGACCCAGCTGCCGCGTCAGGTGCTGCCGCGCCTGCGTCGCCGCATGGGCGTGGTGTTCCAGGACTTCCGCCTGATCGACCACCTGTCGGCCCTGGACAACGTCGCCCTGCCGCTGCGGGTGGCCGGCGCGCCGGAGACCGATATTCGCCGACACGTGCCGGAACTGCTGGCCTGGGTCGGCCTGGCCGATCACCTCGACGCCAAGCCGCCCACCCTGTCCGGCGGCCAGAAACAGCGCGTGGCCATCGCCCGCGCGGTGATCAACCGGCCCGACCTGTTGCTGGCCGACGAGCCGACGGGCAATGTGGACGATCGCATCGCCATGCGGCTGCTGCACCTGTTCGAGGAACTGAACAAGATGGGCACGACGGTCCTGATCGCCACGCACAACGAGCAACTCGTGCAGAGGTTCCCTTACGAGCGCCTGCACCTGCAGGCCGGGCGGCTGACGCGCCACCGGGGCGGCGGAGGCGCCAGCGAACGCGCGGGCGTTCGTCCGGCCACGGACGCGCCCGCCACCCCGCCGCGCCAACCGTGAGGATGTCGTCCGCCATGCGCACGTTGCCCCTGGGCCGGGACCGCACCGCCGTTCTGGTGCCCATGCTGGTGGGCGTCATGGTGTTTCTGGCCGTCCTCGCCGCCGCCGGTGCTCTGGCGCTCGGCAACGTGCTGGAGGACTGGAGCCGCGACGTCTCCGGCAGCCTGACGGCCCAGGTGCCGCCTGTCCCCGGCCTGGGCGAGGCGGCGCGCATGGCCACCGACGAGCGGGTGGCCCAGGCCGCCGCCGTGCTGCGCGCGCAGCCGGGCGTGGCCTCGGTGCGGGTGCTGAGCGAGGACGAGCTCATGGCCCTGGTCGAGCCGTGGATCGGGGCCGGCGAGTTGGTGCGGGACCTGCCCCTGCCGCGCCTGCTGGACATCACCCTGGAGCCCGGCGCGGCCGCCCGCACGAACCCCGGGCCGATGGCCGACGTGCTGCGCGACGCCGTGCCGGGCGCGACGCTCGACGAGCACCGGCTGTGGCTGGGTCGCCTGATGGATCTGGGCGAGGCCCTTGGCGCCCTGGGCCTGGCGGTGGTGCTGGTGGTCAGCGGCGCGACCGCCGTGGCGGTCGTGCACGCCACCCGGGCGGACCTGGCGGCATACCGTCCGGTGATCGAGGTGCTGCACATGATCGGCGCCCAGGACGGCTACATCGCCCGCCAGTTCGCCATCAACGCGCTGTTTCAGGGCTTGAAAGGCGGCTTGGGCGGATTCATGCTGGCCTTGCCGACCCTCGCCGGCGTCGGGCTGTTGGCGGATCGTGTCGAGGCCGGGCTGGTCCCGCGCATCAGCCTTTCGGTGGTCGACTGGGCCATCCTCGCGGCCCTGCCGCTGGGCGCGGCCAGCCTGGCGATGCTGACGGCCCGCGTGACGGTGCTGCGCACCCTGGCCCGGATGCCCTGATCGCGTTCAACACAGAGTGAGCATTGTGCCCTCGCCCTCTTTTTCCACGGTCGTCCGGGCGGCCATTCTCGCCGTTTTGTTGCTGCTGGTGATCGCCTGGATCGCCGGTCTGGTGTGGTACGCCTCGGCCATTCCCGTGCGGGGCCAGGACCGCGACCGGCGCGTCGACGCCATTGTGGTCCTGACCGGCGGCAGCGAGCGGATCGACGAAGGGCTGGCGTTGCTCGAGGCCGGGCTGGGTGAGGTCCTGTTCATCAGCGGCGTGCCCGCCGCCGTGGCGCCGGACGACCTGTGGCGCGCCTTCGGCGTCGATCCCGCACCGGATGTCGCCGATCGCATCGTGCTCGGCCATGCCGCCGCCAACACCCTGGGCAACGCCGAGGAAACGGCGGCCTGGGTCCGGACCCGGGGATACCGCAGCCTGCGGCTGGTCACGGCGGCCTACCACATGCGCCGGGCCATGCTGGAATTCCGCGCCGTGATGCCGGGCATTGACCTGATTCCGCATCCGGTCTATCCGCCGCATGTCAAGCAGGAGGAATGGTGGCGCTTCCCCGGCACCGCCCTTTTGCTGACCCGGGAATACATGAAATACCTTGTGGCCAGGGTGCGGCTTGGCCTGGGCCTGTCGCCCGGATCGCCCCCCCGTTCCGCGATGGAGTCCTCATGACGGTCCTCCGCTCGGCGTTGTTCATGCTGCTGTACGTCTGCTCGACCCTGCTGCTCGGGGTTCTCTACCTGCCGCTGCTGTTGGCGCCCCAGCGCATTGTCGTGGCCGGCACCAAGATCTGGCTGGCCGTCCTGCGCTGGCTGGCGCGGTATGTGGCCGGCGTGACCTACCGTGTCGAGGGCTGGGAGAACCTGCCGCAAGGACCGGTGATCATCGCCGCCAAGCACCAGAGCGCCTACGACACCTTCCTGTTCCACGGCCTGCTGGAAGACCCCGTTTACGTTCTCAAACGCGAGCTGTTCCGCATTCCCTTTGTCGGCTGGTACATGAAGGCGGCCGGCATGATCGGCATCGACCGCAGCGCCGGCGCCCAGGCCTTGCGCATGATGTTGAAGGCCTGCGGCGAGGCGCTGGCCGAGGGGCGGCAGATCATCATCTTCCCGGAGGGCACGCGCGTCGCCGTCGGCGAAAGCCGGCCCTATCACCCCGGCGTGGCCGCCCTGGCGGCGCGCCTGCCGGACGTGCCGGTGATCCCCGTGGCCCTGAACTCCGGCCCGCTGTGGGGCCGCAAGTCGTTCCTGAAGCACCCCGGCACGGTCACCGTCCGCTTCCTGCCGCCCATGGAGACGGGCCTGGACAAGCGCCGTTTCCTCGATACCCTCAAGACCCGCATCGACGAGGCCGTCGCGGCCCTGCCGTCGCCAGAGGGCCCGGGGCGCTGACCGGTGACGGTCCCCGTCAGGCGGTCCGGCCGGCGGCCGGACTGGCGTTCATTTCATGCTGGCCGGTGGCGGATCAGTGTGACGCATCCGCCGCCAGCATGGCCCCCGTGCCGCCTACTTCAGCGTCGGCCGGCGCAGGCGGCGGCGGTCGCGCCCACCCGGGTGCAGCCGCCGCGCCTCTGCATAAAGTGCGGCCAGATCGTCGGCGTAGGCGCGGTCGCCGTGCGCGCCGGCGCGGCAGTACTCATCCAGGATCATCTGCCGGATGGCCGGGGCGCCCCAGGGCTGCGCCAGTGTGTCGTAGGCCTTGCCGGCCGCCAGCACGGGCGGCAGCCGTTCGTGGCTGGCAACGACGACCACCTCGTCCGGCACCGCGTCGCTGAGACCGTAGCAATCCCATATCGTAATCATGACTCCCTCCCGTCAACTTCGCTCTCGGACGGGTGGCCCGGCGGGGCCTGTCACCGGCCGGGAGGGGATGGTCCGTCAGGCGGGCCGTCATCGTGGTCGTGCCGGGAGCGTTCTGTCCCGGTCTGGCGGGCCGCCTGACCCGAAGATCCAAGTGTAAACCAAATGTGACATGCGTGCCAGCGATGGCGCGTCATGTCTGCCATGCAAGGGTCCGGGGCGTCCCTACAAGCATCGCACGCAGTCGCGGCCGTCGGCCTTGGCGCGGTAGAGGGCCTCGTCGGCGCGGGCCACCCAATCCTCGACCGACTCCCCGGGCCGGTGCTGGGCGATGCCCAGGCTGAGGGTGACCGTCCCGGCGGGTGGCATCGGCACGCTGGCCATGGCCTCACGCAGGGTCTCGGCCAGTTGCCGGGCGCCCTCGGTGTCCGTGCCGGGCAGGATGACGAGAAACTCCTCGCCGCCCCAGCGGGCCAGAAGGTCGGTCTCGCGGATGCGGTCGGACAGGCGCGTCACCACTTCCCGCAGCACCTGATCGCCCACGGGATGACCGTGCGTGTCGTTGATCGCCTTGAAGTGGTCGATATCGGCCATGATGACCGCCGCCGGCGTCTCCATGCGGTCGGCGCGCCGCGTTTCCTGGTCCAGCCCCCGGATCGCCTGCTGGCGGTTGAAGGCGCCGGTCAGCACGTCGTGCGTGGCCTTGTGCTCCAGTTCGGCCATCAGCGCGCGCTGTTCGGTCACGTCGACGAGCATCGTCAGCAAGTAGCGGGTGGACCCGCTGGTGATCAGTTCGCCCGTCAGTTCACCGATGAACAGCCGGCCGTCCGGCCGAATGAAGCGGTATTCCACCGGTTTGGGGTCGTCCGGCGCCAAAAGCGCCTCGACCATGGCCAATCGGGCCTCGGTGCTGGGGAACAGGTCCAGCTCGACCGTGGTCTTGCCGATTACCTCGGCGCGCGTCCGGCCCAGGGTTTGCAGCAGGGACTCGTTGGCGTCCACGAGCCGGCCGGTCTCCGGGTCGGTGATGGCCATCAGGGTGGCGTTGGTGGTGAAGGCCTTTTCGAACTTCTCCTTCGACAACGCCAGCTCGGACAGGTCGCGCGTGGCGGTGAAGAAGGCTGGGGCATGGTTCCAGGTGCCGAGTGCGATGCGCGTTTCCGCCGGCACCACGCGGCCGTCGCGGGTGACCACGGGCATGGTGACGACATCCACCAGCCCGGCCAGAATATCCCTGAGATCGGAGTCGGCCGCCTCCCGCTGGTCCTCGGGTCGCAACACCAGCATGGACTGGCCAATCAGGTCATCCCGCGACCACCCCAGCGTGTCCAGCAAGGTCTGGTTCGCCTCCAGAATGCACCCGTCCATGTCGAGCACGGCCAGAAGATCGCGCGACAGGGCGAAGTAGGCATCCAGGTTGGCCAGGCTGCGGCGGACGGCGACGTCGAAGCGTCTCTGGGCGGTGACGTCACGCGCCACCTCGACAACGCCCTTGAGGGTGCCGTCCTCATCCAGGGCCGGGAAGGCGCGCACGGACCACGTGCGGCCATCGGGCGCGACCTGTTCCTGTTCGCACGCGGTTCCCGTCTCGAAGCACCGGAGGACGGGGCAGCCCTCGCAGGGCGTGTCCCGATGGCCCCACAGGGTGTAGCAGTGGTGGCCGATCAGGGCGTGCGCCTCTGCGTTGACGGATCGGGCGGCGGCGGCGTTGGTCCACGCGATCCGCATGTCGCTGTGTTCGAAGAAGGCGACAAGATCGGAAATGCTGCCCAGGATCAGGGCCTTGTCGCGCTCGCTCTGGCGTAGCGCCTGCAAGGTCCGCTGGTGGTCCGTGACGTCGACGAGCCCCACCAGCAGGCCGTCGATGACCCCGGCGACGTCCCGCACCGGCTGGATGCTGACGTCCCAGAAGGTCATGCCCTCGTCGGAGCCGTCCGGGGCCGCGAGCGGCCGCGCGGTGGCCGTGTAAGGCTTGCCCGTGCGCAGCACCGTGCGGAACACGGCTTCGTCCTCGCGGCTGGGGAACAGGGCGAAATGATTGTGGCCGACAAGGTCGTCCGGTTGGCGGCCGACCCGGTGGGCATAGGCTTGGTTGACGCGGCGCACGTTGAAACGCCGGTCGAGATAGGCCACCGCGAAGACGCTCTGTGTAAAGATCCGGTCCAGAAGATTGGTGGAATGGCGCAGGCGGCGCTCGGCCTCGATGCGGTCGGAGATGTCGCGCAACACCGTCATCACGCCGATCCGACGGCCCTGGTCCGTGACCGGGTCCTTGCGGGCGCTGACCCAGACCAAGCCGTCGTTGGTCGGCAGCAGCAGGTCGCGGATCAGCGTTCGCCCGGTGTCCAGAACGGCGCGGTCGTCGTTGCGCAAGGCCTCCGCCACCTCGGCCGGGAAGAGATCCTTGTCGGCCTTGCCGACGAGGTCGCCGACGGGGCGGCCGATGACGCGGGCCATGGCGGTGTTGGCGAAGCGGATGACGAGGTGCTCGTCCTTGACGGACACCATGTCGCCGGTGGCTTCCAGCGCGGCGGACAGCAGGGTCGCCGACTGCCAGAACGCGCGGTCGGTCCGTGCGTCGGCGGCGGTCTTATCCGTCCCGGTTGGGGGCGTCTGACGGTCGACCATGGCCCGGCTCCTTATACAGGTCGCCCATCCAGGCGCGGCACCTCCCCAGGCCCATGGCCCCGTGCGGGTTGCCCATGGCGTGTCCCGCCCCCCGGCAGGACAGTGTTGGTATGGCGCGGCGACATCGCGATCGTGCGTGTCGCGTCGCGGATCCTCCGCCCCCCATTGACGGGGAAGTCCGATCCTGGACCTATGGATAAGTGTACTGCATCGCCCGGGTGAAGTCAGGCCATCTTTAGGATCACCGCCGGAGAGATCAAAGGGCCGCAAGGCTGGTCCAAAAGAGGCCGCAGCGTGGAAAAGAGTTTCCTTAGAATAAGAAAAATCGCCAGAAACGTTCGTCGCCAGGCGTGTTCGCCTCTCCGTCCGCCTCATTATATACAAAGACCTATGAGGAGCCGTCCGCCCTGACCACGTCAAAGACTCCCGACTTGCCGCCCGATTTATGCAGCAAGCGAATATTCGTCATGCGCATTCCTCGGTCCACGGCCTTGCACATGTCGTAAATGGTCAGGGCGGCGACCGACACGGCGGTCAGGGCTTCCATTTCGACGCCCGTGCGACCGGCGATTCGGCACGTCGCGGTGATGTCGACCGCGCTGTCCGCCTCGTCGAGCGACAGATCGACACGGACCGAGGTCAGCGCCAGCGGATGGCACAGCGGGATCAGGTCGGCGGTGCGCTTGGCCGCCATGATCCCGGCCAGACGCGCGACGGCCAGGACATCCCCCTTGCCGATGCCATGGTCCCGGATCAGGGCGATGGTCTCCGGCGCGGCTTCCACGCGGCCGCCGGCCACGGCAACCCGATCAGTCTCCGCCTTGGCCGAGACATCCACCATGACGGCGTTGCCCTGGTCGTCGAAGTGCGTGAAGCTCACCGTTTGCCTCTTTCCAGCCATCTCGCCGTGCCTACCTTAAACGGCACGGGACCGGTCCGCCACTGGCGTCACGCCTGCTGGCTGGCGCACGCCCGCCCCTGTCTCACGCGTCTTTGGAACCGGGTGTCGGCCGGGTACGATGGCGGCCGGCCGACCACTCCACGAGGAACCCACTGTCCATGCTCCGTGTCTGGCGCCGTCCCGTTGTTCTCGTCCTGGCCCTTGCGGCGCTGATCCGGGTGTCGCCGGAGCCGGTCGCGCCGGCCTATGCGCAGGCCCGGGACCATGCCGTCGTCGTCGGCGACGTGACGACGGTGGAGCGCATCGGCGCGCCGGCCCTGACCTACCAAAGCGGACGCGATCTGGCGGCCCGGTTCATCGACATGGCCGGCGGGGTGATGGGCAGCAAGGCGGTGCGCATCGTCGCGGCCGATCCGGGCGGTGACTCCGCCGCGGCGGTGCGCGCCGTCGAAGAGCTGAAGGAACAGGGGGTCACGCTGTTCATGGGCGGAATGGTGGCCGATGTCACCCTGGCCGCCGCCCGCGCCGCCGCGCCGACACCGTTCCTGGCCATTGATGCTCGCCTGCCGGCGGCCGTGGTCAGGGATGTCCCCAATCTGTTCCAGATCGGTCCGTCGGCCGAGGCGCTCGGCCGCGTGCTCGCCGCCGAGGCCGCCCGGAGCCCGGCGATCCGGTGGGGCGTGGTGGCCCAGGATGACTATTTCGGCCGCGCGTTGGCCCATGCCTTCTGGAACGAACTGCGCGCCGCGCGGCCCGAGGTCGAGCTGGCCATGGAGTCCTATGTTCCCACTCTGTCGGGAGAGGTCGGCCCGGCGCTCGACACCCTCGCGGGAGCGGCGCCGGACGGTCTGTTGCTGGGCCTGCGGGATGGCGATCTGGTCGCCTTCGTGCAGGGCGCGCGCGGCGGGCTGCTGGACGGCACGGCGGTCATGGTGCCGCAGGTGGGCACGCCGGACATGCTGCGGGCGCTGGGGACTGACCTGCCGGACGGCTGGGTGACCACCGGCTATCCCTGCTGCGAGACGGGCGGGCAGCCGCACCGCGCCTTTGCCGAGGCGTACCGGACTGCTGATCCGAACGGCGCCACGCCGACCCTCACCGCGCTTTACGGCTATGCCGCCATGATCACCGTGGGCACGGTCCTGGACAGCGCCTGGTCGGAAAAGCCGGACGCCTTGACCAAGGAACTGGCCGGCCTGACGCTGTCGACTCCCGTCGGCGAGATGCGCTTCGACCCCGGGACGCGACAGTCCTCACTGCCGGTGTGGATCGGCCGCACCCTGGGCGGGCAGTTCGTCGAGGCACGGCGCGTTGATCCCTCCGCCCGCCGCTGAGCCCCCGGCGCCCTACCGCTTCTCCCCCTCCGGCTTTGGCTCGATGTACAGCAGGTCGTAGCCGGTGATCATCGCCTTCAGGTAGGCGTAGAACGGCTTGCCGGCGAAGGCCGCCAGATAGACGTGGCCGACGAAGAACACCAGCATGGCGAAGGCCGCCGCCGTGTGGATCAAGGCCACGTCGCCAAGGGTCAGTGGTCCTTCCAGCCCGGTCCGCGCCCAATCATTGTAGAACATGTACAACAGGCCGGAGATCCAGATCACCGGCGAGATGAGCACGTTGAACGCCAGATAGGCGAGCCGCTGCAGCGGGTTGTGCTTGGCCATACGGGTCTTGCGGTAGGGGTGCGGCACCGACGGGTCGAGAATGCCGGTGGTGTAGTACTTCACCACCGCCATGATGCCCCGCCGGGTGGGGATGTACTGCTTCCACTCGCCGGTGATGGCGTGCCAGATGATGACGAACACCCACAGGCCGATCAGGAACCAGGCGGCAAAACGGTGCCATTGCGCCGCCTGCTCGTAGCCCAGCCACAGATAGGCGCCGTTGACCTCAAAGCCGGTGACCATCATGGCGATGATCAGGATGGCCTGGGACCAGTGCCAGAACCGCTCGAAGCGGCTGAACACCATGACCCGTTCCTTGGCGGAATGCGGCATGTCGTGAGACTCCTCCCTGGTCCCGAGCGGTGTCGGGACGGTGTGTTTTGGTGTTTGTTTTTCGGTGCCGCCGGTCGTGCCCCGGCCCGGGACAGACGCGCCGACGATCAATCGTTACAGGGCGGTGTCGATGTGTGTCTTTGACAGCCGTCAACCGGCGGCTGACGCAAGCGGACGAAACGGCCTGCCGGTCACCCCTCCAGCCGAGCCTTGACGGCCAGCAGGTCGCGCCACGCCAGCCGCTTGGCCTCGGCGTTGCGCAACAGGTACGCAGGGTGGAACGTCGGCATGGCGGCGATGTCGTGCTGGCCGCCGGCCGGACTGTGGCTGCGCCACTGGCCGCGCAGGCGGGTAATGCCCTCGGTCGTCCCCAACAGGGTCGAGGCCGCCAGCCCCCCCACCAGCAACAGGACCTTGGGCGCGACCAGGGCCACGTGGCGTTCGATGAAGGGGACGCAGACGGCCACCTCGGCCGGGGTCGGCTTGCGGTTGCCCGGCGGACGCCACGGCACGACGTTGGTGATGTAGGCGCGCGTGCGGTCGAAGCCGATGGAGGCCAGCATGTCGTCCAGCAGCCGGCCGGAGACGCCACAGAAGGGCCGGCCCTGGCGGTCCTCGTCGGCGCCCGGGGCCTCGCCCACGACCATCAGGGCGGCGTCGCCCGCGCCCTCGCCGAACACCGTGTTGGTGGCTGTGATCCTCAGCGGGCAGCCGTCGAACCCCTCCAGCGCCTGACGCAACTGATCGAGCGTGCCGGCCCGCGCGGCCACCGCCGCCGCACCCGCCGTGGCCGCCGGTGCCGCTGGGGGCGGGGCGGGAGGCGCCGCGCGGGCCTGGGCCTGACGCGCCGACGGTGCAGTCGGGCGGGTCGCGGGGCGCGCGGCTGGCTCCGCGCGCCTGGCCTTCAGCGCGGCGTCGGCGGCGAAGCGGTCGACGGGGGTCTCGCCGACGCACTCGTCCACGCCCGCGCTGTCGTACCAGCGCAGCAGGGCGATGTCGTCGAGCGCGTCGGCGGCGCCAAACATCGGTCAGAAATCCAGATCGGCGTAGTGCTTCACCGGCCGCAGGCCCGGCTCGCTGTCCGCCAGCAGGGTGCGGAAGCACGGACGGCTCTTGAGCACCATGTACCAGTCCTTGGCCGCCGGATGATCCTCCCACGGCACGTCGCCGGCGTAGTCCACCAGCGACAGGTGCGCGCCGGCCATCAGGTCGGCCAGGGTCAGGCGGTTGCCGGCCAGCCACCGGTTGGCCTCGGTCAGCCAGGCGATGTATGACAGGTGCGTGCCCAGATTGGCCCGCCCGGCCCGCAGGGCGCGCGAATCCGGCGTGCCGTTGCCCATCAGACGCAGCGCCAGCTTCTGCCCGACCAGGGGCTCGGTGACCTCGCGGCGGAACCCGGTGTCGAACCAGGCGACCAGGCGGCGCACCTCGGCGCGGACCACGGGGTCGGCGCCCAGCAACGGCGGGTCTGGATGCATCTCGTCCAGGTACTCGGCGACGGCCTGGGTGCCGGCGATCACCGCGCCGCTGTCCTCGACCAGCACCGGCACCTCGCCGGCCGGGTTGAGGGCGAGAAAGGCTTCGTCGCGCAGCCACGGCGTGACCACGCGCAGCTCCGCCTCCAGCCCCTTTTCCCCCAGGACCAGACGGGCCAGGCGCGCACCCGGATACAGCCAATGATGAAAGAGACGCCGCATGGGCGGCAGTGTAAGCGGCCAGGGGTGCCGAGGCCAGAGGCGATCGGCGTGGAGGCGTCGCGCCATGGCGCCGTCTATGCCGAAAGCCGAATCGATCCCGCCCGGCGCCGGTGGTACAGTGACAGTCCGGGCGGCAAGCGGAATGGTCGCGTTGGCGTCGAAACGACGCTGGCGGCTGACGAATCCCTGTGTCATACGGAATTGCATGGCGACACATGACTTGGGCGCATGGCGCGCGTCACGTGATGGGAGCGGCCTCGGCCGAAGGCTGAACGAGAGAGGGGAGAGGCGTTGGGAGGACCGGTCGGTGACCGTGGTCAGGGCGCGGTGTACGTCTTGGTGGCGCGGTCGGGAGCGACCAACGCACGGTGAGGACACATGAGTCGCGGTGGTGGGGTTCTGGGGCCAGGCGGGGCGCTCTGGGCGCCTGACAGCGGTGGCGGGGGACGGCCGGGGCGCTTGCGGGATACGCTGATGGCGCTCCGCGAGGTCGGCCAGGTTCTGGTGCGCGAGAGCGATGTCGACGCCCTGATCCGGCAGGTGTGCCGCAAGCTGACCGAGACGGGCGCCTATGAGAACGCCTGGATCACCGTGTTTGAGGCGCCGGGGCAGCGTCCTCGCGTCGCCACCTCGCCCGGGTTGGACGGCGCGTTTGATCCGCTCGGTGACCGCCTTCTGGCGGGCGACCTGCCGCATTGCGCCGACCGTGCTCTTGAGGCCGGGACGACGATCATCATCGAGCACCCACCCTCCGAGTGTGGGACCTGCCCGCTCGCCGGTCTGTATCCGGACCGGATTCGCCTTGCCTGTCCCATCGCCTTCGCCGATCGCCGGTACGGTGTCGTGGCCGCCTGTGTGCCGACGCAGCGCGACGATGACGTCGCGGAAAAGCGCCTCTTTTCCGAAATGGCGGGCGATGTGGCCTTCGCCCTGCACAAGATCGAACACCTGCACCAGGTCGACGAACTGCACACGCAGTACCGCAATCTGTTCGAGAACAGCCATGTCCCGATGCTGCTGATCGACCCGGAGGACGGGACCATCGTCTCCGCCAACCCCGGGGCTGTCGCGTTCTACGGCTGGGACAAGGCTGACCTGGTCGGGAATAGCATTCATGACATCAACGTCCTGTCCCGCGACGCGGTGGCGGCGGAGATGGGGGCGGCCCGCCGGGGTCAACGGCAGGTCTTTCGGTTCCGGCATCGCATCGCCGACGGATCGATCCGCGACGTCGAAGTGTCGAGCGGTACGGTCAGGTCCCGGGATAAGACCCTCCTGTTTTCCATCATCCATGATGTGACCGACCGGTTGCGCGAGCAGAAGGAACTCGCGGATACCAAGGAGGTTCTGGAACAGGCGCAGAAGATCGGCCGCTTCGGTCACTTCGACCTGGATGTCGCGGCCGACAGGTGGACCAGTTCAAGCGTCCTCAATGCGATCTTCGGCATCGACGCCGCGTATCCCCGCACGATCGACGGCTGGCTGGATCTGGTCGACCCCGACGATCGTTCATCCATGCGCACGTACCTTGTGGAGACCGTGCTGCGGAACCGGTTTCCCTTTGACCGGACGTTCCGCATACATCGGCGCGCCGACGGACAGCTCCGCTGGGTGCACGGGCGCGGGCACCTGTTTGTCAATGCCCAGGGCCGGGCGGCGCGCCTGTTGGGGACCATTCAGGACGTCACCGAGATCGAGCAGACCTATCAACGACTGAACGGCACCATCCGCGACCTCCGGATGGCGCAGCGGATCGCCCGCATGGGCAACTGGCGTTACGACCCGGCGAAGCGTCAGTTCCACATCGGTGAGGACGTGTGCCGCATCTATGGACTGGAGGGGCCGTGCACCGTTCTGCCTCTCGATGCCTTCCTGAGGCTGCACGCGCCGGCCGATCGCCCGGGGCTGTCCGAGGCCATCCGGATGACGGCGCGCAAGGGCGGCGGGTTCGAACTGACGCTGAGGCTCGAGGGCGACGAGGAGTCGTGCCAGTGGATCGCCATCATCGGCCAGGCCGACCCCGAACAGCGGCCCGAGGGCGCCCTGGTGCGCGGCGTGGTCCAGGACGTGACGGCCGAGACCGAAACCCGCGAGGAACTGCGCCGGGCCAAGGAAAACGCCGACCTGGCCAACCGCACCAAGAGCGAGTTCCTGGCCAATGTCAGTCACGAGATTCGCACGCCGCTGAACGCCATCATCGGCTTCGCCGAACTGATGTCGACCGAGCTGTACGGCCCACATGGCCACGACAAGTATGCCGAATACAGCGCGCTGATCGAGTCGTCGGGGAAGACCCTGCTGGATCTGGTCAGTGATATCATCGACCTGTCGCGGGTCGAGATCGGGGCGATGGAGATCGAGGAGGACGTCCTTGAGATGGCCGGCCTGTTCGAGTCCTCCGTCCGCCTCTTCGAAATGCGGGCGGCGGGCAAGCAGATCACCCTGACGACGGACCTGAACCCGCACCGGCTGACGATTCGTGGCGACGAACGGCGGCTGCGCCAGATCGTCATCAACCTGCTGGGCAATGCCATCAAGTTCACACCGAACGGAGGATCGGTGGTGTTGCGCGGCGGGCTGGACGACGCGGGGCGGTGCGTGATCAGCGTGACCGACACCGGCATCGGCATCAGCCCGGACCAGACGGCGCGGATCCTGACCGTGTTCGGGCGGGCGCGGGACGACTACGTGCGGGCGCAGGAAGGCTCGGGTCTCGGCCTGCCCCTGTGCCAGCGCATGGCCGAGTTGCACGGCGGCACACTGACCATCGACAGCGAACCCGGCGAGGGGACCACGGTGTCGGTCGTCCTGCCGCCCGAGCGCACGATCCGCTCCTGAGGCGGGCGACTCTTCTGCAGCACACCCCGCCGCCATCCTTATCCCTTCTGCGCGGCGACGAACTGGTCGTAGGCCTCCAGCGTCATGGCGCCGTAGACCGAGGACGGGCCGCCGCCCATGTAGACCGCCATGCCGATGGTCTCCAGGATTTCCTCGCGCGTCGCACCGTGGCGCACGGCAGTGCGCACGTGGAACGCGACACAGCCGTCGCAGCGCATGGCGATGGCGATGCCAATGGCGATCAGCTCCTTGGTCTTGGGGTCGATGGCCCCGTCCTTGGTGGCGGCGCTGGCCAGTTTGGAAAAGGCGCCCCAGGTCTCGGGAATGCCCTCGCGGCAGCTCTGCATGGCGCCCGAGAGGTCCTTGGTGTACTGGGGCCAGTCCTTGTACATGATATGTCTCCTGGGTTGACGGTGGTGGGCGGCCGCGCGACCGACCGCCCTGTGCATATCGGATTTTGCTAAAGTAACGCCCGGATCGGACGGAATCCACCCCGGCGGTTACCGCGTCTGTGGGCACGGGGCATTGCGATCCCCCAACGCCACCTGTCGGGCGCGGGCCTGGATGGTGCCGGCCCGGCGCGACACATAGGCGCTGGGTTGGGCCGCCGACCAGCGCCGGGGGGCCGGCAGGATGGCGGTCAGCTGGGCCGCCTGCCGCGCGGTCAGGTCTTCGGCGCCGCGGCCGAAGTGGTGCCGGGCGGCGGCCTCTGCGCCGTACACGCCCGGCCCCCATTCGGCGACGTTGAGATAGACCTCCAGAATGCGGCGCTTGCCCCAGACCCACTCCAGGGGCGGCGTGAGGGCGATCTCGACCGCCTTGCGGACCGGATCCCGGCCCGGCCAGAGGAATACCGAGCGCGCCGTCTGCATGGTGATCGTGCTGGCGCCGCGCAGTCCCTCGCCGGCCTGCCAGGCGCTCCAGGCGTTCCGGATCTCGCGCCAGTCAAAGCCGGTGTGCGAGCAGAACCGCGCGTCCTCGCTGGCGATGACCGACCGGACCAGGGAGGCCGGAGCCTCCTCCAACGGCAGCCACGTCTGGCGCAGCCCCTCGCCCTGGACCACGCGCACCAGCATCAGGGGGGTGACCGGCACCGGCAGCCAGCGGAACGCCACCAGGCCGAGGACCGGCAGGGCGGCGGCCACCACGGCGACGGTCAGCAGCGTGTCGCGAACGCGGCGGCGCCAGGTCGGGCGCGGCCGTCCGGCGCGGGATCGCGAGGCCCGCTTCGGCGTCACCGCTAAAAGGTCTCCACCTGACCGATGCGCAGCGAATGGAAGAAGCCGTTGCCGACCGTGCGCAGGTCGTCGATGTTGCGCAGGCTTCCGCCCGCCGGGGCGTCGCGCTGGTAGCGGTAGGCGTTGTTGAACTTCTTGGGCAGCGTGTTCCAGATCGGCCGGCGCGCCGGGTCGCTCAGATACCGGGCCAGCTCATCGTCGGGCATGGTGTCCCGGGCGATGGCCATCAGATCCCGGGCCAGCGCATGATCCCGGATATGCCCCAGGATGGTGGAAACCTTGGGCGGCACGTGACGGCTGACCGGACCCAGTACCGGCAACAGGTGATCCGGCATGGCGCGCGCGTTTTCAAGGTCATCGGGGTGCGTCAGGAGATCCCAGACCTCGTCGCCGAACACCGGCGTCAGGCGCCGCACGACGTCTGGCGCGATGTTGATGCCAAGCTCCCGGATGAGGGGCAGGGCCGCCGTGTGCTTCAGGACCACGGTTTCGAACACCGCGTCCTCGTGCGCCGAGATCTTCTGTTCGGCGGCGTCGTTCGCCTCCCGCGCCTCGGTCGAGAGCTGCCAGCGGGGTGCCTTGTCGAGTTTGATGTTCTGGCGCACCTCGATGAACGTGCGGCAGACGGTGCGGATCAGGCCGACATCGTCGACGCTCAGGTTGACGAGGGTGTCCAGCATCTCGGCCGACCGCACCCGGGGCAGCAGATGGCCGAACGCGCGCGCCTGGGGCGTGCCCAGACGGGCATAGGTTTCGAGAACGGCGAACTGCCAGGGCTCCCGCAAGGACGGCTTGAGGACCGAGAACAAGCCGTAGCCGGGGTACTCGGCACGGAACTCGTCGGGATCGAGATCGCCCTCGCCGTCCAGCATGGTCTTCAGCGGGGCCATCAGGCGCGACTGCAGGCCACCGCTGCCCTGGCCCTTGCGTTGGCGCCGCTGTTCGCGGGCGGCGCGGGCGCGCCGTTCGGCCCAGGCGCGTTCACGACGCTCGAACAGCAGGCGCGCCGCACCGTGCAGATGCGCCCGGACCACCTGATCATAGCTGCGGTTGCACGGCGCGATGGGCTGGTCGCGGTCGGTGACGGTGCCGTGCCCGTCGGCGCGCTGGAAATAGGGGCTGAACTCGGCCACGTCGCGCAACTGCCACGCCAGTTCCAAAAGGGTCGGCACATGGGCCGGCCGCTCCCGCATGACGTCGTCGACCCGATCCAGGCCGCCCACCATCTCCAGCACATCGGTCCGGCCGGCCTTGCGCAGCGATTTCAAAAGAAGCTCGAAGGCTGCTTGCGCCCTGGGGCGCAAGGACGGGGCGGAGCGCCGATCGCTCTCCCCTCGGCCGTCCGGCGCGGTGGCGAACCGCGCCCGATTGTGTCTGACGTGCTGCGTTCCAACCCCGTGCGTCATGCGTCGTCCGATCCTCGATCGCGGTGGTGCTCCTCGCCGATGGTGCCGTCGCGCACCGTGTCAACGACGGCATCGGCGAGATTACGCCATGTCACGTCACCCGCCTGCCGTGCCACCAGTGTCGCGGACGCGCTATCCCAGATCAAGCAGGCGTGGCGCGCGGTCAATGATTTCGTTCAGGATCCGTTCGGCCTGATGGTGCTTGGTCAGCGTGCCTTGCGGCAGTTTGCCGGAAAACCGGTCCTGCGCCAGGATCGCGTGGGCGTCGTGCAGGGTCTTGATCTCGCGCAGGAACACCTCGCGCGAGCCGAGCGGCAGGTGTTCCTGTTCCGAGATTGCCCGCAGAAAGGCGAGAGAGCATTCAAGCAGCGTCCCCCACAGCAATATCGTGTGGTCGTCGAACGTATCGCGCCTCGGCTGGCGCAAGCCCTCCGGCAAGCCGTCGATGCGCCGATCGATCACGATCATGAACGCCAGGCATTCGGACGTCAGGTTGCGGGTGCGCGCATAATCGATGAAGCGGGGCGGGTTGTCCTCGTCGGCCTCCAGGATGTGGCCGATGTCGGACAGGGTTTCGATGCGGCGGCGCAACGCATCCAGAAACAGGTCAAGGTCCGCAGCCTGCTTCTGGGCCGTCTGCGACCGCCGCTCGTGCAGTATGTCCGCGCGGTGTCTCTCGCGTTTGTCGCGGATCCGATCCGGTTCGTCCAAAAGGTCCATCCCTCACGTCTGTCGCCATGGCTCCGCCCCCCGGATCGAGGGACTCTACTCCGTGCCTCGGGTGGACGAAAGGGATCGTGTCGGCGAGAACGGCGGACATCGGGATTCGTCGCCTCGGCCCGGCGCGGCGGGCCGGCACATCAGGCTTCCCACGGCGAGACGAAACGCGTAAGACTCGCGGTAAGACTGCGCGGGCGGACCCCATGGCAACAGCGTTCCCGGACGAATCCGCTGTCGAATCCGGTGATCCGGATGGTATTCTGGCCTCTACACAGGCCGATCCCGCAGGTGCGGTCGCGGCCCGCGAAACCACGGCGGATGACAATGGGACGGACGAACCGCGGGGCGGCGCGTCCCCCGGCGCCCTCACCAGGACGGGCGGTGAGGATCTCGGAGCACGGGATACGATGATGGGATTGCCAAACGGGCCAAACGGGGACGAGTCGGCGCGAACGGTGGCGTCGAACGCGGGTGCCCCGGACACTGAGGCGGTCGGCCCCGCGCCGGCGGGCCTGGTCGAGGCCGACGAAGACGCCGGCGACCCGAACGGCGCGCCTGGCGCCGATCTGGTCGAGCCGGACATCGGGGACGACAGCGAGCCCGACAGCGACACGTCGCAGGCCGACGGCCTGAAGGTCGTTGGGATCGGCGCCTCGGCGGGCGGCCTGGAGGCACTGCGCCCCTTTGTCGCCAACCTGCCGACGCAGTCCAACATGGCCTACGTCGTCGTCCAGCACATGGCGCCGCAGTACCGCTCGATGCTGGTGCAGTTGCTCAGCCGCGAGACCAGCTTGGCCATCAAGGAGATCGAGCACGGCTCGCCGCTGGAGCCGAACACCGTGCACATCTGCCCGCCCAACAAGGACGTGCGGCTGATGGGGGATCGCCTGATCCTCAAGGAGCCCTCGGCGCCGCACGGGCCGAAGCCCTCGGTCGACGTGTTCTTCTCAACCCTGGCCGACGGCAAGGGGCCGAACGCCATCGGTGTCATCCTGTCCGGAACCGGCAGCGACGGCTCGCAGGGCGTGCGCGCGATCAAGGCCCACGGCGGCCTGACGGTGGCGCAGGTGCCGAACACCGCCAAGTACGACGGAATGCCGACGGCGGCGATCGAGACCGGCTGCATCGACCTGCGGCTGGCGCCGCACGAAATCGGTCCGGAACTGGCGTCGATCGTCCGCTTTCCGCGCGCCGTCATGCTGGCCGAGGACGATGCCGACCATACCGACGACACCATGGGCAACATTTTTCAGCTGGTGCGCGAGCGGACGGACATCGACTTCTCGAAATACAAGCCCAGCACCATCCGCCGCCGCCTGGAGCGGCGCCTGGCCGCCAACCGCATCGAGACGCTGGACGCCTACCTGGAGTTCGTGAAGCGCAACCGCGACGAACTCAACCTGCTGACCAAGGACATCCTGATCTCGGTGACGTCCTTCTTCCGCGACGATAAGGCGTTCTCGGAGGTCGACCAGATCCTGGGCGAGATCATCGGCGCCAAGCAGCCGGGCGAAAGCCTGCGCCTGTGGATCCCGGGCTGCGCCACTGGCGAGGAAGCCTATTCGTTCGCCATGCTGCTGGCCGACCGGCTGTCCGGCAACCCGCGCGGCCTGAAGACGCAGATCTTCGCCACCGACGTGGACCTGGACGCCATGGCCCATGCCCGGCGCGGCATCTATTCGGAAACCACCGTCGAAAGCCTGGACCGGCGGTTCGTCAAGCGGCATTTCGAGCCCATCGGGCAGGCGTTCCAGGTGCGCAAGGAAATCCGCGATATGGTGGTGTTCGCACGCCAGGATCTGGCCAAGGACCCGCCGTTCGTGCGGGTGGACCTGATCAGTTGCCGCAACCTGTTGATCTATTTCGACGCCGCGTTGCAGGACCAAGTCCTGCGCACCTTCCACTACGCACTTAACCCCGGGGCCTATCTGTTCCTGGGCAAGTCGGAATCCCTCGGCCAGAACACCGAGTTGTTCCGCCCGATCAAGTCGCCGTCGTCGAAGATTTTCAAGAAGCGCGCCGCGCAAGGCATGGTGCACGCCCTGCCGCCCTTCGGCTCCTTGCGCGCGCGGATGCCCGAATCGGGCGGGCGACAGGCCCCGCAGCGCAGTCAAGAGACGGTCGAGTCCCTGGCCCTGCGCACGTTCGTCAGCGCCGCGATGCCCCCCAGCGTGGTGGTGGACGAGGGTCTCGACATCCTCTACCTGCACGGCGACGTGTCGCTGTTCATTGTCATTCCCCAGGGCAAGCCGGACCTGAACCTGGCCCGCATGGTGGTCAACGACCTGCGAACCGAGTCACGCGCCCTGGTGCACAAGTGCCGCAATGAAGGCGCGCAGGTGGCCGGCACCCGCCGGACCCTGCGGCCGGAGGGGCGGACGCCCGTGTCGGTCCGCGTGGTGGTGCGCCCCATGGGGGCATCGGTCGACCACGACGCCTTGTTCCTGGTTTCGTTCGAAACCGTGGAGCCGGGGCCGGACCTGTTGGCGTCCGCTGAGGACGGCGGCGAGGCTGGCACCGTCTCGGCTGGGCGCGAGGCCGATCTGCGCGCCGTCGAACTGGAACAGGAACTGGTCGCCACCCGAGAGCACCTGCAGACGGTGGTCGAGGAACTGGAGACCTCGAACGAGGAACTGCAGGCCCTGAACGAGGAACTGCAGGCGGCCAACGAGGAACTGCAATCCTCGAACGAGGAACTGGAGACCTCGAACGAGGAACTGCAGTCCACCAACGAGGAACTGACGACCGTCAACGAAGAGTTGCAGATCCGCACCACGGAGCTGGCGGACGCCAACTCCGACCTGATCAACATTCAGGACAATATCGGCTTTGCCATGGTGGTGGTGGACAGCTATTTCCGCATCACCCGCTTCACGCCACCAGCAGTGCGCCTGTTCGGGCTGCTGCCGTCCGACGTCGGCCAGGTCATCACCACCATCCCCACCCACCTGGGCCTGAAGAACCTGCGGGAGCAGTTGAACACGGTCGTGAACCGCGACCAGGGCGTCGAGGAAATCCTGGAGACCGACGATCGGGTCTATCGGATGCGGATCATGCCGCACCACAACAACCAGGGGGATACCGACGGCGCCATCCTGGCCTTCATCGACGAGACCGAGAGCCGCGACCAGCAGCACAAGATCTATCAGAACGAACAATGGCTGCGGCTGATCACGGATTCGGTGCCAGTATCCATCACCTATGTCAACGAAGACCAGAAGGTCACCTTCTGCAACCGATACTTCTCCGAAACCTTTGGCCTTGATCCCGACAGCGCCGTTGGCTCGCAGGTGGAAACCCTGCTCGGGCGGGCCAACCATCGGCGCCTGCGCGACGCCCTGCGCTCGGCGCTCGAGAACCGTCTGCAGTCCGGCGAGGCGCAACTGCATCTCGCGCGCGGCGAGCACCGCTTCATGGCCTATCACATGGTGCCGCATTGCGACGAGGTCGGGCGGGTGCTCGGCGTCTTCATGCTGCTGACCGATATCGACGAGATCAAACGGGCCGAGGCGTCCCTGCGCAACGCCAAGGAGCTGGCGGAGGAGGCCAACCGGGCCAAGTCCGATTTCCTGGCCAACATGAGCCACGAGTTGCGCACGCCGCTCAATGCGATTCTCGGCTTTTCCGAGATCCTGTCGCACGAGTTGTTCGGCGAGATCCTGAGCGGCGAATACAAGGAATACAGCCGCATCATCCACGAAAGCGGCCAGCATCTGCTGAGCCTGATCAACGACATCCTCGACCTGTCGAAGATCGAGTCCGGGCGGATCGAACTGCACGAGGAGCCGGTTGATCTCTACCAGACCATGGAAACGGTGCTGCGCCTGGTGGGCGAACGGGCGCGCAACGCCCGGGTCGACCTGATCGTCGACCTGCCGGCCGATCTGCCGCATATCATGGCGGACGCGACTGGCGTCAAGCGCGTGCTGATCAACCTGCTGACCAACGGCATCAAGTTCACCGAGCCGGGCGGGTCGGTCACCATCACCGGCGCGCTGACCAAGCGCTGGTTGACCCTGGGCGTGGCGGACACGGGCATTGGCATCTCCCAGGCGGATCTGCAACGGGTCTTCGCCCCGTTCGAGCAGGTGGACGGGTCGCTGGCCCGCCGCTCCGACGGGGTCGGCCTTGGCCTGCCCATCACGCGCTCGCTCATGCGCCTGCACGGCGGCGACATCAGCCTGTCGAGCAAGGAAGGAGAGGGGACGACGGTGATCGTCCGCTTCCCGCGCGAACGGGTGATCGAGGACCAGGCGGGCGGCGATGACGACGGGACGGGCGAAGGCGACGGCGAGGGCGACAGCGAGGGCGACAGCGATCTTGCCCCCGCAACCGTTCCCGGCGACTGAGGGCCTGGCTTGGCGGCATCCGGGCATGACCAGCCCCCGAACCGGGAAAGGCCTTGTCAGCCCGGCCCGGCCCCTGATACGACCACGCTCTGTGGAGGTCCGTCCCGGTCCCGTGTCACGCGGGCCCGAGCGAAGCGGATCGAGTCACACGCGTCCGCCCTCGGTCAGCAAGGGAACGGCTGGACCCATGAGTCGCCTCGTCCTCGTTCTGCGTCACCCCGACCTGAAAAGCCTCTACGACTATTGGCTCGGCCTGTGCCGGGACGAGACGCCGCCGATGGCCGACGACGTCGATCCGGCGGACCTGCGCCCCTGGATGGGCCATCTTGTGGTCATCAAGGTGGACCCAGGAAAGGGCGAGGCGGGGGCGTCGTACACGTACTCATTCTACAGCCAGTTCTTCGCCGGCCGGTTCGGCGACGACAAGGCTGGCCAGTCCGTGGACATGCTGCCCGACGGGCCGCGCGATATCATCCGCGCGGAATACGACCGGGTGGTGCGCGAGCATATTCCCGTCTCGCGCGTCTACACGGCCGATTTCGACGGCCTGACGCAGACCTGGGAGCGCTTGGTGCTGCCGCTATTCAATCTGGAAGGCGTGGTCGACAAGCTGCTGGTGGCGGCCTACGAACTGCCGCGCTGATCGGCGTCTCGCGGCTCCCCAAATTCGGTTCTGGCATCCAAAGGCACGGCGCCTGCCGCCTGAACCCCCTCCCCACCTCCCCCATAAATGGGGGAGGAGTCAGGCAGGCACCTTCCGGCGAGCTGGAGAGTAGACCGTAAAGAGGGTGCCGGCCGGACTCCCTCCCCGTTTACGGGGAGGGTTGGGGTGGGGTCTTGCGCTGCGACGTGCGAAGACGATCGACCGGCCCCACCCGGGCGCCGCGCCGTCACTGCGGCGGCGGCTCCGCCATCAGGGCGCCGATCGGCGTGCCGTTGACCAGAACGCCCTGCTCCGGCGTGATCTGGATATCGTAAACGTGCGTGCCGGGCGTGCTGACCCGGCCCATGCCACGCAGCCCCAGCAGCATTAGCAGCGGTTCCTGCATCGAGGGACCGGTCTGCGCCTTCTCCTGCAACAGGAGCATGGTCTCGTCCAGACCCCGGATTGCCAGCGAGAACTCCCCCACGACGCCCTCAGGGTCGGGACTGCGCACGGTCACCGCGCCCCCCCCCTCGACGCCGTAGATCGGCGCCTCAACGCCCAGGCCGTCCAGCGTCAACGTTGGCTGGTGCTCCGCCAGCAGGTCCATGAGCGCCTGGGTCATGACCGCGTCGGCGGCCTGCGGGTCGGCCGGCGTGGTCATCGCCTTGCGGCTCACCTCCGGCAACGGCAGGTCGGCGCCCCGCAGGTCGAGCGACGCGGCGGTGGGGATGATCTCCGGCGGAACCTCCTCGGCGCCGCCCGGCCCGATATCGAACTCGGCCATGTCGAAGGTCAGCCGCGCGTCGGTGGCCGGCTCGTTGGGGCCGGCCTTGTCGATCTCGAACGACAGGCGGGCCGAGCGCAGCCCGCCCATGGGGTTGAATTCGCTGCCCAGGGCGATGTCCTCGAGCGCGATGTCCAGCCGGCCGCCGGCCACGGCCATGGTGTCGGCGATGGCGGCCACGTCGGCGGGGTCGGGCATCCCGTCGGCCGGGGCGGTCGGGTCCAGGGGCGCGGCGTCGGCCTCGATGAACAGCACGAGAAGCTCGCGCAGCGCCCGCAGGTCGGCGCCTTCCGTCATACTGTCCACCGTCGCCGAGCCCACGCTCACCGGCAGCCCGAGGGAGGGGTCGTTGATGACCAGGTCCTGCACGTCGAGCCGCGCGGGGCCATCGAGGAGTCCCTGGTCGTCCTCGTCCCAGCCGCCGCCGATCGAGGCGCGCTCGACGGAGAACACTGGCATCCGCCCCTCGCGAACCGACAGGCCGGACAGGGACAGCTTGGTTTCGGACTGCCCGATCGCCATGTCGCGCACCAGGCTGATGGCGCCGCGCAACAACTCTGCCTCGGCCTCGGGCGACATCGCCTGCGCCTGCGCGTCGGGGCCGGTCGGCAGCGCGGCGGCCACGTCCATGGTTTCGGCGAAAAAGGCGCGCATCCGCGCCACGTCCAGGCCCTCGCCCTCCGAGTCGAGGCGCAGGGCGCCCAGGTCCACGGCCACCGGCATGTCGGGGCCGCGCGTGCGCAACCCGTCCAGCGTCACCACGGTGCGGCCGTGCGGCGTCTCGCCGATGGGCTCGTCGAATTCGAAATCCATGCCGATGGCGTCGATGGTCACCGATTCCTTGGGGGAGAGATAGACCTCGATGCCGCGAAGACGGGTGGTCGAGTGGTTGTTGCCCAGCTCGTTCTGGCCCATCAGGCGAGCGGTCGTCTTGGTGATCTGTTCCAGGGTGGGCAGGCGGTCGGCGGCAGCCATCAGGCGGATCACCTCCAGCCAGGCGCCCGGCACGCCGCTGTACTCGGCGTCCGACCGTAGCGAGTCGATGGAGATCGTCGCATCGTGCTGGCCGCGCGCGGCCCCAAGGGTATCGGCGGTCAGGGCGATCTCCGCCTCCAGGGTGCCGTCGTCGGCGATCCTGGTGTGCGACCGCGCGGAGCCGGCCGCCAGGGAAATCATCAGCGGTTCGCGCATGTCGTCGTCGATCTGCGCCGACAGCTCGCGCAGCGTCAGGGTGTCCCGGCCCAACTGCGGCACGTCGGGATCGATCTCGCCCTGGACCTCCAGCGTCGCCATCGTCAGTTCGGCGACCGGGCCGCCATCGTGGTAGATCGTCACCGGCCCAGGCACGGTGGCGCGGTACGACACACCGCCGGTGTCGGCATCGGCGGCGTCGACCACGACGTCGCCGAAGCGGATCACCACCGGCTCGCCGGCCGCCGTTCCCGCGCGCATGGTCAGGTCGACGAACAGCACGCGGGCGCCGCCGTCCGGCATCTCCCTGGCGGTGATCGGGCCGTCGGTGGCGATGATGTCGCCCTCGATCAGGGAGCCGAGCAGGCTCAGCGTCCCCACCACCCGCTGGCGCACAAGATGGGCGATGCGGCCGAGCCCCGTGCTCGGGTCGAGGGACCTGTCGAGCACCGGCAGCGGCGGCATGTCGGCCTGCAGGGCCGGCGGCTTCTCGTCAGCCACCGACGGGGCGGGCGAGAGGATCATGGCGCAGCCCAGCATGAGGGCCGTCGCCACGGCGGTCAGCCGGGCCGACGGGTTGCCGGCGAGGCGGGCACGGCCGGAACGGCGGCGGAGGGACGGAGCAGTGCGGCGCATGGCAACCCCCTGTGGGAACCCTTGTGGGAACGCGGTGTCGGCGGGCGAAGACCGCCGGATGGGCCGCATGGTAACCCGATCGCCGGGGTGCGCCAATGACCGCCGCCCGCGAACGCGGGGCTCGGCGCCCCGATCGAACCAAGGATCACCGAATCGTCACGACCGCCCGGCCCAGGAGGTCTCGCGGTCGGTGTCGGGATCACGCGCCGCCACTTCCAGGCGTTCCTCCAGCGCCTGCGCCTCCTGCTGCTTGCGCCACAGCGCGGCATAGCGGCCGCCCAGCGCCAGAAGCTCCTGGTGGGTGCCGGACTCGGCGACGCGGCCCTCGTCCAGCACGACGATGCGGTCGGCGTCGATGACCGTGGACAGGCGGTGGGCGATCACCAGGGTGGTGCGCCCGGCCGACACCTGCCGCAGCGCCGCCTGAATGTCCTTTTCCGTATGGCTGTCGAGCTGGCTGGTGGCCTCGTCGAACAGCAGGATCGCCGGGTCCTTGAGGATCGTCCGCGCGATGGCCACGCGCTGTTTCTCGCCGCCCGACAGCTTCAGGCCGCGCTCGCCGACCATGGTGTCATACCCGGCGGGCAACATGCGGACGAAATCGTGCAGCGACGCCAGCTTGGCCGCCCGCTCGATCTCGTGCGGGTCGGCCTCGGGATGGCCGTAGGCGATGTTGTAGCCGATGGAGTCGTTGAACAGCACCGTGTCCTGCGGCACCACGCCAATGGCCCGGCGCAACGACGCCTGGGTGACCTCGCGCGCGTCCTGGCCGTCGATGGTCACCCGCCCGCCGGTGACGTCGTAGAAGCGGTACAGCAGGCGACCGATGGTGCTCTTGCCGGCACCGGAGGGGCCGACGATGGCCACCGTGCGGCCGGCCGGCACCTCCAGGTCGATGCCGCGCAGCACATCGCGGTCCGGCCCGTAGGCGAAGCGCACCCGCTCGAAGCGAATGGTGCCGCCGGTCACCGTCAGGTCGGGCGCGTCCGGCTTGTCGGCGATCTCGGGCGGCTGGTCGCGCAGCGAGAACATGATCTCCATGTCCACCAACGCCTGCCGGATCTCGCGGTAGACCATGCCGAGGAAGTTCAGCGGGATCGACAACTGCATCAGGTAGGTGTTCACCAGCACGAAGTCGCCCGGCGTCATGGTGCCGGCGACGATGCCGCGCCCGGCCATGGCCATGATCACCACCAGGCCGGCGGCGATGATGGCGCCCTGGCCGATGTTCAGCACCGACAGCGAGCTGTGCGACTTGACGGCGGCGTTCTCATAGGCCGTCAGGGCGCGGTCGAAGCGGCGCGCCTCGTGCTCCTCGTTGCCGAAGTACTTGACGGTCTCGTAGTTCAGCAGGCTGTCGATGGCCTTGGTGTTGGCCTCGGCGTCGTGCTGGTTCATGGTGCGCCGGAACTCCAGCCGCCACGTGGTCACGGCCAGGGTCCAGGCGATGTACAGCGCGATGGTGACGACGATGGCGGCGGCGAAGGTCCAGTCGAACATCCACCACAGGATGGCGCATACCATCGCCAGTTCGATCAGCGCCGGCCCGGCGCGGAAGGCGAACAGCCGCAGCACCACCTCGATGCCGCGCGTGCCGCGCTCAATGACGCGCGACAGGCCGCCGGTCTGGCGGTCCATGTGAAAGCGCAGCGACAAGGCGTGCAGGTGGCGGAAGGTGTCCAGGCCGACCACGTGCATGGCGCGCTCGACCACGCGGGCGAACACCAGGTCGCGCAGCTCGTTGAACAGGATGACGCCGACGCGGGCGAGGCCGTAGGCGAGGATGGCCAGCAGCGGGATGGCCGTGACGGTCGCCGGCACCGACAGGGCGTCCACCGCCTCTTTGTAGAAGATCGGCACATAGACCGTGGCCACCTTGGCCAGCAGCAGCAGGACCATGGCGGCGACCATGCGCGCCTTCAGGCGCGGTTCGCCCTTGGGCCACAGGTGCGGCAGCAACCGGCGCAACACCCGCCCGTCCCCCCGGATGCCGTCGGGCGTCTCGGGCGGCATCGATGTCGGGTGCTTTCTCACGGGCGGGGCTTTCCGGGGGGAGGGAGACGGCGGACCGGCGCGGGCCGGGATCGGCGCGGCCGCTCATGGTGCTTGTCTACCTAGTCCCCGTCGGGGGTTGGCGCAAGACAGTGGGGCGGTTTGGGGCGGCGGTGGGCGGATTCGGCGCCGCCCCCCATGGCGCTGCACCCCCTCCCAACCTCCCCCATAAGTGGGGGAGGAGCAGGCTCACTCCGCCGGCACATAGGTCCCGACGGGTTGCGGTTCGGTGCCGGGGGGGCAAGCGTACCTCAGTTCCATAGCGCGAGGTGGGTTTCCCACTGGTTTGTAGGCAAAGTTACTGTCATCAAGCGCTCGTAGTTCGGAAACCCGTTCTATAATGTTAGATGAGAAACCGTGACCTATTTGCCAACATGACCAAGCGTGTATGTCACCCATTTCTTGTGGGAATTTTGTATTGGCATTGCCAATGGCTGAAGAAAATTGTTCCTGGGTCAAACCGGATGCCGCCGAAAAATCCGCGTCCTTAGCTAAGACAAAACCGAGATCGGCGTGGCGCAAGTCCGTTTCATAAAAGACTGTCCCGGACAAATTTGTTGCAAATAATCTCGCTTGTAGGAAACCCGTATTCGTGAACTCCGCACCTGTTAAGTTTGAGGCTCTTAAGTCAGCGCCAGAAAAGGTCGAATTTTGTATGCGTGAAGTCGCAAAATCAGACTTATACAATTCTGCTTCAAAAAAAATCGTTCGATATATTGAAGATGCGATAAACGAAGCTCCAGACAGTTCCGCATGACCAAAGTCAACATCATTTATTCTTACGCCATCAAAGACAACTTCGTCCATAGTGGCCGATCTGAAGCTGCAGTTACTTATATGTGGTATTTGAGGGTGTACAGATATAGAATCATCTGAAAAAAAGTTCGCCCCGTATAAGTTTGCTCCTTCAAAACTGACGTCATTCAATCTGTAAAACTTGAACTCTGTTTGCCGGAGATCTGCGGCCCGGAAATCTGTTTTCCAAAGCACTGCCCATTGTAATTCTGCTTTGTCTAGTGTAGCATATCCAAAGTGCGCAGAAGATAAGTCTGCATGTTGAAGATGTGCGCCGGACAGGTTGGCACCCTCAAGAATGGCCTCGCTTAAATCCGCATATTCAAAGCTGACGCCACGTAAATCAGCGCCCGCGAGGAAAGAACCTCTAAGATTTGCCCCCCTGTAGATCAATGCCCCTTAGATCAACGTAGGGCAGCCTTCTTATTTGCTCTTGCCTTTCTAGATGCCAGTCGCCCGAAAACTGTGTATTTAACCTATACAATAGCAAGACGCAAGGTCCATCCATTTCCCTTATAGCCTTGTCAATTGAGTTGCCTTCCTTGATATCATCGATGGTTTGAGGGAACAGTACGGAGGGCAAATACTCTTCGCACCATGCTTCGTGGTATTGATAGTAATCATGCTTTTTAATTTCATTCACATCACCTAGCTCAGCGCAGAACTGGGCAGGTATGTTTTTTCTGTCACACCATTTATCTCGAAATAACAAGCGCGCTTCTTTGTGGTTTCTCCAATCTGGCGGCTTGTCGACCAGTTCAAGATTTTCCAGGTTCGCAGTAGCTACTTTCCAAAATCTTACATTCAGGAATTGGTCTCCGAAACTGGAACGGGATGCCCCAACAAAAAAAACAGAAACCATCGCTACAGTAGGAATTAAAGCAATCGCCACTCTTTTCAGTAAGTTAGCCCCTCTATTATTGTTACCTCCAATATTTTTCAATATAAAAGCGCTTCCTATACTAAGGGACGTTGCAACAATGAGGCAAAATCCAATTAGTGATGTCAGAACGACATTGTGCCCAACCATAGAGCGCCACCAAAGAAACGCTAGAAGAGTAGGTGTTGCCGTAAAGGTCAGGAGCAATCCAACTACTTTGAAAAAATAAAAGAAGGGATTGCGCCAATCTCTACAATCAGACCGGGCGCTGAGCGCAATATCATTTATTAGCCAAGGAAAAATCCGCTGACCAAGAGGTTTTCGATCGATAGCGTGTGGCGCTTGGCCAATCTCACGCCACAATTGCATGAGGTGGTAGTGTAGGTTGGAATGCAGGGTTGTGACCAAGAAAGGAGTAATCAGCAAGAAACCTAATGTAGAGATGTCCACGTTGATCAGTGGCAACTCGGTTCGCCGGCGCCCCACTAAGAAGTCTGCGTCTTCGAATTCTACTATGGTGAGCCCAACGAACGCCAGAAAGGCCATCAGGCCTAGCCAGTTGTTGCGGGCGCCGCGCGACAGCGCGTCGATGCGCGCCATCAGGCGTTCGTTCTCGTTGGGGAGCACAGAGACTCGCGCCGGTGTCCGCACCTTGCGCCGGAAGGAATGAATGCCGCGTCGGCTGCCCCCCGCCATCGATCCGCCCCTCTGCCGCCGTCCCACACGTCAAAGTCTCAACCCCCCCGCCTCTGCTGTCAACAGGGCCAACCATCCCCCTTGCCCCCTGCCGTCCGGGCGTGCTTCGATCCGTGGATGCCGTTTCCCGACCGACCGCCCCGCGCCATGTCCCATTTGTTTGCCCCGCCGCCCCATGGTGACCGCCGCCGTGCCCGCATCGGCCTGCTGGGCGGGTCGTTCAATCCGGCGCACGAGGGCCACCGGCACATCAGCCTGATGGCGCTGCGCCGCCTCGCGCTCGATCAGGTGTGGTGGCTGGTCTCGCCCGGCAATCCGCTCAAGACCGGCCAGCCCATGGCGCCGCTGGCCGAGCGTTTGGCCACCGCCCACCGCGAGGCCCAGCACCCGCGCATGGTGCCCACCGATCTGGAGGCGGCGCTCGGCACGCGCTATACCTACGACACGGTCCGTGTCCTGCAACTGCGGTTTCCCCGAGTCCGCTTCGTCTGGCTGATGGGCGCCGACAACATGATGCAGTTGCCGCGCTGGGAGGCATGGGACGCCCTGATGAAAACCGTTCCGGTTGCGGTTTTCGATCGGCCGCAGTATTCTTTGGTGACGGTCCGGGCGCAGGCGGCGCGGCGATTCGCGGCGCATCGCCTGCCGGCTCGGGCCGCGCGCCGGCTGGCGGATGGTCCGCCGCCGGCCTGGGTGTTCCTGCCCATTCGGCGGCACGGGGCCTCGGCCACGGCCATCCGCGAGGGGCGGGGATGGCCCGCGTGAGGACGGCCGGGCACCGTGGTGGCGTTGCGGGCACGGCGAGTCTCATTTCGCCAGGAAAGGACCGAACCATCTCGACCGCATTTGTCGATCCGACGACCCTGGACCACATCGTCGAGACGATCGAATCCAGCTTGGCCGACCACAAGGCCGAGGACGTGGTCCGCATCGACCTGAGGGGCAAGAGCGACTACGCCGATGCCATGCTCATCGCCTCCGGCCAGTCGGCCCGCCATGTGGGCGCCCTGGCCGACCACCTTGTCGAGGCGCTGAAGGCCGAGGGCCAGCGCCCGGCCGTCGAGGGGGCCACCCAGTGCGATTGGGTGCTGATCGACGCCGGCGACGTGGTGGTGCACCTGTTCCGGCCGGAGGTTCGGGCGTTCTACAACCTGGAAAAGATGTGGGGGGCGCCGGCACCGGCGCTTCGGCCCCGCGTTGCCGGGTCGCCCGGGATGATGGCCGGCGCCGTGGTTGGAGCCGCGCCGCTGATGATGGTGGCGTCGCGCTGATCGGCGCCGCCGCTGATGATGGTCGCGTCGCCCTTGCGGGCGCAGCTTCGGGACAGGCCGTGTGAAGCTGCTGTTGATCGCTGTCGGGCGCGCGCGCGCGGGCGCCGAGGCCACGCTGCTGGGCGCCTATGCGAAACGCTTGCGCTGGCCGCTGGACGTGCGCGAGGTCGAGGAGCGACGCCCACTGGCGGCCACCGAGCGGACGGCGCGCGAGGGCCGGCTGCTGCTGGGCGCGGTGCCGGACGGCGCCCACGTGGTGGTGCTGGACGGCGGCGGGCGGGCGCTGTCGAGCGAGGCCTTCGCCGCGCACCTGGGGGCGGTGCGGGACCGGGGTGTCCGCGCGGTGGCCTTTCTCGTTGGCGGGGCCGACGGCCACGACCCGGCGGTGCTGGACCGGGCCGACCTGACCCTGTCGCTCGGCCCCATGACCTGGCCGCACATGCTGGTCCGGCCCATGCTGGCCGAACAGCTCTACCGCGCCCAGGCGATTCTGGACGGCCATCCGTATCATCGGGGGTAGCCGTCCTGGGTGCACGCCGGCCGTTCCTACCGTGTCACGTCCACCACAAGACGCCCGCGCACCTGCCCAGCCATCAGGCGGCCGGCGGCGTCGATGGCCTCTGACAGGCCGACCTCCTGGCTGAGGGCGTCCAGGTGGGCGGCGTCGAGGTCGCGCGCCAGCAGCTCATAGGCCGCCAGCCGCTCCGGCTTGGGCATGTAGACGCTCTCGATGCCGCACAGCTTGACGCCGCGCAGGATGAACGGCGCCACCGAGGACGGCAGGTCCATGCCGCCGGCCAGGCCGCACGAAGCCACGGTGCCGAAGTACTTGGTCTGCGACAGCACATTGGCCAGGGTGTGGCTGCCGACGGCGTCCACCGCGCCGGCCCAGCGTTCCTTGCCCAGCGGCTTGGCCGCGTCGGCGTACTCGGCGCGGTCCATGATGTCGGTCGCACCCAGGCCCTTGAGGTAGTCGGCCTCGCCGGTGCGGCCGGTCAGGGCCACCACCTCGAACCCCTGCTTGGCCAGCAGGGAAATGGCCACACCGCCGACGCCGCCGCTGGCGCCGGTGACCAGAACGGGTCCCTTGTCTGGCGTCACGCCCTGACGCGTCAGTTCCAACACCGCCAGCGCGGCGGTGTAGCCCGCCGTGCCGATGGCCATGGCCTGCGCCGGGGGGAAGGCGGCGGGCAGTGGCACCAGCCAGTCGCCCGGCACGCGGGCCACGGCGCCCAGGCCGCCCCAGCGGGTCTCGCCCAGGCCCCAGCCGTTCAGCACCACGGCATCGCCCGGCTTGAAGTCGGCATGGGCGCTGTCGGTGACCGTGCCGGCGAAGTCGATGCCCGGGATCATGGGCCAGGACCGTACCACGGGACCCTTGCCGGTGATGGCCAGGCCGTCCTTGTAGTTCAGCGTGGAATGGCTGACCGCGACGGTGACGTCGCCCTCGGGCAGGTCGGCCTCGTCGACCTCGGTCACGGCGGCGCTGGTGGACTTGTCCTCGTTGCGGGTCAGCAGAATGGCCTTGAACATGCGGTCTCCTCCCGGGATGGCTGGTTTGTCGTTTGCGCCACCTTTACCAGCCCGGCCCGGGGGCCGTCATCCCTCATCGGGCCTTCGCCCGCATGGCCTGCCTCAGCGGATCCGTTGCAGGATCAGGACGCAGTCGGGGCGGTCGATCTGCTGTTGCACGCACAGGGAATGGGTCAACTGCAACGTGGCCGGCTCCAGCAGGCGCCAGACCCACAACTCGCCAGGGGGCTGGGGTCCCCGATTGCCTTGGTGCGTGTCGTAGTGCTCCCGCACCTCCAGGCGCAGCCACTGGCCCTCGGTGAACCACACGCCGGCGATCCAGGTGTAGCCGCTGGACGGGCCCACTTGCAGGCCAAGCGACTTCTGAAAGGTGCCGTCCGGATTGAACAGGTATTCCATGCCGATGAGGGCGCCGCTGGACGGATCCATGCCCTGGCCCTGCCATGCGCCGACCAGCTCCTGCTGCGCCTGGGCCTGGGCGGGTCCGAGCCACAGGGCCAGAGCGAGACTGACAATGAGTCGCAAAGCCGTCGCCTGACCGGCGGCGCTCACCGATGTCCCAGGCATCCGCGTGTCCCCCTTGCCCGACGTGATCCGGTGGCGCCGATACATGGCCGACCGTCAGGACAAGAGTGGGCGCGGAATGGGACGCGAATGAGGCGCAGAGGCGGGACCGTGTGTCTCAGCTTTTCGCCACGTGCACCGGGACGGGCTCCGCGGCCAGCGGCTCGCGGCCCCGGATGACGTCGGCCAGCTTCTCGGCGACCATGATCGTCGCCGGCGTCAGGGCGCCGGAAACAAGGCTGGGCATGATCGAGGCGTCGATCACCCGTAGGCCCTCGACGCCATGCACGCGGCCCTGGGTGTCGACCACGGCCATGGGGTCGCTGTCCGGCCCCATGGCGCACGTGCCGGCGGGATGCGCGGCGCTCTGCACGCTGCGGCGCACCCAGGCGTCGATGTCGTCGTCGCTGGTCACGTCCGGGCCGGGGGCCAGTTCACCGTCGTTGAACGGGGCGAAGGCCGCCTGGGCCATGATCTCGCGGGTCAGCTTGACCGCCTCGCGCATCTCGCGCCGGTCGCGTTCGGTGGACAGATAGTTCACCTGCACCCGCGCCCGGTGCTCCGGGTTGGTCGAGTAGGGCACGACGCGCCCCCGGCTTTCCGGCCGCAGCAGGGCGACCTGGGCCTGATAGCCGTGCATCGCCTGCAGGCCGCCGGCGTCCGGGGCGGTCACGCCGGGCATCATCTGGATGTGGACGTTCGGGTGCGGCTCGCCGGCTTCGGTGCGGATGAAGCCGCCGGCCTCGACATGGTTGGTGGCCCCCAGGCCGGTGCCGCGCGTGGCCCATTCCAGGCCGATGGCCGCCCTGCGCATCAGGGACTGCGTGCCGTGCAACGTCTGCGGCGTCTTGCATCGGTACTGGAGGTGCACCTCCGGGTGGTCCTGCAGGTTGGCGCCGACCCCGGGCAGCGCCGAGACCACGGGGATCTCCAGGTCCTCCAGGATCCGCGGGTCGCCGAGGCCCGACAGCATCAGCAGCAGGGGCGAGTTGATGGCACCCAACGTGATGATGATCTCGCGGTTGACGCGCAGCTTGCGCTCGCCCTTGGGGGTTTCGACGTCAACCCCCATGGCCCGGCCCTTGCTGTTGAACAGCACGGTGCAGGCCAGGGTGCGGCTCAGGAACGACAGGTTGACCCGGCGCAGCACCGGCTTCAGGTAGGCATCGGCGGCGGAACAACGCCGGCCCTGGCCCACGGTCATGTCCAGCGGCCCGACGCCGTCCGGGTGCTCCCCGTTCAAGTCGTCGGAGCGGTCGTATCCGGCCTGCTGGCCGGCCTCGATGAAGGCGTCGTACAGCGGCGTCCAGCGGCTGCCGCGCGTGACCTTCAGCGGTCCGCCCCGGCCGTGATAGGGGCTGTCGCCGATCTGCGGGAAGTCCTCGGCCTTCTTGAAGTACGGCAGGCAGTGGGCATAGCCCCAGGTCGGGTCGCCCGTCTCGGCGGCCCAGCGTTCATAGTCCAGGGCATGGCCGCGCGCGTAGACCATGCGGTCCAGCGAACTGGACCCGCCCCACACCTTGCCGCGCGGCAGGGCGATGGCGCGGTTGTCGGCACAGGGTTCGGGTTCGGTGCGGTGGCCCCAACTCGCGGCGTTCAATCCGCGCGGCGCGGCGACGGTCGCCGGCATGTGAAGGGCGGGATTCCAGTCGCGGCCGCCGGCCTCGACCAACAGCACCGAGACGCCCGGATCCTCGCTGAGACGGTTGGCAAGAACGCATCCGGCCGAACCGGCGCCGATGATGATGTAGTCATAGCTGCCAATGGGGGTGGTCATCAGTAGGGGGCCTCCGCGCGACCGGTTCGACAGGGATGCTCGTGCGCCGGGGGACGTGTTCGGTGGCGGTGCGCCCGCGCCCGGTCCCCGCAAGAGCGTCAGGGAATACCGCGACACGGCAGCGCGCTCAAGCGCGCGTGCGGGGGGCTGTGCGGAGGTGCGGGGACTTGGGTCGCGTTCTGCCGGCGGGCGTGGCCGATTCTTATTGCGAGGGCGAAGTGTCGGGCGGACAATCATCTCGGGGGGCGCCCGTCCACACGGGGCTGAATCGCCATGATACCGCGGACCGACATCGGGGAACGGAGCACGCGCCATGGATCACGACCGCCGCGACTTGCCGCGCTGGCATCTGTCGGAAGAGGCCACACTCATTCTGGACTCGGACTATGACGTCCGCTGTCCGTTGCGAGACATTTCCGGATCCGGTGCCGCCGTGACCACGGACCTGAAGCCAGAGGCTGGTGACGAGGCGATCATTTACGTGCGCTCGCTGGGGCGCTTCAGGGCGAAGGTCGCGCGCGTGGGCGACGACCACGTGGCGTTCCGGTTCCTGATCGAGGACGAACGCCAGATCATCCTTCTGGAGCGTCTGGAGCGCCGTCTTCTGCAGCAAGAGCAGGAGGGCGGCCAGGCCAAGGGCGCCGATCTCGAACCGCTGGCGCACTGAACGCAGAACGCGCAGAACGCCGGGCGACGCGGCGCGCCTCTTGCCCCGCCGGCGGTGGGTCTCCACGTGACCGGGAGCGATCCGTTGCGACTCGGCCCCGTTTCGACTCGGTGAGGAGGCCGCACTCCATGGGCCTGTTGATTGATGGCGTCTGGCACGACCAGTGGTACGACACGCGCTCCACCGGGGGCCGGTTCCAGCGCCAGGACAGCGCGTTCCGGGATTGGGTCTCGGCCGACGGGTCGACCCGCTTTCCCGCCGAGGCTGGGCGGTATCATCTCTATGTCTCGCTGGCGTGCCCGTGGGCGCACCGCACCCTGATCTTCCGGGTCCTGAAGGGGTTGGAGGACGCGGTGTCCGTGTCGGTCGTCGATCCGCTGATGCTGGAGAACGGCTGGGAGCTGCCCGAAGGGGCCGACCCGGTCAACGGCGCCCGGTATCTGCACGAGATCTATACGCGCGCCAAACCGGACTATACAGGCCGGGTCACCGTGCCCGTGCTGTGGGATCGAACGACCGGCACCATCGTCAGCAACGAAAGCGCCGACATCATCCGCATGTTCAATCACGGCTGCGGCGATCTGGCGTCGGGACCGGATTTCTGCCCCCAGGCGCTGCGCCCGCGCATCGACGAGGTGAATGCGTGGCTCTATGACACGCTCAACAACGGCGTCTACAAGGCCGGATTCGCCACCACCCAAGAGGCCTACGAGGAGGCCGTCGTCGCGCTGTTCGAAACACTCGACGCTCTCGACCGCCTGTTGGCGACGCACCGCTATCTGGCCGGCGAGGTCCTCACCGAGGCCGACTGGCGCGCCTTCACCACCCTGATCCGCTTCGACGCCGTCTATCATGGGCACTTCAAGTGCAACCTGCGGCGCATCGAGGACTATCCGCACATCGCCGGATACTTGCGCGAGCTGTACCAGGTGCCGGGTGTGGCGGCGACCGTGGACATGACGCACATCAAGACCCACTACTACGGCAGCCACGGGACCATCAATCCGACCGGCATCGTGCCGCTGGGGCCGGTGGTGGACTACATGACGCCGCACGGGCGGGAGCGGCTGAGGGCGGCTTGACGGCCGCGCCCCGGCCCTGTCTGATCCGCGCGTCGGAGTCGGGCAGCAGAGGGCGACCGTTGTGGCAGGCGAAACCATCACGTTTGACGATTTCCTGAAGGTGGATGTCCGCGTCGGGCGCGTGCTGTCCGCCGAGCCGTTCCCCGAGGCACGCAAGCCGGCCTATAAGTTGCGCATCGACTTCGGCCCGGAGATCGGCGAGCGCCGCTCGTCCGCCCAGATCACCGAGCACTACACGCCGGAGACCCTGGTTGGCCGGCAGGTCGCGGCGGTCGTCAACTTCCCGCCCAAGCAGATCGGCCCGTTCAAGAGCGAGTGCCTGGTGCTCGGCTTCACCGACGCCGAGGGCAAGGTGGTGCTGCTCGGCCCCGACCAGGACGTGCCCCTGGGCGGGCGGATGCACTGACGGCGAGGTGAGTGGTGCTCCCCTGGCTCGCGCTTTTGTTGGTGTTCCAGTTGGCGGGGGAGGCCGTGCGCCACGCCCTGGGCCTGCCCGTGCCGGGGCCGGTGATCGGGATGCTCGGGCTGCTGCTGGCGCTGGGCGCGCGCGGTGCCTGGGGGCGCGCGGCCGAGGCGGTGCCGGAGGGGCTGGAGCGGGTGACGTCGGCCTTGCTGGGCCATCTGTCGCTGCTGTTCGTGCCGGCCGGCGTGGGCGTGATGACCCACCTGTCCCTGCTGGCCACCGAGGCGGTGCCGCTGGCCGTGGCGCTGATCGGCAGCACCCTGGCGGCCATCGCGGCCGGCGGGGTCCTGATGGTGCGGCTGGAGCGGCGGCCATGATCGACGATCTGTCCGACATCTGGGTCTATCTGGCGCGCGACCCGCTGTTCGGCCTGACCCTGACCATCGTGGCGTATCTGGCCGCAGACCGGGTGTACCGGCGCCTAGCGATGCATCCGCTGGCCAATCCGGTGCTGTGGTCGGTGATCGTGCTGGCCGGGGTGCTGTGGGCCACCGGCATTCCCTATGACCGCTATTTCGAGGGCGCGCAGTTCGTCCACGTGCTGCTCGGCCCGGCGACGGTGGCGCTGGCGGTGCCGCTGTACCGGGCGCTGGGGACGCTGCGGCAGAGTTGGCACGGCATCGCCCTGGCCCTGCCGGTGTCGGTGGTGGTGGCCTCGCTGGGCGCCGTCGGCCTCGCCGTGTTGTTCGGCGCCGAGGACGTCTCGGTAGCGTCCGTGGCGCCGAAGGCGGTGACCACGCCCATCGCCATGGGCATCAGCGAACGCATCGGCGGCCTGCCGTCGCTGACCGCCGTGCTGGTGATCCTGACCGGGATTCTCGGTGCCGTGCTGGGGCCACCGCTGCTGACCCTGCTGAAGGTGCGCGACCCGAAGGCGCGCGGCATCGCCCTGGGCGCCGCCGCGCACGGCATCGGCACCGCCCGGGCCTTCAACGAAAGCCCGGAGACCGGCGCCCACGCCAGCCTGGCCATGGGCCTGGCCGGCGTGCTGACGGCGGTGCTGTTGCCGCTGGTGTGGTGAGGGGCCTTACGCCGGGTCGACGTAGCCGACCACGCCTTCGTAGGTGAAGGTGTTGTTGGCGTCGACGACCGAGTCCTTTTCGGTCTCGCTAGCCGTGTAGAAATGGGTTTGGGTTTGCGTATTGTAGAACCGATGCAGGGCCACGTCGTTGCTGTCGGGGTCCTCGTGGACGTGGTAGGCCACGCCTTCATCATTGAATTGCGGTAGGGTCTCGTTCACGCGCGCCCGCTCCGTCTCGCTGGTGGTGTAGAAGTGCGTGCCGGTGCTGGTGTTATAGAAACGGAACAGCGGCGTGGAGTCGGGGTCCGATTCCGGTGTGCTTTGATAGGCGACGCCTTCGTAATCGAATTGAAGGTAGTCTGTGGCAACGTCCTGCGCTTCGTCGAAGGTCCCCGAGTAGAAGTGCGTGCCTGTCGCTTCATTGTAGAAGCGATAGATCGCGTCCTGGACCTCCTGCGGCAGATCGTCCGGCCCATCGGCAAAGGTCGGCAGGCCGTCGCCGCCCTCGAAGTCGATGCTGTCGTCAAAGTCCTCGGTGGTGCTGAGCGGATGCTGGCCGTCCGCCGGCAGAATCTGCACGCCCACATCGCCGAAGTTGAGGAAGGTGCCGAGACCGAGCTGGTCCACCCCGACCACCGGGTCGTACAGGGGCACGCGGGCCGCAGCCTGCACCGATCCGGCGCCAATGCCGCCAATGGTCAGCGTATCCTGCGGCTCGAAATCCGTGATCTGGATAATGCGGGCGAAGTCGTCCAACACCGACGGCACACGGAGGTCGACGATGTCGATTGTGTTGTCCGGTGGATCGCCGATGACGCTGGCGCCGATGACGTAGTGATCGGCACCGGCCTGGCCGCTTTGCCGGAGGTCGCCGTCGCCCTTGATGAAGGCGACGATCTGGTTTGCGGCCATGGACTCAAGCACAACCAGATCGTCGCCGGGACCGCCGGCCAGGGCGGGCGGTGTCCCATAGGCGCCGCCGTTTCGCACCGTGACCTGGTCTGATCCAGCGGCGCCGAAGGCCGAGCCTCCGTCGACCGTGATGACGTTGTTCCCCGGGCTGCCGATGACCTGCTGTGCGGCGCCGTCCCAGCCCTCGGTATCGCCGACGAGCTGGTAGACTCCGTTGCTGATCTCGATCGCCATAGTGTGCCTCCCTACAGGGTTTGCGTGGTGTAAGCGTCTTTCCAACCAACGGGACGTAATAAGTAAGAAGAGTCATGGCAACCCAATCAAAGTTAAAGACGATAGAAACGATTTATGTATGTCATTTTCCTGCACGAAATGTGTGGAATTTAACTTTTCCAAGCGCTGATACCGGTGCGCATATTTTGACAATTTTCGACTGAGGTGCTCCCCTGTCACCGGCGATCATGCAACGGTGGCCGCGTCAGAGCAGAGACCGAGCCGCACGGCACCGGCCGCGCCCCTTTCCCTGTTGACCCCACCCCGCCCGGGGCCTATGACCGTCGGCGGGCCACGACCCCCCAACGGGTCGCAGCCCTTCTGCAAGGAAGGGAGGCAACATGACCGCACCGCAGAAACCGGCCACCCGGCCGTCGAACCCCAATTTCTCCTCTGGTCCCTGCGCCAAGCGCCCCGGCTGGTATCCCACCGCCCTGGCCGACGCCCTGGTGGGCCGCTCGCACCGCTCCAAGCCCGGCAAGGCGCGCATCAACGACGTGATGGCCAAGAGCCGCGCGCTGCTCGGCCTGCCCGACGACTACCGCATCGGCATCGTCCCGGCCTCCGACACCGGCGCCGTCGAAATGGCGCTGTGGTCGATGTTCGGCGCGCGCGGCGTCGACCTGCTGGCCTGGGAAAGCTTCGGCGCCGGCTGGGTGACCGACGTCGTCAAGCAGCTCAAGCTGTCCGACACCCGGACGCTGGATGCGCCCTACGGCGCGCTGCCGGACCTGTCGCGGGTCGATTTCAACCGCGACGTGGTGTTCACCTGGAACGGCACGACCTCTGGCGTGTGCGTGCCGAATGGCGACTGGATCCCGGCCGACCGCGACGGCCTGACCATCTGCGACGCCACCTCGGCGGCCTTCGCCATGGACCTGCCGTGGGACAAGCTCGACGTGACGACGTACTCCTGGCAGAAGGTGCTGGGCGGCGAGGCCCAGCACGGCGTGCTGATCCTGTCGCCGCGCGCGGTCGAGCGCCTGGAGTCATACACCCCGCCGTGGCCGCTGCCGAAGATCTTCCGCATGACCAAGGGCGGCAAGCTCAACGAGGGCATCTTCAAGGGCGAGACCATCAATACGCCGTCCATGCTGGCGGTCGAGGACGCGCTGGATGCCCTGAACTGGGCCGAGCAGATCGGCGGCCTGCCGGCGCTGATGGCGCGGACCCGAGCCAACCTGACGGCCGTCGAGGACTGGGTCACCCGCACCGACTGGGTGGATTTCCTGGCCGGCGATCCGGCGTCGCGCTCCTCCACGTCGATCTGCCTGAAGGTCGTGGCCGACTGGTTCACCGCCCTGCCCGAGGACGCCCAGGCCAAGGCCGCCAAGCGCATGGTGGCCCTGCTGGACGAAGAAGGCGTGGCCTTTGACGTCGGCGCCTACCGCGATGCGCCGGCCGGCCTGCGGCTGTGGGGTGGGGCGACGGTCGAGACCGACGACATGGAGGCCCTGCTGCCCTGGCTCGACTGGGCGGCGGCGACCGTTCAGGCGGAGATGGCCAGCGCCTGATCCCGGTTCCGTATTCCCAAATCCCAGCGGCATGACGAAGGCGGGTGGCCGATCCTGACACCCGCCACCATGCCCCCGAACCGAAAGGACTTCACCATGCCCAAGGTGCTGGTGAGCGACAAACTCAGCCCGCGCGCGGTTGATATCTTCAAGGGGCGCGGCATCGAGGTGGACGTCAAGACCGGGTTGAAGCCCGAGGAGCTGATCGCCATCATCGGCGACTACGATGGCTTGGCCATCCGCTCGGCGACCAAGGTCACCCAGGAGGTGCTCGACGCCGCCACCAACCTGAAGGTGGTCGGCCGCGCCGGCATCGGTGTCGACAACGTCGACATTCCCGCCGCCACGCAGAAGGGCGTGGTGGTCATGAACACGCCCTACGGCAATGCCATCACCACCGCCGAGCACGCCATCGCCATGATGTTCGCGCTGGCCCGCCAGATTCCGCAGGCCAACGCGTCGACCCACGCCGGCAAGTGGGAAAAGAGCAAGTTCATGGGCGCCGAGCTGACCGGCAAGACCCTGGGCCTTATCGGCTGCGGCAACATCGGCTCCATCGTCGCCGAGCGGGCCGTCGGCCTGCGCATGAAGGTGATCGCCTACGACCCGTTCCTGTCGCCGGAACGCGCCGTCGACCTGGGTGTCGAGAAGGTCGAACTGGACGACCTGATCCGCCGCGCCGACATCATCAGCCTGCATACCCCGCTGACCGACAAGACCCGCAACATCCTCAGCGCCGAGGCCATCGGCCGCATGAAACCCGGGGTGCGCATCATCAACTGCGCGCGCGGCGGCCTGATCGACGAGGCGGCGCTGAAGGACGCGCTTGACAGCGGCCACGTCGCGGGCGCGGCGCTGGACGTGTTCGAGACCGAGCCGGCCAAGGAGCATCCCCTGTTCGGCCACGAGAACGTGGTCTGCACGCCGCACCTGGGCGCCTCGACCAGCGAAGCGCAGGAAAACGTGGCCCTGCAGGTGGCCGAGCAGATCAGCGACTACCTGCTGACCGGCGCCGTCACCAACGCGCTCAACATGCCGGCGGTCACGGCCGAGGAGGCGCCGCGCCTGCGCCCCTACATGAAACTGTGCACGCAACTGGGCGGCTTCGCCGGTCAGATCACCGAAAGCGGCCTGAAGTCCGTGCGCATCGAGTACCAGGGCGACGTCGCCAGCCTGAACACCCGCCCTCTGACGTCGACGATGCTGCAGGGCCTGCTGTCGCCCCTGCTCGAATCCGTCAACATGGTCAGTGCGCCGGTCATCGCCCGCGAGCGCGGCATCGAGGTCAAGGTCACCAAGAGCGAAAGCTGCCGCGACTACCACAGCCTGATCCGGCTGGAGGTCACCACCGAGCGCCAGACCCGCAGCGTCGAGGGCACCCTGTTCGGCGATTCCCTGCCGCGCATCGTGCGCATCAACGACATCGCCGTCGAGGCGGAGTTGGGGCCGGACATGCTGTACCTGGTCAACGAGGACAAGCCCGGCTTCATCGGTAGCCTGGGCACCGCCATCGGCGACGCCGGCGTCAACATCGCCTCGTTCCACCTGGGCCGGACGGACGCCGGGGGCCAGGCCATCTGCCTGGTGCAGGTGGACGGCCCGGTGCCCGCCGAGGGCCTGGAGGCGGTGCGCGCCCTGCCGCACGTGGTGCAGGCCAAGCCGCTGCGGTTTTAGGCCCCCGTTTGGAAGGCATGAACCTAAGGGGAAATCCTGAAGCCCACCGAATGCGTTCTCGTTTGGCAGTTAACGACTTCGCAGGGTTTTGGGGTTTCCTTAGCTTTAGTTCTTATAGGGGTTTATTCTCTTTCATTGATAAGGCGACAAATAATCTTTTAAGGCAGACGACATTTCAAGATCATGGTACAGCGAACGTGGGAAAAAATCGCGCATAATATCTTCTGCCGCTATTCCGGCTGAAGAAGCGAAATATAATGAATTATTTCTAAGAGAAATCATATTTCTTATGCAAAAGTTGCGAACAGAATCAAGATCTTTAATGCGCTCGCATGTTCTTGTATAATTTATCGCAAAAGTTGTCGTTGCGTCAAGAGATCTTTCAATTTTATCGTACAGCTTACTGGTCATATTTCTTACGGTTTCAGGCACCATAGTTTTTCCTGTTACAACGGCATAGAAGCAATAAACATCCTCCTTCTCCATTCTTCCTGACTCATTGAATGCATCTCCCACAATTCTCTGAGTAATAAGAACAGAATCATGTGCTCCTACTATATATTTTTCGCCACTGTCTGTATTGGTAATTCTCTCGTATCCCTGGCCTTCGGGGGCGCTTCGCATCCCAACGTAAAACTTATGGTCATTAGCGCGCCCTTGTTCAGAGAACTGCACAACACTCAAAGTGAATCCGGAGATCTGAACAGAAATTGGGAAATTACCTAAATTGTGGATCTCAAATACAACGGACCTTGGGTTCTCAACAAACCGCATACTGCCATCTTTGACATCGATTGAAGGCATCAGTAGATTCGCCATATCTAGAATATACTTATCTCTTTGAATATCATAAAAAGAAAGGCCGCCAACAACGGCCATTATCGCCATCGTAACGGTTCCAATGGCGACAAAAATACTACTAGATTTTCCGTTTCTAAAGGAAAAAGCAATTATCGCTATGCCAAAAAAAATAAGTGACACCAAAACAAAATTGTACAACATCACAAAACCTCCGTTTGACAAGCTATGGATAATGCTTGCATTCTCAATACGCGTTGTCAACCCTATATTGATGCCGCCCAAGGCGATGGTTGTTTTGCGGGAAGGAACGTTGCTTACCGCCAAGTATCATCAGCCGCCTTGTACCTTTCTCGCAGTTTCAGCAATCCGTCACCCGAGCGTCATCAGGGTGGAACGGATTGCCCCCTATTGGACCTCCTCGTTCTCAAATTGGGAGGGTCCTCATGCGGTCTTATGCTTCCCTGCTCGGTGGCGTGGCCACCGCCACCCTGTGCCTCGGTTGTGCCGCGCCGGCCGTCGCCCAGAGCGACGCCCAGGAGTTCTCGGCGACGGTGGAAGGCCACACCGTCATCCCGGCCTACAGCTTCGTGGTACGGCGGGCCGGCGACCCCGTCCCGTTTAGCCTGCCTGGCGGGTCAAACAGGACACGTCAACGGCTCAATGCGGCGCTGGCGGGCAACGTGAAGCAGACCGTGGCACCGTTGCCGAGGGTGCTTTCGATCCAGATGCGCCCGCCGTGCCGTTCCACGATCCGCTTGCAGATGGCCAGGCCGATCCCCGTGCCCTCGTACTGATCGCGGCTGTGCAGCCGCTGGAAGATCTCGAAGACCCGGTCGTGGTACTGCGGCTCCACGCCGATGCCGTTGTCGGCGACCCGGAACGTCGCGGTGCCTTTCTCGACAGTGGCGGAGATCGCCACCTCGGGCACGCGGTCGGGCCGGCGATACTTCAGGCTGTTGCCGACGAGGTTCTGGAACACCTGCGTCAGGTGCTGTTGGTTGGCGAGCACCGACGGCAGCCCGGCGTAGGTGATGAGGGCGCCGGTTTCCTTGATGGCGGCCCCCAGGTTGTCCAGCGCGTCCTCAAGAGCGTCTTCCGACTCCGCGTCACCGGTCGGCCGAGACGCCGCGTCGATCCGGGTAAAGGTGAGGAGGTCCGTCAGGAGGGCGTCCATGCGTTTCGCGCCCTCGAAGATGAAGCCCATGTACTCCCTGGTCTCGGCTGTCAGGGCGGCGCCGAGTCTGCGCTCGAGCAGTTGGATGTAGCTCGCCACCATGCGCAACGGTTCGCGGAGATCGTGCGAGGCCACGTAGGCGAACTTCTGCAGGTCGTCCAAGGAATGACGCAATGCCTGTTCTGTTTCCCTCTGGTCCCGGGTGAAGACGGCGGCCGAGAACAGGGCCAAAAAAACGATGGAAATGGTGGCGACGAGCGAAAACAGCGCAATGAACTGCCACATCACTGCCACGCGCTGCGTGATGTCCTCGCCGGTCCGCGTGAGGATGTCTTCGAACACATCACCGATGACGTTGAGGTCGGTCAGGCTGTCCTCAAGGCGCACGATCAGCCAGAGTTGGTCGATCGGAATGCCGGGGGTGGCCTCCGGCTTCGCCGCGCCCCGGACCACCTCGGAATAGCTCAGCGCCGACAGCGTCCGGCCCGCGTCGCTGGCGACGATGTCCTCGAACAACGCGTCACCTTCGAGAAGTTTCGCTTTCGTGGCCAGCCAGGCTTGGTAGAGCCGATCCGTCCGCTCGGCCAGATCCTCGCCGAGAACCCAATTCTGGTCGCCCGATCGCAGATCGCCGAGAACCCTGTCAAACGCGTCGAGCTGCCGCACCCACGCGTCGTGCGTGATTTCGGGGTCGTGAATGGAAAAATGGCGCCGGGTCGCCGAGTCCAGTTTGTACCAGGTCGAAATCGCGCGCTGGGAATTGTCCTGCACATCCTCGATGGTCAAAACGGAAAAGGTGGCCAGGGCGACGGTCAGCACCACCAGAAGGAATGGCGCGACCACCGAAAAGACGATGGCCCGGAAATACCTGACCCCGCTCCGATCGGTCAGCACGAGGTTTAACAGTTCTTTTGGTGTCATCATTGGACGAACCGCCCTCAGGGGACCGGTTCGGCCGCGAAGCGCGCGCGCTGCAGGTCCAGGTGAAGGCCCATCGCCGCCTGTTCTGCCGTCGCGTTGCCGACCATGATGCGCTGGATCCATCCGGACCCGACCATCATCATCTCGGGCAGGCGGGGGTGGGCCGGTGTGGTGCGGCCGAAGGCGTTCAGCCATCGGAGCAGTCGCGGGTAGTAGTCGCTCCTTTCGACGTTGTGCCAGATGCTCTTGACGGGCGGCGCCCCGCCGGCGCGGGCGTAGATCGCCGCGCCCTCGCCCAGGGTCGCCCAGGTCAGGAAGCGCGCCGCCGCCCTCTTGTGCGCCGAGGCGCGATTGATGGCCAGATTGATGGTGTGCATGTAGTTGGCCCGCGTCACCGTCCCGTCGGCGGTCCGGACCCCGGGCGGCGGCGCGATCTCGAACCTGTCGTGGACCTTAGGGGACCGCTCCTCATCCATCAGGACCGGGTAGAAGGCGTTCCACTGGATGGCCATGGCGACCTCGCCGCGCTGGATCGTGGCAGCCACTTGCGGGTATTCGGCGAACGCCGATTCCGGTGGCAGAACCCCATCGCGGGCCAGGGTTTCGAACGTGCGCAGGCTTTCTTGCAGGCGCGCCCGGTCGTCCCGGGTCATGGGCGCAAACACATCGACCCCGGCAGACCAGATGTTTTGCAGCGCCGCGCAGAAGGTCCACACCTCATACTTCCCCTGCATGATGGTCCCGTAGCGGGTCGGCGAGTCAGGGTTGAGGGCGCGGGTGAACTGCTTGGCGAGGGCTTCGTAGTCGGCCCAGGTGTCCGGCGGATCGGCGATCAGGTCCTTCCGGTAGTACAGCAGAAACTGGCTCATGTCGGTCGGGATCATGTAGGTCCGGCCGTCCGGGTGGCGCACCGCGTCCAGGGCGATCGGCAGCAGGGAGTCCAGGGACAAGCGGCTCCCGTCGGGCGCCGTCATGACCTCGCGCTCGGCAAGGTAGCCGTCGAGCGGTTCCAGGTAGCGATCGATCCGCCCCAGATGCAGCGAGAACGGGTGCACGATGTCCGGCGTATCGCGGCCGGAGATCAGACCGATTTCCAGCTTGTCGAAGTATCCGACCCGGTTGAGCGCCGTGGTTTCCACCTCGATGCCCGTTGTGTCGGCGTAATGCGTGTTCCAATAACGCGCGGTCGGAACCATGGCCGCCGACTCCGGCCCCTCGAACATCTGCACCGTGATTCGGACCCGGCCACCGTCCTCATCGCCGCCCCCCTCGGCGACGGTCATGCCGACAACAACAAGGAGTGCAAGCACGCACAACGACACGATCGTGCCGGCCACGAACACCCGTTTCTGATCGCCGCGCGGCCTTCCAAATCGCATGTTAATCCTTTTACCGGACCTTTCCCGAGTGCCGCACTGACTTGACTCTGATGATAACGGATCGGGCTCCATTCCAGAACCCGGAACCGCAGTCTGGCCCGCCGCGATTTGATCTTAAATGGTTACGAGGCCGCGCGCATTTTCTGGCGCGTTTTTGACGTCCGTAACGTCTGCGCCAGCCACTCCCCACCTGGCCGGTGACGCTATGCGGCCGCCCTGGTGTCGACGTACCGGCCCAGGCGCACCGCCGTCATGCCCTTGTGCAGGCGCCGTGAGGGCATGACCAGCACGCAGTCGTCGAACGGGGTGACGACGGGCTCATCGCCGTCGTGGGCGATCACGGTGCCGGCGCGCGCCAGCACCTCCAGGCCGACGAAAGGCTGCGCGAAGCGGAACGCGTCGGTCCGGATGGTCACCGCCTCGGTCACCTCGATGGCCCGTTGCGGCGGCGGCGGGTCGGTGGGCAGGCGCGCCCGCGCGACGGCGGGGTCGATGGTGCCGGTGGCCAGCAGGAACCGCATCAGCACCTCTCGGGCCACGGCGGCGCTGGCGCGCTCCCAGTGTTGGCCGCATTCCACCAGCAGCGCGGCGCGTCTGGATCCGGGATCACCAAACGCGCCGTAGTCCCGCATCCGCGTGCCGGCCGCGTGTCCGGCATCCCGAACGATCAGCGCCGGGGTGCCGACGGCCTCGGCCAGCGCCTGACCCTTGTCGAGCGGACCGGCCAGCGCCAGCGGCGGGTTGGGGTGGTGCATCGAATGGAGGTCCAGCAGCAGGTCGACCGTATCCACCAGGGGCCGGAGGGAGCGCGCGCGGGCCAGTTCCACGCTCTGGCGGGGGCCGTCCAGCACCTCGGGCGACCACACGCGGTTGAAATCCTCGTCGACGTACCGGGACGCGCTCGGGTCGGCGGGGTCGAAGCGGCCGAACGCCGACACGTTGACGAAGGCCAGCGTCAGGCGCCCGCGAACGGGGCGGATCCGCTCGCGAAACAACCAGTCCAGGGCCAGGGCGCCGCACAATTCATTGCCGTGCACCAGGGCCGAGACCATGACATGGGGGCCGGGCTGGCCGGACTCGAACGACGTGGCATACGGGATGCCCGTGTTGCCTTCGCGGTACGGCGAGATGTCGGGGGGACTCAACTCGACGGGGTAGTCCAGGGTCGTCACAGCGGCACACATCAAAACAGAATCGGCCAAACGCCGGCGTCACGGCGCCGGGTCGGACGCCACCAGGGCAAGGTGGGGGCGAAAGGTATCCAGAACCCGCGCGTAGAGGTCGCGCTTGAACGGGACGATCAGATCGATCACGCGCTCGGGCGGCACCCATCTCCAGGCGGAGAACTCGGGGTGGGCGGTGTCCAGCCGCACGTCCTCGTCGCGCCCCAGAAACCGCATCAGGAACCACTTCTGTTCCTGGCCCCGGTAGCGGCCGCCCCACAGGTGTCCCCGCAGGTCTTCCGGCAGGTCGTAGCGCAACCATGTCGGCGACTCGGCGACCACGGCGGTCAGGCGCGGCGGGATGCCCGTTTCCTCCTCCAGTTCGCGCAAGGCGGTCTGAAGCGGATCCTCGCCCGCGTCAATGCCGCCTTGGGGCATCTGCCAGGCGTCGCTCTTGAAATCGATCCGCTGCGCGACAAAGACGAGTCCGTCCGGATTCATCAGCATGATGCCGACGCCGCGCCGGTACCCCTGTGTGGCGGTCGCCGACTCACCCATGGCGTGCCGCGCCGTCCTGGGTGGCGACCGCGTTCGGGGTCTCGCGCTCAGCCGAGCCCAGGTCGGAGCGGGCCTCGGGGTCCGGCAGGGCCGTACCGCCGCCCGCTCCGCCGCCCCGGGTCACCAGGGCGGAGACCGGCGCCAGCGCGATCCCCTGCGCCGCCAGGCTTTCCGCCCACGCCCGCACGCGGGCGAACGCCAGCGGCGAGGCGCCCGTCACGCCGATCGCCGAGCCGCGCGCCTGCGCCACGCGGCGTAGGTAGTCGAGCCGGGCGTCGATGCTTTCGGCGAAACCGCGCTGGTCGATCACCACGTCCACGGCGCGCAGCGGCGGCAGGACGCGCCGGTTGGCGGCCAGGGCGCGGGCGCCGCCCTGGTGCAGGTACAGCAGGCCGGCCTTGCGCAGGGTGCTCAGCACGGGTTCCATCGGCTCGGGCGCGTTGGCGAACTTGCCCGGGGTCGCGGCCAGGACGCCGACGTAGCCCTGGCCCCGGGGCAGCAGGCGTTGCAGCCGGTCGAGCGTCTCGTGCGGCGGCAGCAGAGTGATCATGCCAAGCGGCCCCGGATCCTGGGCGGGGAAGGCGGCGCCTTCCATGGGCAGGTCAAGCATCACCTCGTGCCCCGCCTCGCGTGCCGCCTGCATCTTTTCCGTAAGGTTGCGCGCGTAGGGGGAGAAGGACAGCGTGACCGCCGGCGGCAGGCGGGTCATGGCCGCCTCAAGGGGATCCTCCATCATGCCCAGGCCATGAACGACGATGGCCACGCGCGGCTGGTTGTCCGCAGCCCGGTCACGGCCGGCGTAGGCCTGCCACGGCGGCGTGCCATCCGGGCCGACCGTGGGCAGGGGGCCATAGGGGCCGGGTTCCAGCAGGTCGTCGTCCGGGGCGTCGGACAGCGGGCTGCCCCGTGTGCCCTCGGCCTTGGGGATGTCCTTGTAGCGCGGGACCGGTGGCGTTTGCGCCATGCGGTTCGGGACGTCAGGCTCGCTGAACGGGGCGACGCCCGCCGGTACCGGCAGCAGGCCGGGGATGTTGCGCAGGTCGATCTCCGGCGCGGCCATGTCCACGCGCGCCCGCACGCCCTCGGCCGGGATGCGGGGGGTATCGGCGGGCACGTCCGCGTCCGCCATGGATGGCGGTCCGGCCGCCGTATCCTCTGAGGCGGCGGCGTCGGCGCCAAGCTCGGTGGGGTCGGCGGTCGCGGCGGTGTCCACCGGTGCGTCCGCGCCGTCGCCCGGATCGGACGCGCCGTCGGCCACTGTCGCGGCGTCCTGCGGACCCTGGTCCGGTCCGCCTTCGGCGTCGGAGCCCGATTCGCCGTTGGCGCGGGCCATCTCGGTGGCGATGGTGCCCGGCTGCGCGGTCGTCTCGTCCTCCGCCGCGTCGCCTGTGGACAGCCAGGGTCGGCGGTCGGACGAACGATCGGTGGCGGCAGTCGGGTCGTCGACCACGGCGTCCGGCTCGGGTTCGGAGGCAACCTGCAACGGCGGCAACTCGGCGACGACGCGGTCCGGGGCGATCACTTCGGAAACGGGGCCGGCGCCGTGTGAGTTCGAGGCGGTCTCGGTCTCGCCCCCCATGATCCCGTCGAAGGCGCCACTGGCCCAGGCCCACCCCAGGCCGCCGACCACCACCAGCGCGGCGAGCCCGCCCAACAGGGCGCCCCGGTTCCCTTCGCCCTGGTTCAGCGGGCGGCCGTCGAGGTCGGACAGGCCCCGCAGGTCGTCCTCCGACCCCGGTCGACTGCCGAACAGGCGGGAGACGAGGCCGCTGGCGGAGTCCGACATATCGCTGGGCGGAAGGTCGCCCAGGCCCATGTCGTCATCGTCCGGCGCGCGGCGAGTGGACCGCGTCGCCCCGCGTTCCGCGGACGCGGCCATGTTGCCGGCGCGACGCCGTCCGGGCGTGTCCTCCGACTCCGCCTCTTCGAACGGATCGCCCAGCGGGTCGAACGGTCTGCGGGTCCCGCGTCCTCGGGACAAGCCGGGCAGTTTCAAGGCGGTCTGTCTCCTTCAGGCGCCCACCCCCCCCATGATAGAGGGGATCATAGCGGAAAAGACGCCATGAAGGAAAGCCGCGTCACGACTCCGGGTGTACTCAGGATGGGCGCATCGCGTCTGTTTCCGGCGCACGGCTCCGTCACTGCTGCAGGGCCATGCGCTCCCGGTACAGGGCCAGCCCGCGCAGCAGGTCCACGGCACGCGTGAGCTGATAATCCTCGCCGTTGCCGTTGTCCCCCGCGTCGTTGTCATTGGCGGCGTCTGGCGTGTCGCCCTCCTCGTCGACGTCGAGCGCGTTGCGCAGGTCGGCCTCGCTGCGACGGTGCGGCGCGTTCACCACCTCGACGCGGGCCACCGGGATGGTGATGTCCGGTTCGATGCCCTTGGCCTGGATCGAACGGCCCGACGGCGTGTAGTAGCGCGCCGTGGTGATGCGCATGGCGCCGTTGCCGGGCAGCGGCACGATGGTCTGCACGGACCCCTTGCCGAAGCTGCGGGTGCCGACCACCAGCGCGCGGCCGTGATCCTGCAGGGCGCCGGAGACGATCTCCGACGCCGAGGCGGACCCGCCGTTGATGATCACCACCATCGGTAGGCCGTCGGCCAGATCGCCCGAGCGCGCGTTGAAGCGCATGGTGTCGTCCAGGTGACGCGAGCGGGTGGAGACGATCTCACCCTTGTCCAGGAAGGCATCGGCGACGGCCACCCCCTGGTCCAGCAGGCCGCCCGGGTTGTTTCGCAGGTCCAGCACGAAGCCCTTGAGATCGTCGCCCAACTCCTCCTGCAAGGCGGCGATGGAGTCGCGCAGGCCGCTGTCTGTCTGCTCGGTGAACGACGTGATGCGCAGATAGCCGACGTCGCCGCCCTCGACCCGGTGGCGCACCGACTTGATGGTGATGACGTCGCGGGTGATGGTCACCTTGAACGGCTCGCCCGTCTCGCGGCGCACGGTGAGCTCAATGTCGGTGCCGGCCCGGCCGCGCATGTGGTCCACCGCCTCGTTCAGCGTCAGGCCGGTCACCGGTTTACCGTCCAGGTGCGTGATGACGTCGCCCGGCTCCAGGCCGGCCCGCGCGGCCGGCGTGTCATCGATGGGCGAGACGACCTTGACCAGGCCGTTTTCCATCGTGACCTCGATGCCGAGCCCCCCGAACTCCCCCTTGGTCTGCACCTGCATGTCGCGGAAGTGATCTTTGTTCAGGTAGCTGGAGTGCGGGTCGAGCGAGGTCAACATGCCGTTGATAGCCGCTTCCATCAGCTCGCGGTCTTCGACCTCTTCCACGTAGTCGGTCTTGACCCGCTCGAACACGTTGGCGAACAGCTCCATCAGCCGGTACGTCTCGTCGTCCCGCGCGGCGGCGTGAGGCACGACATACACCGTTCCGATGGCCGCCACGGCGACGGCGCCGGCCACGACGAGTGCGAGGATCGCGAGAGTTTTGCGCATCATCCCTTTCCAGTGTCCGAGCCCGCCGCCAGCCAGGGCAGGGGGTTGATGGGCCGGCCGTCCCGGCGCAGTTCGATGTACAGGGTGGGATCGTCGCCGCCCATGACACCGACCGGCTCGCCGGCGCGAAGGTTCTGCCCGACGTGGGCGTCCAGGCGACTCAGTCCGGCGAGAAGCGAATGATATCCGTCGGTGTGTTCAATGATCAAGAGAAGGCCGTACCCTCGGAACGGACCGGAGAAGGCGACCGTTCCATCGAAGGGCGCCACCACTTGCGCGCCGTCGCGGGTTCTGACCGTCACCCCCTTGCTGGTGCCGCCGACATCGTCAGGTTCACCGTAGCGGGCAACGACGCGGCCGCGCGCCGGCATCGGCATGGCGCCGCGCCCCGAGGCGAACGCGCGGGGCGGCGCCGGTTCGGGCTCGGGCAGCGGCGCGGGCGCCGCCGCCTGGACAAGGGGCGCCTCCGGTGGCGCGGAGGGCGCCTCCGCCGGCGCGGCCGGGTCGGACTCGGCCGCCGCCTCGGCAATCTGGCGCTGACGCTCCGACTCCAGCGCCTGGGCGCGGTCCTCCCAGCCCCGCCGCAGCGCGTCCAGGCTGTCGCGGCGGAACCGGGCGGCCTCCAGGCGTTCCACCAGATCGCGCAGGTCGGCCGCCTCCTGCCCCAGCCGGGCGACGCGTCGCGCGGCCTCGCGCTCGCGTTCCAACGTGTCGCGCTGCAACGCGGCCTTCTGGTCGAACAGGGCCTCCAGGCGGGCGTGGGCCACCTTCAGGGCCGCCGTTTCCTCGGCGATCTCGGCGCGCTGGGCGGTGATGGCGGTGTCGAGCCCGCGCAGGGAATCGAGATCGCGCGACAGCACACGCGCGCGCTCCTCGATGTGGGGGATGGCGGCGCGCAGCAGGATGGCGCCGCGCACCGTGTCGGCGGGGGGCGCCGGCTGCACCAGAAGGGCCTCGGTCGGGCGCCAAGCCAGGCGTTGAATGGCGGTCAGCACGCGGGCGATCTGGTCGTCCCGCAGCGACAGGGTCGAGATGATCCGGTCCCGTTCCGCGTGCAGGGCCTCAAGCCGGTCTTCCAGCGCCGACAGGTTCTCTTCGGCGTCCTGGACGGCCTCGGCGCTGTCGATCACCTGGGCGCGCACGCGCCGCAGGTCCTCCGCCAGCGCCTCCCGCTTGGCGGCGAGGTCCTCGCGCGCCGCCTTTTCGGCGGCCAGGCGCTCCTCCACCGTGCGCAGCGCGTCCTGCGGGTCCGCGTCCTCGGCAAGCGCCGGCGCGCTCAGCGCCAGCGCCGCCAGTCCGATCAGCGCGGCGACCGGGCGCCACACGCGCTCACGCCCCGGCGCCCGCGCGCGCGGCATGGCGCGTCTCCTCACCCTCACCCGACAGCATCGGCTGGCCGGTCATCTCGGCCGGCTGCGGCAGGCCCATCAGCGCCAGCAGCGTCGGCGCCACGTCCGCCAGCCGGCCCTCGTGCAGCGTCATACCGGGCGGGCCGTTGACCAGGATGGCATCCACCTTGCCGACCGTGTGCGCCGTGTGCGGCTGCCCGGTCTCCGGGTCGCGCATCATCTCCATGTTGCCGTGGTCTGCGGTCACCAGCAGGACGCCGCCGGCCCGGACCACCGCCTCCTCCAGGCGGGCGAGGCAGCCGTCCACGGCCTCGGCGGCCTTGATGGCGGCCTCCAGAATGCCGCTGTGACCGACCATGTCGCCGTTGGCGTAGTTCAGGATCACAAGGTCGAACTGGCCGCTGTCGATGGCCTCGACCAGACGGTCGGTGACCTCCGGGGCGCTCATCTCCGGCTGCAGGTCGTAGGTGGCGACCTTGGGGCTGGGCACCAGGATGCGCTCCTCGCCGGGGAACTGGGTCTCCTCGCCCCCGTTGAAGAAGAACGTGACGTGCGCGTATTTCTCGGTCTCGGCGATGCGCAGTTGCGTCAGGCCGGCATTGGCGACGACCTCGCCGAGGATCCCGGTCAGCGTCTCCGGTGGGAACAGGGTCTCCATCCAGGCATTGTGGGCCTTGGAGTACTCGGCCATGCCCAGGGCACTGGAGAAACGCACCATCCGCCGGCGGGCGAAGCCCTCGAACGCGGGATCAAGCAGGGCGGCCAGGATCTCGCGCGCCCGGTCCGCCCGGAAATTGGCCATCAGGATGCCGTCGCCGTCGGCCATGCCGGCGTAGCCGCCGATCGCCATGGGATTGATGAACTCGTCCGTCTCGCCCCGGTCATAGGCCATCTGGATGCCGGCGAGCGGGTCGTCGGCCGAGGCCACGCCATCGCCGTCAACGATGGCGTTATAGGCGCGTTCCACCCGGTCCCACCGCTTGTCGCGGTCCATGGCGTAGTAGCGGCCCGAGACCACGCCGACCCGGCAGTCGGGTACATCGGCCACGTCGGCCAGGAACCGCTGCAGGTAGCCCTTGCCGGCCGAGGGGGGCGTGTCGCGGCCGTCCATCAGCGCGTGCACCACCACCGGCACGCCGCCGTCGCTGACCGCCTTGGCCAGGGCCACCATGTGGTCCTGGTGCGAATGCACGCCGCCGGGCGACATCAGGCCCATCAGGTGGCAGGTGCCGCCGCTGTCCTTCAAGGCGTCAATGAACCGGGTCAGCCCCGGGTTGGTCGCCAGCGAACCATCCCGCACCGCGCCGTCGATGCGCGGCAGGTCCTGCACCACGACACGGCCGGCACCCAGGTTCATGTGGCCGACCTCGGAATTGCCCATCTGCCCGTGCGGCAGGCCGACATCGCCGCCGCTGGTCTCGATCAGCGTGTGCGGGTTGTCGCGCAGCAGGCGGTCCCAGGTGGGCGTGTTGGCCTTCGCGATGGCGTTGTCGGTGGTCTCTTCGCGGTGGCCCCATCCGTCCAGGATGCACAGGACGACGGGGCGGGGACGCTGTGGCGTGTCGGTCATGGCGGTCTCGGGGCTCCGACTGTGGGGTGCGGCTCATGCTCGGCCCGCGCGGCCCCCGACCGTGGCGGATCCGGCCGGCACCGCGAACCGTACCACCGGCGCGGCGCACCGTCACACCCGGAAAAAGGGGCCAGGGCGGCGATCGTTTGGCCTTGATGTAGGGCGAGCGGGGGCGATCGTCACCCCCTGGCACCGGCTGTCGCCTGACGCGTGCCAAAAACCGCGCGGTTGCCAATGCGCCCAACTCTGGTGTAGCTAACACGGTGGGGTAGCATGTGGGGCAGGCGGGCGTAGACGGTGGGACCGTCTATCTATCAGACGATGGGACCGTCTATCAGAAGGTGATCGCGGCTGCCAGAAAGGGAGAGCGCCATGGCCACATCTCGTCGTCCCTATACGGCGGAGTTGCGCCGCACGTCCGCCGGCGGGCCCTGGCAACCGCACCAGGCCCCGGCAGGGGTCCCGGCTGGAAACACTGATACGGCCACGATCCTGGCGGCGATAGATGGCTTGGCGAAGCGCCTCGGTACCCTCGAGTCGAATATCGAGGCGTCCGGGCCGGACGTCCGCACCAAAGGGAATGGCGCCAAGGAGCCGCCACCTCCCGAGTGGCGCAAGATCGACGAGGCGCGCCTGCTGCGCACCGAACTCATCGCCCTGGCCCACAGCATCGACGAGACCAAGATCGAGCTCGCCAAACTTCGCGACCAGCGTGAGGACGGGGATCGCCTGACCGTGATGGCGACCGAGCTGGACGCCATCGTTGACGCTACCGAAACCGCGACCAATGGTATCCTGGATATCGCGGAAAAGATGTCCGGGCAGATCGCCGAAGTCCAGGCCCACCTGAAGGACACCTACGTCCGGGGCGTGGTCGACGAAATGCAGGAGACGCTGCTCGGCGTGTTCGAGCACTGCAACTTCCAGGACCTGACGGGCCAGCGTATCACCAAGGTCGTCAACACCATGAAGTTCATCGAGGAGCGCATTGAGCGCATGATGGACATCTGGGGTCGGGACGGCTTCGTGGTGCCGGAGGAGGACACCGCGGCCGCCGCCAGCCAGGAGGAGCGGGACCGGCAACTGCTCAATGGTCCGCAGACCGGCGCCAAGGGAATCTCGCAGGACGAGATCGACGCGCTGTTCGACTGACCCACGTCCGGGGAACCACATCTGGGGTCGCCGCTGGGTGCCATGGTTGGCGACGGCGCTGCCGTCGGGGGTCGGGCATGGCCGGTTTCTGGCCCCAATTGCCCCATATCTGGTGGCGTCACAATCCATTCATACAAAAGAAGGGTGACACGAGGCCGCCGCCGTCGTATCGTTTTCGTGGGCTTTGGGTCAGGAGACGCACTACATGGAGCGTTTGACGGCTTGGATCGACGACGTGTCGCCGCCTCGGCTCCCATCATCGACCGCTCATCCCACCCCTGCCGCATGGCCCCGCGCCGCCGGGTGTGGTCCCGGCCCCCGTCCCGCCCGTCGGACCCTGTCATCCGCCACGCCTCCGAGTCCCTCGGGGGCGTTTTTCGTGTCGGGCCAGGCTGATCGCCGGGTACCTCCCATGAACGCCCTCTATTCCGAAAGGACGTGACCGTCATGGCCAAACGCTCCGCCAAGTCCGCCGCCGCCCGTCCGCCGCAGGAGACGCAGAGCACCGCGCCCGTGCCGCTGCACCCGCTGGGGGTCGGCTGGGATCCCATCGACGGGCGCCGCGACCAGAGCTACAAGCGCAACATCCGGCCGCAGAACGAGAACCAGCGCCGCCTGCTGGAGGCCATGGAGGACCACCCGCTGACCGTGGCCATCGGCCCGGCGGGCACCGGCAAGACCTACCTGGCCATTGCCACCGCCGTGCGCCAGCTGGAGGAAGGCCGCATCGACCGCATCGTGTTGTCGCGGCCGGCCGTCGAGGCCGGCGAGAACCTGGGCTACCTGCCCGGCACCATGGAAGAGAAACTGCTGCCGTACCTGCGCCCGCTGTACGACGCGCTGTCCGACCGCACCGGCGGCAAGCGGCTGAAGGCGCTGATCGCCGACGGCACCATCGAGATCGCGCCCATCGCCTACATGCGCGGGCGCACGCTGAACAACTGCTTCGTGGTCATCGACGAGGCGCAGAACTGCACCTATGGTCAGATCAAGATGCTGCTGACGCGGCTGGGCTGGCATTCGCGCATGGTTATCACGGGCGATCCGGACCAGACCGACCTGCTGCCGGGCGTCTCCGGCCTGTCCGACATCGCAAACCGCCTGGAGGCGTTGGAGGACATCGCCGTCGTGCGCCTGACCGACCGCGACGTGGTGCGCCACCCGCTGGTGTCGTGCATGTTGGCGGTGTTGTGATTTGGTGTTGCCATAGGCGTCTTGATCGGCAACGCTTTCGCTTCCGGTTCGATCTGCACAAACGATTCGTTAGAATCGTGTCGATCGTAGACGGAAGATGGGCACGGTACATCTCCTACGGTAGCGCGGCTTCGCTGCAATCTTTATGTTAGCCGCAAGTGGCAAAAGCGGCTATTGGAAAAGTTTGGGCCTGCCAAAGAGGAGGGATTAAATGAACTTATTTACAACGTTTACGTTTGGCCGGTTAATTAAGACCTTTATTCCCGGTGTCATATGGGCTGTGGTCGCAGTCTTTGTGTATGACATCTATGCTATTATCTTCGGCTACGCCAGGGTTTACGAATTTTTTTCTGAGCAGGGTGCCGCCTTGTTGATATTTTATGGCATTGTCTTTGCGATAGCCCTTGGTTTATTTTCGAATACGCTGGTTTTTGCAATCGTTTTGAATCGATTTGTGAGGGATCCGGTTAGACAACCTGCCAAGAATGCGAAGAAGGCCCCAGAGTATGAAAAACTCGAAAGGCTTAGAGAGCAATTGCATGAAGTTGTAAAGAGAAAGTATTGGGAGAAAATGTCGTGCAGCCAACTACAAGATTGCAGTCGCCTGGACGGAAAGGATGGAGGCAATTGCACAAATCCAAATTGCGAGGGGCGCGACGGCATAAATGGTGATCTTAGGGAGGCCTTTTTTATGGCGACAGACCCTGAATACCTTATGTTGGATCGCTTCGATGCCTCGAAAATAATGTTTGTTCAAGAGCAATATTGGTATTATATGGAATTGCATATTAATGTCGCTTTATCTATTGTTTTTCTTTTGTTTTTTCATTTTGTATGGTTTATTGTAACTTCCGGAGGGGCAGACGCTTTGCCATTGTTGTTTCCCTATGGGCTGGGCGTCGGTATTGTTATCTTCTTCGTTAGCATGGCCAGAAAAAATTACGTACGCCACACGGGAAAAATGATAAGCTTAATGTGTAGCTATTTTTCTGAAGGTTCTTTGAATTCTAAAAATGGCGTTCCGGGTGGCGGTCAAACAACCAGCAACTGAGGTGTATCGTGCTCTCGACCTACTTTTTCGATCTCGATGGAACTCTCTGCGACTCTCGACCCGGATTAGCTCTATCTTTTGAGGCAGCATTTGCCGAGCTTGGAATGTATCCCGGCAATTTGTCGAGGTTCCTTGGAGTATCTCTCCCGGAGGCCTTTAGAACCCTAGATCCGTCTATTGATGACCATGGGATCGGAAGGGGTATAAAGGCCTTTCGCGCGGCATATGAACAAGAGGGCATTCGGCTGACTCCGGAATACCCTGGCATTAGGGACCTCTTGGAATGCCTGACCTCTCGGGGCGCCACAGCATGGATTGTAACGTCAAAGCCACAGAAGTATGCGTCGAAAGTCGTCGAGAACTCTCAGGTCCTCAGTAAGTATATTGCAGGCGTTGTTGGGACAGGTCTAAAGGAGGAAGAGCATAAAACGGAACTGCTACAAATCGCCATTCGGAGATCCCGCGCGAATGTCAATAGAAGCATTATGGTGGGAGACCGCTGCTATGACGTTGTGGGGGCCATAAACAATGAAATGCGGCCAGTGGGAGCCTTGTGGGGCTACGGTACGAAAAAGGAACTGAAGCAAGCCGGGTGCCACGATTTCTGTCACGATCCATACGAGCTCAGGGACGCGTTTGTCGTGCCGAATGGAGTATTAGAGCCGATAGCGGCCGTATGCTAGGCGCATCGAGTTGAGGTTGCATCGGAACGTGCTGTCGTTGGTTGTTTGACGTCACTCGGAACCGGCTGGACGCCCCCCCCCCTTGCCATCCGACCCCCCGCCGGCCGAATATCCGCACCCGCGTCGGGCGTATGGGTGCGCCCGGCAAGCCAAGGGGAGGGGCCGGTGCCAATCCACGAGATGACCGACGAGGAACGCTACCTCGCGCAGCCGCGTCACGGCCAGCTGGTGCTGACGACGCTCGGCTGGGCGCTCGGTGGGTTGGCGACGGCGTGGCTGCTGACCATTCCCTCGGGCTGGCAACAGCCGGCGCTGGCCCTGTTCACGGACACCTTCGGCACGCCCGAGGCGGCGGGCGGGGCCATGCCCCGGGCGACGATCAACTTCCAGGGTGTGGTCGTGTTCGGCATGGTCGGCCTGCTGGTCGGCTTTCTGTCGTCGTTCCTGACCGACCTGCTGTACGGAATTCCCAAGATTCACCTGCGCCTGGGAGCGGTGCTGCTGGTGCTGCTGTGGATGGCCGCCCTGGGCGCCTATGCCCTGGTCGGGTTTCCGTTCGCCGCCCCGGTGGTCGGCGGCCTGATGGGGTGGATGCGCGCCGCCCGCTTTTCGGCCACCGCGCGCGGCGTGCAGGCCGGGGTGTGGGCGGTGGTCACGGCCATCGGCTGCGCCGCCCTGGGCGTCATCATGATCCTGCGCCCGGACCTGGGCACGGTCGTCCGCTTCGGATAGGCGCGCCCCGCCCCTTGTGTCCGGGGCCGGGCCGCTCCATAAACCCCGCATGACCGAGACTATCGAGCACATCGGCATCATCGGCGCCGGCGCCTGGGGCACGGCCCTGGCGGCCACCGCCTGCCGGGCCGGCCGGCGCGTCCGCCTGTGGGCGCGCGAGCCGGAGGTGGCCGAGTCGATCACCCGCGCCCACGCCAATCCGGATTTCCTGCCCGGTGTCACCCTGCCCGAGGATCTGGAGGCGACCACCGACGCCGCCGCCGTGGTCGCGGCGGCCGAGGCCGTCTTGCTGGTGACGCCGGCGCAGGTGCTGCGCGGGGTCTGCGAAAGCCTGGCCGAGTCCTGGCCCGCCGGCCTGCCGGCGGTCATCTGCGCCAAGGGGCTGGAGATCGAGACCGGGGCAGCCCTGGGTCAGGCGGTTGCCGAGGCGCTGCCCGGCAGGCCGCTGGCCGTGCTCTCCGGCCCGACCTTCGCCGCCGAGGTGGCGCGCGGCCTGCCCACCGCCGTGACCCTCGCGTGCGCCGACCGGGCGCTGGGCGAGGCCCTGGTGCTGGCCCTGGGCACACCGACGTTCCGCCCCTACTGGAGCGACGACGTCATCGGTGTGCAGATCGGCGGCGCCGTCAAGAACGTGCTGGCCATCGCCTGCGGCATCGTCGAGGGCCGGGGCCTGGGGGACAACGCCCGTGCCGCCCTGATCACGCGGGGGTTGGCCGAGTTGTCCCGCCTCGCCGCGGCCATGGGGGGCCGCCCGGACACCTTGATGGGGCTGTCCGGCCTGGGCGATCTCATGCTCACCGCCACCTCGATGCAGTCGCGCAACTACTCGCTGGGCGTGGCGCTGGGCCAGGGCCGGGCGCTGGCGGACGTACTCGGCGAACGGCGCTCGGTGGCCGAGGGTGTACACACGGCCCGCGCGGTCGTGGGCATGGGCCAACAAAAAGGTGTTGATCTGCCGATCTGTGGCGCGGTCGAGGCCGTACTGAGTGGGCGGGCCGATCTCGACGCGGCCATCGCCGGCCTGTTGTCTCGCCCTTTCCGGGCCGAACCCGATGGGCGGGTCACCGCACAGGGGGTGGTTGCGAAGCCGGGGGGCTGATAAAACATACCATACGGCTCGTTGTTCACCGGCCCGTCGTTCACCGGCCCGTCGTTCACCGGAGAGAGTGCCTTATGTTGTTTGTCATCTATTGCCTCGACAAGCCCAACAGCCGGGATCTGCGGTTGCGGACGCGAAACGCGCACCTGGAGCACGCCAAGGCGCACAACGAGGCCATCCGACTGGGCGGGCCGCTCGTCACCGATGATGGCGAGGGCATGGTCGGCAGCCTGATTGTCGTTGACATGCCGGACAAGAGCGCGGTCGAGGCGTTCGTGCGGGACGACCCGTATTTCCAGGCCGGGCTGTTCGAGGCCGTGCTGATCCGCCCGTTCAAGCAGGTGCTGCCGACTCCTGCGGTCGCCTGAGTCCTGCCCTCGCGTGTCGGAGGCCACCGTATGCTGTGGATGATCAACTGCGTCGACGTGCCCAACAGCGCGCCCATTCGGGCCGCCCATCGCGACGCCCACCTGACCCATCTCGACGCCCACGCCGACCACCTGGTGATGGCCGGGCCGTTGCAGAACGATGCCCGCACCAGCAGCATCGGCAGCCTGCTGGTGGTCGAGTTCCCCGACCGCGACTCGGTGGTCGCCTTTGCCCAGGGCGACCCGTTCAACCGGGCGGGTGTGTTCGCGTCGGTGACGATCTGTCCGTTCCGGCGGACCCTGCCGCTTGACGCCTGACGGAGCGCGCGCCGTGGGCCACTGGTTGCTGAAGAGCGAGCCCGGCGCCTGGTCCTGGGACGATCAGGTCCGGGCCGGTGTCGAGCCGTGGGACGGGGTGCGCAACCACCAGGCCGCCAACAACCTTCGCGCCATGCGGTGCGGCGACACGGCGTTCTTCTATCACTCGGTCAACGAAAAGCGCATCGTCGGGATCGTGCGGGTGGTGCGGGAGTACTACCCGGACCCGAGCGACGCGTCGGGGCGCTTCGGCATGGTGGACGTCGAGGCGGTGCGGGCCGTGCCGGAGCCGGTCACCCTGGCGGCGATCAAGGCGGAGTCGCGCCTGGCCGACCTGCCCCTGATCCGTCAATCGCGCCTGTCCGTCATGCCCATCCCCGACGCGGCGTGGGTCCTTTTGTGCGAGATGGCCGGCTGCCCAGGCCAGGAATAGGCGGGCGCGGCGCCGCGCCTCAGGCCTTGGGGGGGGTGCCTTTTTTCCTGGTACCGCCGCTCTTCGTCCCCGTGGCCTTGCTCTTGCTGGCCGTCGATTTGCCGGAGCCCTTCCGGGCGGTCGAGCCCTTGGTGGCGGGGGCCTGTTTCGTCTCAGCCGGAGCCGTCGCGGGTGCTGCGGCCGACTCTTCGGGCTTGGTCCGGCCCTCGGGGGCCGCCGGCGCGGGCTTGGGCGTGGGGGCGGCGGTCGGAGCCGCGGCTGCGGCTGTTTCGCGTTTGGCCTCTGGTTTCGCCGCCGGTGTCGCTGGGGGAGGCTTGGGGGCTTCTGCGGGCGTGCCGGTGGTCGCCGGGGAGCCATCGCTCTGCTGTTTTTCCAGGCTTTCCCGCACCTCGCGCATCAAGGCGCGCTGCCGCAGGCCGCTCCACACCAGCAGACCGACGGCGAGAGTGGCTCCCAACTCCATCATGGCGACCCCCAAAAATAGCAACGAATGGATCAAATAGGCGTTTAGGATCAGGACGATCCGAGTGTCCGGCCGAACGCAACGACTCGGGCGCGGTGGACCATCATCCGCGCCGTTTTGCCGTATCCCCAGGTCGGGCATGGACGTGCGTCCGCGCCCTTGATCTTGCGATTGCGGGCGCGCCGTCAAGAGAAATCCTGGGGACTGGCAAGGTCGGGGCACCCGGGCAAGTGTCGCGGCCGGCGGCGCCCCGCCAGAGAAACGAAGAGCCCCCCCGGAGGCTATCCGGGGGGGCTCCCTCCAACGAGAGGCTGGGGGGCAGTCGGGGGGGGTGCCTCCCGTCGGATCCTGTCGCCCATTTTCCAGCGCAACGTCGCGGCTGTCATGCAAGCCGCATCGCCCCACTGGGGTATGGGAACGCGTCAATTTGTGTGGAAGAACGGCGGCCGCCCGAACCCGCCAAACACTTTGGAAACGCCCCCGATCTCCACAGCATGAAAGTATGGTACCCGGTGCGCGCGAAGAAAGGCAACAATTTTTTATTTACTAAATATTTAAGCGCAATCACAAATAATTGACGCAATGCCCGGCCATGGGTCGCGCGGAATGCAGGTGCTCTTTGAGACCACACCAGACCGCGCGCGAGGCAGGCAGGTCGAACGCCGGGTGACTGTACTCCAAACAGGGGTGGATGGATTCGCCGCAACGCACGGGATGCCGGGCGAACTGGATGCCGACCTATTAAAACCTTCAGGGGCGGTTCGTCGTCAAGGGGTCTTTTTTGGGGGCGCCGAGACTCCCGGGCGATCGCCAGCTTAAGCGGACGGCCGGCGCGCGGCACGAGCGCGCCGCCGGGGCCTCGGTGGCCGTTCGCCCGCACACCCGCACCGCGTCCGTGTCCGGGCGCGGTTCGTCCATGCGTTGCGACCACGCACGAAAACGGCGGACGACGCCGGGTCGCCCACCGGATCACCCCCATCGGTCGCGGTGTGTCTGGACCGCCGGGATCGGCGCCCTAGAACCCCTCGCGTTCGAGTCGCTTCCGCTCCAGCTTGCGGGCGCGCCGGACAGCCTCGGCCTTCTCGCGCGCCTTGCGCTCCGACGGCTTCTCGAAATTGCGGCGCAGCTTCATTTCGCGGAAAACACCCTCGCGCTGCATCTTCTTTTTCAGCGCCTTGAGGGCCTGATCGACATTGTTGTCGCGCACCAGAACCTGAACCAGGGCTCTTCTCCTTCGCTTGTGGACGGCGGCCCCGCCAGGGCGCCGCTTGTGTACGGCGGCCCCGACGGGACGCCCCTTGACTGCCTCGGCCTCCGTGCAGAGGCCCAAAACCAAAATACCCAACCCCCCAGTCGACCCCTTGGGACCGACGGGTGCGGAAGGGTTTCAGACCACGAACAAATCCGTTTGCGCCAACGTGAGGACACGCCAGCGAAGGATTCGGACGCTATCATGCCGCCACCGCTTTGTGAAGGGGCCACGCGACCCCTTCATCCTGCCCCGCGCCGCCCCCATGTGCACCGTATGGCCATTCTGAAGATCGCCCGCATGGGCCACCCCGTCCTCGCCACGCCGGCGCGCCCGGTGGACGACCCGACCGCCCCCGAGGTGCGCCGGCTGCTCGACGACATGGTCGAGACCCTGCGCGACGCCGGCGGCGTCGGGCTGGCCGCGCCGCAGGTGCACGTGCCCTGGCGCGTCATCCTCTACGCGGTGCCGGCGGCCCGCAATGCTGGCGTCGCCATCCCGCTGCGGATTCTCTTCAACCCCGAACTGGAGCCCGTGGACGACGCCATGGTCGAGGCGCGCGAGGCCTGCCTGTCGCTGCCCGGCCTGAGCGGGAGTGTTCCCCGCTATCGCCACGTGCGCTGGCGTGGGGTGAGCGCGGACGGCCAGGCAATCGAGGGCGAGGCGACGGACTTCCATGCCCGCGTTCTGCAGCACGAATGCGATCACCTGGACGGCGTTCTGTATCCCATGCGGATGCGCGACCTGCGGACGTTCGGATTCGTGGACGCCCAGGGCGCGGAGGTCGCGGCGGCCCCGGTCGATTGACTCATCCGCGACCGCCTGCAATGCGTACACACATGAGACCCACACGTGACAACCGGGGGCACCCGCCTCCTTCAGCATCAAGGAGACGCGCCATGACCGACACGCACACCGACCAGATCCACGACGCGGCCGCGCCGGAAGACACGGGCACGCATGACACCATGACCGCCATCCGTGATGCCATCGTCGAACGGGCCTTGATCCACGTGGCCTTTGACGGGTGGAGCCATCGCACCCTGCGCGCGGCGGCCAAGGATGCCGGATTCGACGCCGGCCAGGCCGATCGCGCCTTTGCCGGCGGCCCCCGGGACGCCGTCGTGCACTGGTGCGAGCTGGCCGACCGGCGCATGGAGCAGGCCCTGCATGAGGCCGACACCGAGGGCCTGCGCCTGCACGAGCGGATCGGGTTGGCGATCCGCCTGCGCCTGCAGCAGTGGGAGATGGACCGGGAGGCGGTCCGCCGCGCCGTCGGCGTCCTGTCGCTGCCGATGAACGGTCCGCTGATGCTGCGCGCCGCCTATCGCACGGTCGACACCATCTGGTGGGCCGTGGGCGACACGTCGACCGACTTCAACTTCTATACCAAGCGGATGCAACTGGCCGGCATCTACATGACCACCCTGTTGTACTGGCTGGACGACTCGTCGGAGGGCTCGGCCGAGACCTGGGCGTTCCTGGAGCGGCGTCTCGACGCCATGGTGCGTCTGCGCAAGGCGCGGTCGCGGGTCGAGGCGCGCCTGTCGCGCATCCCGAACCCGGTGTCGGCGGCGCGCGAAATGGGCGACCGGATGCGCGACATGGCCGGGCGGTCCCCGTTCCGGGGGGGCCGCCGCTCGGCCTCCTGACCGGGCGGACGGGCGGCTTATTGCCGGCCCCCTCCCCAACCCTCCCCGTAAACGGGGAGGGAGCTCGTAGGGTGCGTCTGACCGCCGCGAACGCGGCGGGCGACGCACCGCCTCGCGGCCGTCGCGGCCACCTGGTGCGTCGTCGGCGGCGTCGCCGCCTCCAGACGCACCCTACGACGGCT
>NZ_CAKZOT010000113.1 GCF_937138205.1 uncultured Rhodospira sp. | reverse complement strand
TCCGATCCCGACCAGGACGACCGAGACACCCCCTCGGCGCGGCAGTACGAGCCCAAGGACCTGGAGCATTACTACCGGTCCATGCTGCTGATCCGCCGGTTCGAGGAAAAGGCGGGGCAGTTGTACGGCATGGGCCTGATCGGCGGCTTCTGTCACCTGTACATCGGCCAGGAGGCGGTGGTCGTCGGCCTGCAGGCATTGGCGCGGGAGGGCGATTCCATCATCACCAGCTACCGCGATCACGGTCACATGCTGGCCACCGGCATGGACCCGAAAGGCGTCATGGCCGAGCTTACGGGCCGCATCGGCGGCTACTCGAAGGGCAAGGGCGGTTCGATGCACATGTTCAGCCGTGAGAAGCGGTTCTTCGGCGGCCACGGCATCGTCGGCGCCGCCGTGCCGCTGGGGACCGGGCTGGCCTTCGCCCATCAGTACAACGAGGATGGCGGCATCTGCTTCTGCTACTTCGGCGACGGCGCCACCAACCAGGGGCAGGTGTACGAAAGCTTCAACATGGCCGCGCTGTGGAAGCTGCCCGTCGTCTACGTCATTGAGAACAACAAGTACGGCATGGGCACCTCGGTGGCGCGGGCCGCCGCCGCCGGGGACCTGTCGCAACGCGGCGCCGCCTATGGCATCCCCGGCAAGGGCATCAACGGCATGAACGTACTGGAGGTGATCGAGGGGGCGGCCGAGGCGGTCGAGCACGTGCGCGCCGGCAACGGCCCGTACCTGCTCGACATCAAGACGTACCGCTACCGGGGCCACTCCATGTCCGATCCGGCCAAGTACCGCACCAAGGACGAGGTCTCGAAGATGCGCTCGGAAAGCGACCCCATCGACCAACTCAAGAAGCGCCTGCTGGACGAGGGCGTGTTCGACGAGGCGCACATCAAGGACATCGACAAACAGGTCAAGGACATCGTCGGCGAGGCGGCGGAATTCGCCCAGAACAGCCCGGAACCCGATCCGGCCGAATTGTGGACCGACATCCTGGTGGACGCCTGAGGCGGGGGACGCGACACATGCCGACGCAGATTCTCATGCCCGCCCTATCCCCCACCATGGAGGAGGGCACCCTGTCGCGCTGGCTGAAGAAAGAGGGCGACACCATTGAGGCCGGCGACGTCATCGCCGAAATCGAAACCGACAAGGCGACGATGGAATTCGAAGCCGTGGACGAGGGCACGCTGGGCAAGATCCTGGTGCCCGACGGCACAGACGGGGTGAAGGTCAACCAGCCGATCGGCATCCTGCTGGAAGAAGGCGAGGACGAGAGCGCCCTCGACGCGGCGGTCAAGGAGGCCGAAGCGGGGGGCGCCGAGCAGGCCACGCCGGCGCCCGAGCCGAAACCCGAGCCCGCTCCGGCCGAGGCCAAGGCGCCGCCGCCCAAGCGGGACGCGGCGCCGGCCCAAGAGGAGCCGGAGGAGGATCCCGAGCCCACCTACGACTCCACCAAACGCCAGACCGTGCGCGAGGCCCTGCGCGACGCCATGGCCGAGGAGATGCGCCGCGACCCCGACGTCTTCCTGATGGGCGAGGAAGTGGCGCAGTACGAGGGCGCCTACAAGGTCACCCAGGGCCTGCTGGCCGAGTTCGGCGACAAGCGGGTGGTCGATACGCCAATCACGGAAATGGGCTTCGCTGGTCTGGGGGTGGGCGCCGCCTTCGCCCGCCTGAAACCGGTCGTCGAGTTCATGACCTTCAATTTCTCCATGCAGGCGATCGACCAGATCATCAACTCGGCCGCCAAGACCCTGTACATGGCTGGCGGCCAGATGGGCTGCCCCATCGTCTTTCGCGGCCCCAACGGCGCCGCCGCGCGCGTCGCCGCCCAGCACAGCCAGTGCTATGCCTCGTGGTATGCGCACGTCCCGGGCCTGAAGGTGATCACGCCGTGGTCGGCCGCCGACGCCAAGGGCTTGCTAAAGGCCGCCATCCGCGACCCCAACCCGGTGGTTTTCCTGGAACACGAAATCCTCTACGGCCAGACCTTCGATGTGCCGGACGTCGAGGACTTCGTGCTGCCCATCGGCAAGGCCCGTGTCGAGCGGCGCGGCACCGACGTCACGCTGGTCGCCTTCTCCCGCATGGTCAGCCATTGCATGGCGGCGGCCGAAACGCTCGCCGGCGAGGGCATCGAGGCCGAGGTGATCAACCTGCGCACCCTGCGGCCGCTGGACACGGCCACCATCCTTAAGTCGGTCCGCAAGACCAACCGTGTGGTGACGGTGGAAGAGGGCTGGCCCTTCGCCGGCATCGGCGCCGAGATCGGCCAGTTGTGCATGGAACAGGCGTTCGACCACCTGGACGCGCCGGTTACCCGTGTGACCGGCGCGGACGTGCCCATGCCCTATGCCGCCAACCTGGAGAAACTGGCACTGCCGCAGCCGGAGCAGGTGGTCGAGGCCGCCAAAGCCGTCTGCTACGTGTCGTAAAGGGAGGGCGAGGCCATGGACACCACCACCGTCACGTCCGCCGTCACGTCGGCACCGCCGGCCGGTCACACGCCCTCCGGAGAGCGCCTGTTCGCCAGCCCGCTGGCCCGCCGGCTGGCCGCCGAGGCCGGCCTCGACCTCTCGGCGCTCACCGGCTCCGGCCCGCACGGGCGCATCATCCGGGCCGATGTCGAAAAGGCGAAGGCCGAGGGCGGTCCCCAGGCCGAGACCGCCGGCACCGACGAACCGGCCGCCACCCCCGCCCCGGCGGCCGAGGCGCCGGCCCAGGCCGTCAAGGCACGGTTGCAGCCGTGGCAGACCTATGAGGAAATCCCGAACTCGCAGATGCGCAAGGCCATCGGCCGCCGCCTGGTCGAGTCCAAGCAGACCGTCCCGCACTTCTATCTGACCATCGACTGCGCGTTGGAACCGCTGCTCGACGTGCGCCGGCAGTTGAACGAGCGGGCCCAGGACGGCGCCTACAAGCTCTCGGTCAACGATCTCATCATCAAGGCCGCCGCTGTCGCCCTGCGCCGCGTGCCGGCGGCCAACGCGGTGTGGACCGACGAGGCCATCCTGCGGCTGGAGACGGTCGACATCTCGGTCGCCGTGGCCACCGACCGGGGCCTGATCACGCCCATCATCCGCAACGCCGACACCAAGGGCCTGGCCACGATCGCCAACGAAATGAAGGATCTGGCCCAGCGCGCCCGGGACGGCAAGCTGAAGCCCGAGGAGTATCAGGGCGGCGGCTTTTCCATCTCCAACCTGGGCATGTACGGCATCCGGGAGTTCTCGGCCATCATCAACCCGCCGCAAAGCTGCATCCTGGCCATCGGCCAGGGCGAGCAGCGGCCGGTGGTCAAGGACGGCGCCCTGACCGTGGCCACCATGATGTCTTGCACGCTGTCGGTGGATCACCGCTCCGTCGACGGTGCGGTTGGCGCCGAGTACCTCGCCGCGTTCAAGGCCATCGTCGAGGACCCGCTGTCGATGCTGGTGTAGGATGGGGGCGCCGATCCCCGTGCGTCACTTCTCGACATACCGCTTGCGAAAGACGAGATAGCGGTTGCCCAGGAAGTTGAAGACCATCCCGCACACGATTCCGGTCAGGGCGGCGATGTAGATCCCGTACGGGACATCGACGAGAACCTGAGTCCGCAGCGTCAGCGCCACGGCGTAGTTCACCGCCATGCCGACGGCGGACGCCCCCAGGAAGCCCAGGAACTGCGGAAGGATGGCGTTCTCCCGCGCATAGCTGAAGGTGAAGCGGCGGTTCAGCAGGAAGTTCGACACCAGGCTGACGAGGATTCCGCCCGCGAGAGACACCGTCTCCGGCAGCCCCAGCCACAACAGGATCGTCAACACACCCAAATTGACGACCACACCGGACGCGCCCACGACCATGAACTGCAGGAAGTGCATGGCGTTACCGAACTGGTGGATATAAAGGCGGCGAAGGTGCTGAATGTACTTCAGCTGTTCGCGCAGGGTCAGTTTACTTTCGCCATGCGCCCGGTTCGCGAAGTGAATCGGCACTTCGCCCACGTTTTCGAACCCACACTTGACGATCAGTTCCAGGGCGATCTTGTAGCCGACCGGATTGAGATCCTGTGCCCGGTCAAAGTCCGCCTTGCGGAGCGCGAAGAACCCGGACATGGGATCCCGCGCCGATGTCAGGGGCCGCGCCAGTAGCGTGGCGACGGCGCTGTTCAACCATCGGAACAGCCCCCAATCGTCGTCCGTGGAGCCTCCAGGCACATACCGCGATCCGATCACGAACTGCTGTCCCGAACCGAGAGCCAGTATCATCTGCGGAATCTTCTCCGGCGGATGGCTGAGGTCGCAGTCCATGCAGATCAGGATGGGATGGCGCGCGGCGCGGAACCCGTCGATGACGGCGGCGCTGAGCCCCCGGTTTTCGGTGCGGACGATGATCCGGACCCAATCGAAGCCCGCGCGGGCGACCGCCTCGACGCTACCGTCGCGACTGTCGTCGTCCATGAAAATCAGTTCCAGGTCGACCTTGAGCGTTTCGCGAAGACGCTGAATCCGGTCTATCATAAAAGGGATGTTTTGAACTTCCTTGTATGTCGGGACGATAATACTGGCATTGGTATTGATCACGATATGCGCGAGATCTTCACGATCCTTGTTTTCGGTGTGCACTACGGTCAAACTCCAGCCTCAGAATTCCGCCTCGCCGCCCTACTCCGCCGCCCGCGCCGCCCGGCGCCGTTCGCGCGCGGCGTCCCGCGCCACCGCCGCGCCGTGTTGGCTTTCCAGCGCCTGCAAACCCGCCGCCTGGGTCAGGGTCCGCCGGATGTCAAGCAGCTTGCCCGGATGGTTGATCTTCATGCCAAACAGGTCCTTGAGGTAAAACACGTCAACCACCCGTTCGCCATACGTATTCACTCGCGCACTCGCGATCTGCACGTTCAGCCGCGTCAGGGCCGACGTCACGGCATACAGGAACCCCGGCCGGTCGCGGCCGTTCACCTCGATGACCGTGTGGGTCTTGGAGGCCTCGTCGTGCACCAGCACGCGCGGCGGCACCGAGAAGGCCTTGGCCCGCGCCGGCAGGGTCTGGGCCTTGCGGGCGAGTTCGGCCCGCAGATCGACCTCGCCGCGAACAGCCCGGGCGACCATGTCGCGCAACCGCGCCAGGCGGTCCGGCCGGTCCAGGGCTTCGCCCTCGGCCGACTGCACGGTAAAGGTGTCCAGCGCCATCACGTTCGTCAGCGTGAAAATCTTGGCATCGACGATGGACGCGCCGCCCAAGGCGATGCCGCCGGCGATCTTGCTGAACAGGCCCGGCTGATCGGGCGCGTAGACCAGGACCTCGGTGACCCCCCGGTCCGTGTCGACCTGGGTATCGATGGTCATCACCTCGTCCTCGCTGGCGGCCGCGTCCTCGGCGGCGAAGATCAGGCGGGCATGGCGGACGTGCGTCGCCGTATCAAAGGTCAGCCAGTAGCCCGGATATCCGCGCCCCAGATGCGCTTCCACCCGATCCGCCGGCACATCGCCCAGGGCCTCGCGCAGGGCCTGCTTGCTGCGCTCCACCCGGCGATCCTGCGGCACGGTCGACAGATTGCCGATCAGGTATTCCTCGGTGCGGTAGTACAGCTCACGCAACAGGGCCGCTTTCCAGTTGTTCCAGATGCCCGGCCCGACGGCCATGATGTCCACACAGGTCAGCACGAGCAGAAGCTTCAGGCGCTCCGGCGATTGCACCAGCTTCGCGAAATCCTCGATGGTCTTGTGGTCGTCGACGTCGCGGCGAAACGCCACCCGACTCATGTCCAGATGGCGCAGCACCAGCCAGGCCACGGTGTCCGTCTCCTCGTCGGACAGACCCAGGCGCGGACACACCTCCTGGGCGACCTCTGCGCCCAGCACGGAGTGGTCGCCGTCCCGGCCCTTGGCGATGTCGTGCAGCAGCACCGCCACGTACAACGCTTCGCGCGAATGCACCTGATGCACCACCTTGCTGGCGACCGGCAGACGCTCGGCCATGGCGCCGCTTTCGATCCGGCTCAGAATGCCGATGGCCCGGATGGTGTGCTCGTCCGTCGTGTACACATGGTACATATCGTACTGCATTTGCGCCGTGACGCGTTCGAAGTCCGGCACGAACCGCCCGAACACGCCGGCGTCGCTCAACTGGCGCAGGGCGGTGTCCGGTTCCTTGCGGTGCGTCAGCAGGTCCATGAACAGCGCGTTGGCGTCGGGATCGTCGCGCAGGGGTTTCAGACGGGCGAGGTTCTCGGTGACCAGGCGCAGGGTGTCGGGGTGGATGTCCAGGCCCTGATTGTGCGCCACCAGGAACAGCCGCAGAAGCGCCTGCGGGTCCTCCTCGAACGTGGTCTCGCGCGGTACGGCGAGCCGGTCGCCGTCGAGCACAAACCCGTCCAGGTTCCGCTTGCGCATGACGAAACTGGGCACCGACAGCATCGGCCGCCGTTTCTGCTGCGCCTCCAAGACACTCAGGAAGATGCGGGTCAGATTGCCGACATCGCGCGCCACCAGGAAGTAGTGCCGCATGAAGCGCTCGACCCCGCGCGCGCCGGGCCGGTCCCGATACCGCATTCGTTCGGCGATGCGCGGTTGCACGTCAAGCGTCAACCGTTCCTCGGCGCGGCCGCTCAGGTAGTGCAGATGGGCGCGCACCGTCCACAGAAAGGCCCGCGCCCGCCGGAATTTCACCGCCACCCGCTCGGTCAGCACGCCCTTTTCCACCAGATCGTCCATATCCGCGACCCGGTAGAGATAGCGCGCGATCCAGAACAGCGTGTGCAGGTCGCGCAGCCCCCCCTTGCCCTCCTTGATGTTCGGTTCCAGCACATAGCGGGACTCGCCCAGCTTTTCGTGCCGCCGGTCGCGCTCGGTCAGCTTGGCGTCGAGGAACTCGGCACCGGACCCGGCCACCACCTTTGTATAGAGCTTATGGGTCAGGGCCTGGGCCAGCGCCCGCTCGCCCCAGATATAGCGCGCCTCCAGCATGGCGGTGCGGATCGTCAGGTCGGCGCGGGCCTGCCGCAGGCATTCGTCGATGGACCGCGTCGAGTGCCCCACCTTCAGGCCCAGGTCCCACAGCACGTACAGCATACTCTCGACCACCTGCTCGGTGTAAGGGGTGGTCCGGTAGGGCAGCAGGAACAACAGGTCGATGTCCGAGAACGGCAGCATCTCGCCGCGCCCATAACCGCCCACGGCCAAGATGCAGAGCTGCTCTCCGGTGGTGCGGGTCTGCTTGGGGAAGAAATGCTCGACCGTCATGTCGTGCAAAAGCCGCACGATCTGGTCCATGAGATAGGTGTTGCCGGCGCACACGTCGGCACCGTGGCCGCGTTCCTCCTCGAACCGGCGGCGGATCTCCTCGCGGCCGGCGGCCAAGGCCCCCTTCAACGTCTCGAGAAGGACCCCGCGGGCCTCTCGCACGCCCTCGCGCCCGCCGTCGCGTACCCTGTCGGACAAAGTCTCCAGTCGCGCCGTCAAGGCCCGACGATCAATGATCGCGCGGGGACGCCTGGGTCGAGGCAAAGACATGGCGGGAGTCCATCCACGGTCCAAAAAGAGCGGTGAGTCGCCGAACAGCTTGTGCCGCCCGGCCGCTGCCGTCAACCGACCGTGGCGTCGGTCCAGGGGAATGCCGTTGATCGCAGGCGACGAAGCCCACATCATGCGGCGCTCTTCTTTCGCCCCCGTGTCGCGCGGAGCCCATGACGGATCCCCAGACCGCCCTGCTGGACGCCCTCGCCCCGGCGCCGCCCTCCGGGCAGGGGCCGCGCCTTTACGTGGCCGACACCGACCTCGCCGAGGGCGCATCGGTCGCCCTGCCCGCGCCCCAGGCGCATTACCTGCGCTCGGTCATGCGGCGCGGCCCCGGCGACACGGTGGTCCTGTTCAACGGCCGCGACGGTGAGTGGCAAGCCGCGATCGAAACCCTTTCCAAGACTGGCGCCACGGTGCTGTGCCGCGCCTGCCTGCGGCCACAGCCCGAGGGCGAGGCCAACGGACCGTGGCTGCTGTTCGCGCCCCTGAAGCGCGGCCCCGTGGACCTGCTGGCGGAAAAGGCCACCGAACTGGGAGCGGCGCGTTTGCAACCGGTCGTCACCCGCTTCACCACGGCGGCGCGCGTGAACGCCACACGGCTGCGGTCCCTGACCATCGAGGCCGCCGAGCAGTGCCGCCGCCTGAGCGTTCCGGACATGGCGGACCCGATGCCCCTGGCCCGCCTTGGCGACGGCTGGCCGGCCGACCGCACCCTGTTCGTGCTGGCGGAACGGGGCGAGGCGCCGCCAGCCGCCGCCGCGTTCGCCGCGCACGCCGGCGCGCCCGCCGCCCTGCTGGTCGGCCCCGAGGGCGGCTTCGCGGACTCCGAGCTTGACGGCCTCCGGCATCTGCCCTTTGTTACGTTCGTGCGCCTGGGTCCCCGGGTGTTGCGCGCCGAGACCGCCGCCATCGCCGGCCTGACTCTTTGGCAGGCCCTGGCCGGCGACTGGCGCTGATCCAAACTCTGTGCAGGGCGGCCCGTCCCGTGCCGCCGGCCGCGGTCCCAGCGTCCGGCCCGTTCCCGGAGTCCCGTCATGTCCGCTCCTTCGAAACCCAACGCCCGCCCGGTGGAGAGCAAGGCCGATCTCGTGGCTTGGTTCGAGTCCGGCTGCAAGCCCCCCGACAGTTGGCGCATCGGCACGGAACACGAGAAGTTTGCCTTCACCTTGCGGGACCTGCGCCCCCTGCCCTACGAGGCACACACCGAGGGCCCCGGCATCTGCGACCTGCTGGAGGGGCTTAAGGCCTATGGCTGGAAGCCGGTCGAGGAGGCCGGCACGCTGATCGGCCTGACCTGCCCCACGGGCGGCAGTGTGACCCTGGAGCCGGGCGGACAACTGGAACTCTCGGGTGCGCCGCTGGAAACGATCCACCAGACCTGCGCGGAAACCACCAACCACCACCTGAACCTGAAGACGGTCTGCGGCGAGTTGGGGATCGGCCTCATCGGGCTGGGCTTCAACCCGAAGTGGCCACGCGCCGACATCCCGTGGATGCCCAAGGGCCGCTACGACATCATGCGCCGCCACATGCCCAGGCGCGGCGCGCTCGGCCTGGACATGATGCTGCGCACATGCACCGTGCAGGTGAACCTGGACTTCGAAAGCGAGGCCGACATGGTGCGCAAGGTCCGCGCCGGTCTCGCGCTGCAACCGCTGGCGACGGCCTTGTGGGCCAACAGCCCCTTCAGCGAGGGCAAGCCCAACGGGTTCCTCAGCTATCGCAGCCACATCTGGACCGACACCGACCCCGACCGCTGCGGCACGCTGCCGTTCGCGTTCGAGGACGGCATGGGGTTCGAGCGCTACGTGGACTACATGCTCGATGTGCCGATGTATTTCGTGCACCGTGACGGCCGCTACATCGACGCCGCCGGGCAGTCCTTCCGCGACTTTCTGGATGGGCGCCTGCCGGCCCTGCCGGGCGAGACGCCGACCCTGGGCGACTGGGCCGACCACGTCACCACGGCGTTCCCCGAGGTGCGCCTGAAGACCTTCCTGGAGATGCGCGGCACCGACGGCGGCCCCTGGAGCCGCATTTGCGCCCTGCCGGCTTTTTGGGTAGGGCTGCTGTACGACAAGGCGGCGCTCGACGAGGTCTCGCAGCTCATCAAGGGCTGGACGGCGGCGGAGATCACGGCCTTGCGCGAACGGGTGCCGGTGCAGGCGCTGGGCACGCCCTTCCGCTCCGGAACCCTCGGGGATGTGGCGCTGGAGGTGCTGGACATCGCCCGCCGGGGCCTGGCGCGGCGCGCACGGGTCAACAGCCAGGGGCGCGACGAGACCTGCTTCCTCGACGTCCTGCTGGAGATCGCCGAGTCGGGCCGCTGCCCGGCGGAAGAGCATCTCGACGCCTATCATGGCCGCTGGAACGGCAGCATAGACCCGATTTTCGTGGAATACGCCTATTGATGCACGCGGCTGAGGCCCACACCACCGGCCCAGCCCCGAAAATCAGCCGATGCCAGCCCGGGCCGGATCGGCATCGCCCTGGTCATGGGCGCCCGGGGCCGCCGCGCCGGACTGGCCGGGGGAGTCGTCGGCGTCAGGCGCGCAATAGATGTCGTACAGCGTGCCCAGGACGGCGGCCACGTCCTCGCCCTTGAGCGAATAGTAGATCGTCTGCGCCACCCGCCGTGTGCGCACAAGATCGTCGCGGCGCAGGCGCGCCAGATGCTGGGACAGCGCCGACTGACTCAGCCCGACCACCCGTTCCAGTTCGCCGACCGAACACTCGCGACCAAGCAACTGACACAGGATCAACAGGCGGCATTCATTGCTCATGGCCTTGAGCAATGTGCTGGCATTGCGCGCTTTCTCTTGCAGTTTTTGAAGGTCGTCCTGGTTCATGCCCTCTCCGCCGGAGCCTCCTGTCGTATCAGTTCGATCTTATAGAGTAGCACATTTCGCCCTCGTAATACCTGCCAAAATGCACCGGGGGGCACGGTGATTCCACGCGTCACCCTGCGCCGGGCACTGTGCGGAGAGATCACTCCCCGGCGGCCGGGGTCGACGTCGCCGGCGGCCGGGTCGTGTCGCTTCCGCGCGCCTGACGGACCTTGGCCCGCGCGAGTCGACGTTTCCGCCCACGATGACCGGACGGGGTGTCTCGCTCCTCGCGCGGGGCACGGTCGGCGCGGCGCCCCTCGATCAGGCCCATGACCAGGCTCATCAGGGCCGGAATGATGATCAACGTCAGCAGCGCCGACATGGCCAGCCCGCCCAGCACAACCGTGCCCAGACCCCGGTACAGCTCGGACCCGGCGCCGGGGAACAACACCAGCGGCGACATGCCCATGATGCTGGTCAGCGTGGACATGAAGATGGGCCGCACCCGGTTGGCGGTGGCCTGACGGATGGCATCGCCGGGCGTCAGGCCGTCCTGACGCAGCCCGTACAGGGTCTGGTCCACCAGCAGGATGGCGTTGTTGACGACGATGCCGATCAGGATGACGAAGCCCATCATGGTCAGCATGTCCAGCGGCTGATAGCTCACGGTGTTCAGAAGGCCAAGAGCCAGCACGGCGCCGGCCGAGGCCAGCGGCACGGTGACCATGATGACCAGCGGATAGAAGAAGTTCTCGAACAGCACCGCCATGACCAGATAAACGATGATCAGGGCCAGCAGGAGCTGCCAGACCATGGCGTTCCAGGCCTCGGTCAGTTTGTCGGCGGTGCCCGACAGCGACATCGACACGTTCGGCGGCATCCCTTCGGCCTGCAACGGCGCGATCACGTCGTTCTCGATGATCTCCATGGCCTGTTCCAGGGCGATGGCCTGGCTGGGCCGGATCTGCAGCGTCACCGTCCGCGCCCGCTCCAGGTGGCGGATCTCGGTCGGCCCGGCCGTGACCACCACGTCGCCCAGCGCGGCCACCGGCAGGATGGTGCCCGACTCCGTGACCACCGGCAGGGTGCCGATGCCCTGGGTGCGATCCACATGGGCCGTGCGCCCGGCCAGCGTCAGGTCGATGCGCTCGCCGCCGACGGTGATCTCGTCCACGCGCAGGCCGTCGTTGAAGGCATCCACCGTCTGACCGAAGGTCATGACCGACACGCCGTTGTCGGCCAGCTTGAGCAGATCCGGGAAGACCCGCACCTCGGGCGCGCCCAGTTCAAGGCCAGGGATGGGACGGAACTGGTTGCCCTCCTCCTGCGGCAGCACCTCGCCCACCTTGCCGGCGGCCCGCAGCGCCACGCCCAGGATGATCTCCAGGTCGGGGCCGGAGATGTCCAGGTTGACGGCGCGCGCCCCGCCCACCGAGCGGCCGAACGGCGAGGGCTGCGAGACGAAGCCGAAGGTGCCCGGCTCCGAAAACACCGGGCCGCGCAGGATAGGAATCAACTCTCGAGCACGCGCCGGATCCTCGGCGGCGGCGCCGACGAAGGCCCGCGTCTCCAGCGCCACGAAAAAGAAATTGCTGATCTTCGGCGGGGACTCGTCCGCCTGACCGCCGCCCACCAGCCCCCGCACCGCCGAGACCACGCCGGACAGCGGTCCGCCCCCGCCGCTTTCGTCGTCGGTCCCGGGCTCGTCCAGGCCGTGACGGGCGGCGCCTTCCTCGTCCGACCACAGGGGCCGCACCACATCCTCGATCGACTGGCCGATGGCCGTGGTGGTGTCGAGGTTGTACCCGGGAGGCGGCAGGATCATGCCAAAGACGAGATTACGGTTGCCCTCGGGCAGGTATTCCAGCTTGGGCAGGAAGACCCAGGTCGCGACGCCGGCAAGCGTGGTGATCGCCACCACGATCACCAGACTCAATGCCCGGCTGCGGACCACGGCATCGGTCAGACGCCGGATCAACCAACTGAAGCCACGCCCGAACTGGTCGATGCCGGGCAGTGGCACCCGGTGCGCCTCGCCCTTGCGCTTGACCTGGCCCAGCAGGCGCCGCGCCAAAGCCGGGATGACGGTGACGGCAACGATCAGCGACAGCATGACGGCCACCGAGATGGCGACGGCGATGTCGCGGAACAGCTGGCCGACCTCCTGCTCCATGGTCAGGATGGGGATGAACACCATCACCGTCGTCAGGGCCGACACCAGAATCGCGCCCCACACCTGTTTCGCCCCGTGATAGGCGGCGGCGGCGCGGCTGTAGCCCTGCTCGCGCAGGCGGTAGATGTTCTCCAGCACGACGATGGCGGCGTCGACCACCATCCCCACCGCGAAGGCGATGCCGGCCAGCGAGATCACGTTCAACGAGCGACCCAACGCCGCCATCCCCACGAACGCGCCAATGACCGAGACCGGAATGCCCAGCGACACGACCACGGTCGGCCCGAACGCCCGCAGGAACACCAACAGCACGATGGCCGCCAATACACCGCCGACGTAGATGTTGGAAATGACGAGATCGATGGCCGAGTTGATGTAGACCGTCTCGTCGTAGACCTGCGCCAGATAGAGATTGTTCTCCGCCAGCGCGCCCTGGTTCAGTTCAGCCACGGCGGCGCGCAGGCCGCCCATGGTCTCGATGACGTTGGCGCCGGTCTCGCGCACGGCGTTGAGCGCCAGCGCCGGTTCGCCGCGATACCGGATGCGCGCCCGCTGGTCCTTGTAGGCGAAGGCCACGTCGGCGACATCGCCCAGGGTGACGCGCGCCAACCCGCCGACCCCCTGGCCCTCGGCCGACCGCACCACCACCTTCTCGACGTCCTCCGGCTCCCGGAACTGCCCCTCGACCCGCACCACATAGCGGCGCTTGCCCTCCTCGACGTCGCCGGCCGACAGGGACACGTTCGCCGCACGCAATGCGTTGACCACCTGCGGCACCGTCAGGCGGTATTTCGACAGACTGACGGGATCGACGGTGACCCGCAGTTCGCGCTCGCTGCCGCCGTAGACGTTGATCCGCGACACACCCTCGACCCGCTCCATGCGGTCGCGCACGACATCGTCCACCAGGTCACCGTAGTGGTGCACCGGCGTCTCGTTTCCCGCCGCGCGGCGCAGCGTGAACCAGGCAATGGGCTGGTCGTCGGAGCCCGACGTTTCCAGCGTCGGTTCGTTGGCCTCCTCGGGGTAGTCCGAAACCTGGTCCAGACGGTTGGCGACCAGCAGCAGGGCGCGGTCCATGTTCTGGCCGGTCTTGAACTCCAGCGTCACCTCGGCGTCGCCGGTGCGCGCCCGGCCGGTCATCTCGCGCAGCCCCTCCAGCCCCTTGAGCACCTCTTCCTGCCGGTTGACGATCTCGCGTTCCACCTCGGCCGGGGCAGCGCCGGGCCAGGAGGTGTTCACGGTGATGACCGGCTGGCGCACGTCCGGCGTCATCTGGATGGGAATCTCGGTCAGGGCGACGAGGCCGAACAGCACGACCATCAGCACGGCGGCGATGACGGCCGTGGGACGGGCGATGGCAAGGCGGATGATGTCCATGGCGTGTGTCCGGTTTGCTATCCGTCGGCCGCCGACCCATCGCCGGCCTCTCCGGTCCCGCGCGCGCTGGGCGGCACCGTGGCCCGCACCGGCTGGCCGGGCCGCAGGCGCTCATTGCCGCGCGTCACCACGGTTTCCCCAAGGCTGAGCCCGTCGCGCACGGCGAAGGCGTCCCCCACCGCCGGACCCAGGTCGACCGGCCGTGGCTGCGCGACCCCGTCCACGACCACGAACACCATGTTGCCGGTGGGCTTGTTGATGACCGCGTCCTTGGGCACCGTGACCACCGTGCGGGCCGGCCCCTCGGGGATCATCAGCGTGACGCTCTGCCCCGCCGCCAAGTGGCGCTCGGGTCCCGACGCGGCCGGCAGGGTCAGGCGCGCCGGGCGCGTGCGGGTGCGGGTGTCCTCGGCCGGCACCAGGGCGCGCAGGGCGGCCACCGTTTGGGTCTCATCGTCGAGGAACACGTCCACGGCCTCGCCGATCGACAGGCCGTCGACCAGATCGAAGGGGATGTCCGCCTCGACTTCCAGGTCCAGGTGATTGAGAAGTGCCACCACGGGCGCGCCCTTGGTGACGTAGGCGCCGACCTCGGTATGCCGCTCTGTGATGGTACCCGGGTAGGGTGCCCGGATTTCGGCGTCGCGCAGCGCCACCTCGGCCAGCGAGAGGCGCGCGCGGGCGATGGTCAACGCCGCCTGCGCCACTGACACGGAGTGGTTCAGCCCGGTGGCCTCCTCGCTCTTGTCATCATAGCGCGCCTGGCTGAACGCCGCCGACCGGCGCAGGCTGGCGAGGCGTTCCAGTTCCTGCTGGGCCAGGGCCAGACGCGAGCGCGCCTCTTCCAGCGCGGCCTCGCGCTGTTGCACCTCTGCGCGGGCCAACTCCACCTCAAGACGCACGCTCTCGGTGTCCAGGCGCGCGAGTAGGTCGCCGGCCTCGACCACGTCGCCGACGTCGACCGCCATGTGCTCGACCGCGCCCGAGCCCTTCGCCGCCACCATCCCGGCGCGGCGCGGCACCAGCCGGCCGACTACCGGCACCGTCTGCGTCGTGGCCCGTTCGCTCACCGTGGCGACCCCGACCGGCGTGGCGCGGGGACCGTCGCCCTCGCCGCCCTGCTGGGCGACGGCGCCCGGGCCCGGCACGACGAGCAGCGCCCCGCCAAGACAGGCGACCGCCAGCCAAGACCACCGACGGCCCGCTATGCGCCGCCCGGCTGTGTTCCGCATTCTCTCGTTTCTCCCTCGCACCCATCCCCGGGCGGCCAGATCTTCTACGCTCGCCTAAGATTGGGTCAATCATCGCACAGAACCAGAGCGCCCGCCTCAGAGAAAGCGGAGCGCCGTCCGCGTTTGACCAAACGGCAAACAACACCCATGTCGTGACCCGGTGATGACGCCCCGACTCTGCCCTTGTGACAAAGTGTGACCAACCCCACCCCCGCCCGGTGGCGCGCGCCATGGTTCGTGCCGGTCCCGGACCGGTCCCGAACCGGTCGGCCGAATGAAGCGTCACGGGAAAAAGCCGTTGCGGCCTTGTCCGGGGCGATGCGACAAAAGTCGCCAAGACTGGAGGAAACGGAACCATGGCCACGCTGTACGTGACTCATCACGCCTGCATCGATCACGACACGGGCGACTTTCACCCGGAATGCGGCGATCGCCTGCGGGCCGTGCAGCGGATCCTGGAAGCCGAGGATTTCATGCTGTTGCACCGGCAGGAGGCCGTGGCGGCCACCGACGAGCACCTCCGGCGCGCCCACCCGCAATCCCATATCGACCGCGTGTTCCGCACCATTCCGCCCGAGGGCCTGCGACATATCGACGGCGACACGCTGGTCTCCGCCGCGTCGGGCGAGGCCGCGCGCCGTGCCGCTGGCGCCGTCGTGGTGGCGGTCGACGCCATCATGCGCGGCGAGGTGACCAACGCCTTCTGCGCCGTCCGCCCCCCCGGCCACCACGCCGAGGCCGAACGGGCCATGGGGTTCTGCCTGTTCAACAATATCGCGGTCGGCGCCCTCCATGCCCGGGCGGCGTACGGCCTGGAACGCATCGCGGTGTTCGACTGGGACGTCCACCACGGCAACGGAACGCAGGACATTTTTCAGACCGACCCGGGGCTGTTCTATGCCTCGACCCACGAGGCCGGCAACTACCCCGGCACCGGGTTCACGCAAGAGCGCGGTGTGGCCGGCAACATCCTCAACTGCCCGCTGCCGCCGGGATCCACCGGTGATGCCTTTCGCGCCGCCGTCGACCAGACGATCGAACCGGCGATGCGGGCCTTTCAGCCGCAGATGGTGATGATCTCGGCCGGGTTCGACGGCCACGCGCGCGATCCGCTGGCGCACCTGCGCCTTCAGGTCGCGGATTACGTCTGGGCCACGCGGCGCATGATGGCGGTGGCCGAGGACTGTTGTGACGGCCGGCTGGTGTCGGTGCTGGAAGGCGGGTACGACCTGCAGGCCCTCGCCGGCAGCGTCCATGCCCACGTGCGGACCCTGATGGGGGTATGACAGATGGGGGTCTAACAGGCCGACGGCGCGGCACCCTGGTCAGGCACCGCGCCGTCCGCCTCGCGGAAAACGCATTCCCCGGTCGGCGGCCACCGCCGCCGCGCCACCCCCGAGCGGCGGACCCCCTCTATTCCGCCGCCACCGGTTCCCGCTCGGCGAAGCTTGCCTCGAACTCGCGCAAGGCCGCACGATAGCGGGCCGCCGTCTCGGCATCCCCCCGGCGGTCGGCCTTCACCGCCGCGCGGTCCAGTACGTCCCGGATGGTGATGTAGCCCTTGTGCTGACGCAGAGTCATTTCGGTCCACGCCGCGGCCAGCATGGGCAGCAGATCCTCGCTCTCGGCGATGGCCGCCACATAGGACGACGTCGATGCCGTCATGGCCTTGATGCGCTCGGGATCCAGTCTCATCGTCTTACCTCCTGTCCGGCGGTCGAGACCCGTGTGCTCCGAAACCGCCACCGTCTCGCCCGCTCTCACACGCGCTTCTGCCGTTACACTGTCGCCCGGTCCGCTGAACCCTGCCTGTCGTCCCGTTCTGTCTTGGTGCGCCCTAGAGCCGCGCCCGTTCCCGTTCCAGGATTCGTTCCAACTCGTCCGCCGCCGCAAAGTCCCCACGAAGCCGGGCCTCGCCCGCGCGCTCCGACAGGATCTCAATCACATGCGTCCGCCCCTCGGCCGTTCCCAACTCTCGGGCCGTCCATTCGGCCGCGATCACGGTCGGCAGATGCTCCGACACGGCCAAGGCTTCCACTTCGTCGGCATCCATGCCGCAGAAGGCAATACAGTCTTCGAAAGTCAGCATGGCGTGGCTTTCCCGTACCCCCTGTCGGTCGCAGGTCGCCGCCATGGTGTCCCAGTCCGTTTGCGCCTTGACCTCCTGGCCCCGGTCGTCCCAAGCGCATGGCGCGACGCGCCGTTGCAAACAGTGCCTCTTGATGGGGGCACTCAATGTCGGCGTGGCGTCTCGTCGCGAGGGAAACCCGACGATTGGAGGGTGACTATAACATTCGTGTTGCAGTTTCGCAAAGGCACGCCCGAACGACATAGAGTCGTGAAATTTTAGGGGCATTCGTCGATACACTGCCACTTTGGTGGGATTTCGCGGAGCACAGCATTCGTTAGACTGAAATCCGGGCAAGCGTCCGGAGACATCGTCAGCACTTTTGGACGACTAAGAGCGCCACTCGGACGATCCCATTAGCGCGAAAGAAGGATTTCGTACCGCTCGAAAGAAGGAGGAGACGGCAGACGCCCCCCTTCGCGGCAGAGCCGCGCATTGGAACGAGCCCGCCGACCAAAACGCTCTACCGCCCGCGCGGCGCGCGCATGGCGGGACGGGGTCGCTCGGAAAGGGAGATCTTGACGGCGCGGAAGAGCCCCACGCGCGACGCCGCGCGGACTCGGCGCTCAGTTCGCCGTCGCCGTCGCCGGTTCCGGAGCCGGCGCGCGGCTGACCGCCGCCCGCCCGGCATCGAACGCACGGCCGTTCAGGTCGGCCAGCGCCGGCTTGCGGGCGCGGAATACCTCAACCACGCGCGACCGAAGATCCTCGGCCGACAGCGGCAGCAGGTCGGCGACGGCCCCCAGCATCACGGTGTTCATCAGTCGGTGATTGCCCAGGGAGTCGGCGATGTCGCGCGCCTCAACCGTGCGCAGGTCGATCCCACGCTGCCGAATCAGGGCGATCGGGTCCTCGGGGTAGTCGAACAGGCCCTGGTGCACCACGGGCGGCTTGACGCGCAGGCCGTTGACCACGGCGCGCCCACCCGGACGCAGTTGGCCGACCCAACGCAGCGCCTCGGCGGCCTCGAAGCCGATCAGCAGGTCGGCCTCGCCGTCGGGGATGGCGGGCGCCAGCACGCGCGGACCGAAGCGCAGGTTGGAGGTCACGACACCGCCCCGCTGGGCCATGCCGGCCACCTCGGTCTTCTTGGCGTCGTGGCCAGCGTCCACGGCGGCGTGGGCCAGCAGTTCGGCGGCGGTCAGCACACCCTGGCCGCCGATGCCGCAAAGCAGCACATTGGTGACGCCGGCCGACCCGGCCGCCGGATGCTCGGTCATGGTCTCACACTCTCTCCAGGCGGGGATGCGCGGCCGGATCCAGCGGCACGATGGCATTGGGCGCGCAGGTTTCGACGCAGGCGTTGCAGCCGGTGCAGAACGCGCTGTCGATGCGGGCGAAGGCCAGTTCCTTGGTCTTGCCGCTCTTGGTCGTGGTGGTCTCGCGGCGGGTGACCTGGATGGCCGGACACCCGGTGTCGATGCAGCCGCCGCAGCCGGTGCAGTCCTCTTCCACCACCTTCAGCGCCGGACGCGGCACATGCCGGTCGGTCAGCACGCACGGCTGGTTGGTGATGATGACCGAGACCTCGGGGATCTGCGTTTCCGTGCGGATCAGCCGGAACAGCTCTGGCAGTTCGTAGGGATCGACCGAGTGCACCCGCTCCGGCTTGACGCCCATCGCCTTGACCAGGGCGACGAAGTCCACCCGGGGCGCTTCCTCGCCGTGGATGTCGAACCCGGTGCCGGGGTGCTCCTGGCCGCCGGTCATGCCGACGGTGCGGTTGTCCAGGAGCATCACCGTGACGTTGGCGCGGTTGTAGACCAGGTCCAGCAGCCCCTGCATCCCCATGTGCAGGAAGGTGGAATCGCCGATCACGGCGACCACCGACTTTTTCGAATCCTCGCCGGAGCGGGCGATCGCCAGCCCCTGCGCCATGGTCACCGAGGCCCCCATGCAGGTGCAGGTGTCCATGGCCTGCCATGGGTGGCCGGCGCCCAGGGTATAGCACCCGATGTCACCGGCGATCAGCGCCGCCCGGCGCAGCTTCGACAGACAGTAGAACGGGCTGAGGTGCGGACAGCCGGCGCACATGGTGGGCGGACGCGGGAACACCGAGGGATCGGGACCGGCGGGCGGCGCATGGGCGGGTTCCTCGCCGCGCAGTCGGGCCACACCCCGGCGCAGCACCGAGACCGACAGCTCTCCATGGCGGGGCAGCACGTCCTTGCCGTGCACGTCAATCCCGGCCGCCTTCAGGGCCTGTTCGACCAACGGCTCGGTTTCCTCCGCCACCAGCAGCGTGTCGACGGTGCGAGCGAAGGCGCGGATGCGCTCAACCGGGACCGGGTGCGTGAAGCCGAGCTTCAACAGCGGCGTATCCGGCAGCGCCTCGCGCACCGACAGGGCCGCCGGGCCGCTGGAGACGATCCCCACGGACCGGTCGATCCCGTCCATCAGCGTGGTCAGGTCGGACTCGTCGGCCAGCGCGGTCAGCGTGGCATCGCGCTCGTCCTGGCGCGGCAACATGCTCTTGGCGTTGCTCGGCAGCATGACCCAGCGGCGAGAGTCACGGATGAACCCCCGCGCTGGCGGCGCCTGGCGCTCGCCGACGGAGACCAGCGTCTTGACGTGGCACACACGGGTGGTCAGGCGCAGGAGCACCGGGCAGCCGACCTGCTCCGACAGTTCGAACGCGGCCAGGGTGTGGGCGTGGGCCTCCTGGGCGTCGGCCGGCTCCAGCATCGGCAGATGGGCGAAGCGGCCCCAGTAGCGGCTGTCCTGCTCGTTCTGGCTGGACGACAGGCCGACGTCGTCGGCAATGGCGATCACCAGGCCGCCGTGACAGCCGGCCAGCGCCTGGCTCATCAGCGCGTCGGCGGCCACGTTCATGCCGACATGCTTCATGGCGCAGAAGGCGCGCGCACCGACCAGCGAGGCGCCAATGGCCACCTCCAGCGAGACCTTTTCGTTGACGCTCCATTGCGCCCGGATGTCCGGGTAGCGGGCCAGCGTCTCCAGGATCTCCGTCGATGGCGTGCCGGGATAGGCGGTGGCCACGGCGGCCCCGGATTCCCACACGGCGCGGGCCACGGCCTCGTTGCCGGAAAACAAGGTGCGGCTGCCGATGGCGATTTCGGTCAGGGCGTTCATGACCGGTTCCTCCCCCCTGCCTGTGTGGTTCTTTCGTTCAGCGACCCCGGCGGCCGCGCCGGACCGTGGGACCCCGAAACCGGCCGCCCATCGATCGACGCGGACGCGAAACAAGCCCCGGGGAACCGCAGCGTTTACCCTGGGGACCCGGCCAGCGTCAAGGTGCTGAATGGCCCCCGAAAACAGGCCATGCCGGCGGGCGCGGCCGGTGCGTCAAACCCCTCACCCGGCGGGCCACACGAAAAACAATATAAGATAGAGCAGCAGGAACAGCGCGACCATGACGGCCGAGGTGTTGATCGGCCAGGCGCGGCCCAGCGCCCCATGCGGACCATGCGTGCGCGCGGTGATGGCGATCAGGCCGCCGATGCCGCGCCGCGTCACGCTCAGCCCCCCGGTCCACACCGGCCCGACCGTGCGCAGCAGGAACGCGGCCACCGCCGGCCCGGCGACCCGCCACAGCCAGTCCCAGTCCAGCGTGATGGTCAGGGTGCGCTTCATCAGCGGCAGCAGGATGAAGAACGCCAGCCCGGAGAACAGCAGCAACTGAAGCTGTGTGACCACATGGGCGCCGGTGTAGGACTCGTACGCCACCGGGTACGGCAGCAGGGCATAGAGCGGGTCCGGCCACACGCCGATGAACAGGCACAGCCCGGCGAACAGCAGCATGGCCAGGATCATGGGGGCCGGCGCCTCGCCCGGCCGCAGGCCGCTGTCCTTCTGGAAGAACACGAACCAGGGGAACTTGATGCCGGCGTGCAGGAACACGCCGGCGCTGGCCGCCTGCAACAGCATCCAGGCCCACAGCATGTGTTCGTCGGCCGCCCCCTGGGTGATCATCGACTTGGTGACGAACCCTGAGGTCCACGGGAAGGCAGAGATGGCCAAGGCACCGATAATGCCGCAGAACGCGGTGACCGGCATGGTGCGGAACAGACCGCCCAGGTCGGAGCACTTGCGCAGCCCGGTCATGTACAGCACCGAGCCGGCGCTCATCAGCAGCAGCGCCTTGTAGATGATGTGGGCGAAGGCGTGCGAGGCGGCGCCGTTCAGCGCCATCTCGGTGCCAATGCCGATGCCGCAGACCATGAACCCGACCTGGTTGATAATGGAATAGGCCAGGATGCGCCGCATGTCGTTTTCCAGCAGCGCGTAGATGATGCCGTAGAAGATCATGTACAGCCCGACCCACACCAGGATCTCGGTGCCGGGAAAGCCGCGCAGCAGGACGTAGACGGCGGTCTTGGTGGTGAAGGCGGACAGAAAGACGGTGCCGCTCCACGAGCCCTCGGGGTAGGCATCAGGCAGCCAGGCGGTCAGCGGCGGCGCCCCGGCGTTGATCAGGAACCCGATCAGAATCATCCAGGTCGCCCACGAGTCCGCCGTCATGGCCGTGAAGTCGGCGGAGCCGGTGGCCGTGATCTGCCCCGTGATGCCGGCCATCAAAACCACGCCGCCGAGCAGGTGGATGAAGGCATAGCGCAGGCCGGCCCTGCGGCTTTCGGGGGTGCCCGGGGACCAGATGATCAGCGTCGAGGCGATGGCCATCAGTTCCCAGTAGATGAACACGCCCAGCAGGTCGCCGGCGAACACGACCCCCATGGCACCGCCGGCGTAGACCAGGGCCGAGGCGCTCTCCAGTGTGTTCTTCTGCGGCAGGGCGTAGAGGCCGCCGACAACGGCCATCAAGCCGAAGATGGTGCCGAACAGCCGCGACAGCGCATCCGTTTGCACCAGCTCCAGGGTGTAGCCCAAGTACTCGATCGACGAGACCACGCCCTCGGGCAGCGTCCAGATGTGGGCGAACCCAAGCAGCGGTGCCAACAGCGTCATGGTCATACGGCCACGGCGCGGCAGCAGGGGCAGGATCAGCCCGCCCAGGATCAGGAACAGCCCGGGGGAGACGTTACCCAGCATCGTAGTACGTGTCCTTGCGCTTCAGGGCCATGCCCAGGCCCTTGGCGAACAGCACCATGGCCACACAGCTCAGGAAGCCGAACCAGGCATGGAAGCCGAACCAGCCGTCGACGCCAAAGTGCGGGTGCAGGTGCACGACCAGTTCGGCCAGAACGGTCAGCGCCAGCACGATGCCGAACACCCACCACAGAATGCGAATGCCCTTCGCCGTGACGAACCAGGGTTGCTTCTCGTCGGGCGCGCGGGTGCGCGGCATGACGCCGCTGGGCGGCGTCTCGGTCACCTGAACGATGCGCGGCGCGTCGCTGCCCGGCTCAGTATGGGTCACGGCCGTCCTCCCACGAGTTGTTCGGCCAGGGCCAGGAAGGAATCGGGGACGAAGAACAGGAACAGGCTGCCCAGGGCGGTGAAGGCCAGGGCCACGACGATGGGTGTCGGCGCCTCGCCGTGGTCATGCTCCGGGTCCACCGGGGCCGGCTTGGTGGCGAACGCGCGATGGACGATGGGCAGGAAATAGGCCGCGTTCAGCACCGTCGAGGCGAAAATCACGGCGATCGCCGCCCAGGCCTGCGCCTCGTAGGCGCCGGACAGCATGAACCACTTGGAGACGAACCCGGCCGTCGGCGGCACGCCAATCATGGCCAGCGCGCCGATGGCGAACGCCCCCATGGTGACCGGCATCTTCCAGCCGATGCCGTCGAGCTGGCTGATCTCGGTCTTGTGCGCGGCGGTGTAGATGGAGCCGGCGGCGAAGAACAACGTGATCTTGCCGAAGGCGTGGGCCATGATGTGCAGGGCGGCCCCCATTACCGACAGCGGCGCCAGGATCAGCGCGGCCAGCACGACATAGCTCAACTGACTGATGGTCGAATAGGCCAGCCGGCGCTTCAGGTTGTCCTGCCTGAGGGCGACAAAACTGGCGGCCAGGATGGTGAACCCGGCGAAGGCGGCGATCCACTCGGTGCCCGCCGTGCCGTTCAGCAGGTCCAGCCCGAACACATAGACCACCACCTTGACCACGGTGAACACACCGGCCTTGACCACGGCCACCGCGTGCAGCAACGCGGAGACCGGCGTCGGCGCCACCATGGCCGCCGGCAGCCAGCGGTGGAACGGCATCACCGCCGCCTTGCCGATGCCGAACACGAACAGCGCCAGCAGCAGCAGGACCGGCCAGCCCTCGACCTTGCCGGCCAGCAGCCCGCCGGGAACGAAATCCAGGCTGCCGGCCAGAATCCAGCAGGCAATGATGCCCACCAGCTGCAGGCCGATGGACGTGCCCATCAGGATGCCCAGGTAGACACGACCCGACCGCTTGGCCTCGTCGGTGCCCTTGTGGGCGACCAGCGGCACCGTGCTGATGGTCATCAGCTCGTAGAACAGGAACAGCGTCAGCAGGTTGCCGGCATAGGCGATGCCCATGGCCGAAAAGATGGCGATGGCGAAACAGGCGTAGAACCGGGTCTGCGCGTGCTCGTCGTTGCCGCGCATGTAGCCCACGGAGTAGATCGTGGTGACGATCCACAGCAGGCTGGCGATCATGGCGAAGATCTGGCCCAGCGGCTCGACCGTGAAGGCCAGCGGCACGCCGGGGATCACCTCCCACAGGGTCAGGCTGGGCCGGGCACCGATCAGCACCGGGCCGAGCAGCGAGAACACCATGCTGCCCAGGGCGAAGGCGACCAGCAGGGTCGAGCCCTCCCGCACATTGGGCCAGCGGCCGAACAGCAGCGTCAGCAGCACCGCCAGGGCCGGCAGGATCAGGCAGGCGCCGATGGTCTGCATCATGTCCAGGCCGACGATCACGGGTCCACCCCCGGCGCGTGCGCGTCCTGTTCAGGGGCGTGCCCGGCGCCGTGGCCTGTTCCATGGCCATCACCGTGACCATGCGGATCCTCGAACAGCGGGTGTTCCCAGGTCGGCCCCTCGCCGGGAACGTAATTCAGGATATAGTCCGCCGCCGCCTCCGTCAGACCCACGGTATACGTCGTTTCCAGGCCGAAATACACGTTGGCCAGCGCCAGGACCCACATCGGCGCCAGCATGACCAGCGGCGCCTCGCGCACAGGCGCCGCGCCGGCCGGTCTGGAGCGGAAGTAGGCCACCTCCAGCACGCGCCAGACGTAGATCACGGCCAGCAGCGACGAGGCCAGCACGGCCGCCACCATGATCCAGTGCCCGCCCTCGATGGCACCCCGAACCAGGTACAGCTTGCTGATGAAGCCGACCGTGCCCGGTACGCCGATCAGGCTGAACGCGGCGAGCACAAAGGCGGCCATGGTCACGGGCATTCGGTAGCCGACACCGTCCAGGCGGCGAATGTCGGGACTCCCCACCCGCAGGATGACCGCCCCCAGCGCCATGAACACCGTGCCCTTCATCATGGCGTGGTTGACCATGTGCACCAGGCCCCCGGTCATGCCCGTGACCGAAACCATGCTGATGCCCAGCATCATGTAGCCCACCTGGGCGATGGACGAATAGGCGAACAGCCGTTTCAGGTTGTACTGGAAAACCGCCACCGCCGAGCCCGACATCATGGCGAGAATGGCCAGCACGCCCACGAGTTGCGTTTCCGACACGGTGGCCGGCAGGGTCTGGAACGCCTCGATCGGCCCCAGCACGGTGAAAAAGATGCGCACCAGCACGTAGATGGCCACCTTTGTCGCCGTCGCCGCCAGGAACGCCGTGACCACCGACGGCGCGTGGGTATAGGCGCCGGGCAGCCATTTGTGCAGCGGGAACAGGGCCAGCTTCAGCGCCAGCCCCACGGCCAGGAAGGCGATGGCCACCGAAATGGTGCGGGTCTCGGCGACCTCGGGAATGCGCCGCGCCAGGTCCTCCATGTTCAGCGTGCCGGTCATCATGTACAGCAGACCGATGCCGATGACGTAGAAGGTGGCACCCAGCGACCCCAGGATGAGATAGCGGTACGCCGACGTCTGTGCCCTGGGATCGCGACCCATGGCCACCAGGGCATAGGTGGAGAGGGAGGAGATCTCCAGGAACACGAACAGGTTGAACACGTCCCCCGTCGCGACCATGCCCAACAGCCCCGTCAGACACAGCAGGAACAGAACATAGAACACGGGAATCTGGCGACGCGGGATCTCGGCCTCGACGCTGGGGCCGGCGTACATCAGCACCAGGGTGGCGATGCCCGTCACCAGACACAGCATGACCGAGTCCAGCGGGTCGATGACGTATTCGATGCCCCAGGGCGCGGCCCAGCCGCCCATGTCGTAGCTGAAGGCCCCGTTCTGCTGCACCAACACGATCAGGGCGATGGACACGGCGAAGGCCGCGCCGCTGACCGCCAGGGCGAACAGCCACGCCAGCCGGGGCAGGCGCAGGAACAGGCACAGCGGCGCCGCGACCAGCGGCAGCACGACCTGAAGGGCGGGAAGGTTCTGGCTCAGCAGGGAGGGCATCAGCGGCTCAGGCCCCCCTGTCCATGCGATGTTCGAGCGCCAGCACCTCATCCTCCTCCAGCGTGCCGAAGGCCTCGCGGATGCGCACGACCAGCGCCAGCCCCACCGCCGTCGTGGCCACGCCGACAACGATGGCGGTAAGGATCAGCACGCTCGGCAAGGGGTTGCTGTACACCGTCGCCTCCTCTGAGACGATGGGCGCCGTGCCGCCCTCGACCGCGCCCATGGTGATGTACATCAGGAACACGGAGGTCTGGAAAATGTTCAGACCAATGACCTTCTTGGCCAGATTGCCCCGGGCGATGACGGTGTAGAAGCCGGCCATCATCAGGACGATGACGATCCAGTAGTTATACAGGCCGAGCACGGTCTCAAACATGGCCGTCCTCCGCCCCGTCGCCGGGATCCAGGGCCGCGTGATCGTGGCGCTCGACGAAATTCAGGAAGATCGTGACCATCACCGCCCACACGGTCAGGCCAACGCCCAGTTCCACCAGCAGGATCCCCATGTGCTGGCCATGGTGGGGGTCATGCGCCAGCACGTTGTAGTTCAGGTACTCGCCGCCCAGCAGCATGGTGGCCACCCCGACCCCGGCATACAGCAGCACCCCGATGGCGCACATCGGCGTCGTCACCCACTCCGGCGCCACCTGACGGGCGCGCGTCGGGCCGAAGATCAGCGTGAACAGGATGAAGGCGACGGCGAAGATCACGCCGGCCTGAAAGCCGCCACCGGGGCCATAGTCACCGTGGAACTGCACATACAGGCCGAACAGCATGATCGGCGGCATGAGCAGCTTGGTCATGGTGCGCAGGATGGAATGCAGCCTCATGACCGGCCCTCCCCAGCGTCCTTGCGCGCGGCCTGGGCGTTGCACCGCCGCCGGTCAACCCGGGCGCCCAGGAGCACCAGCACGCCAATGCCGGCGGTGAAGATCACCGTTGTCTCGCCCAGCGTGTCGTAGCCGCGGTAGCTGGCCAGGACGCTGGTGACCATGTTGGGCGGGCCGACCTCACGTGGGCTGTCCTCGATGTAGCGCGGGGCGACGTGCTGGTGGATCGGCGCCTGCGGATCCCCGAAGTGGGGCATGTCCAGCGTGCCGTAGATCAGGGCCGCGCCGGTCACCACCACCACCGCCAGCGGCAGCAGCGAATTCCGCCTGGGCGTCCGTTCGGCGCGCGCGGTCAGGGCCAACGTCCCCAGCATCAAGACGGTGGAGATGCCGGCGCCGACGGCGGCCTCGGTGAACGCAACGTCGACCGCGTCCATCAGCACGAACATGGACGCCGACAGCAGGCTGAAGATGCCTGACAGCATGACCACGGCGAACAGGTTGCGCAAAGCGATCATGGCCAGGGCCGTGACCACCATGAAGGCCAGCAAGACAATGTCGATGACCTGTTCCATGGCCTAGCGTTCCGCCTCCTGGTCGGGAAAGGCGGATCGGCCGGGCGCGCGGTCATCCAGAAGGAAGTCATCGTCCGCGGCGTCGCGCAGGTCCAGCTTCCCTTCGGTCGGGCGCCCGTCGCGCGTCCACGGCCGCTGACCGTCCAACAGCGCCGCCTGCGCCAGGGCGTGCGTGGCCACCGGGCTGGTGAACAGCAGAAAGACCAGGATCATCACCAGTTTGATGCCCACCAGGTCGGCACCCAGGCCAGCCTGGAGCAGCAGACCGACAATGATCAGGCCGGCGCCCAGGGTGTCGCCCAGGCTGGCCGCGTGCATTCTGGTGAAGACATCGGGAAATCGCACCAGGCCGATGCCCGACAGCAGGCAGAACAGCCCGCCAATCACGATGCACGCCCAACTCACAACGTCGAGGACAAGGCTCATCGGGTGCCCTCCTGACCTTGGCGCGAGGCGCGCGGTCCGGCCAGGTTGCTGTACTTGACGAACTTCAGCACGGCAATGGTGCCGGCGAAGTTGATCAGGCAGTACAGCAAGGCGATGTCCTCGAACTCCGGCCGGTCGGTCAGGAACCCGAGCAGAACCAGCAACAGCACTGTCATGGTCCCGAAGGCATTGACGGCGACGATGCGATCATAGACCGACGGACCGCGCACCGCCCGCGCCAGCGCCAGCGCCATGGTGGCCAGAATGAACAGGCTGGCGACGGTGAACATCAGGCTTTCCCCGAACCGTGGACAGCGTCGGACAGGCGCTCCAGCGACCCTTCCACCCAGTCGGTGCGCCGATCCATCTCGCCGCCATGCAGATCATGGATGCTGCCCGGCTCCAAAGCATGGACAAGGATCCGGCCGCCGTCGACCTGCACCGAGATCGTACCAGGGGTCAGCGTGATGGAGTTGGCGAACATCACCTTGCCCAAGTCGGTCCTCTGGCTGGCCGGCACCCAGGCCATGCGCGGCGCGATGCGGTCCGGATCGATCACGCAGCGCGCCACCGCCAGATTGGACAGGACGATCTGCCACAGCAGCCACGGCCAGTACGCCAGCGCCCGAAGGGCCACGGCGACGGGCACGCCCTCGTGGTCCAGGCCCTCCATGCGCCAGGCGACGAACACCGTCAGCGCCGCCGACACCACCCCCAGGCCCAGCAGCAACGGGTCGCTCCAGTGGCCGGACAGCAGCAGCCACAGGACGAACAGGCCGACAAACAGACTGAGGGCGTGCTTCACAGGGACGCTCCTGGGGCGGGTCAGGGCCGACTCACGTCGCGCTTCGGCTTACCCGAGCGCGGCGGGCGGCGCAACCGTCAAGTCCGGCCCGGAAACCGGCGAGGGCTCAGTCGCCCTGACGGCTGATGGCGGCGGTGCTGGCCTCCTTGGCGCCCATGGCGTTCAGCGCGCGCACCACCTTGGCACACCGCACCCACGTCGTCTTGCCGCCGTCCAGCACCTTGGTGACGGCCTTTTCCGACAACCCGGTGAAGCGGGCGAGGCCCTTGGCGTCGGCGTTGGCGGCGGAGGCGAGGTCCTTGCCGCCGGCAAGCACGAACTGTCCGCGTTCCTTGATGTTGGCCATGATCGCTGTTTCCCCTGACTGCAGCGTCGCGGCGCGCCCGTGCGCCGCCGCGCGAAGCGCCGGACCATAGACCGCTTCGCGCCGGGACGGAAGCCCTCTCTGGTCAAACAAAACCCCCGCCGGGCACGGAAGCCGGCGGGGGTCTTGAGAATCGGGGCGAGCCGCCGCTTACGCCGACTTCGGCAACTCCCACACCTCTGGCGCCTGCTCCAGCGCCTTCAACGTGGCCTCGCGCATCTCGGCGATCTCCTTCGGCACCCGGTCGCCGAACTTGTCGAAGAAGTCGGACTGGGTCTGCACCTCGCGCAGGGCCTTGTCCTTCTCGACCGTCATGATGCGGTTGTACAGCGCCTCCTCGAACGGCAGGCCGTTCCAGTTGATGTCGCTGTAGGCCGGCACGTTACCCAGCGGGCTTTCCACCGCGTGCGCCTCACCGCGCACACGATTGAAGACCCACTCCAGCGCGCGCATGTTCTCGCCAAAGCCCGGCCAGATGAACTTGCCGTTGTCGTCCTTGCGGAACCAGTTGACGCGGTAGAACCCGGGCACCTTGGGATGGCCCAGCGTCTCGCCCAACTCGAACCAGTGCTTCCAGTAGTCCGCCATGTTGTAGCCGATGAACGGCAGCATGGCGAACGGATCGCGGCGCAGGTCGCCCGGCTTGCCCTCGGCGGCGGCGGTCAGCTCGGAGCCCATGGTCGCCGCGAGATAGACGCCGTGGTTCCAGTCCTTGGCCTCGAACACCAGCGGGAAGTTGGACGCCACGCGCCCGCCGAACAGGAAGGCATCGACCTTCACGCCGGCCGGGTCTTCCCACTTGTCGTCCAGCGACGGACACTGGTTCAAGGGCGCGGTGAAGCGGGCGTTCGGATGCGACGCGGTGCGGCCGCAGTCCGGCGTCCAGTCCTGCCCCTTCCAGTCGATCAGGTGAGCCGGCGGCTCATCCGTCAGGCCTTCCCACCACACGTCGCCGTCGTCGGTCATGGCGACGTTGGTGAAAATGCTGTTGGCGTGCAGCGACAGGATGGCGTTCGGGTTGGACTTCATCGAGGTCCCGGGCGCCACGCCGAAGAAGCCGTACTCGGGGTTGATGGCCCGCAGGTTGCCCTCCGAGTCCGGCTTGATCCAGGCGATATCGTCGCCGACGGTGGTGACCTGCCAGCCCTCATAGCCTTCCGGCGGAATCAGCATGGCGAAGTTGGTCTTACCGCAGGCACTGGGGAAGGCGCCGCAGACGTACCGCTTCTCCCCGGCCGGGTTCTTCACGCCCAGGATCAGCATGTGTTCGGCCAGCCAGCCCTCATCGCGCGCCTTCACCGAGGCGATGCGTAGCGCGAAGCACTTCTTGCCCAGCAGCGCGTTGCCGCCGTAGCCGGAGCCGAACGACCAGATCTCCCGCGTCTCGGGATAGTGGACGATGTACTTGTTGTCGGCGTTGCAGGGCCAGGCCACGTCCTTCTGGCCCGGCTCCAGCGGCATCCCGACGGAGTGGACGCAGGGAATGAACTCGCCGTCGTCGCCGAGTACGTCCAGCGCCGCCTGGCCCATGCGCGTCATGATGCGCATGTTGGTCACCACGTACGCGGAATCCGAGATCTCGACGCCGATCTCGGAAATCGGCGAGCCCAGCGGCCCCATGGAGAACGGAATCACGTACATCGTTCGGCCGCGCATACAGCCGTCGAACAGGCCGTTCAGGGTCTGGCGCATTTCGGCCGGAGCGACCCAGTTGTTGGTCGGGCCGGCATCGTCCTTGTTCTCGGAACAAATGAACGTGCGGTTTTCCACGCGCGCCACGTCGGCCGGGTCGGACCGGCACAGGAAACTGTTCGGGCGCTTTTCCGGGTTCAGGCGGATGTAGGAGCCGCCGTCCACCAGCAACTGGCATAGGCGGTCGTATTCCTCCTGGCTGCCGTTGCACCACTCGACGCGGTCCGGCTTGGTCAGCGCGGCGATCTCATCCACCCACGCCAGGAGTTTCGCATGTTTGGTCGGTGCTTCACTCATCGACTTTACCCTCCCGTTGGCACGACAATTCTTCAACTCTGAGTCAGCCCGAAACCGGTTTCCCGGCGTGCGGCATGAAAAATGGGGTTGGGCCGGCCCGTTCCTTTGCGTACGAGGCTCCCCCGTCCCCGGATGCACATCCATGCGCACACGCCTGCCGCGGGCCGGCGGCCGACCGGTCCGGGGGCAATGGATGACGATACGGGGGCGGAACCATCATGATGCCGCAGTCTGCCCGCTTTCGGCCGCTTGGTCCAGAACGATCGGAGCGACGTCACAGGACTGCCGCATTGTCGTGTCTTGTCGCTCCGGCGAACCTTGCGCCACACTACCCCGAGCCCCATTTGTTCGGCCCATTCACTCTTAGGGAGTACCCCCCATGATCCCGCGCATCCGTCTCGGCGCCGCCGTCTTCGCCTTGGGCCTTGCCGCCGCCGCGCCCGCCATGGCCGCCGAGGTCACGGCCGGCAGCCTGACCATCGCCGACCCCTGGGCGCGGGCCTCCGCCGGCATGGCGCGAGCCGGCGCGGCGTTCATGACCATCACCAACACCGGCGACAGCGACCGCCTGGTCAGCGCCACGGCAAACGTCTCGGATGTGGTTGAACTGCACACCCACATCAAGGACGGGGATGTCATGCGGATGCGGAAAGTGGAGGCCATCGACGTTCCGGCCGGTGAAACCACGATGCTGCAACCGGGCGGCCTGCATGTCATGTTCATCGGGCTGCATGATCCCTTGCAAGAGGGCGAGACCTTCCCCGTCACCCTGACCTTCGAACAGGCCGGCGACGTCGACGTGGATGTCATCGTGAAAAGCGTCGGCGCCATGGGCGGCGGAATGGGGCACGCCCACGGGAGCGAAGGACAATAATGTCCGCCAACGCCTTGCGGACCGGACACGTGTGTCCTACCCTTGAACATCATGGGCCGGTCCCGTGAACGCAGACCAGTTCGAGAGGTGGCTGCGCCGGCAGGGCATCGAAGTGGAGCCCAAGGGCAGTTCCGGCCATGTTATTCTCCGGAACCCGTCCACGGGCGCCACCTCCGAATTGCCACGCCATGGCGGGCGCAAACAGCTTGGAAAAGGCCTCGTTCGCAAGATCATGAAGGACCTTGGCCTCGATTAGCGCGTTCGCCAAAACGCGAACTCCGTTCACCCATTCAGGCGCAGGCCGATCGCCATGCCGACTCTCCTCACCGTCCCCACCGGGTATGCCATCGCCCTGGAGCCGGACGACAACGACACCCTGCTCGTGACCTGCCGTGATCTGCCGCCGGTCACCACGTTCGGCGACGATCCGGATGACGCCGCGCACCATGCCGTCGACGCGCTGGTGGCCGTGCTGGACGACATGATTCACCGCACGGGCTTCATCCCGGAAGCGAGCCCACCCCAGGAGGGCGAGGTCTGGTGTCGCCTGCCAGGACTTGTGACCGCGAAGCTGGCGCTGCACGTCGCCATGCGCCGGCAAGGGGTGACTCAACGGTTGCTCGCCGAACGCCTCGGGATGGACGACCGGGCCGTCCGCCGCGTTCTTGACCTCTGCCATGCCAGCCAATGGGCACAGGTGGAACGTGCCGCCGAGGCCCTTGGGGTCGTGCTGACGGTCACGGCCGAAGCCGCCTGATCCGCTCTCGCTCTCACTCCCACCCGCCACGGTTTCGTGCCCATTCCCTCCCCGGGGTTGCCATAATTGGGCGGTTCCCTGATAGGAACAGACGTGTGCCGATCAGGCCCCTTTCCCGCCGGAGGACGACACCGTGGCCCAACGCATCGCGCTTGTGGACGACGACCAGAACATCCTCGCCTCGGTCTCCATCACCCTGGAGACCGAGGGCTTCGAGATCGTGACCTACACCGACGGCGCCGAGGCGCTGCGCGGATTGCTGGCCGACCCGGTCGACCTGGCCGTGCTGGACATCAAGATGCCGCGCATGGACGGCATGGAGTTGCTGCAGCGCCTGCGCGTCAAATCCAGCCTGCCGGTCATCTTCCTCACCTCCAAGGACGACGAGGTGGACGAGTTGATGGGCCTGCGCATGGGCGCCGACGACTACATCAAGAAGCCGTTCTCGCAGCGCCTGCTGATCGAGCGCATCCGCGCCATCCTGCGCCGGGGCGAGGCCGGCCGCGACGGCGCCCCCGACCTGTCGGACAAGGCCCTGATCCGTGGCGAACTGGTGATGGACCCGGAACGCCACCTCTGCACCTGGAAGGGCGAGCCGGTCAACCTGACGGTGACCGAGTTCCTGCTGCTGCAGTCGCTGGCGCAGCGCCCCGGGCACGTCAAGAGCCGCGACCAGTTGATCGACGCCGCCTACGGCGAGCACATCTACGTCGACGACCGCACCATCGACAGCCACATCAAGCGCCTGCGCAAGAAGTTCCGCGAGGTGGACACCGAGTTCTCGGATATCGAGACCCTGTACGGCGTCGGCTACCGCTACAAGGACGCAGGCTGACGTGGCACGCACCCGGGAGGCGGAGTCGGACGCGGCGGCGTCGCGAAGGCGGCCCTGGTCGGGCTCGGTCCTGCGCTCGCGCCTGACGCGGCGCATTCTGGCGGTCAACCTGCTGGCCCCCATCCTACTGGTGGCCGGCATGTTCTATCTCGACAACTACCGGGAAACCCTGACCGAAGCGCGCCTGAACGCCTTGCGCACCGAGGCCGACCTGATCGCCGCCGCCGTCGCCGAGGGCTCGCTGACGTTCGAGGTCCACCCGGAAACCCGCAGTCTGGTCCCCGGGCAGATCATCACGCCCGAGCTGGCGGCCCAGATCGTGCGCCGCCTGTCGGCCCTGGCCGGGGTGCGCGGCCGTCTGTACGGCCTGGACGGCGATCTGGTGGCCGACAGCCGGCGCGGCCTCGGCGGCCAGTTCCAGATCTCGCCGCTGCCGCCGTTGCCGGAGCCGGATCCGATGGGCGACTGGGTGGATCGCCTGTTGGCGCGGATTGGCACGCTGTTGGACCAAGCCTACACCATGGTCATGCCCCGAACCGAACTGCCGCTGTACAAGGAACCACCGCACCAGAGCGCCGCCGACTACGCCGAGGTCCGCGACGCCCTCGCCGGCCAGTCGGCCAGCGGCGCCATCCGGCGTCATCCCGACGGCAAACGCCTGGTGCTCAACGTGGCCGTCCCCGTGCAGTACTACAAGCAGGTGGTCGGCGCCCTGCTCGTCTCCGCCGACGACCGCGAAATCGAACGCGATGTCATTGAGGTGCGTCTGGCCATCCTGGAGATCTTCGGCGCCACCCTGGCCGTCACCATCCTGCTGTCGCTGTACCTGTCCGGAACCCTGGTGCGGCCGCTGACCCGCCTGGCCACCGCCGCCGAGCGGGTGCGCCACGCGCACGGAGACCACCGCGACATTCCGGACCTGTCCAACCGCCGCGACGAGTTGGGCGAACTCTCGGCGGCGCTGATCGAGATGACGGCGGCCCTGTCGGCGCGCATGGGGGCCATCGAACGCTTCGCCGCCGATGTCGCGCACGAGATCAAGAACCCGCTGACCTCGCTGCGCAGCGCCGTCGAAACCGTGGCCCGCGTCACCGATCCCGATCAGCAACGCCGCCTGATGAGTGTGATCCTGGACGATATCGAACGGCTCAACCGCCTGATCTCGGACATCTCCGATGCCTCGCGACTGGATGCGGAGATGTCGCGCGCCCCGACGCAAGCCATGGACCTCGTTCCCCTGTTGTCGGCACTGGCCGACGTGCACGCCAACACCGCCGCCGAGGCCGGCGTGTCGGTCCGCTTCGAGGGACCGGCCGACGGCGCACCGCTGCCGGTTTTCGGCATCGACAGCCGCCTGGGGCAGGTGTTCCAGAACCTGCTGGCCAATGCGGTCTCGTTCAGTCCCGAGGGCGGGACGGTGGTGCTGCGCGCGGGGCGCGAGGGGCCGCGCATCGTCGCCACGGTCGAGGACGACGGCCCCGGCCTGCCGCCCGGCAAGGAGGCGACCGTATTCGAGCGGTTCTACTCGCAACGCCCGAAAGGCGAGAAGTTCGGCACCCACTCGGGCCTGGGCCTGTCGATCTCCAAGCAGATCGTCGAGAACCACCGGGGCACGATCCGCGCCGAGACCCGGACCGACCGCACCGGCCGCGCGCTGGGTGCCCGCTTCATCGTCGAGCTGCCGGCGGCGTAGAAGACGGGTCCGCCCGAGCCGTCAATCACTGCGCGCCCAAATCACGGTCCAGGGCGGCAGGTTGGCCCCCTGGCGCAGCGCCGCCAGCGCCGTCGCCGGGGTGACGGCAAGGGCCGGCCCGGTGGGCCGGTGGGCCGAGGGCATGTCGACCGGCTCCGGCCCCAGGTTCATGACCACCACTAGGTCAGTGCCGCCGCGATGATGCCAGCAGACCCGCAGCCCGTGCGCGCCGAACCGGTCGGCGGTCACCGGCCGCAACGCCGGAATCAGGGGCGCGACCGCCGACTGGCGAGTCGCCAGCAGGCCCTTGACCCAGCGCAACCGGGTGGCATGGGGCTCCGCGTCCAGGCTGTCCCAGTCCAACCGGCTGTCGGCGAACGTCTCGGCCGCGAAGGGGTCGGGAATGCGCGCCCGCGCCGCCGGGTCGGAGAACCCCGGGAAGCGGGCGAACTCGGCGCGCCGGCCCTCCCGCACCGGGGTGCGCAGATCCTCGCCGAAGTCCACATGGAACAGGAACGGCCGTTCGCTGCCCCACTCCTCGCCCATGAACAGCAGCACCGGGCGCGGCGCCAGCAACAACAGCATGAGCGCCGCCTCGACCGCCGGCTTCGGCGCCAGGGCGGTGAGCCGTTCGCCGAAGGCCCGGTTGCCCACCTGATCGTGGTTCTGGATGAAGTCGACGAACGCGGTCTGGGGCAGGTCCCCGCTCGGCTCGCCGCGCACCTGTCCGTCCCGATGCACCGAGGCCGTACCCTGATAATCGAAGCCTTCGGTCAGCACGCGGGACAGGCGGTCCATCGGGTCGGCGACGTAATCCTCGTAGTAACCGTGCCCCTCACCGGTCAGCAGGTGATGGATGATGTGGTGGTAGTCGTCGTTCCATTGGGCATCGAACCGCCCGCCCGGCGCCCCCAGGAACCGCGCCGCGTTGTCGTCGTTCTCCAGCACCAGGTGCACATGCCGGCCGCTGCCTTCAAAGTGCACGCGCACACGCCGCGCGATCTCATCGAGAATGTGCTCCGGCTGGGAGTCGCTGATGGCGTGCACGGCGTCGAACCGCAGCCCGTCGAACAGGTATTCCTGCAACCAGAACAACACGTTCTGAACGTAGAAGTCGCGCACCGGCGACCGGGAGAAATCGATGGCCGCGCCCCAGGGCGTGTGCTGCGCCTCGTCGAAGAAGGAGTTGGCGTAGCAGTGCAGATAATTCCCCTCGGGGCCAAAGTGATTGTAGACCACGTCCAGGAACACCATCAGGCCGCGCGCGTGCGCGGCATCGATCAGGCGCTTCAGGTCGTCCGGCGTGCCATAGCGGCTGTCCGGCGCGAACATCATCACGCCGTCATAGCCCCAGTTCCAGCACCCCGGAAAATCGGCCACCGGCATCAGTTCGATGGCCGTGATCCCCAGGTCGGCCAGATGGTCCAACCGGCTCTCGATGCCGGCGAACGTGCCCTCGGGCGAGAACGTGCCGGGGTGCAGCTCATACAGCACCGCCTCGTGCCACGGTCGGCCGCGCCAGTCCGTGGCCCGCCAGCGGTAGGCGGTCGGGTCCACCACCTGGCTCGGGCCGTGCACGTCGAACGGCTGGAACCGCGAGGCCGGGTCCGGCACCGCCAATCCGTCCGCCAGCCGGTAGCGGTAGAGGGTGCCCGGACCGGCCTCCGCCACCTCGGCCGCCCACCAGCCGTCCCCGACGGCGCCCATGGCGTGGTGCGCCGTGACGTGCAGCCCGTGAGCGGTGTCGCCGGCCACGACTTCAAGAGTCAGCGCGTCCACGTCCGGCGCCCACAGGGCAAAACGAACCCCGCCCTCCTCCATCAAGGTGGCGCCAAAGGGCATATCGTGCCGGGCCACGGGAGCGGACATCCATACCTCCGCAATCGGGTTATTCATGTCTGACCATAAGGAGGACGAGACCCCGTCACAACGACGGACGCGCCAGGGGGCTGCCGTGCGCGACCTGTCCCGGGCCGGCCTCGCGGCCGCCGATCTCCTGGCGCACCAGGATCAGCGCCGAGCGGGCGGCCACGAACACCCGCCCCTTTTTCGACGCCGCCGCCGTCTTGGTTCCCACGGTGCGCGCGCCGGCCGCGTTGTGGCGCGGGCCACCGGCCAGGGTATCGGCCTCGACGTGCCAGCGGTTGCCCGCCGGCAGCGAGGGATTGCGGCAGGTCATGTCCAGATGCGAGGCATTCAGCCACACCAGGAACGTCTGGTCCGGCTCCGGTTCGCCGGTCTCGGTCAAGTGGGTCAGGCCCGCCTCGCCGGACAGCAGCATCCCCAGTGTCTTGGCCGCCGGATCGTGCCAGTCCTCGTCAGTCATCTCGCGGCCGTCGGGACGCAGCCACGTGACGTCCTTGACCTTGGTGCCCGGGATCAGCCCCCCCTGGAAGAAGCGGGAGCGGTGAAAGACGATATGCTGGCGCCGCAACCGGATCAGCGCCTTGGTGAAGCCCAACAGGTCGCGGCCGGCCTCATCAATGCCGGCCCAGTCGATCCAGCTCAGCGGGTTGTCCTGACAATAGGCGTTGTTGTTGCCGTTCTGGCCGCGGCCGAACTCGTCCCCGGCGACGATCATCGGCACGCCCTGCGAGATCAACAGGGTGAGCAGGAAGTTGCGCCGCTGGCGCCGTCGCAGGGCCAGGATCGCCGGATCCGTGGTCGGCCCTTCGACACCATGGTTCCAGGAGAAATTGTGGGAGTGGCCGTCTCGATTGTCCTCGCCGTTGGCCTCGTTGTGCTTGTCGTTGTAGCTGACGAGGTCGTTCAGCGTGAAACCGTCGTGGGCGGTGACGAAGTTGATGCTGGCCCAGGGCTTGCGGCCCTGATGCGAAAAGATGTCGGACGAGCCGGACACGCGCGACGTCAGCTCCGGCAACTGGCCGTCGTCGCCCTTCCAGAAACGGCGCACGGTGTCGCGATACTTGTCGTTCCACTCGGCCCAGCCGGGCGGGAAGCCGCCCACCTGATAGCCGCCCATGCCGGTATCCCACGGCTCGGCGATCAGCTTCTTGCGCGACAGCACCGGGTCCTGGGCCACGGCATCGAGGAACCCGGCGTGTTGGTCGTAGACCCCATTCACCCGCGCCAGCGTGGTGGCCAGATCGAAGCGGAATCCGTCCACCCGCATTTCCTCGGCCCAATAGCGCAGCGAATCGGTCACCATGCGCAGCACGTTGCGGTGACGCAACTCAAGCGCGTTTCCGGTGCCGGTGAAATCGTTGTAATAGCGGGGATCATCCCCCATCAGGTGGTAGTAGCTGGCGTTGTCGATACCCCGGAACGACAGGGTCGGCCCCAGGTGGTTGCCCTCGGCGGTGTGGTTGTAGACGACGTCCAGGATCACCTCGATGCCGGCGTCGTGCATGACCTGGACAAAGATCTTGAACTCGTTCAGCCCACCCTTGCCGAGATACTCGGGATGGGGCGCGAAGAAGCCGATGGTGTTGTAGCCCCAGTAATTGCGCACGCCCCGCTCGACCAGATGCCGGTCGTGGACGAAGGCGTGCACCGGCAGCAGTTCGACGGCGGTAATCCCCAGTTCGCGCAGATACTCAACCACCGGCGCCTCGGCCAGCGCGGCGAAGGTCCCGCGCAATGGCACCGGCACTTCCGGGTGGCGCATGGTGAAGCCGCGCACGTGCATCTCGTACAGGATGGTGTCGTGCCACGGGTTCTGGCTGAACGGGTCCGGCCCCCAGGTGAAGGCGGTGTCCACCACCTGGCACTTGGGCATGTAGGGCGCGCTGTCCACGGTCGAGAACGACAGGTCGCCGTCCTCGTGCCCGACCTGGTAGCCGAACAGGGCGTCATGCCACTTCACGTCCCCCACCAGAGACTTGGCGTAGGGATCAAGAAGCAGCTTGTGATGGTTGAACCGGTGTCCCGCCTGGGGATCATACGGACCCTTCACCCGGAAAGCGTACAACTGGCCGATCCGCACGTCCGGCAGGTACCCATGCCAGACCTCGTGCGTGTGTTCGGGCAGGGCAATGCGGGCGATCTCCTTTTGGCCCGAATCGTCGAACAGGCACAGCTCGACGGCTTCGGCATGGGCGGAGAACAGCGCGAAGTTGGTGCCCGAGCCGTCCCAGGTGGCACCCAGGTGATAGGGAGAGCCCGGCCAGACCCGGAACCGTGTTCCGGTCGGCCCGGCCCGGTGGACGAACGGGGGGGCAAGTGTGGTCAAAAGGGTCCTCCGAAGGGCCGGCCACGGGGCGGCCCCGGTTTTGGACCGCTCCAGCGCGGGACGGGTCCGGGTTGCAAGGCCCCAGCCTAATCCCTTTGGCGGAGGAAACGAACCCCTTCCTTCGAAAGCGGGAGCACTCCACCGGTCGCGGCGCGCCCTGACCCCTGCAAAACCTGAGTCAGCCGATCACGCCGGCCGCGCGCAACGCCGCCTGCTCGTCCGGCGAGAGGCCCAGCTCATCGAGGACCGCCGTCGAGTCTCTTCCGACCGTGGGCGGCGCGGTGCGAACCGTGGCCGGAGTCGCGGACAGGCGCAGCGGATTGGCGATCAGGGTCAGCGGATCCGGGCTGTCCGGGTGCTCCATCGTCACCGTCATGGCCCGCGCCCGCACGTGCGGGTCGGCGAAGACATCGGGGATCGTGTTGACGGGGCCGGCCGGGACACCCGCCGCCTCCAGGTCCGCCAACCAGGCGTCGCGCGGGCGCGTGGCGATGACCTGCCGCAGGATCGCCGTCAGGGCCTCGCGGTGGGCGATGCGATCGGCATTGGTGACGAAACGCGGATCGTCCGCCAGGTCGGGCCGGCCCGCCACCGCGCAGAAGCGCCGGAACTGGGCGTCGTTGCCCACCGCCAGAATCAGGTGCCCGTCGGCGGCGGGGAACGTGTCATAGGGCACGATATTGGGATGGGCGTTGCCGTGGCGCTTGGGGGCCTCGCCGGAGACCAGCCAGTTCTGCGCCTGATAGGTCAGCCAGGCGATCTGGCTGTCGAGCAGGTTGGCGTCGATGTGCTGGCCCTGCCCGGTCGCCGCGCGGTGATGCACGGCAGCCAGGATGGCGACGGCGGCGTACATGCCCGTCAACTGGTCGGCGTTGGCGTTGCCGACCTTGACCGGGTCTCCATCGGGCGGGCCGGTCAGGCTCATCATGCCGCCCATGCCCTGGGCCAGGTAATCATACCCGGCCCGGGCCGCGTAGGGGCCGGTCTGGCCGAAGCCGGTGATGGAGCAATAGATCAGGCGTGGGAATTCGTCCTTCAGGTCGTCGTAGGCGAGCCCGTACTTGGCCAGCCCGCCGACCTTGAAATTCTCCACCAGGATATCCGCCTGCCCCGCCAGCCGCCGGATCAGGGCTTGGCCCTCCGGTCGGGTGATGTCCACCGCCAGCGAGCGCTTGTTACGGTTGATAGAGAGGTAGTAGGCGCTTTCGCGCGTCGGCCGGCCGTCGCGCCCGGTCAGGAACGGCGGCCCCCAGGCGCGCGTGTCGTCGCCCATGCCCGGCCGCTCGATCTTGACCACGTCGGCGCCCAGGTCGCCCAGAAGCTGGGTGCAGAACGGACCGGCCAGCACCCGGCTCAGGTCAAGAACCCGGAGGCCGGCCAAGGGACCGGGGGTGGTCGTGGGCTCCGTCATCGGTCCAGGGGCTCCCACGGGCGGGAGCGGCCACACTCACGCATCATCACCATCCGAATGCCGAGCGCTTGGCCCTGCCCCCCACGCGTGGCGGGGTCCAGGGCCAAGCGTCCATCGGCTCTTCCTACACGATGGCGCCGCCCATTTCGAGCGGTTGGATCTACGCCGCCATCGCCGCCGGTGCCGTCCAGGCGGCGACGGCCCCCGCCATGGCCTCCAGAACGACCTCCCGCACCTGATGATGGGGCACATGACCGCACTGCGGCAGCAGCAGCGGAACCGCCGGGCCGCCGGTTTCCTGACAGATGACCTCCACCTGCCGGGGCGATCCGTAGTCATCGTCCTCGCCCTGAATGGCCAGCACGGGGCAGCGGATCGCCCGCAGGCGCTCGGTGATGTTCCAGCCGGCGTAGTCCGGATCCAGCCAGGTCGTGTTCCAGGCCCAGAACAGGCTGTCGGTGTTGTCGCCGTGCCAGCGCCGCAGCTTGTCCCGCAGCGGACCGGCCTGGAACGCGTCGCGGACCGCGAGGAGACCTTGCCGGGTGATATCGTCGATGAACACATGGGCGGCCTCGACCATCACGCCGAGAAGGCCGGCGGGCCGCTGGGCGGCATGAAGCAGGGCGATACTGCCACCGTTCGAGTGCCCGATGTGGATGAACCGGTCGATACCGGCGGCGGCCAGCACCTCGGGCAGGATCTGGTCGGCCTCGCGCTCCATATGGCCGATCCCGCGCGGCCAGTGGGTCAGGGGATCGGCCGCGCCGTGTCCCTGCCGGTCATAGAGGAAGCCGGAAAGGCCGGTGGCCTGGCACAGGGCCTCGGGGAAATCCTTCCACAGGCCGATGCTGCCCAGACCCTCGTGCAGGAACACCAGCACGGGGCCATCGGGCCGCGCGCCCACCGGGTGAAGCCACCGCGCCGGCAGCCGCATCCCGTCAACACGCAAGGTCAGGTCTTCGGTTTCGAGCATGGGAGTCATGGCGCCTTCCCCTCAACAGGAGCGTATAAAGAACTGCCCATTCCCCCGGGGATTGCTGTGCCCGAGCCTCCGATCGGCCGGCAATATGACCAAAGACATGTGCCTAAGGATATACAAACGGCAGAGCGTTCGAGTATATAACAAATAACGGCGGGAGTTACCGATCAATAACCTAACATGTTGAAAGACAATGAGCCCGCTACGCCTGAAACCGCATCGTACTATCCCACCAGGAAAACGAAACACCTGAACTCATTTCGAAAACACACTTAATTTCATTTAAAATTCAGACGATTTTCATTATGTCGCAAAATCATTACGCGACTCGGACGTGTTGCGGGGCGATATGACAACGGTCACACATGACGAGGACTCATACCGGGCGACGGAAATCGCGACACGTTTTCCGGACCGTCGACACACGGCCTTGGGAGATCCCTCGCGTCCTAACGGACGCTTCGGGATGACGTATGTGTTTGTTTTTTAAAGAAAATCGTCATCCCGAGCGAGCGAAGCGAGCCGAGGGATCTCCCGCGTCGGCACCGCGCCCGGCGAACGGCGACGAGTCATGACTTCGGTCGGCTGGCATCAAGCCCAAAACGCGTCGAAGAAGCGAGTTTTGCTTGAGGGAGTCTCGCGGGTGGTCGCTTGGTGAGGCCGACCCTACGGCGTCGTCCACGTCTCGATGGCCGAGGCGGCCACCGCCAGAACGGCGTCGCGGACCTGATGGTGCGGCACGTGGCCACACTCCGGCAGGATCATGGGCGTCGTCAGGCCGCCGGACTCCCGGCAGATGGCTTCCACCTGGCGCGGCGTGCCGTACTCGTCGTCCTCGCCCTGGATCGCCAGCAGCGGGCACCGGATCGCCCGCAGGCGGTCGGAGATGTCCCGCGCCGCGAAGGCCGGATGCAGCCAGGTCGTGTTCCAGCCCCAGAACACGCCGTCGGTATTGCGGCCATGCCAGCGTTGCAGCTTCGTCCGCAGGTCGCCATGGCGGAACGCGTCGCGCGCCGCGCGGATGCTGTCCAGCGTGACGTCCTCGACCACAACATGGGCGCCCTCGGTGACGACGCCCAGAAGCCCTTGCGGTCGCAACGCCGCGTGCAGAAGGGCGATCGAGCCGCCGTCGGAGTGGCCGACATGGACGAACCGTTCGATCCCGGCGGCATCCAGCACCCGGGGCAGGACGTGTTCGGCCTCGGTTTCCAGATACCCGATCGGACGCGGCCAGTGGTTCAGCGGATCGGCGTTGCCGTGCCCCTGACGCTCATAGACGAAGCCGGGCAGCCCGGTGGCCCGGCACAGGGCCTCGGGGAAGTCTTTCCACTGTGCGATGCTGCCCAGTCCCTCGTGCAGGAACACCAGCACCGGCGTCTCACTGTCCGTGTCGGCCGACGGGCGCACCCAGCGCGCCGGCAGCCGAACGCCGTCCACGGACACCGTCAGGTCCTCGGTCTCGAACGCTTCGCTCATGGCGCCCCTACGGTCGCGTATGGCTCGACTGCCAAAGTCCCCATATCACGCCAGTCCCATGAAGATCCACAATGCCGCCATGCCGACAACCAAGGTCAGCACCACGCGCTTGGTCAGGGCCACCGCCGCCGCCGCCAGGCCGGCCGCCAGCCGCGTCCAGTCCCAGGCCGGCGTGAACAGCACGTCGGCCTGAACGATGGCCGGGACGACCAGCGCCGCCAGAACGGCCGGCGGCACGTAGCGCAAGCCTCGCGACAACCAGCGCGGCAACGCCCAAATCCCCGCCAGTTGGATGAACGACAGGCGCAGCATCCAGGTGCCGAACCCGCAGGCCACGATCAGGCCCCACAGCACGGGCGCCGAGAAGGGTTGTTCGAACAGGTCTCCCATCACGCCGCCTCCCGCTGCGTGCGCTGGCGTCGGTCACGTCGGTCACGCCGGTCACGCCGCTCCTCGGCCAGGACGCCCCAGCCGATCCCTGCCACGGCGCCGGCGATCAGTCCCAAGTTGTAGGGCATGGCCGCCAGGGCGGTCGCCACCCCGCCGCCGACCAGCGCCGCCTCGGCGCTCGGGCGGTCGCGGATGGCCGGCACCAGCAGCACCAGGAACACCAACGGCACGGTGAACTCCAGGCCCCACTGGGGCGGCACGCGCGCGCCCAACAGCAGGCCGGCGAGCGTGAAGACCTGCCAGACGATCCACAGCGGCGCGGCGCTGCCCAGGTAGAACCACCCCTTGTGCGGCTGGGTCTGGGCCTCTGTGAAGCGGGTGATACTGACGGCGAACGCCTGGTCGGTCAGCAGATAGCCCATCAGCAGCCGGCGCCACGCCGGCTCGCGGTGCAGGTGCGGCGCCAGTGACGCCGAATACATGACCATGCGCAGGTTGATGACCAGCACCGTCAACAGGATCACCGGGGCAATCGCGCCGCTCGCCAGCAGCGAGACGAACGCCATCTGTGCCGCGCCGGCGAAGACGATGGTGGACAGGCCCAGCGCCTCGGCCACCGTCAGGCCGGCCTCGCGCGCGGCGTAGGCGGACACCAGGGCGAACGGAATGACACCCGGGATCAGCGGCAGGATGGCCCGCACGCCGGCCAGCAGTTGGACGCGCGGGGTCAACGCAGAGGCGGGCGGTGGATCGTCGGAAACAGGGGCGGACGCGGACGGTGAGGCAGACATGGCGGGACTCGATGTAGGGCGGGCCGCCCGCGTCGTGCGTCGCGGGCGCCGGCTCGGAACAGTCCAGGGGGAACCGTGTGAAAGACGACCACACTGCCGAAGCCGCCCGGTCCCGACAAGGTTGCTTTTCTCATGCCCCACACAACGCATGTGCAGGGGCGACGAGGTCAGCGCCCGGGTGCATACCCGCGCGCCTCCATGCAGGCGGCGTAATAGGACCGGTAGGCCTCGCGCGCCTCGACGCGATCCACCTGGGCCATCGGGTCGAGACCACCGCCGCCAGCCCCGTATCCACCGCCGGAGGTCACACGGTCGGGCTGATGGGCGCGCCGCATGGCGTGATCGTCCGCCTGGCGCTTGCAGGCACGACTGTCGGCGCTCGCCTGGGATGGCGTGACGCCCGGCTTCGTCCACTGCGCGCCATCGTCACCGGCGCAAGCGGTCAGAAGCACCGTCGCCAGGAACGACAGGCCAAAAGCTCTTGTCATGCCACTCGGCATCCCTTTGGGCATCCGCGCCTCCAATCCGGTGTGTTCTGGTCACAAACGGAAAGGCGCCCGGCCAGGGGGAGGGGCCGGGCGCCAAGGCTCCGTTGCCGGAGCGCGAGGTCCGGCCGGGGGGGGATGCCGGTCACCTCGCTTCGGAGGCGGTGTCTCACGATCCCGCCTCCGTATGCATCTCACATAAGAGGGCTTGGACATTTTTAAACCCTGGCGCACGCATGTCCCTCATGCGAAGTTCGCATAACGCTAGCCCGAGCAGACTCAATCGGCCCGCCGGATCCCCGGCCGTTGGGCGTAGTGAAACAGGTCCGGGTCCAGATCGACCCCGAACCGGGGCGTGAACAGGGTCACGATCACCTCGACATTCTGCGCATCGCGCACTTTCCATTGCCGCAGTTCCATCGGCTGCAGCGCAAACCGCAGCGTCAAGGTTCCCTGTCCGGGGTCATCGGTCTGGACCATCGAAATGTCCAGCAGGCCGGCGCTTTGACGCATGTCGGTGACGGTGATTTCCGGATCCGTGAACTCGACGGACTCGCGCAGCAGAAGCCCCAGCGGCGTGTCGTCGATCCCGATATAGCTCACCTGGTCCAGCTCGCCGTCCTCATAGATCAGGCTCGACCCATTGGCCACCACCAGGACCTCGGCGGGCGGGTCGTATTCGATCCGCAACCGCCCGGGCCGCTGCAGATACACGGTGCCCTCGGCATAGTTGCCGGTCGACGACGTCTGCGCGAAGCGGGCGCGCATGGTGCGGATGCTGTTGAGGTAGGCGGCGGCTTCCTTGAGAAGGACCGCCTCCTGCGTGGTCATCAGATAGGGCTGGGGCGCCTGCCCCCAAGCCGGACCGGAGCCCACGACGCCACCTAGCATCGCGGTCATGACCATCAACCACACGGCCACGCCTGGCCCACGGACACGGCGACACGCTCGGAACATCGAACCTCCTCGGGATCGGATGCAAATGGAACGGACGCGGCAGGGCCGCGCCGGATGATGGGACCATAGGCGCGGAATGTGGCGCGATCATGGGCCGGCGCCGTCCGCCCACCCGGCAAGGGTTGCCGGGTACGCCCCTCAACGCAGCCCATTCCTGCCGGTGGCAGCCCATCGCGGGACGCCGTGGTACCGGTAACGGATCGAGATCCCGTGCGGCTCAATCCAGCCCCAGAATGGCACACGGCTTGCTGTGCGATCCCCCAAGGAGGACACCCCCATGTCCGTTGATGCCGTCGCCAGCGATACCGCCGGACCCACGTACCGCGTGGCCCCTCGTCCCGTATACGAGGGCCAGCCGTACTACACGTTCGATGAGGTCGTCGAGCAGTTCAGCTTCTGGGACCTGCTCGACATCATCAACCCGCTGCAGCACATCCCCATCATCGGCAGCATCTATCGCGAAATCACGGGTGACGAGATCAAGTCCTACGCCCAGGTGGCCGGCAGCGCGCTCTACGGCGGTGGCATCGGGGCGTTGGCCGGCATCGCCACCATGGTCGTGACGGAAAGCACCGGCAAGGAGCCCGCCCAACTCGTCCTCGCCGCCTTCACCGGGGATCATTCCACCCCAGACACCGACGCTGGCGTGGTGGGTGACGCGGAGAATCTGGCCTCCACCGCCGGTCCGCTCGGGCACGACCTGCTGGGCGGCACCGGGGGTGCGGCACAGGCGCTGGCCGCCGGGCCGGGTACAGCCGCCGCCACGGCCCTGGCCGGCCAGACGGCGCCGGGCACGCCTGCCTTGGGGGGCGCGACCGCCGCCGGATCGGTGCCACCGGGGTTGGCCATGTCGTCAACGCCCCTCGGCGCCTTTCTGTTCGCCTCAGAGGCGGGGCAGATGGCCGCCGAGCAGGCCGCCGCGCGCGGCCTGCGGGAAACGGCCCCGGTCCTGGACGGCGCCCGCTCGGCCGCGCTCTCGGCCATGATCGCCCAGACCAACACCGGCGGACTTCGCCCAGAAACCACCGCGCGCCCCGGGTCCGCCGCCACCCTGACCGCCATGCTCGACGGCACTCCACGCGACGCCATTGCCGCCACGACGCCCGCCAGCACCGACCAGCAGAGCCAGGACATGCCCCAGAATTCCTCCCAGGATCCCGGACGCGAACAGACCGCCCACGCCGGTGTCGCCGCCCCTCGGCCGCAGAGCTCCGGCCAGACAGGCGGCCGGGCCGAGGCGGCCATGCCCACGGACATCGAGCGCGGCCGCGCGGCGTTGCGCGAGCGGCTGTCAGCCGTCCAAGGGGCGGCGGAGCCCGCCACGGATCGCCCGACCGGGCTCACCCTGGCCGACTACCGGGCCAACCCCAATCGGCGCGCCGAGGGTGGGGGCCAGGACACCTCGCGGCGTCCCCGGGCCGCCGTCAACAGCCTCAGCGCCGCCGACCTTGGACGCCTGCTGCCTGACCAGGCCACCATGGCCGGCCTGCTGGAACGCGGCGAGCGCGCCGCCATGGCCGCCGACAGCCGCGCGCGCCGCCTGGCCGACGACGCGGCGCGCACGGCCACCGCCCCCGAACCCATGACCACGGCCGCGCCGAGTTTCCGCGCCCTGCCGATCGCCGAGGCGAACGGTTCCGAGCGCGGGGCCGACGCGCCGGCTTCGGCGTCCGGCCCGGTTGTTAGCCAGCCGTGGTTCTCGCAGAGAGTCATGGACGCCATGCAGCGCTACGACGCCCAGCGCCAGACCGACACCGGCGCGGCGTCTTGACCGCCTGATCCGGATATTTCCCGATGGGTCCCGCCACGCCGGAGACAGAGGCCGCCCTGACCGTCTCCGCCGACGGATGGTTCCGGCAGGGGCAGCGGGCCCTGCCCTGCGCCCTGGGACGCGGCGGCCTCACCACCGACAAGCGCGAGGGCGACGGCGCCACGCCGGTCGGGCAGTGGCCGTTGCGCCGGCTGTTCTGGCGCCCGGATCGCCTGGACACCCCGCCCGCCGTCGGCCAGTCCGGGCTGCTGGTCACGCCCATCGACCCCGCCATGGGCTGGTGCGACGACCCCGACCACGCCGACTACAACCGGCTCGTCGCCCTCCCCCACCCCGCCCGTCATGAAACGCTGTGGCGGGACGATGGCCTGTACGACGTGGTGGTCGTGCTCGGGTACAACGACGCCCCGCCCCAGCCCCGCCGGGGCAGCGCCATCTTCCTGCATTGCGCTCGGCCCGATCCGGCGGCACCGCACGGCCTGAGCCCGACCGCCGGCTGCATCGCCCTGCCCCGGCCCGATCTGCTGGCGGTGCTGGCCGCCCTGCCGCTGGCGCCGACGCTGGCGGTGCTGGCCCCGACCTGACGGCCCGCGTTCAGGATCAGCGCGCGTCGGACGTCAGCAGATGCTCGACACGATAGCTCATGCCCAGGGATTCGGCCGTGTTCGAGACCGTGGCGAGACACGAGTGCGCCCGCCCCGACGGGATGGCGACGGCGAAGCGAATGATGTAGTGGCCACTCTCGTTGGGCATCGCTTGTGCGTTCATGGTGGCGATGTTGGCGTCGAAATCGCCGAACACCTCGGCCAGGCGGGCCACCAGGCCCGGCCGGTCGACGCCGGTCACATAGACGTGATGCGTGATGGCCGGTCCGCCCTCGGGGTTGACCCAGGCGTCGTACGGCGTCACTGAGACCTCCGCCTCCCGCGCCTCGGGAACATCGGTGAGCGCCGCGCGGACCTGCGCGGGGTCGGTGTCATCGGGCACGGAAACCACCGCCGAGAACTCCGCCCGCTGCCCCAGGACCGCGAACCGCGTATCGCCGAGATTGGCGCCAAGGTCGTACAGCGCCGCCGTCAGACCCGAAACCAGGCCGGTGCGGTCCGGACAGTACACCTGGACGTGCAGCGATTGGGGCATGGCAAGGGGCTCCTGACAGTCACGACGAACACAACGAAACCGGCGCGCGGGGCGCCATCCTACAGGCTCAGACCCAACCCGCAAGAGCCGAAACCGGGGCTTTCGCGCCGCCACCAGCCCACGGCGCGCCCTTTTCCCTTCTCTTTGTATGACTTAAGTCTTTCTTAACGATCGATCATTGACGGGGAGGCCATTCCCCCCCATAGTTGAAGGGATTATCGTGAAGGTCCGCGCCCCCACCATGGGGACCTGCGGCACCCTTGATCGGTCACCTGTAGAACGCCGGGACGCCAGGATGGCTACTTCGACGTCAAACGTCGGCCCTGTTGCTTCCACGCCCTCGATCTCATCGCGGGCGACGGCGGTACGCGCCAGCCAAGGCGGCAGGGGTGAGGGTGACGGCTCAATCGGGTTCGTCGAGGCCATCACCGGGGCCACCCCCACCAGGGCGCGGACGGCCGACGACCATGCGGCGATGGAGGACCTGTGGTCCGGCGCCGAGCGTCAACGGGATGCTCTCGCGGGCAAATCGGATGACGACAGAGGCGCCGCCGAGGACGCCCCCCGTTTCGTGCTGACACCGTACCGGATCACCGACTCCGCGACGCGATCCGGCGCCGTGGGTCTGCGCGACCTGTCACCGCCGATCCGCAGCGAGATCGTCCGCGCCGTTGACGTCTATGACCGGGCCATTCAGGCCGTCACCAACACACAACCGCGCGACCTGTTGGGACAACGCCTGGACCGGCGATTCTAGAGCAGATCGTGAACAATCTGAATCACCTCGTGTTTCAGAGTGTTCACGTGAATCTGCTCTAAAAACAATAGTTAACGCGGACGCGAAACCGTACCCTCGCCCCGGCACTCACGCCAGAAGGCTTATGGTCAGGAGACCCTGTTGCCATGATCAACGCACTGTCCATCGGAGTGTCCGCCCTCAGGCTGTCCGAAACGCGTGTGGCGGTGACCGCAGACAACCTCGTCAATGCCACCAACCGAACCTCGCTGGACCCGGCGGGCGAATACACCGGCTACACGCCGCACCGCGTCGCGCCTGTGTCAGAGGGAATGGGAGGCGTGCGCGCCACGGTACAACCGGTGGACCCGGCGTACATCCCTGTCCCCGACGGCGCCGGCGGAACGGAGGCGATGCCGAACGTCTCCCTCGCGGGCGAGATCGTCGAGTTGAACGACGCCAGCCGCGCCTACGAAAGCGCGGCCACCGTGATCCGCACGGCCGACGAGAAGCAGGACACCCTGTTGAACATCGTTGGCTGACGACCGCCGACTGACCCTCGCGGTCAGCGTCAGTCCCGACCGTAGCGGACGTAGTCGGTCCAGGTGCGTTCGATCTGTTCGAGGGCTTTCGAGCCGCCGCGCAACATCTCCACCGTCACACCGTTGCGCCCCAGGCGCTCCACCAGCACGCTCTGCAACTCGGCCACCACGCGCCGGATCTCGAACCCGCGATCGGTCAACTGCAACCGTGTGGCGCGGCGGTCGTGGGGACTGCGCTCCTGCGACAGATACCCCATCTCGGTGAGCTTCTTGATGTTATAGGACACGTTCGAGCCGTGATAGTACCCGCGATCGCGAAGGTCGCGGATCACGACGTCGTCCTCGCCGATATTGAACAGCAACAAAGCCTGCACCGCATTAATTTCTTCGTTCCCGACACGCCGCAATTCCGTGCGCAGGACATCCAAAAAGTGACGGTGCAGTCGTTCGACCAGTTGGACGATATTCGAATATTCCTCTAGCACGCGCGCCCCGCTTCGTATTGGCCCAGTTCCCGCCCCCAGGATGTGGGCAATAGTGTTGATCCAAAATTACCGACAATTCAAGCAAAAACGCACACAGCCCCCGGTCTCACAGCAGTCCCTGCGCCTTGAACGAGACGTGGCCGTCACGACCGACAATAACGTGGTCGTGCAATGAGACGCCCACCGCATGGGCGGCATTGCGGATCTGCAACGTCATCTGTACGTCGGCCTTGCTGGGCGTCGGGTCCCCGGACGGGTGATTGTGCACGAGAATCAAGGCACTGGCATGGAGGTCCAGGGCCCGGCGCACGACCTCGCGCGGGTAGACGGGCGTGTGGTTGAGGGTGCCCTTCTGTTGCGGTTCATCGGCGATCAAGCGATTCTTGGTGTCCAGGAACAGGATCCGGAACTGCTCCACGTCGCGGTAGGCCATGGCGGCGCGGCAGTAGTCGAGCAGGCGATCCCAAGACGACAACACCGGCTGGTTGCGGACCCGGTCGCGCAAAAGACGCACCGCGGCCGCCTCGGCCGTTTTCAGCGCGGCGACGCCCGTGTCGCCGATCCCCTTGACGGTCCGCAGACGCTCCGGCTCGGCCGCCACCACCTCCGCGAAGCTGCCGAAACGGGTCAGCAGGGCCTTGGCCAGCGGTTTCACGTCACCGCGCGGCTGGGCCAGGCACAGCAGCAGTTCCAGGAGTTCGTAGTCGGGCATGGCCTCGGGATTGGCCAGGAAGCGCTCCCGCAGCCGGGCGCGATGTCCGGCGTAGTGCGGCTTGCCGACGCCCGGCGTGCCCTGCGCCGACGCGTCCTCCAGCCCGGCCGGCGCGGACGCGTCGTCCAGCGGCAGCGTGGGATCATCGGACGAGGAACGACGGCGCGTCGAAGTCATGGCCGATCATGCCGTTGGTTGTGTCCGGGACGGGAACAGGCGCGGCCACAGGCACCCCGCCCAAGCAGTCGATCAAAGATGCGTCGCGGGACATTGGACCGTCAGGCCCTCGCGATTTGTTGAGGGCCGACCCGTCTTTTGCCCCTCGGGCCAGACGACCGGAAGTCTTTGGCCTGATCTTCGCACATCGCCTGGCAGGCGTATAGCCACGGCGCGCGGTCAGGCCGTTTCTGCGCCGGCCTCCTTGGCCTCGTCCACACGATGGCGCATCAAGAGAGGCACCTGTGCCACACTGAACAGCAGGGTCAGCGGCAGGATACCGAAAACCTTGAACGCCACCCAGGTATCGCTGGAGAACGTGCGCCAGACCACCTCGTTGAGCACGGCCAGGACGACGAAAAACAGGCTCCAGCGCACCGTCAGCAGGCGCCAGCCCCGCTCGGTCAGGTGAAACGCCCCGTCGAACACCAGCTTGAGGAAATGCCGGCCACTCAGCAGACCGGCGACCAGGATGGCCGAGAACAACAGATTGACGATGGTCGGCTTGATCTTGATGAACAGGTCGTCGTCCAACAGCACCGTCAGGCCGCCGAACACCATCACGAACACACCGCCCACCAGCGGCATGACCGGCACCCGGCCCATCAGCACCCGCGACGCCACCAGCGAGACCGCCGTCGCCACCACGAACGCGGCCGTGCCGGTGATCAGGCCGAACCACGCGTTGGTCAGGAAGAACACCAGCAGCGGCCCGGCCTCCAGAACCAGCTTGAGCCACTGGCCCTGCCCGCCGCCGGCGGCCTCGGGGGTCGGTCCGGACGACGGGTCCGGGGTTTGCACAGGGGACATGATGGCCTCACCTTTGAGGGGACGACACCGGGGCGGACCGCCGACGCGCGGTTCGGTCACCTGTAGCGCATCAGGCGGGACGCGGAAATCCCTTTGCCCCGACGATGCGGAGGATGTATGGGCGACAGACCGCAACGTCCAGCCCCGAAGACGCGACACCGGACGGAGGCATCATGTCTGATCCCAGCAAGACAACCACCGTATGCGTGCGCATCAAGGGCCGCGTCCAGGGCGTGGCCTTCCGCGACTGGACCCAAAGATCGGCCCGGGACCTGGGCCTGGACGGCTGGGTCCGCAACCGGTCCGACGGCTCGGTCGAGGCGGTGTTCCAGGGCCCCCAAGAGGCCGTCGAGCGCATGATTGAGGCCTGCCATGACGGCCCGCCGGCCGCCCGCGTCTCCAGCATCACCCCCGAGCAGACCCCGCCCGTCGCCGAGCCCGGCTTTCATCAGAAGGCGACCCTATGACCCTGGACCCGATCCCCGTCTCCATCGACTGGACCGCCTGGGCCATGGTGGCGGGGATCAACATCCTGGCCATTCTCAGTCCCGGTCCCGATTTCGCCATCACCTTGCGCAATACCCTTGCGCGAGGCATTCGCGCCGGCGTGCTGACGGCGCTGGGCATCGCCTGCGGCCTGTCGGTGCACGTGCTCTACACCCTGGCCGGCCTGTCGGTGGTGATCGCCCAGTCCGCCGTGGTGTTCACGCTATTCAAGGTGCTGGGCGCCGCCTACCTGATCTGGATCGGCGCCCAGGCGCTCCGCGCCCAACCGCGCGGCGAGTCCGATCCCTCGGCGGACACCGCGCCCGCGATGCGGGGCCGCGCGGCGTTCCTGTCGGGCTTCCTGACCAACGTCCTGAACCCGAAGGTGGCACTGTACTTCCTGGCCCTGTTCACGCAGGTCATCGACCCGGAAACCTCTCTAACCGAGAAGAGCCTGTACGGGGCCACCATGATGCTGGAAACGGCGCTCGTCTTCTCGACCATCGCCTTGCTGGTGGGCCAACCGCCCATGCGCCGGGCCTATCAGCGCGCCGCCCACTGGATCGACCGGGTTGTCGGGGTCGTGTTCGTTGGGCTGGGGCTACGGTTGGCCTTCGCCCGGGCGATCGAGTAGGCGGTCTCCCGCCGCCCTGCGATCACGTCGGCAACCCGAGCCGGATCCCCATGGCCAGCCGCGAGACGTTGAAGCGCGCCGCGAGTTGGTCGACCGTCGTGAAGCCCTCGCTCATCGCGAGAGAGACGGCTTCCCTTGGCATGAGCAGATCTGCGGCGAACCTGTTGGCCTCCGTTTCCTGCAAACTGGTCATGCCGGCGGCACGAAGCATGTAGTTGTCCTCGACGCGTTCGCCGATCGAGTCCCGGTGAAGAATGTAGTGACCGAGTTCATGGGCAGCGGAGAAACGCTGCCGCACGACGGGCTCGTTTTCGTCCACCAGGATCACGAACCCCGAGGCCGTGCCGTAACTCGGGTCACGCGCCAGCACGCCGGAAATCCCGGCAGGCAAAGGCGTGGAGTAGACCGCGAGACCAAGAGCACGGGCCGCGCCCAGCACGTCGGTTGGGGGCGGCTCCATGAACGGCGCCAACATACCCTGATATTCAATGGGAATCATCGCTCCGCGCTCCCCTGGGGGCAGGGAACTCGGCATGTCCGCCCGCCTGCTGATCGTGCGTATCCAGCCGTGTCACGACAACGGTGTTTTGCCACTTCCTGTCCACCGCGTTCGCGACCATAGATTCCATAAGATCGCGAAAGACCTGCGATTCAAGATAAGAATCGAGCCGCTCGTTCGCAACCTTGGTCGCATTGCGCCTCGCCACGCGCACCAGCCAGACCACCCCGATGATCGACAGAACAGCGATCAGAAGGCCGATCGCAGAGAGGACGAACATGGAAAGAGCGAGGAGCGTGTCCATGGACGTTAGCGCCAAGGCAGCAATGTCGGCCAACTCCTGCCGCTCTTGAAGGAGCGCGCTCTTGATCTCTGCAACGCTGGCCATTCCCGCCTCCCGTTTCAAGGGAGGCTACCCGCAGGCGCCCGCGTCGGTCAACGGCATCGGACACCCCCCCGGGCACCGTTCCTGCTGCGCGTGGCGTGGAGGCCCGGTTGAATCCGCCCCGACCGCGACCCATACTCTCGGCCAGCTTTCCCTTTCCCCAAACCGGACCCCGACAGACCCATGCAGGTGACCATCAACGGCGAGCCCCGCACGCTCGACCAGCCCATGCCCTTGAACGCCCTGTTGTCCTCGCTCGGCCTCGACGCCCGCAAGGTCGCGGTGGAGCGCAACCGCGAGATCGTGCCGCGCGGCCAGTACGACGACACCCGCGTCGGCGACGGCGACGCGCTGGAGATCGTCCACTTCATCGGCGGCGGCGCGCCCGACACCGCCGCGCCCCAGGCGGGCGAGGACGAGGGCTTCGTGGTGGCCGAGCGGCGCTTCCACTCGCGCCTGCTGGTCGGCACCGGCAAGTACAAGGACTTCGAGGAGACGGCGCGCGCCCTGGAAGCCTCCGGCGCCGAGATCGTCACCGTGGCCGTGCGGCGGGTGAACATCGCCGATCCGACGCAGCCCATGCTGATGGATTACGTCGACCCCAAGGTCTACACCTACCTACCCAACACCGCCGGCTGCTTCACCGCCGACGACGCCGTGCGCACGCTGCGGCTGGCGCGCGAGGCCGGCGGCTGGGACCTGGTCAAGCTGGAGGTGCTGGGGGACCAGAAGACGCTCTATCCGGACATGCCCGAGACCTTCAAGGCGGCCGAGGCCCTGATCAAGGACGGCTTCAAGGTCATGGTCTACTGCAACGACGACCCCATCGCCGCCAAGCGGTTGGAGGACCTGGGCTGTGTCGCCATCATGCCGCTGGGCTCCATGATCGGCTCCGGCCTGGGAATCATCAATCCGGTCAACATCCGCCTGATCAAGGAAACGGTCTCGGTCCCGGTGCTGGTGGACGCCGGCGTGGGCTGCGCCTCCGACGTGGCGGTGGCCATGGAACTGGGCGTGGACGGCGTGCTGCTCAACACCGCCATCGCCGGGGCGAAGGACCCGATCCTCATGGCCCGTGCCATGAAGCTGGCGGTCGAGGCCGGACGCTTGTCCTACCTGGCTGGACGGATGCCCAAGAAGCGCTACGCCGATCCCAGTTCGCCCCTGGCCGGCCTCATCTGAGCGCCCGGCAGGCCGGCAAGCCATGCCAGCGACCCGGCAAGGTCTGCCCAGTCGTCAGTGACGAAAGACCCTGGGAACCGGCCGCCGGCGCCGGTTCCGGTGCCTCCGGCCTGGCACGTTTCGTGCTTCAACAGCGGTGGATGAGTCCGTTCCACACGCGCTGACGCACGGAGCCCGACCATGAGCGTGTTTGCCGCCCTGCACACCTCGGCCCAAGGCATGACGACGCAGTCTCATGTCATGGAGCGGATCAGCGGCAACGTGTCGAACGTCAACACCGTCGGCTACAAGTCGTTCGACGCGCACCTGCAGGATACCGTCAACCATGTGACGACGACCGGGACATTTGTCGGCGTCAACAGCGTCGACATCCGCCGCATGGACCAGCAGGGCATCATCACCTCCACAGGTGACGCCCTGGACATGGCCATCAACGGCAACGGCTTCTTCGTCACCAACCCGAAATTCGACCTGTCGGACACGACGCACTACACACGCAACGGGGCAACGGGCACGCGTCTGGGCGACGACGGCAACAGCTATCTGACCACCAGCGCGGGCGACTTCATCCTGGGCTGGGCCGCCGATGAAGAAGGCGCCGTCGACACCACCGGGCCGCTCGTGCCGATCCAGGTCGACAGCGTCGACCCCCTGGCGGGATCGGTCACCGACGACGTCACGTTTGCCGCCAACGTAGAAGCGAATTCCACCCAGGCCCACAACTTCGAGGTCCGTGTCTGGTCCACCCCCGACGCCGAGGGGAACAACGACCCCTATGCTCTGGTGATGACCTGGAGCCCGGGCGAGATCGGCAGCAACGCATGGACGGTCAGTTACAGCGTGCGTGGCCCGGATGGCAACACAACCGCTCTACCCGAAACGACGGACGTGACCTTCGACGGATTCGCCAAATACCAGTCGCCAGAGGAGAACCCGGTGGTCACCGTGCCGTTCGCCGACGGCACCTCCAGCGATATCACCATCGACCTGACGGGCATGACCCAGTACGGCGATTCCGGGTTTTCCGAAATCTACCAGGAGGCCAACGGCTTCAGCGACGGGTTCGTCTCCAGCGTCGGGTTCGACAACTTCGGACGCCTGATGACGAACTACAGCAACGGCCAGAACCGCGTTCAGTATCAGGTCGCCCTGGCCGACTTCACCGCGCCGCAGAACCTGGAGGACGCCGGCAACACCGCCTTCACCTACCGGGCCGAGGCCGGCGAACTGACCCTGTTCGGGGTCGGGGACGTGTTCGACAGTACGGCCATCCTGCCGTCGGCGGTGGAAGGCTCGACCGTCGACCTGGCCAAGGAGTTCTCGCTGCTGATCACCACGCAGCGGGCGTATTCGACCTCGGCCACGGTGTACCGCACCAGCGACGAGATGTTGCGCACGGCCACCCAGTTGAAGTGATCACCGCCGGTTACGGCCCCCACGCCCGTAGACGCCGCGCCGCCTCCGCCATGTCCTCGGTCGCGCCGGCGAACGAAAACCGCACGAACCGGTGGCCCTGGGCGGCGTCGAAATCCAGGCCCGGCGTCGCGGCAACCCCCGTTTCCATCAGCATCCGCCGGCAGAAATCCTGGCTGTCGTTGGTCAGGCGCGACACGTCGGCGTACAGGTAGAATGCGCCGTCCGCCGGCGCCAGCCGGTCGAACCCGGCCGCCGGCAGTTCGTCCAGCAGCAGCGCCCGGTTGGCGGCATAGCGCGCCACGTTGGCCTGAAGCTCCTCCACACAGTCCATGGCGAACAGGCCGGCGTACTGCGACAGGGTCGGCGCCGAGATGAACATGTTCTGCGCCAGGCATTCCAGCGGCCGGATCATGTCCGGCGGCGCCACCAACCAGCCCAGGCGCCACCCGGTCATCGCATAGTATTTCGAGAAGCTGTTGATGACGATGGCGTTCGGTGTCAGCCCGGCGGCGGACACGGCCGGCTCGCCATAGACGATGCCGTGGTAGATCTCGTCGGAGATCAGACGGATCCCCTCCCGGTCGCAATAGGCCGCCAGCGCCCGCATGTCGTCCGGCGGCACCACGGTCCCGGTCGGATTGGACGGGCTGGCGACGATCAGCCCATCGAGCCGTTCGCCCGCCGCCTCCAGCACCGGCACGGTCGGCTGATAGCGGCTGTCCGCCCCCACGGGCAGGGTCACCGGCTTGATCCCCAGCGCCTTCAGGATGTGCCGGTAGGCGGGATAGCCCGGCGCCGCCAGCCCCACCCGATCACCGGCCGCGAACGCCCCCAGGAAAGCCAACTGGAACGCCGCCGACGACCCCGTCGTCACCAGGATGCGCTCTGGCGGCACATCGGCGCCGTGGTCCTCGCGATAGTGGCGCGCGATGCGCTCGCGCAACTCCGGAATGCCCAGCGCCACCGTGTAGCCCAAACGTTCGCGCGCGATCAGCGCCGCCAGCCGGTCGGCCGCGCCGCGCGGCAGGCCGGTGCCGGGCTGGCCGACCTCCAGGTGCAGCACACGTTCGCCGGCGGCCTCGCGCGCGGCGGCGGCGCTCATCACGTCCATGACGATAAAGGGGGGAACCTTGGCGCGATCGGCGACTTTCAGGACCATGCTCACTCACTCTATCGAAGGGACTCAATCGGCGCCGGGCCTCATGACCCGCCGACCACCAGCCCCAGGCCGGCGCCACGCGGATCGACGGCCACGGCGCAGGACTTCGGCTGACGCGGAATGCCGCCGGGACAGGACACCAGGTTGACCAGCGCACGCCCCAGACCGCCGGCGCGCGCATCCGCCACGGCCTCGCGCGGCGATCGGTCGTCCTTCAGCACCGGCACCCCGGCCTGCACCGCCAGATCGACGGCCCCGCCGCCCGCCGCCGCCACCCCGCCCAACGTCACGCCCGTATTGCGGTTGAACCGCAGCATGACGGCGATGTCCGGGCTTTGCGGCGTCGGTGTCGGCGCCAGGGCAAAGCCGAAGCCGGGCAGCGGCCGGCCGGTCCCGAACGGCTGGTTGAGCGTCAGGGCGCACGCCACGGCGCCGCCGTAGCTGTCGGCCACCACGAAGCCGGTGGCGCCCCGCGTGCGCATTCCGGCGGCCAGATCGGGCAGCGGCTGCGGGCCGGTGGGCAGGGCGTCGGCGTCGTCCAGGGCCGCCCACCGCTCGGCCAGCGTGGCGGCGCTGTCCGGCACCGGCGCGAAGGCATCCGTGTGCGACCGATAACCGACGTCGACGGGCGCTCGCCACGTGGGCCGCCAGTCGCGCAGGGCTTCGGGATCAATGGCAAACCCTTGACCGGCGGCCGCGTCCATCAGTTCCCGCGCCACGGCGCCGCCATAGTACTCGCCCGGGCCGACCCGCGCCTGGCCCAGCGCGCGCGCCAGATCCAGGTTCAGCAGCCGCTGGCCCTCGGCCGGCCCGGTCACGCCATGCACCGGCACGCCCAGGCCCAGTGCCTGGACCTCGGCCGCCAGCGCGCGCGACGCCGGAACCCCGAACCGGGCCAGGGACTCGGCGGGCGCGACCAGCCCTTCCCACCGCAACGCGCCGGCCCGCGCGTGCAGGGCGAACAGCCCACGCGGCAGGGCGGGCACGGCGACAGAGCCCTCAGGGCCGGGGTGTCCGGCGGCCGTGCTCGGCAAAAAATCCAACACCTCAACCCGGGGGTCGCCGTCGGCGTCCTTGTCCTGCACCACACAGACCCCGCCGCCGCCCAGCCCGGCCGACGTCGGCAGCGTCACCGTCAGCGTAAAGGCCATGGCCACGGCCGCATCCGCCGCCGACCCGCCGGACGACAGGACGTCACGCGCAACGACGACGGCGCGCGGTTCATCGGCGGCGACGACGCCGGCGAAGCCCTCGACGTATCCCAGCACGCCCGGCTGTCGTTCCGCGCCACACGCGGTCAGGCCCACCACCATCGCGGCCATCATCAGGGCGGCGCCGCGTCGACGACGGGCGCGTTGACCCCACCGGGGGGAGTGACTACCGTCCTTGTCGGACGTGGAACCGGGGTCGGAAGCGGGCAGCAAGCGGCGAGCAAAGGGAGGGCAGACGATGGTGGCGTGCATCCGGGTCCCCTGGGGTTCCGTCCTGTCGATGGCCGTGGCGGCTGTGGCGATGGTGCTGGTCGCGGCCATGCCCGCGCGGGCACAGACGCTGGTTCGCGACGCGGAAATCGAAAGTATCATCCGCACGTATGCCACGCCACTGCTCCGCGACGCCGGCATCGCCCCCGACGCCGTCACCATCCGGATGCTGGCGGATCGGCGCCTGAACGCCTTCGTGGCCACCGGCAACCGCTTGTTCCTGTTCACCGGCCTGATCCGCAAAACGGAACAGCCGGAGGCGCTGATCGGCGTCATCGCGCACGAGATCGGGCACATCGCCGGCGGCCATCACGTGCGCCTGGGCGACAACATCGAGACCCTGAGCACGACCTCGATCCTGGGGATGCTGCTGGGCACGGCCGCCGGCGTCCTGGTCGGGCGCCCCGACCTGGGCATCGCCCTTGGCACCGGGATGCAGGAGGCGGCCCTGCGCAACTTCCTGGCCTATACCCGGACCGAGGAGGCGTCGGCCGACGCGTTCGCCCTGAAGGCCCTGGACCGCGAGGGGCTGCCGGCCACCGGCCTGCTGGACTTCATGCATGAGATGGAGAATCAGACGGCGCTTTCGATTGAGAGCCAGTCCCCCTACCTGCGCACCCACCCCCTGACCCGCGACCGCATCCAGGCCGTCGAGGCCCACCTGGCCCGGGTGCCGCAGGACGGGCGGGCGGTGCCGGCCGAATGGCGCAACCTTCACGCCCGAATGCTGGCCAAGCTGGACGGGTTCCTGCTGCGGCCGGGTGAGGCCCTGCGGCTGTACAAGGACCGCGACGACATCCCCGGCCGCTATGCCCGCGCCATCGCCCACTACCGCGCCGTCGAACTCGACCCGGCTCTGGGCCTGATCGACGGCCTGATCGCCGACGAGCCGGACAACCCCTACTTCCACGAACTCAAGGGGCAGATGCTGTTCGAGAGCAGCCGGGTGCGGGAGTCTCTGGGCTCCTATGAGCGCGCCGTCGCCTTGGCCCCCAACGAGCCCCTGTTGCGGGTCGCGCTGGCGCACGCCCAGATCGAGAGCGGTGACGACGCGCTGTTGACGCCGGCCCAGGACAACCTGCGCAACGCCCTCAGCCGCGACGGCAACAACGCGCTGGCCTGGCGCCTGCTGGCGCAGGCCTATGGCCGGGCCGGCGACACCGCCCAGGCGGACTACGCCATGGCCGAAACCGCGCTGCGCTCGGGCGAGTACGACCGTGCGCTGTTCCACGTCGAGCGCGCGGAAACCCAGCTCAAACGCGGATCGCCCACCTGGCTGCGGCTGCAGGACATCCGCGGCGAGGCCGAACGCCGCAAGGACGACGGCTGAATGTTGCCGGTGGCGTCGGCAACCGGCGCGCCGATTTCTTGTGGCATGTCATGCCCGCCCCCATTATCCAGGGCGGAGCCCAATCCCTGTTGTGGAGGATACGCGACGTCATGAGGATGCGCCCGATTCTGGCCGGGGCCTTGGTGGCCGGCCTGCTCGCCCCGACCTGGTGGGGCGGACCCACGCCCGCCCACGCCGCCGACGCCCTGACCGACGACCAGAAGGCGGCCGTGCGCGCCCTGGTGCGGGAGACCCTGCTGGATGACCCGGAGATCATCGCCGAGGCGCTGGAGGTCTACCAGGAGCGTCAACAGGCCGAAAAGGCGGCCCAGGCCCGCGCGGCCATCGCCCACAACCGCGCGGCCCTGATGGCCGCCGAGCCGGAGGACGTGCTCGGTAATCCGGACGGCGACGTCACCATCGTCGAGTTTTCCGATTATCAGTGCGGGTATTGCAAGCGTGTGTTCCCGGAACTGATGCAGGCCGTCGAGGCCGACGGCAACGTGCGCCTGATCATCCGCGAACTGCCCATCCTGGGCCCCGAATCGGTGGTCGCCGCGCGCGCCGCCGTGGCCTCGCGCGCCCAGGACCTCTATCCGGCGTTCCACAAGGCCTTGATGGAAATGAAGGGCGGCGTATCGGAGGCCTCGGTCATGCAGCTGGCGGCCGAGGTCGGCCTGGATGTTGAAGCCCTGCGCAAGGACATGAACGATCCGGCGCTGGACGAGGTGTTCGGACAGAACATCGCGCTGGCGAAGCAGTTGGGGGTCTCCGGCACGCCCGCGTTCGTTATCGGCGGCACTCTGGTGCCCGGCGCGGTCTCTGGCGAACAGCTGAACGCGTTGATCGAACAGGCCCGCGCCGACGGGTAGGAGACGGGTCGGGGCGGCCGCGCCGTCGCCCCCATGCCCCCTGCCCTCACCCGATCGTGCCCAGGCTCGGGAAGGTCTCGATCATCCACTGGGCGATGTCGGCCATGCCGCCGGTCATGATGAGAAAGCCCGTCAGCACCAGCAGGCCGCCGATGACCTTCTCGACCGTGCCCATGTAGGCGCGAAACCGGGTCTTGAAGCGCAGGAACGCCCCCAGCGCGAAGGCCGCCAGAACGAACGGCACGCCGATCCCGATGGCATAGGTGCCCAGCAGGGACGCCCCCACCCACGGGTTCGGATTGGACCCGGCGACGAACAGGATCGCCGCCAGGATCGGCCCGACGCAGGGCGTCCAGCCGAAGGCAAACGCCAGCCCCACCACATAGGCGCCGATCAGGCCCACCGGCTTGTTCTGGACGTGGAACCGGGCCTCCCGATACAGCATGGAAATGCGCAGCACGCCGAGGAAATGCAGGCCCAGGACAATGATGATGGCGCCGGCGATCGGTGCCAGGATGTGCATGTTCTCCGAGATGATGTTGCCGGCGAACGCCGCGCCGATGCCCAGCAGCACGAACACCGTGCCGAAACCCAACGCGAAGGCGATGGCCGCGCTGACCACCCGCAGGCGCGCCGCCCGCACCGCGTCCGCCTCGCCTTCGAGCTGGTCGAGGCTGACGCCGCCGATGAAGCACAGGTACGGCGGCACGATGGGCAGAATGCACGGCGACAGAAAACTCAACACGCCGGCCGTCAACGCCCCAATGTAGGTGACCTCAAGTCCGTCCATGGGTGTTCATCCCCCGTTTGGTGCCAGGCTCAAGATGGCCGGATGAGAATCGGGACACCCAGCCGGCAGGGCACCCTGTCATACCAGCCGACCGAAGTCATGACCCGTCCCCATTCGCCGGGTGCGGTGCCGACGCGGGAGATCCCTCGGCTCGCTTCGCTCGCTCGGGATGACGATTTTTTTTAAAAACAAATACATACCTCATCCCGAAGCGTCCGTTAGGACGCGAGGGATCTCCCAAAGTGGTGTGTCGACGGTCCGGAAAACGTGTCACGATTTCCGTCGCTTGGTATCATCGCGAGCCCCCGTCTTCAGATGAGGACGAAGCAATCCAGGGCAGAAGGTGTTGCCGTATGCACTGGATTGCCCCATTTTTTGCTATTTGGGCTGCGCTCTTCACAATGACGTCTTTCTCTACGTCTTGATCTTGATCGTGGTGTTCTCGGGCACCGAAACCGTGCCGTGGCGTTCGATGTACTGCGAGACGACGTCGTAGATCGGCGGCCCCTCGGTGCCCTCGTTCACCGAGGCCCAGCCGGCGACGACGTAGCTCTTGGCCGGATCGATGGCCTCGCCGGTGGACAGGAGCGTCAGGTCGGAGATGCGCTCGCCCATGGGCTTGCGCACGTCGATGGCATAACCCATGCCGCCGACGCGCACCATGTCGCCGCCCTGCTGATAGAAGGGGTCCTCGTTGAAGATGTTGTCGGCCACATCCTCCAGCACCGTCTTCAGCATGGCCCCGTCCATCTCCTGGCGGTAGGCGCTGGGGTAGGTGATCGAGGTCATCGAATAGACGTCGTCGACGGTGATGTCCTGCCCCGGCAACAGGGTAGCGCCCCAACGGAAGCCCGGCGACAGGGCGATCTGGGCATCGCGCTCCTCCAGCAGCGCCTGACAGATCAGGTCGTCGAAGCTGCCGTTGAAGTTGCCGCGCCGGTACAGCAGGTCGTCGGTCTGGCCGAGCACGCGGGTGCATTCGGCCTCGTAGGGCGCCCGCACCTCGGCGATCACCTTGGCCATCTCCGGATCCGGCGTGATGACGTCGGAGAACACCGGGATCAGACGGTAGCGGTAGTCCGTCACGGCCCCACCCTTCACCTCCAGGTCCAGGCGTGACAGGAACTTGCCGTGCGAGCCCGACGCGATCAGCAGCGTCTTGCCGACCTTCACCTCGCGCGGCAGGGCGTCGTGGGTGTGACCGGTCAGGATGACGTCGATGCCGTCGACCAGCGAGGCCAGCTTGCGGTCGACATCGAAGCCGTTGTGGGACAGCAGAACGACCACCTCGGCGCCGTTGGCCCGCGCGGCGTCCACGTGCGCCTGCACCATGTCCGGGCGGATGCCGAACGACCACTCGGGGATCAGGTGGCGCGGGTTGGCAATCGGCGTGTAGGGGAAAGCCTGGCCGATCACCGCCACCTGCACGCCGCCGCGCTCGAACATCTGGGTGGACTCAAAGACCGGCTCCTCCCACATGGTGTCGATCACGTTGCCGCACAGGAACGGGAAGTCGAGCTCCCCGTCGATGATCTCCCGCACCCGCTCTTCGCCGTAGGTGAACTCCCAATGGGCGGTCATGGCGTCGGTCTTGAGCGCGTTGAAGGCGCGGATCATGTCGGCGCCGTTTGTCTGCAACGAGGTATAGGACCCCTGCCAGGTATCGCCGCCGTCCAGGAACAGCGTGTTGTCCGGCCGATCGGCGCGGATGGCGTTGACCAGCGTCGCGAGGCGATCCAGCCCGCCGACCTTGCCGTAGGTGCGGGCCAGTTCGACGAAGTCCACGCTGGTCAGCGCGTAGCATTCCGGCGTGTCCCGGGGGATGTCGAACATCTCCAGGAAGTCGGGGCCCGTGACGTGTGGCGGTTTGCCCTTGACCGCCCCGACGCCGAGGTTGATGGACGGCTCGCGGAAGTAGATCGGCATGAGTTGCGCGTGCACGTCGGTCACGTGCAGCAGCGTCACCTGTCCCAGCGGATCGAACCGCAACAGGTCGTCCTGGCTCAGCGCCTGGGCCGCCGCCGCGCGGCGCAGCCCGGCCGGTCCCCCCAGCAGGATCGCCGTGGCCGCCGCCGTCCGCATCAAGTCACGCCGTGTGAACATGCCCCGCCCTCTCTCTCGTTATCAGTTTATTTCCGCACAAAAACACGAGGTATCGTTTCGCGCCCAACGGGCGGCAACCCGGCGGCGTCACCGCCGGGCACGCCAGACCACGCGAAGACCCGGCCCTACTTGCGCACCGACGGCGATTCCACCGGCAGCCCGTTGCCGCGCCAACTCGTGTACAGTTCCAGATTGACGTATTCGTCGGACCCGTAGGGAAACGGCTCCGCGCGGATGTTCTTGTTGCAGCCCCGGAAGCGGCGATGCAGCGAGCCCACCGTCTGCCACTTCAGGCGGTAGGTCGGAAAACCATTCACCTGCCCCTGGCTGAGGATCTCGGCGCGAATCAGGTTGCCCGGATTGTCCACGTGACAGTGCGTGCAGGCCAGGTCGAGCTGACCGCGCCGGGTCTGGTAGAAGTCCTTGCCCATCTCGAAGAACGGCGCCGCCGGGCCGTCGATCGCCACATCGACCGCCATTCCCTTGGACTGGTTTTTGACGAACGCGGTGATGCCGAGCAGGTCATCCGACTCCCATGCAAAGGGCTCGGCCCGCATCTGGGTCTCGCGACACCAGTTGATGCGCTGCTCGATGTTCATCAGCTTGCCCCAATCCTCGAAATAGATCGGGTAGCGGGTCGCCACGCCCGCCATGCTCTCCTCGGCATCGCCGTGACAGTCGGCGCAGGCCTTGCCGGCCTCGCCTTCGACCGTATCCCAGATGTCCATGCCGCGTTCCAGCCACAGGAACGCCGGGTTCTGGAACTCGTCGTCCTGCATGGCGCGGGTCTGCGCGCCGGCGTAGGTGTAGCCCGAGCGCACGTCGCCGACCTTGTAGGGACCCCAGTCGATCCGCGCGCCGGTTGACTCGTCGGCAGCGGCCGGCGCCGCCGCCACCGCCGCCATCATGCCGGCCCCGGCGAGGCCGAGAACCCCGCGTCCAAGGACCTTGAGCATCGTCGTCATCATGGAACCGTGTCCTCCCTGCTCCGGGAGCCGACGCCGGCGGTTGGCCCGCCGTGTCCCCGGCCGTCCCGTGCGGAGCCCTTGGCGCGGGCTCCTTCTTGCTTCGTTGGGTCGCGTCACGTCAGCGTCCCGCCCGGGAGCCGTCCTGGCCGCGCCCCCGCCCGCTCGACCGGCGAATGACGGGCTGGCCCGGCCGCCCTCAGGTCACTTCGACGGACTTGGTTTCCTCGTAGACCGAGCCGTCGTCATCGTGCCAGCGGAACGTGAACTCGCCGCTTTCCTCGAGCTTGGCGAAAAAGGACAGATACGGGTTGGCCGAAATCGCCGGCTGCAGGTCCACCGCGAAGAACTCCTGCCCGTTGAACTGGGCCTCGAAGCGATGAATGATCTGACGGGGAATCGGATTGCCGTCCTTGTCCTTGCGCTGCCCCGATTCCATCGAATGGTTGATCAGGGTCTTGATTTCCACGACCTCTCCCGCGGACGCCTTGCGGGGGGCCTTCACGCGCGGCCGAATCGTCGCCATCGCCTGTGTCTCCTGTGACTGTCTTGTTCCCGGGTGCCGAGAGGCCGGCGGCTCAGCCGCCGCAGCCGCCGATGGTCACCTTGACCTGCTTCTTGCCCATCATCGCCGTGCCGTCGTTCATGCGGGCGACGACGACGACGTTCTGCGTGCCGACCAGGCGCATCCGGGTGGACGCCGTCGCCTTGCCGCTCATCGGCGTGAAGTGGAAGGTGGCAACCCTGGGCGCCGGGTTGCCATCGGCCAGGACCATCACGTCCTTCACATGGCTGTCGGCGGTCATCGGCGCGTCGACCTCGAAGGTCATGGGCACCGTGTTGCCGTTCTCGGCGATCTCGGGCAGGTCAACAGAGACGCCGCCTTCCGCCGGGACCTCACCGAGCATCTCCTTGATGGTCTCGGCCACCTCGGCTTCCGTGGCGTGCGCCAGCCGCGCCCCGAGCCCGGGCACGACGCTCAGCCCGGTGGCCACGGCGGCCGCGCCGCCGAGGCTGAACAGAACCCTGCGGCGGCTGGTGCCGCCGGAGTCTTGCATCTCAAGCATCCTGAGGATCTCCCTGTTGCACAATCATCCGCACCGACGCGCGCGCGGCGGAGCGGCCTGATCCGTCTACTGGCTTTTCTTGCTGGTGTCGCGCAAGGTCATCATGTAGGCGACAATGTCCTCGACCTGCTGCGCCGACAGGATGGGTTTGTCCTGGAACCCCTTCATGACGCGGTTCAGGCCCTCGACCTTGTAGAACGACGGCATCATGGAGTGCGGGTTCAGCACCTTGGGGTCAACGATGCGCAGGCGCAACTCGCCCTCGTCATAGACGTCCGCCACCCCGTACAGGGCCGGTCCCGTCTCGCCGTGGAACTGCTCCTCGGGGATGGGCATCTGGTGGCAGCTCAGACAGTTGCCGAGCTTGCGGTTGATGGCCCATTTGCGCCCCATGACCGGGTCCCCGGGGGTGTCGGTCAACGGCTCCCGAATGGTGTAGCCGTCCACCACCTCGTAGGACACGTCCGAGTCCGCCGCCCGGGCCGGTGCCGTCCACACGGCTGCGGCAAGCGCCGCGGCCACTGTCAGGGTCGTGTATCCGAAACGGTTCATGCCCCCTGGTCCTCCCTTGATTGGTTTCTGGTCGCTGCGGGCCGTCCGAGCCAATCCGCCGGGCCAGCGCCAGACACACGTCCGTCCGCGCCCCGACGCCGCCCGGGGGCGTCCCGGTGCCGTCGCCACCTGTTTTGGGGAGGAGCAGGGCACGCCGAGGCGCACCCACCCGGAGACCGCCACGGCGTCGCGGGGCGGCCCGGATTGTTCCTCCCTGTTCCCACGCCCCATTTTCTTTTTTGCCGCCACGGCGGCAGGGGCGCCCGATTCTTGCCGGTGTCCGCCGGGAACGCCCGCATAGGCCGCCCCGAACCCCGGATGGTCCACCCCAATTGGGGTGTTTCTCGCTCTGGAGTCTAGCGAATTAGCTTTTTATAATTCAAGCATGATCGATCGTTTCACCCATGGCAAGACTCAGTTTTCCGGCGATGAACCGTTGCGCTATCCTCCCCCCGGCGTTGCCTGAAGGGCCGTCGCGGCGCATCCACGCCCTACCGAAGCGAGCGCGGCCCGGCCGTCCGAACCCTCCGCGAGGTCCGACATGCCCCTCACCCCCGGCACCCGCGCGCGCCTCCGCCCGGCCCGCCCCGCACGCCACCGACGCGTCGGTGTGGTGGCCGTCTGCCTGACCGCCCTGCTGGGCGCGGTCGGCGTGTCGGCCAAAGCCGCCGAACTCGTCATGTTCGAATCCCCGTCGTGCACTTGGTGCCAGCGCTGGCACGCGGAGATCGGCCCCATCTACCCCAAGACGGACGAATCGCGCCGCGCCCCGCTCCGCCGCGTCAACCTCCACGACCCGTGGCCTTCGGACCTGCGCGGCTTGCGCGCGGTCTCGTTCACCCCGACCTTTGTTCTCGTCGAGGCCGGCGAGGAACTGGGCCGCATCACCGGCTATGCCGGCGAGGATTTCTTCTGGTTTCAGTTGGCCACCGTCCTGAAGGCGTTGCCGGCGCCGGACGGCGACGAAGGCCGCTGAGAGCGGCCCGGCACCAGCAACCCGACGCAATCACAAAACCACATCAGGGAGGACACACCCTCATGATCATGACCACGATCCGGACCCTTGCCCCCCGCGCGGCCGCCGCCCTGGCGGTCGCCGTCCTGTTGGGCCTGTCCCTGGCGACCGTCCCGCCCGCGCGCGCCGCCGAGCCGGCGCTGATCGAACCGACCCTTGGCGATGACGGCCTGTACCATCACGATTTTTTCATGCAGTCTTTCCTGGACCTGCAAGAGGACCTGGCGGAAACCCACGCGGCGGACAAACGCCTGGTGATCATTTTTGAACAACGCGGCTGCATCTACTGCAAGAAGGTCAATGTCGAAATTCTGGGCGACCCGGCCATCTACGAGTACGTCAAGGGCAACTTCAACGTCCTGCAACTCAACCTGTTTGGCGAACGCGAGGTCACCGACTTCGACGGCGAGACCATGCCCGAAAAACAACTCGCCCGACGCTGGGGCGTGATCTTCACCCCAACCCTTCTGTTCATGCCCGAGGACCCGGCCGACGCCGAGGGGATGACCGGCAAGGAGGCCGCCGTGTTCAACATGCACGGCGCGTTCGGCAAACACACCTTTCTGTCGGCGTTCGAGTGGGTGAAGCAGAAGGGCTACGAGGGCGACACCCATTTCCAGAAATATGTCGCCGAGCGCCTGGCCGAACGCCGCGCCGCCGAAGGCACACAATAGACCTTCGCCGGACCAGGGCGCGGAAGCACTTCGCCCGACGCGACCATCCCAAGGTTCTGCCCCGAAAATACAGGAAACTTTCAGTGGCCGCGCCCGTGCTTTCTTTCAGGCATGGCGCGGCCATCCGCTATCGCCTCCGGCCTTGAAGCAGGGTATGATCGAGTCGCCATTGGCGCGAGACAGGGCGGCGGTTGAGGGCGATCGCAACCGCTCCGCCCGTTCCACCGCTGGTGTTGTTGGCTCGGACGATTAGGCCGTTCAGTGACTTCGGACCCGACTCCCGCCCCTGACCTGGGCGCAGCCGTCTCTGCCCGACCCGCCATCGCCCTTGCGGCGGGCACCGTTTCGATTGCCACCGTGCTAGCCCACCGAGGTCCGGCCGCCATTCTTGCCGTCGACGGAACCATGGTGCATGGCAACGCCGAGGCCGGCCGCCTGACGCCTCTGTTGAACGACCCCGAAATCCCCGGAGGACTTCCGCAGGTGGTCCGGCGCGCCCTGGACACCGGCACGCCGGCGATGTGTTTCATACCGGCCCTGGCGGGCGGCAGCCGCGCGGGCCTCGACCTCACCGTGTTGCCGCTGAACGACCGGCAAGGCGTTGCCATCCTGGCCCAGGACACCACACTTGAGACAGCCCTGTACGGCGCCCTTGCGGACAGCCGCACCCGCTACAAGGACTTCGTCGCCCTGGCCTGCGACGTCGCCTGGGAGACCGGGCAAGACGGCCGGTTCGTGTTCGTCGCGCCGCCGGACGCCCTGGGATATGGTAGCCATGCCCTGCTGCACACGGACCCGGCCGACCTGCTTGATCCGCGCGAACGTCGGGACGTGGCGGCCGTGTTCCGCACCCGGTCCCCGGTCCGGAGCGTCGAATTGTGGGCGCGCCTGGGCGACGGCCAAGCGGTGTGCCTGCTGGTTTCGGCCGTGCCGCTGTTTGATTCCGCTGGAGACTGGATCGGCGCGCGGGGCGTCTGCCGCGACATCACCGAACAGCGCGAGCAGGACCGCGCCCTGCGGCGCGCGCACCACCGCGAGCAGGTGCGCGCCCGTGTGGTCCAGGCGTTCCGGGACGAACTGGACGTCGGCAACATCCTGACTGTCGCCGCCGAGGCGCTCGCCAAGGGCACCGGTGCGCGGGGGTGCCAAATCCTGCGACGCGATCATCCCCCCGGGCTCGCCGACAAGGACAAGGAATCGCAGCCCGTCGCCCTGGCGGATCTGATTCTTGGCGGCGACTATGGCGAGGCCGCGCCCCCGCTCTCAGACCTTTCGCCGACGCTGACGCCCGACACGGCCCCGTGGGAGGCGGCCATCGGGGCACATAGCGTGATCGTCCTCGGAACCAGCCACCACAAGGTCCTCAACGGCGCCATCGTTGCCTGGCGCCGCGCCGAACGCGGCCCCTGGACGGAGGACGACCGGCGGCTGATCCGCGATGTGGCGGACCAGGTCGGCCTCGCCAACGAGCAGATCGGCCGCTACGAGACGGTCATGACCCTGTCCCGCACCGACCCCTTGACGGGCCTGCTCAATCGGCGCGCCTTCCTGGAGGACATCGAACGCCGCCAGAAGCGCATGGAGCGCCAGCACGAGACCGCGGCGCTGCTGTATGTGGACCTCGACAACTTTAAGTTGGTTAACGACTACCGCGGCCACGCTCAGGGCGACCAGGTTCTGGTGATGGTGGCCGAGATCCTCGACACCAAGACACGACCGACCGATCTCGTCGCCCGCATCGGCGGCGACGAGTTCGCCGTCTGGCTGGAAGCCATCGACGAAGCGGGTGCGCAACGCAAGGCGCGCGAGGTGCTGGAGACCAGCGTCATGTTGTCGACCATGAGCGCGAACCCCGCCCACCCCCTGGCTCTGTCCGTCGGCATTGCCGTCTATGACCCCGCCAGACCGGAGACGGGCGAGGCGTTGACCCACCGGGCGGACGCGGCGATGTACGCCGCCAAGCTCATGGGCAAGGGCCAGTGCCACCTGGCGGCACCCGCCCCGGTTTGGATCAGCCCCGGGGACGCGTGATGACCGACCTGCTGCGACGGCTGTTCGAAGACGCCGGGGACGGGCGTTTCACCTACGAGGAGACACGGGAACTGGCGGCGCACGACGACGTGGCGGTGCGCCGCACGCTGGCCCACCGCACCGATGTCGCGCCCGAGGTGCTGTACTATCTGGCCGAGGACGACGACGCGGAGGTCCGGCGCACCATCGCCGGCAACACATCCACGCCGGCGCGAGCCTATCTGCTGCTGACCGGTGATTCCGACGAAACCGTGCGCCTGACGCTGGCGCAGCGCATCGCCGCGCTGGCGCCCGGTCTGTCGGACGACGAAAAGGACCGCGTAGGCCAGAACGTGCACGAGGCGTTGGCCCGTCTCGCCCGCGATCAGATCCCGAAGGTGCGCGCCCTGCTGTCGGATGCGCTGAAGAACATCGCCAATGCGCCAGCGTCCGCCGTTAACCACCTCGCACGAGATGCCGAAATCGCCGTCGCCGCCCCGGTGCTGACGTTCAGCCCCGTGCTGACGGACGAGGACCTGCTCGACCTCATCCAGGATGGCCCGGCCAGCGATCGCCTCGCGGCCATTGCCCGTCGCCCCGGCGGTCTGACCGAACGCGTGACAGACGCCATCGTCGACACCGCCGACCTGTCGGCCATCGCCGACATGCTGGCCAACCAAGGCGCGCAAATCCGCGAGGAAACACTGGACGCCCTGATCGACCGGGCACCGTCCGTGCCCGAGTGGCACGCCCCCCTGGTGGGCCGGCCGCGCCTGCACCCGGCGGCCGCGCGCCGGCTCGCCGTGTTCGTCTCGGACACCCTGGTCCAGGCGCTGATGCTTCGGCAGGACCTCAGCCCCGACGCCGCCGAGGCGGTGTCGACCGAGATGCATCGACGCATCGCCCGCCAGTCTCCCGCGGAAGAGCTGATCGACTTCGGCCCGGACTGGCGCCGGTCCCTTCAGGAATTGCACGTGCGCGTGCTCGACACTCTGAAAGCCGGGACATCGGGCGAGACCGAACTGCGCGCCGCCATGGCGGCGAACAATCGCACCCTGGGCATTGCCGTGCTGAGCGCCATGGCCGGGGTCGCCCCCATGGCCTTGGCGGTGGCCGTTCAGGCGCTCAGCGCCAAGGGACTCGTCGCGATGGCCTGGAAGGCCGGATTGCCCGCAAGCCTGTTGCCGGATCTGCAGCGCTGGCTGGGCGCCATTCCCCCGCACGAGATCCTAACGTCCTCGCCAGAGAGCGACGGCTATCCGATGGAAGAGGCCGAGATGGAGTGGCAGGTCGAGATGTTTTGCGACCTGGAGGCGGCCGACGAGGCACCGTGAGCCCACGAACGCGCGCGACGAACGATCTTTTTGCCGCCCGGGGCGATGCACCGCACCAAAGCATTTCCCATTAGAATGAAAAAAGGCAAGCCCAATCAAGGACTTGCCTTTCCTCAATGGCGGAGGGCCTGGGAGTCGAACCCAGTCACCGGTATGACCCGGTGTACGGATTAGCAATCCGCTGCATTACCGTCCTGCCCGCCCTCCGCAAGACGGGTCGGGAGCCCCCCTGAGCTCCGGATCGGAAGAAGGGGTTTGTACACGCCCCCACTGTCTTGCGTCAACGGTCGCCAGCGTACTCGGCCCCTTCGGACCCGCTACGTAGGTCCAGCGCCGCAGCCCGTCAACCCGCTGTTCGGCCGTGCGCCTCTCGCAGCAGATCGGCCAGCAGGCGGAAGTCGGCCTCGCGCGCCGCGCCGGGCCGCCACGCCAGGGTCAACGTGCGCGCGGTTCGCACATCGGCCAGATCCCGGACCACCACGCCGCCGTCCGGGACCACCTCACGCCCGACCGCCATGCGCGGCAGCAGCGTGACCCCCAGGCCGGCCGCCACCATCTGCGTCAGGGTCGCCAGGCTGGTGGCCTGGAACCGCTGGTCGCTGCGCCCCCGGTCCATCCGGCACGCCGCCAGGGCATGGTCGCGCAAGCAGTGCCCGTCCTCCAGCACCAGCACCGTCTCGCCCGCAAGGTCGTCCTCCCGCAGGGTCGCGTGTCCGGCCAGCCGGTGGTCGGCGGGCAGCGCGGCCACCACGTCCTCGTCCCCCAGCGCCACCGAGGCCATGCCGCGCAGATCGAAGGGCGTGGCCACCAGAACCGCGTCCAGCCGGCCCGCCGCCAGAGCCTCCAGCAGGGTATCGGTCAGGGCCTCGCGCAGGTACAGCCGCAGGTCCGGATACCGACGGCGAATGTCGGGCAACGCCGCCGGCAGAAGGTAGGGCCCGATGGTCGGAATCACGCCCAGGCGCAACAGTCCGCTCAGCGGCGAGGACCCGGCGGCCGCGACGTCGACCAGTGTCTCGGTGTCGGCCAGCAACCGCTCCGCGCGGGCGACGATCTCGTGGCCAATCGGCGTGATCACCACGCGGCGCCGCGACTGGCGCTCGATCAGCGTCACCCCGAGCAGCCCTTCCAGTTCGCGAATGCCGGCGGACAACGTGGACTGGGTGACGTTGCACCGATCCGCCGCCTGGCCGAAGTGCAGCGTTTCGGCGACGGTGACCAGATACCGAAGCTGGCGAGGGCTTGGCAGGGCGCGCATCGACGGGAACCCTCACCTGTTTTTGCGGCGATGGCCGCGAGACTATTCGGAATGATCACTCGTTTCCATGGGTTTGATCCGGATAATCCGTCGCCGAACCGACCCAAACCACCGGCCCGGCCGTAGTTTTGCCTGGACATGCGAATGCCTCTCACTTAGAGTGCCCAATTAGAAACCCATAGGATTGTTGTGGTCGCGCTTCACACCGGGATCGCCCGCGCGACCTCGTAGAGGGATAGGCAGCATGTTTCGTGGTCTGGGGCGAGGAAGCCGAGCGCGCTGGCACCGACGCGGTGGGCATGGTCGGAACCAAGACGTGCTTGCCCCCGAGTCACAGGACTCCTCGATCGACGTGACGGCGCCGACCGACCGACACGAGAGCTTCGGCCACGGCATGGGCCACGGCTTGGGCCGGGGCCGTGGATGGCGCAAGAGGGGCGGTGGCCAGGGGGCCGGGGCCGGCCCTGGCGGCGGACTTGGTCACGGGCATGGTCGCCGGCATCGCCATGGCGCCGCCAACGCCGCGTTTGACGGGCATTCGCTGAACGATGTGCCACCGGGCGAACACTGCCGGATCGTCGCCTTGCATGGGCACGGTCCGGTCCGCCATCGCCTGATGGATCTGGGGCTGGTCCCCAATGCCCGCCTTGAAGTGGTGCGCAGTGCCCCGCTGGATGATCCGGTCGAAGTGCGGATCGACGACGCGTTCATCACCCTGCGCCGCGCCGAGGCCGCGCGCATCCAGGTGGTCTCCGCCTGAGATCCGGCGCTGGCGCGCCGCGCAGGTATGGCCATGCCTTTTGGTGTGACCGGGATCTCGTTTAGAATTCATCAAAACAATGAACTGGTCTTGGTCGGCCGACTTGGCGGGCGACCGAGAGTGGCCATGGGCGTCCCGCGGCGCTCCATGAAAAGACGATGGCGGGCTGTGGTCAGTAATGACCCATTTGTTTGCTAAGGTACTTGGCTGACGCTGGATCACTCCCCGCCAAGCGCCCGAATATGCAGGCTTTTTTCAGAAACACGCCGGTCAATTGACCCTTTTCTTTTTATCTTGCGAACGCTTCTCACTGGCAATAGAGTCCTGGTCGTAACGCAAGCCGATGCACCGGTGCCCACGGATGCGGCCGGACCGCGCCCGGTCCCGCGTCGTCGGACCTCGACCACTCGAGAGGATCGTATGCAAAGCGCGACCGCCACCGCCCTCACGCCTTCGCCGCCGCCCGGAACGGCAACCGACGCCGGGGAACGCGCCAGCGCCGAGACACGGCTGGAGTGGCTGCGCTGGCCGCGCGGCGTTCCTGTCTGCCCGCACTGCGGATCACGCCACACCTACCGCATGGTCTGTCCCCGGTCCGGCGGCGTCCGGTTCAAGTGCGCCCGCTGCCGCAAGCCGTTTTCGGCCCGGCGCGGCACCGTGTTGGAGCGGTCCAACGTCGACACGGCCACTTGGCTGCGCGTCCTCGACCTGTTCCTGGCCGGCAATGAGCGGGGCCTGCCCGCCCGCATCGAGCGGCAGTGCGGCGTCAGCTACAAGACAGCTTGGTCCATGGTGCAGCGCCTGCGGGCCGCCCCCGACGATCCCTTGGTGACGGCCTTGCGGCACCACCACACGCCAGCCGCCTTGGCCACAAGTGCCCACTCCCTTCAACAGAGGACCCCGTCATGATCCGATCCCCCCTGATCCCCGCGCTGGCGCTGAGCGCCAGTCTGATCGTCGGCTCGGCCGGCGCCGCGCTGGCCCATACGCCCCTTTTCTCCTGCTACGACAACGGCGACGGCACCGTGCTGTGCGAGGCCGGGTTCTCCGATGGCTCATCCGCCGCCGGCGTGTCGGTGCGGGTGCTCGACGGCGCCGGCGATGTCATCAAGGAAAGCACGATGGACGCCAACAGCGAGTTCATCTTCGACATGCCGGACGGCGACTACAGCGTTCAGTTCGATGCCGGGGAAGGCCACAGCATCGACGTGCCCGCCGACGAGATTTACTGATCACCACTGAAGAAAAACACCAGACAACAGGAGATCCTCTATGATCCGGACCGTTACGGCGGTCGCGGCCGCCCTGATTGTATCGGCTGCCCCCGCCCTGGCCCATTTCCAGCTCGCCTATACGCCCAAGGTCAACCTGGACAGGCCCGGCCCCGTGCCGATGGCGTTCATCTTCTGGCATCCGATGGAAAACGGTCATGCCATGGACGTCGCCGCCCCGTCCCGCCTGGAGTTGCACTTCAAGGGCGAGGCGATCGACCTGACCGACAGCCTGGCGCCCATCACGTTCCACGGCGCCGACAACGAGGCCCAGGCGTTCAAGGCCGACATCCCGGTCCGGCGCAACGGCGACTACATCGTCGCCTTCACGCCGGCGCCCTACTACGAAGAAAGTGAGGACATCTACATCCAGCAGATCACCAAAAGCTTTCTGAACAAGGGCGGCATCCCCACCGGGTGGAACGAGCCCGTCGGCCTGCCGACCGAGATCGTGCCGCTGAACAAGCCGACCAACGTGATCGCCGGCTCGACATTCTCCGGCGTGCTGTTGTCGGAGGGCGAGCCGGTGCCGGGCGCGGAGATCGAAATCGAATACATGGCCGCACCGCCGGACATGGCGACCAACAGCGCCACCGAACCGACCGTCGAGCCCATGCCCGGGGGAACCCTGGTGGCGATCACCGATGCCAACGGCGAATTCACGTTCGGCATCCCCAAGGCCGGGTTCTGGGGCTTCGCCGCGTTGGGCTCCGGCCCCGCCACGGAGCACGAGGGCAAGGAGTTGAGCCAGGACGCCGTGATCTGGGTCCGCGCCTTTGACTTGAAATAGCCCGGGCCGGGACCCGGGACGATGGGGGATCGCCCGCGTCTCGGGATCGGCCTGGACAACCGGCAGGAAATGCGATTGTTTCGCACCAACGCCTGCCGGGCGCCAGCACACGGTGCCCCCGCCCTTGTCGAGGTATTGTATGGCCGCCTCCTCCGCTCCGGACGCACCGTCCGCCGCCCCCCGCAAACGGACCCTGGTGGCCCTGGCCGGCCAGCCGAATTGCGGCAAGTCCACGCTGTTCAACGCCCTGACAGGGATGCATCAGCACATCGCCAACTACCCCGGCGTCACCGTGGACAAGAAGAGCGGAGCCTATCGCGACGGCGACCGCGCTGTGGAGATCGTCGATCTTCCGGGGACCTACAGCCTGACCTCGTTCTCCCTGGAAGAGCGTGTGGCCCGCCAGTTCCTGCTGGACGAGCAGCCCGACGTCGTGGTCAACGTCGTCGACGCCACCAACCTTCGGCGCGGCCTCTACCTGACGTTCCAGCTCATGGAACTGGGATTTCCCGTTGTCATCGCCCTGAACATGATGGACGTGGCGAAGAGCCGGGGCCTGTCGTTCGACCTGGAAACCCTGTCGCGCCGGCTGTGCGCACCCGTCGTCCCGGTGGTCGGGCACAAGGGCGTGGGGCGCGAGGACCTGCGGGCCGCCATCGGCCGCGTCGCCGACGCCGAGCACGCGCCACCGGCGACGATCAACTACAGCGACCTGGAGGAGGCCGTTGCCGCCCTGCAGGTCCGGCTCTCGGAACTGCCCAGCCTGAAGAGCGTTGTCTCCGCCCGCTGGCTGGCCGCCAAACTGCTGGAGGAGGACAGCGAGGCGGAACGCCTGCTGCACCAGCACGTGACCCATGCCCACGGTCTGCTCGATCAGGCCCAGAATGCGGCGGCGGCGTTCCACGAGCGCAAGGGCCTGACGGCCGGCGACCACATGGCCGCCTGCCGCGATCACCTGGCCGGCGAGATCCTGGCCACCAGTATGCAGCACGCGCGCACCGACCACGTTCCGCTGACCGAGCGGATCGACCGGTTCCTGCTGAACCGCTGGCTGGCACCCGCTTTTCTGGTGTTGACCGTTTGGGTCATCTACCAACTGTCGATCGTGCAGGGCTACGAGCTGACCAAGATCACCTGGCCGCTGCTGGCGGGGTTCCGCGATATCGTCGGCGACGTGTTGCCGGCGGCGGGCTTCCTGCACGATCCGGTGATCCGCTCCATGGGGCTGTGGATGGTCGATTCCGCCAACGCCCTGCTGAACTACGTGCCGATCTTCCTGATCCTGTTCGCATTGATCGCGATTCTGGAGGACAGCGGATATATGGCGCGGATCGCCTTTATCCTGGACCGCATCCTGCACCGCTTCGGCCTGCACGGCCAGTCCACCCTGCCCTTCATCCTGGGCGGCGTGTTCGCCGGCGGCTGCGCCGTGCCGGGGGTGATGGCCACCAAGGGCATTCCGGACCAGCGGGCGCGCATGGCCACCATCCTGACCGTGCCGTTCATGAACTGCCTGGCGAAGGTGCCGCTCTATACCTTGCTCATCAACATCTACTTCGTTGAGGCCAAGGGGCTGGTCCTGTTCTACCTGTCGACCATCACCGTCATTTTCGCCCTGCTGATCGCCAAGCTGTTGTCCGTGTCGGTCTTGCGCGGCATGGAGACGGCGCCCTTCGTCATGGAATTGCCGCACTACCACCTGCCCACCGTGACCGGCGTGCTGCGGCGGTCCTTCGACCGCACGTGGCTGTACATCAAGAAGGTGGGGACGGTCGTGCTGGCGGTGGCGACGGTGGTCTACGTGCTGTTGCAATTTCCCGGCCTGACGCCGGAGCGACAGGCCGACTATCACGCCCGCGCCGAGGCCGCGATCGTCGAGTTCCGCGAGGCGCTTGCGGGCAACCCACTGGCCGCCGCCGTGCCGGACCAGGAGAGCCTGACCCGCCTCGTCAATCTGTACACCGACTACCGGTCCGACCGCATGATGGTGGGCAGCCGCGAGGCCGCCGAGGCGCTCGACGCCCGGGTCAAGGAGAACCACCCCGATCTGGCGCCCTTCGTCGTGCGCTCGCGCGATCCCGAGGCGCGGGCCGCGCAGGGGGCGCTGCGCGACCTGGCCACCACGCGCAAGGAACTGCGCCGCGAGATGAAGGACGAGCGCATCGTCAACAGCGCATTGGGCCAGCTCGGCAAGTCGCTGGAGCCGGTCACCCAGTTCGCCAACTTTGATTGGAAGATCAACGTCGCCCTGCTCAGTTCCTTCGCCGCGCGCGAAAGCAGTGTCGCCACCCTGGGCGTGCTGTTCGACCAGCCGGAGGGCGAGAACCAGACACTGGAAGAACGCATGGGATCGGAGCAGAAGGCCGCCGGCTACACCGCCATGACGGCGCTGGCGCTGATGCTGTTCTTCGCCCTGTACCCGCCGTGCCTGGCCACCACCATCATGGTGCGGGTGCAGACGGGGTCTTACAAGTGGATGGTGTTTTCCATCGTCTTTCCCACCGCGCTGGCCCTCACCACCGCCAGCGCCGTCTACACCGTGGGCACGGCCCTTGAACTCACTGGCCTGCAGATGTTCACGGCGGTCTACCTGACCGCGCTGGCCCTGCTGCTGCTGGTGGGCTTTTTCAAGACCCCGTTCGGCCGATCATTGCCGACGCCGGGATACCGTGACACGCACCAGGAGATGACGGGATGACCACGACAGACGCGACCACCCCCGCGCTTGCGGACGCCGCCCCGACCGTCAATCTGGCCACCGAAGCCAGCACCGGCCTTGTGGAGATCCTGCTGGTCGGCGCCGTGGTCGCGGTGGCGCTGGTCTACCTGTGGCGCTCGTATTTCGGCCGCCGCCGTCCTGCTTGCGCCAGTTGCGGCAAGGCGAAGGCCTGCCCGGCGGCCACGAACGCGGGCGCGGTGACCCCGGAGTGATCCCCGCCTGTCCTGTACGCTGCACGGCCGCATGATTCGCCGGCCGGACGCGCTCACCGTTGCGGCACGCCAATGGGCGGGCGTCGCCAGCCATCGGCGGCGGCGTCCTCGTCGCTACAATAGCGGGCCTCGACCGCCTCGTCGGGCAGGGCCGCGTAGGCGGCATCCAGCGGCACCAGGTAGAGCCGATGGCCGTCCGCGTCGGTGGTGGCCTTGATCGGGCACGGCGGCGGGTCAACCACCGGATCGTCCGGCAGGCGCCGCCCCTTGCGCCAGTCCGTGGGTCGCACGAACTCGGTGCGCCACAGGCCGAGGTTGGCGGCCCGCGCATTCTCCTCGGCCTCGCGGTAGGCGCTGGGCGCGTCCTTGAGGGCGATCGCCAACCCCTGCGACAGCAGCACCTGGGCGATGTCCTTGCGGCCGTCGATGGCGCAGGTCGACACGCGCGACCCGTCCGCGGCGGGCGACCGATCCGGCAGCGGCGTGCAGACCAGCGGCGCCAATGACAGGCTCAGAACCCGATGCAGCGCGAAGGCGGCGTCCTGCCCGCAGCGGATCCACCGGCCGGCCTGCCGACAACGCTGGCCCAGTTCCGGGGCATCGATCCCCGCCAGATGATGGATGCCATCGGCCGTCTGCACCGTATCACCGTCGATGACCGAGGGCATGGCGGTTTCGGCCGGCGCGGCGCGGGGCATCGCGGTGGCGACCAGGACCAGGACGAAGCCCACCGCAAAGGCAGCGGCCCGGGACGGCGTCGCGCCCCTCGGGAAACAGCGGAAGGCCGGAGGCGACGTTATTGGTTCAAACACCTGCTGCATCCCTCGCGCGCGACCATGGAGCGGGTGGCCCCTGGCGTTTCGTGGACCCACGCTGAGCCAGGGGCCGCGTGGTGCCGATGTTCTACCCCCCGGTCGTGGCCAGAATAGGTCGATGCACGGTGTTCGTCCATCGCGAGCGGTCCTCGGACCCGCCCGTGACCCGTGAAAAGGGCCGGCGCCCAACGGCGCCGGCCCCCTTCGCGGTCTTTCGGTCTGGAGCGGTCAGTCGCTTACTCGGCGGCCGCGCGGGCCTCTTCCAGCCAGCCGTTCCAGGTGTCCTGGTGGGCGGAAATCCAGGCCTCGGTGTGGCGCTCGATGTCCTCTTCGCTGTCCTCGCCATCGCGCATCTTCAGGTTCTGCGCGCTGATGTCGTTGGCCGAGATCTTCATGATCGAGAACAGTTCGGCCGCCGCCGGGTTGGCCTCGGCCCACTCGCGGTTGGCGATGATGCGCTGATCGTTCGCCTGGAAGCCGTAGTTGGAGCCGTCCGGCAGGCTGGTGTCCACGTCCTCGCGCGGCGGCGGCAGGGCCGAGGACGGCACGTTCAGCCACACCACGTCCTCGCCCGGCACCAGCACGCCGGAGACCCAGTACGGGGTCCAGGTGTAGTACAGGATGGACTCGCCCTGCTCGTAGCGGGTGATGGTGTCGGCGATGATGGCCGAGTAGGAACCCTGGTTGTGGGTGACCGTGTCGCGCAGGTCGAACGCGTCCAGCTGATGCTCGATCACCTGCTCGCAGCCCCAGCCCGGTGTGCAGCCGGTCAGGTCGGCCTTGCCGTCGTCGTCATTGTCGAACAAAGCGGCGATTTCCGGGTCCTGCAACTGGCCCAGGTTGGTGATGTCGTGTTCCTCGGCCGTCTTCTTGTCGATCAGGTAGCCCTGCAGGGCGCCCGGCGAGTACACGCCTTCCCGGTAGATCTTTTCCTCGCCGCCGGCTTCCTGGAAGAAGTCGGAGTGCAGCGGATCCCAGTGGTCGGCCATGAACGTGCCGTCGCCGTTGGCGATGGCCACGTGACCGGCGGCGTACTCCAGTTCCTTGATGTCCTGGACGTCGTAGCCCAGTTCCTCCAGCGCCTTCATGACCAGCATGGTCTGGAAGGTTTCCTCGGCGATGGAGGACTTCAGCGGAATCACCTCGACGCCCTCGCCCGGCATGTCAGCGGCCAGCGCCGGGCCGGCCATCAGCGCGACGGACAGGCCAACGGCGGCGGCCGTGCCGCGCAGCGTCGTTGAGTTCAGCAGTTGGTTCATGATGCGGTCTCCCTTCAGTGATCTTGGTTTTCTGACATCAACGCACAATCGACCGAAGCGTTGCGTCACGATCTGCGGGTCTTGCGAACGGGCGCCGATCCGGCGCCGGCTCATGTCTGGTTTGGCTTCGCGGCGTCCACCGCCTGGGCGGCGGCCGCCCGGCCGTGCCCCATGGCCCGGCGCACCATGCCCACCGGGCCGGTCTCCAGGAACCCGACGTTCCCCCGGTCCCGCTTGGACACGCCCATGGCCTGGGTCATGCGGTCGATGATGATGGCCAACAGGACGATGCCGATGCCGCCGACGGTGGCCAGGCCCATGTCCAGGCGGCCGATGCCGCGCAGCACCATCTGCCCCAGACCGCCGACGGCGATCATGGAGGCGATCACCACCATCGACAGGGCCAGCATGAGCGTCTGGTTGACGCCGGCCATGATGGTCGGCATGGCCAGCGGCAATTGCACCTTGAGAAGAAGCTGCCTCGGCGAGGCGCCGAAGCTCCTGGCCGCCTCGATCAGGTCTCCCGAGACCTGACGGATCCCCAGGTTGGTCAGGCGGATCACCGGCGGCAGGGCGAAGATGATGGTGACGATGACCCCGGGCACGTTGCCGATGCCGAACAGCATGACGATCGGCACCAGATAGACGAACGGCGGCGTGGTCTGCATGGCGTCCAGGATCGGCCGGATCACCTGGGCGGCGCGATCGCTGCGCGACAGCCATATGCCGATGGGCAGCCCGATCACCATACAGAAGAACACGGACGTCAAGACCAGGGCCAGGGTGACCATGGTGGCTTCCCAGGCGCCGATCAGGCCGACGAAGATCAGCGACAGGATCGCGCCGACCCCAAGGCGCCACCCGGCCGCCTGCCACGCCAGCAGGGCAATGACGATCAGCATGAGGGGCGCCGGCAGCCACGTCAGCGCCTCCTGCACGCTGGTCAGCACCCAGTCGACCGGCAGGCGGATGGCCTGAAACACGGGCCGGAAGTTGTTGACCACCCAGTCGAGAAAGGTCTCGACCCAGCCCTCGAGCGGAATCCACGCGTGCTCGAACGGATTGAGGATGTCGAAGGTCTTTTCCTCGGCCGGCGGCGCCTGGCTGAGCCAGTCGGTGCCGGCCGGCTGTTCGCCGCCGGTGCGGGCGTCACCGCTTCCGGTGCCGGTGGCGGCGCCCCAGGGATTGCTGGTGGACTCGCCGGCGGCCTCGCCGGACGCGGCATCGCCGTTCGATCCGCCGGTGGCCCAGGGATTGGATTGGGCAACTTCGTAGGTATCGTCAGCCATTCTCGGCGCCCTCCCTGTTCAGGGCTTCCAGGAGAAGGGCGCGCGAGACCACGCCCATGTAACGGTTCTCTTCGTTGACCACGGGCACGCCGCAGGGGGCCTGCGCCACGGCGCCGATGATGTCGCCGATGCTGGTGTCGGCGCGGATCGGCTCGACATCCGTCAGGAAGGCGTTGTGCAGTTCGGGCTTGCTGCCCTTGGCCTCCGCCTCCAGCGAGGCGACCGACACGACGCCGTGATAGTGCTGTCGCCTGTCGACGACGTAGGCGAAATCGCGGTCCGCCTTGCCGATGCGCTGCAACGCGGCGCGGACCGAGCCCTCGCGGTCGATCATCGTCACCTGCTGCTTGACCGCCACGTCACCGGCGGTCAGCACGTTGGAGACGTTCACGCCCCGGAAGAACGATTTCACATAGTCGTCGGCGGGGTTGTTCAGGATTTCGTCCGGCGTGCCCACCTGCACAACCCGGCCGCCTTCCATGATGGCGATGCGGTCGCCGATGCGCATGGCCTCGTCGAGGTCGTGCGAGATGAAGACGACCGTCCGCTTCTGCTCTTCCTGCAGGGCGATCAGTTCGTCCTGCATCTCGCTGCGGATCAGCGGGTCGAGGGCACTGAAGGCTTCGTCCATCAGCATGATGGACGGATCATTGGTCAACGCCCGGGCCAGGCCGACGCGCTGCTGCATCCCGCCGGACAACTCGTTGGGAAAGCTTTGCGCGTTGGGGGCCAGACCGACCTGCTCCAACGCGGTCATGGCGCGTTGTTCGCGGTCTCGTTGCGGGATGCCGGACAGTTCCAGCCCGAAGGCCGTGTTCTGCAGCACGGTCAGGTGCGGCATCAGGGCGAACGACTGGAACACCATGCTGATGTATTTCCGCCGGAACTCGATCAGCTCCTTGGTGTTCATCTTGGCGATGTCGGAACCGTCGACGACGATCTCACCGGCGCTCGGCTCGATGAGGCGGTTGAGCATCCGCACCAGCGTCGACTTCCCCGAGCCCGACAGGCCCATGACCACAAAAATCTCGCCCTCGCGGACCGAGAAGCTGGCGTCGCACACGCCCAGGGTCATCCCCGTCCTCTCGAAGATCTCGTCCTTCCCCAGCCCCTCCCGGTACAGGCGGATGCCTTCCTCGGGATGGTCGCCGAAAACCTTGAAAAGGTCGCGGACGACCAGCTTTTCCGTGGCAGTCAAGTGAGCGTTCCCCGTTCCTGGTCCCATTTCTACCGAAGCGCCCCCCGCCCTTCGGCACCAGCCTGTCCGACGCCGCCGAATGGCGCTTGGCCCATGCCGCGATTATGGCGCTCAATCAGGACTGTATCCGACGATCAGGTCTCACGATCGCGGACAGAATATAGAGCAAGTGTCTGCAATGGATTGGCCGATGGCGATAAAAATAAGCATCGCCCGACGGCGAGTCAACCGGTCAAACCCGACGAGCCGATACCGGAACAGCCACGCACGCCGCCATTATTTACTTTGTGGAAGTGAAGATTGGATTTCCGGAATACGCACATGTCTCTCACGCCGCCCGAGAGGCCGCTCGAAGTGTGTGGGAAATATTCAATTCGGGCTTTTGTTGATCGGAATATTGGGTTTTTTTGCCCGAGGGTGCGGCACAAGTCCCGTTCCAAGTCGTTTCCCCGGTCCACGGGGATCAGGGGCGGGGCGGCGGAATGGACCCGGGGGCCTGAATCGTCCGGGCCGCCCAGCGCGCGCCGATCGTCATGGCATCGCCGATGCCCGACCCGGCCATCAACCCGTGCAACAGGCCGGCAGCGAACACATCGCCGGCGCCGGTGGTATCGACGACGCGCTCCACCGGCTCGGCCGGCACCCTGACCTTCACACCGTCCGGCCCCAGCGCCTCGGCGCCGCGCGCGCCCCGGGTGATCACCAGCCAGCGCAGCGCGTCGCCAGCCCGCGATCGGGCTTCGTGCCAGGGGTTGGTGCCCGTCGCCGCCGAATCCTCGCTCTCGGACGTCACCCAGACGGTGGCCGGCCACCTGTCGAACGACGCCGGCGGCGCGTGCGCCACCACCGGGCCGCGCCGGGCGCGCTCGGCCAGCACCGGGGCCAGCGCCGGGGCGAAGGTCTTCACCAGCACACCGTCGGCCGCGACGTCCGCCGGCGGCGGCCGCACGGCCTCGGCACCGATCGTCTTGCGGGCGATCAGGGTGCGTTCCCCGTTCGGGTCGATCAGGATCAGGGGCCGGTTGGTGGCGTGGCCAGACAGGACGTGCAGCCCGGAGACGTCAAGGCCGTGCGCGCGGCAGGCGGCGATCAGGCGGGCGCCGGTTTCGTCGTCGCCGACCACCGCCCACGGCAGGACCTCGTAGCCCGCCTGGACCAGGGCAACCGCCGCGTTGGCGCCGCCCCCGCCCAGCCGCACCCCATCGGGACGGCCTTTCAGGTGCGCGCCGGGCGTGGGCGGCGCATCCACATGCACCACCTCGTCGGCGTTGACGTTGCCGATGACGAGAATCCGTGCCATGGCGGAACGCCCCTACCAGGGATCGAGTTCGCTGTCCCAGTACAGGTAGTCGCGCCAGCTCTCATGAAGATAATTGGGCGGGAAAGCCCGCCCAATCTCCTGCAACATGTGATGTGTCGGCGGCTGAGGCGGCTGCCTCAGGGGCATGGACGCAGCCCGGGGCGTGCGGTTGCTCTTGCGCAGATTGCAGGCGCTGCAGGCGGTGACGACGTTGGACCACGTTGTCCGCCCGCCCCAGGAGCGCGGCACCACGTGGTCGAAGGTCAGCTCGTGCGTCGGGAACTTCTGGCCGCAGTACTGGCACGTGAAACGGTCGCGCAGGAACACGTTGAAGCGGGTAAAGGCCGGCGTGCGTGACGTGTGCACGAACTGCTTCAGGGAAATGACGCTGGGCAGCCGGACTTCCAGGCTGGGCGAGCGGATGACGCGGTCGTATTCGCAAACCACGTTCACCCGATCGAGAAAAACCGCCTTGACCGCCTCCTGCCACGAGACCAGGGACAGCGGGAAGTAGCTGAGCGGTCGGTAGTCCGCGTTCAGGACCAGCGCCGGCGCATGTGTCGGTACCGCATCCACGTCACTCAGTCCCCTGGACATGATGGCGGGCCGCTCTTGTTTCCAAGGCTTCGGCCGGCCTGTCAACCCTGGCCCCGAAACGGTCGGCCCGAGGCCCCGGTTTCGGAGCCGGATCCATCTCAACGACGACGACCCGGACTAGATGTGGTATGTTCTACCCCATGCATGACAAAAAGATTATCACGTTTTCATGACGGTTTCCCGACAACCCGCCAGCGGCCTCGTCTCCGCCCCCGAGACTCGGCCCGTGGTGGCCCGTTTCGCGCCCAGCCCCACCGGGCTGCTGCACCTGGGGCACGCCCACTCGGCCCTGTTCACGGCCCGCCACGCGGCGGCGGCGGGCGGGCGGTTCCTGCTGCGACTCGAGGACATCGACGCCGGCCGCTGCCGCCCCGAATTCGAAGCCGCCATCCTGGAGGATCTGGCCTGGCTGGGCCTGACCTGGGAAACACCGGTGTGGCGCCAGTCGGCGCGGCTGGAGGCCTATAAGGCCGCGCTCGACCGGCTTGACGCCATGGGCCTGTTGTACCCGTGCTTCTGCACCCGCAAGGATATTCTGGCCGAGATCGCCGCCAGTCCGTCGGCACCGCACGGCCCGGACGGCCCGCTGTACCCCGGCATCTGCCGGGCCATGGATCCGGGCGACCGGGCCGCGCGCGTCGCCGCTGGCGTGCCACACGCGTTGCGCCTGGACATGGCGGCGGCGCTGGCGCGCCTGTCCGGACCGCTGGTCTGGCACGACGCCGCCGCCGGACCACAGACGGCGGCGCCCACCCTGTTCGGGGATGTGGTGCTGGCCCGCAAGGACATCCCCACCAGCTATCACCTTGCCGTCACCGTGGACGACGCCGCGCAGGGGATCACGCTGGTCACGCGCGGGCTCGACCTGTTCCACGCCACCCACGTCCACCGCCTGCTGCAGGCCCTGCTGGATCTGCCGACGCCGGCCTATCACCACCACGGCCTGCTGACGGACGACAGCGGCCGACGCCTGGCCAAGCGCGACAACGCCCGCGCCCTGCGCACGCTGCGCGAGGCCGGTGTCACGCCCGCCGAGGCGCGAGCCATGGCCGGCTTTCCCGATCCCTGATCCGGGTCCGTGCCGGCCTTTGCCGCGCGCGGCCGTTATCCCTATACTCCGCCCCGAGCGGCGTCGCATCCTGGGCCACCCCGCGCCGCGCGCTTCCCGGCCCGAACCCCGGCAAGGTGAGGATCATGTCGAACTGGACCCTCGACGATATCCCCTGGGATGCGTTCGATGCGTCGCGCGCCGATCCCGACATGGTGTGCATCATCAAGGCCGCCGCCCTGACCGAGCGCAACAGCGCCCACTATTCCCGCTACCTGTGCAACGTCTTCCGGGACGACGAGGGGTTTTGCGCCCAGGCCGAGACCTGGGCCGGCGAGGAGGAACAGCACGGCGACACCCTGGCGCGTTGGGCCACCCTGGCCGACCCCAGTTTCGATTTCGAGGAGACGTTCCAGCGCTTCCGCGAGGGATACGTGATCCCGACCGATGTCGACGCCTCCGTCCGGGGCTCGCGCAGCGGCGAGATGGTGGCCCGCTGCATCGTCGAGGTCGGCACCTCCAGCTTCTATTCCGCCCTGCGCGACGCCACCGACGAGCCGGTGCTGAAGGAGATCTGCCACCGCATCGCCGGCGACGAGTTCCGCCACTACAAGCTGTTCTATGACACGCTGAAACGCACCCAGGGCGAGGACAGGCTGTCGCGTCGCGACCGCCTCATGGTGGCCGTCAAGCGGATGCAGGAAAGCGAGGACGACGAACTGGCCTTCGCCTACCACTGCGCCAACACGCCGGACCAGCCTTACGACCGCGAGACCAGCAGCCGCGCCTACGGCGCCCGGGCCTTTCGTCACTACAGGCGCGGCCACATCGACCGCGCCAGCGGCATGGTCATGAAGGCCGCCGGCCTGAGGCCGCATGGCTGGATGGGCCGCCTGTTCGGCGGCGCGTTGTGGCGCTACCTGCGCTTTCGGCTGTGGCGGCTGCGCGACGAGGGACCGCGCGCGGCCGACGACAAGGCCGGGGCGGCCGCGTGACGACCTGAGCCCCATGCCCAAAGCCCCCGCCCGCACCTTCGTCTGCCAATCCTGCGGCTCCGTCACCCCCAAGTGGGCCGGGCGCTGCGAGGCGTGCGGCGAGTGGAACACGATCGTCGAGGAGGCCGCGCCGGAGCGCCCGCCCGGCGCCGGCACCGGCGGCAAGGGCGGCCGCTCGATCGCGTTCGTCGGCCTGAAGGGCGAAGGCAAACCGCCGCCCCGGCGCCTGACCGGCATCGCCGAACTGGACCGCGTGTGCGGCGGTGGGTTGGTGGCGGGCTCGGCGCTGCTGGTGGGGGGCGATCCGGGCATCGGCAAGTCGACCCTGCTGCTCCAGGCCACTGCCGCGCTCGCCGGCGAGGCCCCCGTGGCCTACATCTCCGGCGAGGAGGCGGTGGAACAGGTGCGCCTGCGCGCCGCCCGCCTGGGGCTGGCCGAGGCGCCGGTCCTGCTGGCCAGCGCCACCAGCCTGCGCGACATCGTCGCCACGCTGGATGGCCCGGACACCCCGGGCGTCGTGGTGGTCGACTCGATCCAGACGATGTACGCCGACACCCTGGACTCGGCCCCCGGCACGGTCGCCCAGGTACGCACCTGCGCGCATGAGCTGATCCGCCTGGCCAAGCGGCGCGGCTTCACGCTGTTCCTGGTCGGCCACGTGACCAAGGAAGGCACCCTGGCCGGTCCCCGCGTCATGGAGCACATGGTCGACACCGTGCTGTATTTCGAGGGCGAACGCGGCCACCCGTTCCGCATTCTCCGGGCGGTCAAGAACCGCTACGGCGCCACCGACGAGATCGGCGTGTTCGAGATGACCGACGCCGGCCTGATGGAGGTGGCCAATCCGTCCTCACTGTTCCTGGCCGAGCGGCGCGGCAATGTGGCCGGATCCTGCGTCTTCGCCGGCATCGAAGGCAGCCGCCCGGTGCTGGTCGAGATCCAGGCGCTGGTGGCGTCGGCGGCCGGCGGCTCGCCCCGACGGGCGGTGGTCGGATGGGACTCGGCGCGCCTGGCCATGGTGCTGGCGGTGCTGGAGGCCCGTTGCGGCCTTGCCTTGGCGGGCCATGACGTATATCTCAACATCGCTGGGGGTTTGCGGGTCAGTGAACCGGCGGCCGACCTGGCGGTGGCGGCCGCGCTCGTCTCCTCGGCCACCGGGACGCCGGTGCCGGCCGAGATGGTGGTGTTCGGCGAGATCGGTCTGTCCGGCGAACTGCGGCCCGTGGCACAGACGGACGCGCGCCTGAAAGAAGCCGCCAAGCTCGGGTTCGCGGCGGTCATGCTGCCGGCGGCCTCGGACCGGAGGCGTGGCACGCGGCAAGCGCCGGCGGGGGCGGCGGGGGCCGGCCTGGACAGGAAGGCCATCGGCCATCTCCAGGACCTGGTGACCGCCCTGGGGGCGGACGCGGCGGTCCGGCCGGATCGGCGCACCGAGAGGGAAAGAGCATGATGGAGAACTGGCCGGTCAACCCGGTGGACATCGCCGTCCTGATCATCGTCGTGATTTCGGCGGCCCTGGCGTTCTTCCGTGGCTTCGTGCACGAGGTGCTGGGGATCGCCGCCTGGATCGGCGCCATCCTTGCCGCCATCTATGGCCTGCCGCACGCGCAACCTTATGCGCGCGATCTCATCCCCATCGACTGGGCGGCCGACCTGGCCGCCGTCGTGGCCATCTTCCTGGTCACCCTGATCATCCTGTCCGTGTTCACGACGTTGATCGCGCGGCGCGTGCAGGACAGCGCCCTGAACACGGTCGACCGCTCGCTCGGCTTTGTGTTCGGGCTGGCGCGCGGCGCGGTGATCGTGGTGATCCTGTTCATCGCCGCCTCCTGGCTGGTGCCGCCGGACACGCAGCCGCCGTGGGTGCAGAAGGCCCGCAGTATGCCGTTCATCGAACAGGGCGCGGATGCCCTCTTGGCGCTGGTTCCGGAGGATCTTCTTGAGAACGGACAGACCATCGGCGGCGGCGATGGCCAGATCCGGGACCAGTTGATGCGGTCCCTGCCCGAGTCCTGAGCGGACGGAGGACGGCTTGGTTCACACACTATCGGAAATCGGATGAGACCACTGTTCCGCGATGCCCCCTGGGCGCCGCTGTCCTACGACCCCCTCGCCGACCGCCCGCGCGAGGACTGCGCCGTGTTCGGCATCCTGGGCACCGCCGATGCCGCCGCCCACACCGCGCTGGGCCTGCACGCGCTGCAGCACCGGGGCCAGGAGGCCACCGGCATCGTCGCCCACGACGGCGACCGCTTCATCGCCCACCGCGATCAGGGGCATGTGGGGGACGTGTTCTCCTCGCCCCGCGTGATGGACCGGCTGGTGGGCGACGCGGCCATCGGCCACAACCGGTACTCCACCACCGGCGAGTCCAATCCGCGCAACGTCCAGCCGTTGTTCGCCGAACTGAACCTGGGCGGCGTGGCCATCGCCCACAACGGCAACCTGACCAATGCCGCCACCCTGCGCCAGGACCTGATCCGCCAGGGCGCCATCTTTCAGTCCACCACCGACACCGAGGTCATCCTGCACCTGATGGCTCGCGGCTCGGGTCGCATGGTGGACCGGCTGGTCGAGGCCCTGACGGAGGTCGTGGGCGCCTATTCCCTGGTGCTGCTGACCCGGCAGAAGCTGGTGGGGGTGCGCGATCCCCACGGCGTGCGGCCTCTGGTGCTGGGGCGGTTGGGGGATGCGCACATCCTGGCCTCGGAATCGTGCGCGTTCGACATCATCGGCGCCGAGTTGGTGCGCGACGTGGAGCCGGGTGAAATGGTGGTCATTACCCGCGAGGGGATCGAGAGCTTCCGCCCGTTCCGCCCGGTCGCGCCGCGCCCGTGCCTGTTCGAATACGTCTATTTCGCCCGCCCGGACAGCATCATGGCCGGCAAGAGCGTGCACGAGGTGCGCAAGGCCATCGGCCGGGAACTGGCGGCGGAGGCTCCGGCCGACGCCGACATCGTCGTGCCGGTGCCGGACTCGGGGGTCCCCGCCGCGTTGGGGTACGCCGAGGGCGCGGGACTGCCGTTCGACCTGGGCATCATCCGCAACCACTACGTGGGGCGGACGTTCATCGAGCCCACCAACGAAATTCGTCACCTGGGCGTGCGCCTGAAGCACAACGCCAACCGCGCCGTTTTGGCCGGCAAGCGGGTGGTGCTGATCGACGATTCCATCGTGCGCGGCACCACGTCCCTGAAGATCGTCAAGATGGTGCGCGACGCGGGTGCGAGCGAGGTGCACATGCGCATCGCCAGCCCGCCCATCCGCTATCCCTGCTTCTACGGCATCGACACGCCGACCCGTGCCGAACTGCTGGCCAGCCGCATGGGGGTCGAGGGCATGGCCAGCTACATCGACGCCGACAGCCTGGCCTTCGTCTCGCTCGACGGCCTGTACCGGGCGCTGGGCGAGCCGGGGCGCGACCCGGCCAACCCGCGCTACCTGGACCACTATTTCACCGGCGAGTACCCGATCCCGCTGGTGGACGAGGAAGGCGGCACCCGTGCCAGGCAGTTGACGCTGTTGCGAGAGGCGGGGTAGTCAGACGGTCCCGGTGCGGTTGCGGATCCGCATGGCGGTTGGCCCCGGCGGAGTGCAGGTGAGCACCCCGGATCAAACACGATCTCGATTTCTTCAGTGAGGCCCTCTGCCCATGACCGCGTCCGAAAACCCGTCGTCCTCCCGTTCCGAAGGCCGCCTCGCCGGCCGCATTGCTGTGGTGACCGGCGCCTCGCGCGGCATCGGCCGCGCCGTGGCCAAGCGTTTCGCCCTTGAGGGCGCCCACGTGGTGGCCGTGGCCCGCACGCAGGCGGCGCTGGAGGAACTGGACGACGAGGTGCAGGCCGCCGGGGCGCAGCCGCTGATGCTGGTGGCCGAGGACCTGACCGACTACGACAAGCTCGACCACATGGGCGCCGCCCTGTATCAGCGCTTCGGCCGGCTCGACGTGCTGGTGGGCAACGCGGGGTATCTCGGCCGCCTGGGGCCGCTGGGCCACATGCCGCCGGACATGTTCCAGCAGGTCATGGACATCAACCTGACGGCCAACTGGCGCCTGATCCGCTCGCTGGACCCACTGTTGCGCCAGTCGGAGGCGGGCCGGGCCATTTTCGTCACCTCGGGCGTCGGCCACGAGGCGCGGGCCTACTGGGGCGCCTACGCCATCTCGAAGGCGGCGCTGGAAATGATGGTCGGGGTCTACGCCGCCGAACTGCTGAAGACCAACGTCAAGGTCAACCTGATCAACCCCGGCCGCACTCGCACCACCATGCGCCGCGAGGCCTATCCGGGCGAGAACCCGGAGACGCTGCCGCTGCCCGACTCCCACGCCGACGCGTTTGTCCGCCTGGCCAGCGCGGAGTGCCAGGACCACGGCGCGTTGATCGACCTGCCGGCGCTTGAGACCGGCGGCGGCTGACCCGCCTCACCCGCCGGGCCGCGCCGCCGCGCCGCTCTCCCGGTCCATGCGCGCCCGCAGGTCGCGCATGGCCGACAAGGCGCTCAGTTCGTCGTCGATCACGGCCATGCTCGCTTTCAGGCGGTCGCGCTCGGCCTGGGTGGACTTGCGGCGTGTCTCGCGCATCAGATTGGCCAGCGCGAACAGGCGCGTGGCCACGCCCTCGGCATCGTCCAGCGCCTCGCCCGTTCCCTTGATGCGGTCGACCAGCCGGGCGATGTCCGACGCCGTCGCCGCGTGCCCCACCAGGATGGGGCGCAGGTCGCGGTACTTGTCCGGGTGCTTCTGGAGAAACGTCCGCGTCTCGCGCAGGATCACGGAAACGTGCATCAGGGCTTCGGACACGGGATGACTGGGCCAAGCCAGCGCCACCCGTTCGATCCGGTCGCGGTGCTCGCGGAACGCGGCCAGTTCCTCGACCAGCAGCTCCGGATCATAGCCCGGCACCTCCAGCGTCGCGTCGGGGTCGCCGGGGTCGCCCTCGCCGGCGGCCTGGGCCTTGGCCCCCCTGGCCTCTTCCGCGCCGGCCCCCGCCGCTGCCGGCTCGGAATCCGCGACGTCCGCGAGCCCGGCATCGACCTGATGCTGTGACCACACGCGGTCCCACCAGGCGCCGCCCTCCAGCACCCGCGCTTCGTCGGCCGCGCGCAACCGCCGGACCGGCGAATCAGAGCGCGACCGCCACAGCCACGACCGACCGATGAGCAACGAGACAAGGGCCACGATATCCGGAAACCACGGGTCGCCCGCCGCAAGCGGCCCCGAAATGCCCGGCAGGGCGACGTGCAGCACCGCCATGATCAGGGCCAGGATGCCGTATCCCAGAGCACCGCGTCGTCGGTCCGGGCGCCGCCCCGGCACCACCCAGGTCGGCCGCACCAAAGCCAGGGGCACGCACAGGGCCAGCGCCGCCGCCCAGGCCCCGAACAGCCCCAGGGGCGCGGCCACCAGCCCGGCGACGACAAGCAGACTGCCGCCCATGGCCGCGCGCAGCAGGCGCCATTCCGTGTCGCTGGGGGACGGCGCGCCCCGGCCCGCTCCGACCATGGCGCGGAACAGCCCGACCGCGCCAAAGACAGCGGTCACCGTGGTGAGGACATCGATCATGCCGGGGTCGATCCATCGCAGGGGAATACAAAGGCGCGGAGTATAGCCCATCCGCCCTTGGTCTGGCCCGCGCGGATTGATCGGTCACACCGACCGAACCCGTCCCCGTCCCAGGCGGCAGTTCACCGAGGAGACGCCCTTCGTTTTCATCCAACTGTTCCCACCAAGCCAGGGATCGCGGCCTTGGCGGAAAGGTGACACATCAAGGTGACACATCATTGTGAAGCAGCGTCCTGTACCAAAGTCCCCGGACCATGATCACAACGCCAAAGGCCGGCCGCACCCCTCCGGGCGCGGCCGGCTTCATGGCATGTCCTGGACTTTATTCGCGGAAGTTGTCGTGGCACTCCTTGCAGGTGCCGCCGAGTTTCTTGACCGCCGGACCCATGGCCCCCCGGTCGGCCTCGGCCGAGGCCACCGCCAGTTCGTTGGCCGCCTCGGTCATCGCCTTCAGGCCGCCCTCGAACGTCTCCCAGTTCTCCCAGATGGCCGGCAGGGCCGTGGTGTCGGCCATCGAGTCGGTGGTGTTCACCTCGAACGCCGGCACGGACATCTCGCCGACGAAGGCGATGGCCTTGGCGTTGCGCACCAGCACCTCGGCCGGCAGGGCGCAGTCACCCTTCATGAAGCAGCCAATGGCGCCCATGCTGGCGCCGGCCACGTTCATGACGTCCTGGCGGTGCTGAACGGCAGTGTCGGCGTCATCGGCCAGGGCCGGGTGAGCGATCATGCCGGCCATCAGCAGGGCGGCGGCCGCGGTCAGTCCCTTGGTCATGGTTCGGATCTCCTGTTCTTGTTGGGAGGAGGCGGTGCCGGCGGGCCGGGCAAACCGCCATCAGGCGAGGGCTTCGTCACGCGCGCCGTCCGTGGCGGCGGCCCTTCAGACACGCCGCCAGCAATGCGCCGACGAACCCTTGACCATAGACCCTATGGGACGCTTTGCCGCTGTCAAGCACGCGGTCAAGATGCAACAAATGCGCAACGCGACGAATCGGCGGCACGGCCCCCGTCTCGCACGATGGACGGCAGACCCTCAATCCGAACGCGGTGCGCCGGGGGCCATCACGGTCGGCCCGGCCGCCCTGGGCAGCCTGACCTGGAATCGGCTCCCCTGCCCGGGCGTGCTGTCCACCGCGATCCGCCCACCATGGCCTTCGACGATCCGTTTCGCCAGCGCCAGGCCGATGCCCGTGCCGGGATAGTCCTGGCGCGTGTGTAGGCGCTTGAAGACCTGGAAGATCTGCTCGCAATGCGCGGAGTCGATGCCGATGCCGTTGTCGGCCACCTCGACGACGTGCCAGGCGTCGTCGCTGTGCGCCGACACCGTGATCTCCGGGCGCCGGTCGGCGCGGCGGAACTTGATCGCGTTGCCGATCAGATTCTGCATCAGCGAGACGAGCTGGACTTCGTCGCCCTGGACCTCGGGCATCGGGTCGACGGACAGCTGTGTTCCGCTGTCCTCAATCGATTCGCGCAGATTGGCGCAGGCCACGGCGACCACATGCGCCATGTCCACCGGCCCGAAGGCACGGTTGCCGGTGGACAGACGCGAGTACTCCAGCAGGTCGAGGACCAGCGCGTGCATCCGCTTGGCGCCGTCGACGATGAAGCCCAGAAACGCCTTGGCGTCCTCGTCCATGTCGGCGTCGTAGCGCTGGGACAGGAGTTGGGAATACGCCACCATGTTGCGGATCGGCTCCTGCAGGTCGTGCGAGGCGACGTAGGCGAACCGCTCCAGTTCGATATTGGATCGGGTCAGGGCGTCGATGGTTTCGTGCAACTGGTCCTGGGTCGTTTTGCGCTCGGTCACATCCTGGGCGGTGCCGATGACCCGCCGCACCGTGCCCGACTCGTCAGTCAGGGCCTTGCCGATGGCCCGCACCCAAATCATCGACCCGTCCGGGCGCACCACCCGGAAGGTGCAGTCGAACGGCTGCCCGGCGTCTCGCGCCGACAGGGATTTGGCCCAGGTCTCCGCCCAGTCCTCGGGGTGGACGTGCTTCTTGAACACCTCGACCGGGACATCCGGCGCGTCGGGCGGGAATCCGAACAGGCGCGCCTGCCATCCGCGCAGGGCCACGCGCCCGCTGGCCGCGTCCCAGTCCCAGATGCCCAGTCCGGCGGACTCGACGGCCAGGTCGAGCTGTTGCTTGCTCTCGGCGAGGGCCTCGCGCGCCGCGTAGGACTCCGTCACATCGCGAAACACCATGACGACGCCCATCAGGTTGCCGTCGACATCGCGTATCGGCGCCGCGCTGTCGGCGACCTGCCGCCGCGCGCCATCGTGCGCGATCAGGGTTGTGTGGTTGGCCAGACCGATCAGCCGCCCTTCCGCGAGCACCCGCGCCACGGGGGACGCGACACTCCGCCCAGTGTGGCTGTTCACCAGCGTCATGATCTCGTCCAGCGGTCGGCCCCGGGCCTCGGCCGCCGTCCACCCGGTCATATGCTCCGCTCGAGGGTTAATGCGCGTCAGCCGTCCCGCCGTATCCGTGGCCACGACCGCGTCACCGAGGGAGCGCAGCAGCACATCCAGTTCATGCTGTCGGTGGGCGAGGTCGCGGTAGCTGCGCAGGACCGTGACGCCGGCCGTGGAGACGATGCCCACCAGGATGGATTCGATCAGGAAGGGCTGGGTCCGCCATCCCTCCAGCACCAGCGGCCACAGGGGCGCATCGCGCAGAAGGGCCATGACGGCGTGGATCAGGGGCGTCACAAACAGCTGATAGCAGGTCAGGACCAGCAGCAGCCAGCCGATGCCGAAGACCACCAGGGAGCCCAGGCGGTCCAGCACGCGGCGATGCACGACGCGAATCAAGGCCAGCGCCGGAAGCTGGTAGGCCAGATTGCCCGCCAGGGCCACCTCGAGCGGCACCACGTGATACCCCGCCAGCGACAGCGTGAGCCCCAGGGCCAGCGCCAGCCACCACCGGCGCAGCACCGCGAAGCCCAGGAAGCCGAAGGCATGGCGGCCGTCGAGGAAGACTTCGGTGTGGGGGATGTTAACGCTGACAAAGCTGGCGGCGACCCCCAGGGTCGCCAGGATCAGGAACAACGTCAGGTCAGACCGCCAGCGATGCCCGTGGGCGGGATGCCATGATTGCGGCCGTGCCGGCGGCGCTGCGGCCCCCTGCCCCGACCCGTTCTCCTTCGCGGCGCCCAGTTCCATGGTCTGATCCCGCCGGCCACGGAGGGACGCTCCCTGTCCGGTCCCGCGCGCCGATCCGGCCACGCGCACGCCGGGCTTCCCCCCCAGGATAGATCACCGGCTTCGACTATAGGCCGCCACACGCCACGGCGCCAACCCAACATCTCAACAGTTGGGTCGCCCTTGGCACGCGTTGCGACCATCGGCCGCCCACCCCCTTCGAAAGTGACCGATTGGCTCCGCCCTTTGACGCGGATATGTCAACAAAGGATGACACTCGGATGCCCGCGTGGTTTTTCGCGGTGTCGTGGGGTAAGAGTATTGTTAGTGCGTTGGATGCGGACCGAGTTCGCTGGCCCGGCGAGGTGGAAGCCAGGGACGGCTGGAGCGGTGCGCGGCAACGACCCCGATGGTGTTCTGATCGGGTGGACCCGAAGCCTGTCACGGGTCCTTGCGGACGCTCGAATGGTCGAGCGATGTTCTCCCTATCCCTTACCTGGACTTCCTTGCTTGGGACGTCCGACATCGGTCGGGCGTCCTTTTTTTATCGAAAGCGCGGCCAAGCCGGACGCACGCGCCGCGCCGACGGGAGGCGCGCGCCATCCCGCCGTGCGCCGTGAGGCCCGAGGAACGGGCTCCCGACGTGACCTACCGCGATTGATTGTAGCTTTTGACGAGTTCCGTCAGCGTCACGCCGATCTTGTCGCCCTCGGTGATGACGACGTCACCGCGCGCGACGAGAATGTCGTTGGCGTAGATTTCGACCGGCTGGCTGGTCTTCTGTTCAAGCTCGACCACCGCGCCACGACCGAGTTTCAGAAGCTGGTTGACGCGCAGGTTGGCCTTGCCGAGCACCACGGCAATCTCCACCGGCACGCTGTAGACGGCCTGTTTCTGGGTGGGGGCTTTGGGCTCGCTGGCCATGGGCGTGGTCTGTCCGGAAGGCGGCGCGGAATGGCGTCGGGAGCGGCGGGCCACCGGGACCGCTCTCCCTGCCACCACACGGATACACCGAAACGGTTAACGCCCCCTTATCGGCCCGCACGCCTGCCCATTCATGGCGGCGGTCGGGAGGGGGCCGAGTCGCCCACGATAGAGGCGACCCGCGCCTTACTTCTTCAGACCGAACCCGGCGAACTTCTTGTTGAACTTGGCCACCTGGCCGCCCGTGTCGACCAAGCGTTGCACACCCGTCCAGGCCGGATGGCTTTTCGGGTCGATGTCCAGTCGGATGGTATCGCCCTCGTACGTGGAGCGAGTCTTGAACTCGCTTCCGTCCGTCATGATGACGGTGATTTCATGATAACTGGGGTGAATATCGGCTTTCATCAGGGGTCTCCCGCGCAAGAAGCGGCCCTTATACTGGGCCGGAGACCACGGTGCAAGCCTCGTTTGCGCACCGAATCGCGTGTTCATGGCCGCCCGCCAGTCGGCCGTCGCAGGCGAGGCTGGGGTGCGGAAAACGCCTGTTAACCCGCCTCGGATAGAGTTGTCCGCGCCGGGCAGGGGCCGTACATTAATATGGTGGGGCCGTTCGAAGGAGTGACGGACATGGGTGTCCTCGCGCATCGCGGTAACGGCGGTGTGATGGCATGGCGGACACGCGCGATCGCGACCGCGATCGCCGTCCTTGCGTGTGCGGGCGCGAACGGTGTGGCTTTTGCCGACGACGGCGCGGCGACCCCGGGGCGTGATGACTTGGCCGGATTGACGCTGGTGGCCAATTTCGGCGTGCCGCAGACGGCGACGACGGCGTTCGGACTGCCGTGTGCCGACGAGACATCGGGACTGGACGGTCGCACCCAGCCGCTGGCCGGCTGCCTCAGCCTGGGGCCAGCCCCACGCGGCGGCGCCGACCCCAGCATGACCTCTGGCGTCGGCCTGCGGTACGGACTGGGCGGCTGGCTGCGCCTGGATGCTGGCCTGAGTGTGCGGTCGGGCCTGGCCGATGCCACCGCCGGCCTGAGCGCCGCCAGCGCCGCGCCGGGCAGCGCAGGCGTCTCGGCCTTTGGCACCGGTGGCGTCGGCGCGGGAGTGTCCGCCGTGGTCGACGTCAACGCCGCCACAGGACTCGATCTTTGGGGAATCCGGCCCTACCTCGGCGCCGGCGTCGCGGCCGGCCACGTCGAGACCCCGGCCGGCCTGCACCGGGACGGCGCCGGCGCCGCCGTGGCCATGTCACCGACCTCCGGCACCGGAGTCAGTTGGGGCGCCACCGCCGGCACCAACGTCAGCCTGGGCGATGGCCTGAGTCTCGACTTCGCCTACCGGTACAGCGGCAGCGAGAGCGACGGCCCGCTCGACCAAGGCCCGGCCCTGGGGCTGGGCCGGGGCGTGTCGGCCGCGCCCGCCGGCGATACGACGGGCGGTGATCACGGCATGTCGATGGGCCTGCGCCTGCGGTTCTGACCGCGCGGCTCACTCCCCCGCCACGGCCAGAGTCTCCGCCTGCATCCGGCACAAATCGGCGATCCCGGCCTGGGCCAGCGCCAGCAGGGCCAGGAACTCGGCCTCGGCGAAGGGGGTGGTCTCCGCCGTTCCCTGGATTTCCACGATCCCGCCGCTTTCCGTCATGACGAAGTTGGCGTCCGCCTGGGCCTCGGAGTCCTCCGCGTAATCGAGGTCAAGGACGGCCGTGCCGTCGACCAGCCCGCAGGAGACCGCCGCCACCTGGCCGATCAGCGGCACGCTCTTGATGACGCCAAGACCGTGCAGGCGGCGCAGCGCCAACGCCAGGGCGACATAGCCGCCGGTGATGGCCGCCGTGCGGGTGCCGCCGTCAGCCTGTAGCACATCGCAGTCGACCTTGATCTGGACCTCCCCCAGGGCGTCAAGATCGGTGACCGCGCGAAGGCTGCGCCCGATCAACCGTTGGATCTCCTGCGTGCGGCCGGACTGCTTGCCGCGCGCCGCCTCGCGGTCGGTGCGGGTGTTGGTCGACCGGGGCAACATGCCGTACTCGGCCGTCACCCAGCCGCGCCCGCTGCCGCGCATCCACGGCGGCACGCGCTCGTCGACGCTGGCCGTGCACAGCACGTGGGTATCCCCGAACCGGACCATGCATGAGCCTTCGGCATGTTTGTTGACGCCGGTTTCCATGCGGATGGCGCGGAGTTGATCGGGCCGGCGGCCGGACGGTCTGGGCATGGGGTCCTCCTGACTGAGAAACGGCGGACCCTAAAGCAGGTCCCGGGCAAATGGAATCGGTCGATCAGGGCCGGGCAGCCGGGCCGGCATTTCCCATGGGCTTTGAGCGGCGGACTCGATACCATTGCGGCCGTTCGCCCGCCGTTGCCAAGGAGAGCAGGTATGGCCGTTTCCACCGGTCAAGACAGCGACAAAACCGTCAACCCCATCGAAGACGGCGACATGGATTCCCTGTTCATCCTGCCGCTGTCCATCATTCCACTGAAAACGCCGGCGCTGCGTCAGGCCCGGCTGGTCAAGAACGCCCACCTGCACAGCGTCATCGAGTTGTTCTCCGACGTCCAGACGGGCAGCGGCCAGGTGGCGATCGAGGATCTCGGCAAGCTGATGAACTGGCCGCCGGAGGAGGACCATCCGGACCACTTGGTGGTGCGCAAACTGGCGACGCTGCACAGCTACGACGTCTTTTCCTTGCGGATCATGCTGCGACGCATCGGCGTGCAGGTGAACGATCAGAAAGCCCTGCAACTGTCGGCGGATAAGAATCGGGAACTGACCGCCTACATGACGCAGTTCACGCGGCCGCTGATCGCCGAGATCTATGGTGGCGAAGACGTCAAGGTGGAACGGTTCGAGGATGTCGTGCAGTTGTTTCGGGACCCCGACGTCCGGCGGGCGCGACAAAGGCTACAGCAAATGGCCGACGCCCTGGGCATCGATATCCTGGAGGTGCCGCAGTTCCTGGAGAACTACGGCGATATTTTCCTGTCGTTGTCCTATTACAAGCAGTGTCTGGACCGGCTCGCGCCGCTGCTCGACAATTTCATCGAGTCCATGTACGAGTTTCGAAAGAATTATCAGCTTCGCCAGGACCAGAACCTGATGAAGTCCTGCGAGATGATCGAAACGACGATCAACGAGTTGACCGCCGCCATCACCGGCCGGTTCGAGAACTTCGAGCGCTCGACCAGGGCCATGTGGGACAACATCTCGGCCGCCCGCTTCCAGAGGGTCAAGGAGCTGATCGAGGCCTACCACGTCACCATTGGCGGCGTTCTGTGTGGCCTGACGGTGAAGATGAACGCCTGGGCGCGCCTTTTCCCGCGCCCCACGGCGGGCGGCCCGGTCAAGCGCTCTGAGTTCATCATGACCGACATCCGCCAGGGCCTGGACAACATCACCAAGATCGAGGATTCGGCGCCCATGCTGGCGTCGTTGGCGTAAAGGCCCATCACCCTCTCCCTCAGCCCCCGCCCTCCTGGATGGTGGCGTCCGCGCCCCTGCCGTCGATCATGGCCACCAGGTCGGTGACCACCGCCTCCAGCACCGCCGCGTCGGTGCCGCGCGCCACCAGGGTCGTGCCGATCTGACCGCCGCGCGCCCACGGATAGCTGCCGAGGTCCACCGCCGGCCAGCGCGCCTGGATGGCGGCCAGGGCCTCCGCCACCTCGCTTTCGCGCACCGTGGCGGTGACCGCGCGCGACAGAATCGGCGGCCCGCCGGTCAGGTCCGGCGCCAGGCTTTCGAACATGGCGCGCATGATCGAGGGCACGCCGGCCAGGACGAACACATTCTCGACCCGGAACCCGGGCGCGCCGCTGGCCGGGTTGTCGATCAGCGCCGCCCCCTCCGGCATTGAGGCCATGCGCAGACGGACCTCCGTGATGTCGCTGCCGTAAGCCTCGCGCATGAGAGCCTCGGCCTCCGGATGGCGCACCAGGGGCCGGCCGAAGGCGGCGGCGATGCTGGCGGCGGTGATGTCGTCGTGGGTGGGGCCGATGCCCCCGGTCGTGAAGACATAGGTCGCGCGCGCGCGCAGCGTGTTGACCGCCTCGACGATGGCCGCCGCCTCGTCCGGCACGACGCGCACCTCACGCAAGGGAATGCCCATGGCGGACAGCCGTCCGGCGATGAATGTCACATTCGCGTCCTGGGTGCGCCCCGACAGAATCTCGTTGCCGATGACGATCAGGGCGGCGGTGGGCGGTGCGTCGGCGGTCATGGCGTCTCCAGGCACGGGATGAGCCGGACGGCGTCAGCCCAGCAGGTCCTGCAAGGCCGGGATCAGCGGCGGATCGGCCGGCGGCATCGGATAGTCACGCAGGCGCATGGCGCGCACCCAGGCGATCTCCTGGCCCTCGCGCGGCGTCACGCGCCCCTGCCACGAGCGTAGCACGAACAGCGGCATGAGCAGATGGAAGTCCGGGTAGGCGTGAGACGCGAACGTCAGCGGCGCCAGGCAGGCGTGCCGGACGTCGATGCCCAGTTCCTCGTGAAGCTCTCGGATCAAGGCACGTTCGGGGGTCTCGCCGTCGTGGACCTTGCCGCCGGGAAACTCCCACAGGCCGGCCATCGCCTTGCCCTCGGGCCGGCGGGTCAGGAGCACACGCCCGTCCACATCCACCAACGCGGCGGCCACCACCAGCACCATACGGGAGCGGGCGGCGCGCTCGGCCTCCCACGTGGCGCGGTCGATGGACAGGCGCTCGTGGTCCCAGATTTCGCCGCGCGCCACGGCATCGATGCGCAGGCGCTGGCCGTCCGGGCGCAGCCCCACCTTCTCCAGCACGCGCCGCGAGGCGACGTTGTCCGGCTTGGTGGTGGCGAACACCGTCGCCAGCCCCAGGGCCTCGAAGCCGAGACCCAGGATCGCCCGCACCGCCTCGGTGGCCAGGCCCTGCCCCTGGAACGGCGGTCCGACCCAGTAGCCCACCTCGGCCTCCGGCCAGGTGTGGCCCCAGCCGAGGCCGACCACTCCCCTGATCGTGCCATCGGCGCGATCCGTCATGATGAGCTGAACGCCGGCCCCCTTGGCCCGGGCCTCCGCCCCCCGGCTCAGCCACACCCGGGCGTCGTCCTCGCTCAGGGGATGGGGGATGCTGGAGGTGAAACGAGCAACATCCCATTGCCCGGCATGGGGCAGGACGGCGGCCACGTCCTCGGCCCGGGGCAGGCGCAGGACCAGCCGATCGGTGACCAGGGGCAGAGTCGCCTCGCAGCCGCCCTCCTCCAGCCGCGCCGCCAGGGTTCGCGCGGTCTGCTGGTCCAGGGCAGAGGCGTCAGGTTCGATAGTCGGCATTGATGTCGATGTAGCCGTGGGTCAGGTCACAGGTCCACACGGTGGCGCGGCCCGATCCCACGCCCACATCCACCTCGATCAGTATCTCGCGACCTTGCATATGCGCGGCCACCGGCGTTTCGTCGTAGTCGGGCACGGCCAACCCGCTTTCGCACACCCGCGCGCCGCCGATGTGGATGGCCAGGCGGTCGCGGTCGGCCTTCTCCCCGGCCTTGCCCACGGCCATGACGATGCGGCCCCAGTTGGCGTCGGCCCCGGCGATGGCCGTCTTGACCAGCGGCGAGTTGCCGATGGTCAGGCCGATGCGCCGCGCCGCGCGGTCGGTCTCAGCGCCGGTCACACGGATCTCCACGAACCGGCTGGCGCCCTCGCCATCCCGGACCACCTGGTGGGCCAGGTCGAGCAACAGCGCGTCCAGCGCCGCACGGAACGACGCCTGGGCCGGATCGTCGGCGGAGGTGACGGGCGGGTGGTCGGCCTTGCCGGTGGCGAACAGCAGCAGGGTATCCGATGTCGAGGTGTCGCCGTCCACGGTGATGCTGTTGAACGACGCATCGGCGGCCGGGACCAACAGCGCCTTCAGCACCTCCGGCGGCAGGGCCGCGTCCGTGGCCACATAGGCCAGCATGGTCGCCATGTCCGGCGCGATCATGCCCGAACCCTTGGCGATGCCCGACAGCGTCACCACCGCGTCGCCGATACGACACTGGCTGGTGGCGGTCTTGGGATAGGTATCGGTGGTCATGATGGCCCGTGCCGCCTCGACCCAGGCGTCGGGGCGGGCGGCGGCGGCCATCTCCGGCAACGGGCCGGTGATGCGAGCGTCGGGCAGGAACTCGCCGATGGTGCCGGTGGAGGAGACGAAGACCTCTTCCGGCTTGCAGCCCGCCACGGCGGCGGCGGCGGCGGCGATGTTTTCCACCGAGGAAACGCCGCGCAGCCCGGTGAAGGCGTTGGCGTTGCCGGAATTCACCACCAGCGCGCGGGCTGCCCCGCCCCTCAGGCCGGCCGCGCACCACTCGACCGGCGCCGATCGGGTGGCGGACTGCGTGAGCACCCCGGCCACCGTGGTGCCGGGGTCGAACAGCGCCAGCAGGACGTCGGTGCGGTCCCGATAGCGCACCCCGCACGCCCGCGTGGCCAGACGCACGCCCGCGACGGGCGCGGGCGTGACGATGGTCTCGGGAGCGAGCGGGGATGGGACGGTGTCCATGCGCGCGCCGCCTTACTCGGCCTTCGGCGCGATCTCTTCGATCGGCGTGGTTTCGATGTCGGCGTCGTCGCGCAGATCCTCGACCAGGTCAGAGATCGTGTCCTGGGCGATCTCGGTGGTGAGCTGATTGCGCACCTCCTCCAGGCTCGGCGGCTCGGACATGCGGCGGTCCGTCACCTTGATGACGTGCCAGCCGAACTGGGTCTCCACCGGCTCGGTGGTGTACGCGCCGGCCTCCAGGTCGAACGCCGCCTTGGCGAACGGCTCGACCATCTGGCCGTTGCGCTTGAAATAGCCGAGGTCACCGCCGTTGGGCGCCGACGGGCCGGTCGACTCGGCCTTGGCCAGCTCGGCGAAGTCGGCGCCGTCCTCAAGCTGCTGGATGATCGCGCGGGCTTCGTCCTCGGATTCCACCAGGATATGCGAGGCCTTGACCTCTTCCTCGGGGGGATGCTCCTGCTTGAACGCCTCATAGCGCGCCTGCAAGGCCTCCTCGGTGGCCGCGTCCTCGACGATCTCGGTCAGATAGATGCTGCGGATGATCTCGTCGCGCACGGCGTTCAGGCGTTCCTGCACGTCGGGGTGATCGCCGAAGCCCTCGGCCTTGGCCTTGCCCACGATCAACTCGCCCTCGACCAGGTGGTTGACCAGGGACTCATAAAGCATGGGCAGCGGCACCTGCTGAAGCTGGGGATCGCGCGCGCGCAGGGCCTGGAGCCGGGACATGGTGATCTCGTGGCCGTTGACACGGGCCACGACGGTATCGGGATCGATCTCCTGTTGGGCTTGCACAGCCGCCGGAGCACCGAGCAGAACCAGGGAAAGGCCGGCCGCGACGGCCAGCGCGCGGGGTGTGGGGCGAACCATGTCGTGAGTCCTCGTTGGAGCGGAAAGGTCTCGAGAGATTGGCGGCCGGGCATCAAGGACGCCAGCCGCGCGATGTGGGCGGCACCCTGACCCGTCGCGCCGGGATCGTCAACCGCCTGGGTCAACCACTCGGCCGGGCCAGCGACACCACCGTCGCGTCAGATAGGTGCTGTTTCTGACCATTTTGGGGCACACGCTTGTGGGGCCGGCGTTTCGTTGACAGCCCTGCCCCCGCTCTCTATCTCTTGCCGGCACGCGCCCCGGGGCTCCGGGGCGACGTTTTCTATGTGCCCCTGCTTCTATGTGCCCCTGCCCTCCCTGTCCGCCTCTCTGTCCGCTTCCGAGGTCATCCCATGTTCGGCGTCATCGCCCGAAAGCTGTTCGGTACCGCCAACGATCGCTACATCAAGGGCCTCGGAAAGACCGTCGCCGCCATCAACGCCCTGGAACCGGAGCTGGCGGGGCTGTCGGACGACGCCCTGCGCGCGCGCACTGCGTGGTTCCGCGACCGCCTGCAAAAGGGCGAACCCCTCGACGACCTGCTGATCGAGGCCTTCGCCACCGTGCGCGAGGGCGCCAAGCGCACGCTGGGCCAGCGCCACTACGACGTGCAGCTGATGGGTGGCGTGGTGCTGCACCAGGGCAAGATCGCCGAGATGAAGACCGGCGAGGGCAAGACCCTGGTCTCGACCTTGGCCGTGTACCTGAACGCCCTGGAAGGCAAGGGCGTCCATGTCGTCACGGTCAACGACTACCTGGCCCAGCGCGACGCGGCATGGATGGGCCAGATCTACGAGTTCCTGGGCCTGACGGTGGGCTGCATCACGCACGGCCTGAGCGACGCGGAACGCCGCGCGCAATACGCCTGTGACGTCACCTACGGCACCAACAACGAGCTGGGCTTCGACTACCTGCGCGACAACATGAAATTCCGCCTGGAGGACATGGTCCAGCGGCCCTTCAACTTCGGCATCGTCGACGAGGTCGACAGCATCCTCATTGACGAGGCGCGCACGCCGCTGATCATCTCCGGCATGGCCGAGGACAGCACCGACCTGTACGGCAAGGTCGACAAGCTGATCCCCAAGCTGTCGGAAGACCACTACGAAAAAGACGAGAAGCAGCGCGCGGTCAGCCTGACCGAAGAGGGCACGGAATACGCCGAGCAACTCTTGCGCGATGCCGGCCTGATCCAGTCCGGCGGGCTGTACGACCTGTCCAACGTCTCGCTGGTGCATCACCTGAACCAGGCCTTGCGCGCGCGGACTCTGTTCGAGCGCGACGTGCATTACATGGTCAAGGACGGGAAGATCGTCATCATCGACGAGTTCACCGGCCGCGCCATGGAGGGCCGCCGCTACTCCGAGGGCCTGCACCAGGCGCTGGAGGCCAAGGAAGGCGTGACGGTCCAGAACGAGAACCAGACGCTGGCCTCGATCACCTTCCAGAACTTCTTCCGGCTGTATCCCAAGCTGGCCGGCATGACCGGCACGGCCATGACCGAGGCCGGCGAGTTCGCCGAGATCTATAGCCTGGAGGTGGTCGACCTGCCCACCCACAGGCCCATGGTCCGCGATGACATGGATGATCAGGTCTACCGCACGGCCCGCGAGAAATACGACGCCATCGTCGACCTGATCGAGGATTGCCACAAGCGCGGCCAGCCGGTGCTGGTGGGCACGGTCTCCATCGAAAAGTCGGAATTCCTGGCGCAGACGCTGCGCAAGACCAAGGGCATCAAGCCCAACGTGCTGAACGCCCGCCACCACGAGCAGGAAGCCCTGATCATCGCCGAGGCCGGCATTCCCGGCGCGGTGACCATCGCCACCAACATGGCCGGGCGCGGCACCGACATCCAGCTTGGCGGCAACCTGGACATGCGCCTGGCCCGCGAGGTCCCGGCCGAGCTGGAGGGCGAGGCGCGCGACCAGCGCATCCAGGCCATCCGCGCCGAGGTGGAGGCCCGCAAGGCGCAGGCGCTCAAGGCCGGCGGCCTGATGGTCATCGGCACCGAACGCCACGAAAGCCGGCGCATCGACAACCAGTTGCGCGGCCGCTCCGGCCGTCAGGGCGACCCGGGCGCGTCCCAGTTCTTCCTGTCGCTGGAAGACGACTTGATGCGCATCTTCGGCACCGACCGCATGGACGGCATGTTGCGCCGCCTGGGCCTGGAGGAAGGCGAGGCCATCGAGCATCCCTGGATCAACAAGGCGCTGGAAAAGGCTCAGCAGAAGGTCGAGGCGCGCAACTTCGAGATCCGCAAGAACCTGCTGCGCTTCGACGACGTGATGAACGACCAGCGCAAGGTCATCTACGAACAGCGCCGCGACCTCATGACCACCACCGACGTGCGCGACACCGTCGTCGACATGCGCCGCGAGGTGGTCGACCACATCGTGCCGAAGCACATGCCGCCCAAGGCCATGCCGGACGAATGGGACATGACCGGCCTGCACGACGAGTGTCTGCGGCTGCTGGCCCTGGACCTGCCCTGCGAGCAGTGGCGCCACGAAGAGGGCATCGCCGAGGAGGAAATCCGCGAGCGCATTCTGGAGGCGTCCGAACAGGCCATGGCTCAGAAGGCCGCCCGCTACGGCGCCGACACGTTGCGCCTGGTCGAGAAAAGCCTGCTCCTGCAGCTCCTGGACCAGACCTGGAAGGAGCACCTGCTGCACCTGGACCATCTGCGCCAGGGAATCTCGTTGCGCGCCTACGGCCAGCGCGATCCGCTCAACGAGTACAAGCAGGAAGCCTTCGCCCTCTTCGAGGCCATGCTGGAAACCCTGCGCGAGCGCGTCACCCAGTATCTGGCGCATGTCGAGATCCGCGAGGCGCCGCCCGAGGACGAACTGGTGCCGCGCGCCGCGCCGACGCGGATGCAGGCCCGCCATGACAATCCGGAGCCGGCCGTCGGCGCCGGCGCGCCGCAGGGCGAAGGCCTTCGGGTGGCCGAGCCCGTCCGGACCGTCGTCGCGCCCGAGTCGCGCGATCCCGCCGATCCGTCGACCTGGGGCAAGGTGGGCCGCAACGAGCCGTGCCCGTGCGGGTCCGGGAAAAAATACAAACATTGCCATGGAAATGTCGGCTGACAGGCCGGGCCAATGGCGGTTTTGCGCCGACTCGCCCCAATGATCATTCCATAAAACTTGTCCTGTTTTTGCATCATTGTCGTGCAAATTTTTGATTGTGACGGCTGGTCTTGTCCCTCTGCCCGTCATTTGCTATCTTTGTCGTGGGAAATCATCGTCCCGTCGGGTGACCTTGCGCGTGCGCGGCCGGAATGTGGTCCGGCTCGATCGCGACCCGTGGATGGGCAAGGCAAGGGACCCGGAGTCGTGACACGTGCCCCAGAATGGGAGACAGACCGATGAGCATGGCCTCCATTGTGGGAGGAACCCTCCTGAGCCAGGCCGCCAACATGATGTCCACGCAAACGGCGATGCTGCGGATGTCCGCGGAGGCCGATCAGGCGGTCGTGGGCCTGCTGGAGCAGGCGAGCGGAAACGCCCAGAACCCAGCCCAGGCCGTCACGCCGGTCGCCGAATCGGGCAAGGGCGCGTCGGTCGACATCACCGCCTGAGCGTCTTTCAGGCCGGCGGCCAGACATCCCCTGACAGGGCAGTGAGGGCAGCATGAGCGAAGTATCGGGACTTTCCGGAGCCACATCGTCGGCTTTGCAGACCGATACCGTGCGGCCCTCCGCCCCGGCCGATGGCAACCAGCGCGGCGGGGGCGCCGCCACGGCGGCCGCGTCGCGGGCGGCCATCGCGGCGGATGAGACCCAACCCGCGCCCAGGATCCGTTTCGAAGGTCAGGACCTGGATCCGACGGCGCCGCGTGGCACCTACCTGGACATTGTGGTATAGCTGGGATGTGTCGCTGACACGGGTCTGGCTTCGGCGCGCCGTGTCGTTCGCGCGGGGCGCCGCAATGGTAACCATCCGGTGAGTGTCGATCGTATTCACAAGACCTATTTCACGACCGTGCCCGGCGGTGCCCGTGGCACGGGTCCCACCGTGGCCATGGTCCCCGAGGGCGATGACCGGGAACGACTCGTGTGCGCCGAGTGCGGGTACGTCCGCTACGACAATCCGAAAGTCATCGTCGGTGCGGTCTGCACCTGGGAGGACCGCTATCTTCTGGTCCGGCGGGCCATTCCGCCGCGCGAGGGGATGTGGTGCCTGCCGTCCGGGTTCCTGGAACTGGGCGAAAGCACCCAGGAGGGCGCCGCCCGTGAGGTCTGGGAGGAAGCCCGTGCCAAGGTCGAACTGACCGACCTTCTGGCACTCTACAACCTGCCCCACATCAGCCAGGTTCATCTGGTCTATCGTGGGCGAATGCTCTCCCCCGTGTGCGAACCGGGTCCCGAAAGCCAGGAGGTTGCCTTGATCGACTGGGACGACCTGCCGTGGGGCCACCTCGCCTACCCCAACGTCGCCTGGGCGTTACGCCAGCACCGCGCCTTGCGCGGACGGACGGACTTCGCGCCGCAGGGTGTTCCCGAAGAGATTGACGCCCCCCGATAAGCCGTGTCAGGGGTTGGCACGTCTGGGATCACGTTGTCTTTATTCGCACTCTTGCGTTGTTCCGTCCGCCGCTTTACCTTCGGGCCATCCGCCTGGGGGGTCATGCGGGCGTGGCGGAACAGGTAGACGCAAGCGACTTAAAATCGCTTGGGCTTTCCCGTGCCGGTTCGAGTCCGGCCGCCCGCACCATCCCACATTTTCGCGCCACACCGGAGGTCAGGACCCAGCCTCCCCGGGCCGCATCGGAAACACCAGCGTAAAGGTGGAGCCTTCGCCCTGCCGGCTCTCCAGGGTCACGGTGCCGCCATGCTGGTCCATCAGTGCCTTCACCAGCGACAGGCCGAGCCCGGTCCCCTCGATGTTGCGGGTCTCGACATTGATCACCCGCCCGTAGGCCGAGAACACCAGGTCGTGAAACTCCTTGTCGATGCCGATGCCGGTGTCGGCCACGGCGATCTCCATGCGGTCGGCAAGCGCCCGCACGGCAACGCGAACGGACCCGCCCCTTGGGGTGTATTTGATGGCGTTCGAAATCAGGTTGTTGAGCGCCTGGCGCAAGGCGCGCGGATCGGCCCACAGCGGCGGCAGGTCCCGGCCCCAGTCGCGAATAAGCGTCAGCCCTGCTTCCCGCGCGCGCTCCCGGAACAGATCGACGCAGGCTCCAACCTCGAACGCGACGTCCAGCGTCTCCGGCGCGAGTTCCAATCGGCCGGCCTCGATCCGCGCCAGGTCCAGCAGATCGTTCACCAAGTCGCGCAACTGACACCCGCTGTTGTGGATGTCGGCCACGTAGGACCGGTATCGCGGGTCGGTCAGGGGCCCGAACACTTCGTCGCGGATCACCTCGGAAAAGCCCAGGATCGCGTTCAGCGGGGTCCTCAGTTCGTGGCTCATAGACGCCAGGAACTCGGACTTGGCCATGTTGGCGGCGTCCGCCTGGATGCGCGCGTGTTCGGCGGAGTCCTTGGCGACGGCCAACGCCGCCGCGTGCTCCTCCAGCGCGGCGCGTTGGTGCGCGACCCTGTCCATCAAGGTGTTGAACGCGTCGGTCAACTGGGCCAGTTCCCGCACCTGCGGTTGGTGTCCCACACTGGCGCCCTCGGGCCGATCCGCGGTGCCAAGGCGCGTCATGGTCTCGGACAGCCCCTGGATGGGGCGCACCACCAGCAGGCGCACGGCCACGAACAGCGTGCCGAAGATCAGCGACAAGGCCCCCAGGAAGCCCAGGAAGGCCGTGCCCGTCAAAAACCCCAGCGGCTGCTCCAGAACATTCAAAGAAAAACGGATGTCCATGACACCGTTGACGGTCTCGCCAATCGTGCCGACATGGCACGCGGCGCATTCCTCGACCAGTTTAAGGGGATGCAGGAAGCGCAGCGTGTTCCCGTCCCGAATCACCTCCTCCCGTCCCGAGGACAGGACCCGTTTGATCTCCGGATCATTGGCCCGGGCGGCCCGGGCGCCCGGAGAATCCCCGTATTGCAGGGCGACGGACTCGCTGCGCACCAAATTGACGCTCGCGGCCTCAAGCTTGGTGTTCAGGCGGTCGACGATCCCGGTCAGTTCACCCGGCGTCGGCCCGTGGCGCATGGACAGATAGACGTGCTCGAACACCTGCTCCGACGTCGCTCGCGCCCGCGACTCCGCAAGGGCCGCGACGGACGCGGCCTCCTGGTATCGCACGAGGACGATGACGGCGATCCCCGAGCACACGACGGCGGCGATGACGATGGCGGCCAGCCAATGGGTGATGGTCCAGGACCGTACCATTCCCGCTACTTTTTTATTGTGCAGGCCATACCTTGGACGCGACGGCCCCGGGCATGGCCAACCCGGCCCGGTCAGGCTGATCCCACCCTCACGGCCTGATCGATGCGCCGGCTTTTGGACGAATTGTTGATGCTAGCATCGACCTCCGACAGGCACACTACATCAAGCGTTATATGCGCTTAAGTGGAACGATTTCGTTAACAAAGCCATCCATTGAGTCCGTGGCCCGGACCCACTCGACCCGGCCGGCGCCCTCCTCAACCGCAAACACCGCACGAGGCCTTTCCCCTGTCCGGCAGGGGTGATAAGGACGAGTCGACGGACCCCGGCTCCGCGCCGTGGCGCCCCCGTGTGGCGCTCCCGTGGTCCGTTTCGTCTGTCGCCCCCACCCGTACGGATGTCCATGCCCCCCGCCGCCGAAACCGCCGACACCACCGCGCCCCACGTGGCCCTGTTCGTCACCTGCCTGGCCGACCTGTTCCGGCCATCGGCCGCGTTCGCGGCCCTGCGCCTGCTGGAGCAGGCCGGCTGCCGCGTCACGGTGCCACCGCGCCAGACCTGTTGCGGCCAGCCCGCCTTCACCAGCGGCGACCGCGACGCCGCGCGCGACCAAGCCCAGCACATGGTGGAGGCGCTGGAGGCGGAGATGGTCGACTACGTGGTGGCGCCGTCCGGCTCCTGCGCCAGCCACATCCGCAACCACTACCCGGCCCTGCTGCGGACCCACCCGGACCCGGAGATGCCCAAGCGTGCCCGTCACTTGGCGCGCAAGACCTACGAATTGACCGCGTTCCTGGTCGACGTGCTCGGCTGGACGGATGTCACGGCGCGGCTGGATGCCACCGTGACCTACCACGACACGTGCAGCGGCCTGCGCGAACTCGGCATCCACGCTCAGCCGCGCGCCCTGCTGGCGAAGGTCCAGGGGCTGGAGCTGCGCGAGGTGTCGGCGCCGGAGGAATGCTGCGGCTTCGGCGGCGCCTTCGCCGTCAAGTACCCGGACATCTCCGGCAGCATGGTTTCGGACAAGGTCAAGGACATCGAAGCCACCGGCGCCAGCCTGGTCCTGGGGGGCGACATGGGGTGCCTGCTCAACATCGCCGGGATGCTCAAACGCCAGGGCAGCACCGTTCAGGCCCGCCATGTGGCCGAGGTCCTCGCCGGCGCGACCGATGGCCCGGCCATCGGCGAAGACCCGGACTCCCGTTGATGTTGTCGCCCGGTTCGGAGAGCGAGACGCCATGCACGTAACAAGCCGCGAGTTCGGATCCAACGCCCGCGCCGCCGTCGCCGACGCCAACCTGCGGCAGTCGCTGGCCACCATGAAGACCGGCTTCCGCGCCCGGCGCGCCGAGGCGGTGGCGGCCCTGCCCGAGTTCGAGGCCCTGCGCGACGCCGGCAAGGCGATCAAGGATCATACGCTCACCCACCTCGACCACTACCTGGAGCGGTTCGAGGCCAAGGTCACCGAGAGCGGCGGCCACGTGCACTGGGCCGGCGACGCCGAAGCCGCCTGCCGCACGGTAATCGGCATCTGCCGCGCCCACGGCGCTCGCCTGGTCACCAAGGGCAAGTCGATGGTCACCGAGGAGATCGGCCTCAACGCCGCCCTCGAAAAGAACGACATCGACTCCGTTGAGACCGATCTGGGCGAGTACATCATCCAACTGCGCAAGGAACAGCCCAGCCACATCATCGCCCCCGCCATCCATGTGCGGAAGGCCGAGGTCGCCGACCTGTTCCGCGAGCATCACCTGGAGTTCGACGCCGGGCGCCCTCTGGACGAGCCGCGCGCGTTGCTGGACGAGGCGCGGACCGTGCTGCGCGAACGGTTCCTGTCGGCGGACGTGGGCATCACCGGCGCCAACATGCTGGTGGCCGAGACCGGCTCGGCGGTCATCGTCACCAACGAAGGCAACGCCGACCTGACCCAGCTCCTGCCGCGCGTCCATGTCGTCGTCGCCAGCATCGACAAGGTGGTGCCGGCCCTGGACGACGCCGCCACCATCCTGCGCCTGCTGGCCCGCTCGGCCACGGGACAGGTGATGTCGACCTATACCACCCTGGCCACTGGTCCCCGGCGGGCCGACGATGCGGACGGACCGGAGCATTTCCACGTCGTGCTGGTCGACAATGGCCGCTCGCGCCTGCTGGGCAGCCCGTTCCAGGACGTGCTGCGGTGCATCCGTTGTGCCGCCTGCATCAATCACTGCCCGATCTACGGCGCCGTCGGCGGCCATGCCTACGGCTCGGTCTACCCGGGGCCGATCGGATCCGTCCTGACGCCCGCGCTGTCCTCGGTGGAGGAGGCCGGCAGCCTGCCCAACGCCTCGACCCTGTGCGGCCGGTGCGAGGCGGTGTGCCCGATGAAGATCCCGTTGCCGCGCATGTTGCGGCAGTGGCGGGAGGAAGAAGTCGACCGCAACCTGACCCCGGAAAGCGCCCGGCAGGCTCTGGGTCTGTGGGCCTTCGCGGCGCGGCGGCCGGCGGTGTACCGCTTCGGCACGGCCATGGCGGGCCGCCTGCTGAGGCTCATGGCCGGACGGCGGGGCCGCGTGCGCCGCCTGCCGTTCGCCGGTGCGTGGACGCGGGTGCGCGACCTGCCCGCGCCGGAGCCCGGCGGCTCCTTCATGTCGCGTTACAAATCCGGAAAAGAGCAATAAACTAGGGCCCGGGCGCGGCGTGACCGCACCGGATCGTCAAACAGGGATTTCCAGACACGATGGCGCGTTCCTCCAAGGCGGCGCAGGACTATCGCCTCCATGAACGTCTCACCGAAGCCTACATGGCGGATCGCATCCGCATCCGTGTGGACTTCAACAGGCTCAACAGAACCGGCTCGCCCGTGTTCGACCCCTGGGAGAACGTGGTCCCCCTGGTGGCATTGATCCTGGGGAGTCTGCTGGTGATGGCCTACAACCTGGTGGCCGGCACTGTCACGCTGATCATCGCCATGTTCGCCTACGCGTTCCTGGTCCGCCCCTGGGTGGCGGAGCGCCTGCGCGCCCGCACCATTGCAAACTTGCTCAAGAATGCGCACAACTGGCAGGTCATCTGGTCGTACGGCGGCGTCGTCGTGACCCTGGCGGAAAACCCGCGCATCGGCGTGGTGGCGCCGCGCGGGGACTGGCGCGCCTTCGCCCGGCGCTTCCAGTCGGGCCAGGAACTGGGGCCGGGCCTGGGCAGCGACGACACGGCGTCCGCGCCACCCAAACCCAGCCCCTGAGCGGCCCGGCCCTTGTCCACCCCTCGCCCACCCATCCCGCACACCCCCATGCAGAGACCTTTGGCGTGAGCAGTCCAGCCCGCGAGTCCATCCTGAGCAACATCCGCGCCGCCCTGGGGCGGCCGGCGGAGCCCGACCCGACCGACGACGCAGGCGCGGCCGAGCCCGCGCGATCGCCGGTGGCGCCAGTGATCCCGGCCATCGCCCATGGCACCCACGCTGAGTTGGTGGCCCGGTTCATCACCAACGCCGAGGCCGCCGCCGCCACCGTGTCGCGCTGCGCGCCCGGGGACGTGGGCGATGCCGTGGCCCAGTATCTGGCGGGCATCGGCCTGCCCTTGCGGGCCATGGTGCCCCCCGATCCGCGCCTGGACGGACTGGACCGCGACAGCCGCTTCACCCTGGACCGGCGCGCCGCGCCGACCGCCGACGACACCGTCGGCATCGCTCACGCCCTGGCCGGCATTGCCGAGACGGGCACGATCCTCATGGCCTCCGGGCCGGCCAGCCCGGCGACGCTCAACGTCCTGCCCGAAACCCATATCGTGGTGCTCCGCGCCTCGGACATCGTTGGCGGCCTGGAGGACGGATGGAGCCGCCTGCGTCACGCCCACCCGGACGGCCTGCCCCGCACGGTCCACATGATCACCGGCCCCTCCCGCACGGGAGACATCGAGCAAACCCTGCAGCTGGGCGCCCATGGCCCGCGCCAGTTGCATGTCGTTCTGGTCGATGACGGCGCGGATGGCCAGGGAGCCTGACAACCACCGTGGCCGGGGCCGAGGCAAGGCCTCGATCTCGGATTACGACCTCAGATTGTGGCAACAAGTCACACGCAACGCCACGCCCCTCGCCGGACGCCGGCCCGCGCCGGCCCCGGACCCCGGTCCGGACCCAGCGGCACCGCAGCGGCCTCTCGACCCTGCCCCCAACCCACCGCCATCGCGCCCGGCCGGCCGCGACTCTGCCCGTCCCGACCATGCGCCAGCCTCGCCCGCCACCCGGCGCGGCGACGCCGCCGGCATCGACCGCCGCACCCACGACCGGTTCCGGCGCGGTCGCATGGACCTTGAGGGCCGGCTCGACCTCCACGGCATGACCCGCGAACGGGCACACCAAGCCCTCACAGTGTTCCTGCACCGCGCCCACGAGCGCGGCGCGCGCTGCGTGCTGGTCGTGACCGGCAAAGGCACCGGGCGCGAGGGCGGCGGCGTGCTGAGGCGCGATGTGCCGCACTGGCTGGGGCAGGACGGGCTGCGGCGGATCGTGCTGGCGACGGCGCGCGCCCAGCCCCGCGACGGCGGCGAGGGCGCGCTTTACATCCTATTGCGCCGCCGCCGCTGAGGGCCGCGCCGGACGCCCGATGCCGGCTCGGCTTGACGCTCCTCAGGGTGCGGCCCTAGATTTGGCGCAGCATGGCCGCCACCGCCGTCCGGGTATTCGGCGCGGCATGGGGCCTGACACCCGCCAAAGGACAACCCGACCGATGAAGCACGTGTCCGATTCTTCGTTCGACGAAGACGTTCTGAAGTCCGAGACCCCGGTGCTGGTGGACTTCTGGGCCGAGTGGTGTGGCCCCTGCAAACAGATCGGCCCCGCCTTGGAGGAGATGGACGCCACCATGTCCGACCGCATCACGGTGGCAAAGATCAACATCGACGAGAACCCCGGCACGCCGAACAAGTACGGGGTGCGCGGCATCCCCACCCTGATGGTGTTCAAGGGCGGCCAGGTGGTGGCCACCAAGATCGGCGCCCTGCCCAAGAACAAGCTGTTCGACTGGGTGGACGGGGTGCTCTAGACTCGACCGAAAGCGGGAGGGCAAGGGACCCGTCATTGCGAACCCCCGTCGCAACACGAACGTGAAGCAATCCAGAGCAGACCGTATCGGTTCTCGCCCTGGATTGCTTCGTCGCTTGGCTCGTCGCGATCACAAGCTGCCGAACCGGTGGGTCACCCCGGCCAGCCGCGCCCGACGCCTACCCGCGCAGGATGCTCGTCCCCGCGTACAGCGCCGCCGGGCCCAGTTCCTCCTCGATGCGGATGAGCTGGTTGTACTTGGCCATGCGGTCGGAGCGCGACAGCGAGCCGGTCTTGATCTGGCCGCAGTTGGTGGCCACGGCGATGTCGGCGATGGTGCTGTCCTCGGTCTCGCCCGAGCGGTGCGACAGCACGGCGGTAAAGGCCGCCTTGTGGGCCATCTCCACGGCCTTCAGGGTCTCGGTCAGGGTGCCGATCTGGTTGACCTTGACCAGGATGGAGTTGCCCACGCCCCTCTGAATGCCGTCGGCCAGACGCTCCGGGTTGGTGACGAACAGGTCGTCGCCGACAAGCTGGACCGTGGCGCCCAGCTTGTCGGTGAGCAGCTTCCAGCCGTCCCAGTCGTCCTCGGCGCAGCCGTCCTCGATCGACAGGATCGGATAGCGGGCGCACAGGTCAGCGTAGTAGTCGACGATGCCGGCGGCATCCAGGGTCTTGCCCTCGCCCTCCAGGACGTACTTGCCGTCCTTGAAGAACTCGCTGGAGGCCGCGTCGAGCGCCAGCATGATGTCGTCGCCGGGCTTGTAGCCGGCGGCCTCGACCGACTTCATGATGAAGCCCAGGGCTTCGTCGGCGCTCTTCAGGCCGGGGGCGAAGCCGCCCTCGTCACCGACGTTGGTGTTGTGGCCGGCGTCCTTGAGCTGCTTTTTCAGCGCGTGGAACACTTCGGCGCCCATGCGCACGGCGTCGGAGATGCTGGACGCCGAGACCGGCATGATCATGAATTCCTGGATGTCGATCGGGTTGTCGGCGTGCTGGCCGCCGTTGACGATGTTCATCATCGGCACCGGCAGGGTGCGGGCCGAGACACCACCGATGTAGCGGTACAGCGGCAGGCCGGCCTCCTCGGCGGCGGCCTTGGCCACGGCCAGCGAGACGCCCAGGATGGCGTTGGCGCCCAGGCGGCTCTTGTTGGGGGTGCCGTCCAGGTCGATCATGGTTTCGTCGATGACGACCTGTTCCTCGGCCTCCATGCCGGCGATGGCGCTGAAGATCTCGCTGTTGACGGCCTCGGCGGCGCGCAGCACGCCCTTGCCGCCGTAGCGCGAAGCATCGCCGTCGCGCAGTTCCACCGCCTCGTGCACGCCGGTCGAGGCGCCCGACGGGACGGCGGCGCGGCCCATGGCGCCGGTTTCCAGCACCACGTCGACCTCGACGGTCGGGTTGCCTCGGGAATCGAGGATTTCGCGGGCGGTGATGTCGATGATCTCGGCCATGTGTCAGTCTCCCGTGGTGAAGCCCCGGCGCGGCGCGGCGGGACGTGGGGGTTGCGTTACATCGTGACGGGATGGGCCTTGGCCACCCGGTCGAGTTTGGCGAGCACGCCCAGGACGCTCGGCAGGTCCTTCAGGGCGATCATGACGGGGCCGTCCGACGGTGCCGCGTCGGGGTCGGGATGGGTTTCGATGAACACGGCGGCGATGCCCACCGCCACGGCGGCGCGCGCCAGCACCGGCGCGAATTCGCGCTGGCCGCCCGACGCGCCGCCGAGTCCGCCGGGCTGTTGGACGGAATGGGTGGCGTCGAACACGACCGGGCACCCGGTCTCGCGCGCCATGGTGACCAGACCGCGCATGTCGGTGACCAGGGTGTTGTAGCCGAACGCGGCGCCCCGTTCCGTGACAAGAACGCGACGGTTGCCGGCCGCTTCAAGCTTGGCGACCACGTTCTTCATGTCCCACGGCGCCAGGAACTGGCCCTTCTTCACATTGACGATGCGGCCGGTGACCGCCGCCGCCACCAGCAGGTCGGTCTGCCGGCACAGGAAGGCGGGAATCTGCAGCACGTCCACCACCTCGGCCACGGGCGCGCACTGCGCCGTTTCGTGGACGTCCGTGAGCACGGCGCAGCCGAACCGGTCCCGGATCTCGGCGAACACCGGCAGGGCCGCCTCCAGCCCGATGCCGCGCGGACCAGAAAGCGAGGTCCGGTTGGCCTTGTCGAACGACGCCTTAAAGATCAGCGGCATGTTGAGCGCGGCCGTCATCTCGACCAGGGCCGAGGCCACCTCCAGCGCGTGGTCTCGGCTTTCCATCTGGCACGGACCGGCGATGAGGCCCAGCGGCAGGTCGTTGGCCAGCAAATGGTCGCCGACGGCGATGGCGCGCGCGGGCGCGGGTTCCGGGGCGGCGGCGGTCTCGGACACGATGGTTCGACTCCTGGGACTCGACTCTTGGACGACTGTACGAAAGAGGGGCAGCGCGGTTCGGGCGCGGGTCAGACCAGGCGGGACTTCTCGACGGCGGCGCCGATGAACGACGTGAACAGCGGATGCGGGTCGAACGGCTTCGACTTCAGCTCGGGATGGAACTGCACACCGACAAACCAGGAATGATCGGGAATCTCCACGATTTCCGGCAACAGGCCGTCGGGCGACATGCCGGAGAAGACCAGCCCGCGCGCCTCCAGCGGACCGATATAGGCGTTGTTGACCTCGTAGCGGTGGCGGTGGCGCTCGTGAATGGTCTGGGCGTCGTTGTAGATGGCGCGCACCCGCGACCCGGGTTTCAGGATGCACGGGTACGCCCCCAGGCGCATGGTGCCGCCCATGTCGCCGCCGGCCTGGCGCCGCTCCACCTCGTTGCCGCGAATCCATTCCGTCATCAGGCCCACCACCTTGGCCGGCGGATCACTGAACTCGGTGGAGCCGGCGCCGGGAATCCCGGCCAGATTGCGGGCCGCCTCGATGATCGCCATCTGCATCCCGAAGCAGATGCCCAGGTAGGGCACGTCCTTCTCGCGGGCGAAGCGGGCGGCGGCCATCATGCCGGCGGCGCCGCGCTCGCCGAAGGCCCCCGGCACCAGGATGCCGTCCACGTCCTCCAACAGATAGCTGTTGTCGGGGTTCTCGAACACCTGGCTGTCCATCCATTCCAGCTTGACGCGGACGTTGTTGGCGATGCCGCCATGCACCAGCGCTTCCGCCAGGGACTTGTAGGAGTCCAGAAGTTTCATGTACTTGCCGACCACGGCGACGGTCACCTCGCCCTCCGGCTGGCGCACACGGTGGACGATGGTGTGCCAGCGCGTCAGGTCGGGCGCCTGCTCGCAGCCGAGCCGGAAGTGGCGGCAGACCTGGGTGTCCAGGCCTTCCTTGTGGTAGTTGATGGGCACGTCGTAGATGGACGGTGCATCGTAGGCCGGGATGACCGCCTCGCGCTTGACGTTGCAGAACAGGGCGATCTTGCCGCGCTCGCTTTCGGGGATTTCGTGCTCGCTGCGGCACAGCAAGAGGTCTGGCTGGATGCCGACGCTGAGCAGTTCCTTGACCGAGTGCTGCGTCGGCTTGGTCTTCAACTCGCCGGCGGTGGCGATGTACGGCAGCAGGGTCAGGTGCACGAACATGGTGCGCTCCGGCCCCAGTTCGTTGCCAAGCTGGCGGATGGCCTCCAGGAACGGCAGGCTTTCGATGTCGCCGACGGTGCCGCCGATCTCGACCAGCACGAAGTCCTCGTCCGTCAGGTCGGCGGTGATGAACTCCTTGATGGCGTCGGTGACGTGCGGGATGACCTGCACCGTGCCGCCCAGGTAGTCGCCGCGCCGTTCCTTCTCCAGCACGGTCTTGTAGATGCGCCCGGCGGTCACGTTGTCCGAACGGCGCGAGGCGACGCCGGTGAAGCGCTCATAGTGGCCCAGGTCGAGGTCCGTCTCGGCGCCGTCGTCGGTGACGAAGACCTCGCCGTGCTGGGTCGGGCTCATGGTGCCCGGGTCGATGTTCAGGTAGGGGTCCAGCTTGCGCAGCCGCACCGTGAAGCCGCGCGCCTGCAGGACAGCCCCCAGGGCGGCCGAGGCCAGGCCCTTGCCCAGGGAGGAGACGACGCCACCAGTGATGAAGATGAAGCGTGTCGTCATGGTCCGAACGCGCATCCCTGCCTTGCCGCGCCGCGGGTCACCCCACCGTCGGCGTCCATCGCTGCCGGGGCCGGCCGGACAGTGTCATGTCCTGTCCGGCGCTCCGGCCGAGTCGGGCTGAGTTACTCCGACAGCGGCGCCGCCGGAACGGCCGGCACGGCGTCCTCCGGCGTGCTCTCGCCTGTCGGCACCTCCGGCCCGGGGATCGCCGGTGTCGCCGGCACCGTCTCCTCCTCCGCCGGGGCGGCATCGAGCACGCTGCCGGCGCGCTGGCCGCTGTCCGCCAGGATCGCCAGCGTCATGCTGGTGGCGAAGAAGGCCGCCGCCAGGAAACCCGTGCTGCGGGTCAGCAGGTTGCCGGCCGCGCGTCCCGTCATCAGGCCGCCGCCGCCACCGCCTCCGCCGCCGCCACCGATGCCGAGGGCGCCGCCTTCCGAGCGCTGAAGGAGGATAAGGGCCACCATGGCGATGGCGATCAGAAGGTGAATGACCAGAATGACGGTGATCATGGTTCCTCAATGAGACCGGCACACCACGAAGCCGGCGGCAGATGCGGCAGATCCTGCCTCCGCCGGGCCGGCATCGTGGACTGTCGAAGCGCCCTGCATCAAGGCGCGGAGTGGTCGTCGCACAGGTTCCGGGCGGGCGGCAACGACAGCCGCCCGCGTGATTGCCCGCTGTTGTAATCGCCCGGACCGGTCAAGGCCAGCCCCTTTTCGGGCTTACCGTGACACCGCGTCACACACACGCGCTGGCGATGGCCTGGAAGTCGGTCGCCTTCAGGCTGGCGCCGCCGACCAGGGCGCCGTCGACGTCGTCGATGGCCATCAGTTCGGCCGCGTTGCCCGGCTTGACCGAACCGCCATAGAGGATCACCAGGGCTTCGGCGCTGGCGCCCATGCGCTCGCGGGCGTCGGCGCGGATGCGCTGGTGCATCTCGGCCACGTCCTCGGTGGTGGGGGTGCGTCCGGTGCCGATGGCCCAGACGGGCTCATAGGCGATGACCACGTTGGTCCCGTTGGCCCCCTCGGGCAGCGAGCCGTTGAACTGCCGCGACACCACGGCCAACGCCTGGCCGGCGTCGCGTTCGCCCTCGGTCTCGCCGATGCAGATGATGGGCACCAGGCCGGCGGCTAGGGCGGCGGCGGCCTTGGCGCGCACCTGCTCGTCGGTCTCGTGGTGGTCGGTGCGCCGTTCCGAGTGGCCGACGATGACGTGGCTGGCGCCCAGGTCCTTCAGCATCCAGGCGCTGACGTCGCCGGTGTGCGCACCCTTCTCGACCGCGTGGCAGTCCTGGCCGCCGACGCCGAGCGGCGTGCCGGCCACGGCCTCGGCCACAGGCGCCACCAGGGTCGCCGGCGGGCAGACCAGCATGTCGACATGATCGCGCACGTCGGCGCCGTCGCCGTTCAACCAGACGGCCAGTGAGCGGGCCAGGTCCAGTCCGTCGGCACGCAGGCCGTTCATCTTCCAGTTGCCGGCAATCAACTGCCGTCGAACATGCATGGTTTCCCCCTGAGATCGTGGCGACGTTCGGGCGCCTGTCTACCATGCCGACGGGCGTTTTTGAACGATGTCCTGATGACGATCGCTGTCATGGCCGGCGGCGTTTCCGTTGCGGTGCGAAGCGTGCCTCCCTATCATGCGCCGCCATTCGGCCGCTCCCCCATCCCGGAGCGGCGCCCACGTCATGACAGCAGCGGTGGCGGTATGCTCGACAGTTTCCGGAAGGCGTCGAAGTCCTGGTTCGCGAAGGCCCTTCTGGGCCTGCTCATCCTCAGCTTCGGTGTCTGGGGCATCGGCGATTTCATCTCCGGCGGCGGCGAGGGGACGCCGGCCATCACGGTCGGTGACACGGCCATCGGCACGGCGGCGATCCGGGCGGAATTGAACCAGGAGGTTTCGGCCCTGCGTGAGCGCACCGGCCAGGACTTCACCACGGAACAGGCCATTCAGTTCGGCTACCTGGACCGCGCCATCGGCCGTGTCGTCACCCAGGCCACCCAGATCGAGACGGCCAACGACTGGGGCATGGTGGTGCCCGACGCCGTGGTGGCCCAGGCGATCAAGGCCGATCCGACCTTCGCCGGCGCCGACGGCCGCTTCGATCGCGACCGCTACCAGCGCATCCTGGCCGCCAACGGCATGAGCGAGGATCAGTACGCCAACCGGGTGCGCCGCTCGCTGTTGCAGGCGGCCCTGAGCGTGCCGGTCACCAGCGCCGCTCATGCGCCGGACGGCCTCGTGCGTGACTTTGACCGCCACCGCAATGAGGCCCGGGCGGGCGCCGTGGTGTCGCTCGACATCGCCGACGCGCCGGCGCCGCCGTCGACGCCGGACGAGGCCACCCTGGAGCAGCTCTATCAGGACAACATCGACGCCTTCACCGCCCCGGAAATGCGCGCCGTGACGGCCGTCGTCCTGACCCTGGACGAGGCGCGTCCGCTGGTCGCGGTCAGCGACGAGGCCATCCGCGAGGAGTACGAGGCCCGCCGCGATGACTACGCGACGCCGGAACGCCGCGTCGTCGACCAGGTGCTGGCCGACGATGAACAGACGGCCCAGGCGGTCGTGGATGCGGTCCGCGCCGGGCAGACGCTGGCGGACGCGGCCGCCGAGGCCGGCGCGCCCGCGCCCGTGCCCCTGGGCGAGGTCACCCGGGAAACGCTTCCCGACGCGCAGTCCCAGGCGGTGTTCGCCGTGCCCGAGGGACAGGTGAGCGATCCGGTCGAAAGCGCCTTCGGCTGGCATGTATTCCATGTGCGCGAGGTCACGCCCGGATCGGTCCGCCCGCTGGAGGACGTGCGCGACGAAGTCCGGGCGACTCTGGTGGATCAAGAGGCCGTGGACGCTCTGTATGAGCTGTCGGTGGACCTGGACGACGCGTTGGGCGGCGGCGCGACGCTGGAGGAGGCGGCGCGGGCGCTGGACCTGCCCCTGGTCCGGATCGAGACCGTTGATCGTCAGGGGCGCGGGCCGGACGGCACGCCCGTTGCCGACCTGCCCGACGTGGACGGGTTCCTTGAGACCGCGTTCACCTCCGAACAAGGCGAACAGACGCTGATGGAGGAGTCCGAGGGCGCCTACTACGTGCTGCGCGTGGACGACGTGACGCCGCCGGCGCCGCGCCCGCTGGAGTCGGTGCGCCCGCGGGTCGAGGCGCTGTGGGTGGCGCGCCAAAAGGCGGAGGCCACGCGCGCCCGCGCCGAGGCCATCCGCGACGCCGCCAGCGAGGGCCGCACGTTCGAGAGCGCCGCCGAAACCGAAAGCGCCTCGGTGCGGCCGGTGCCCGCCGTGCGGCGCGACGGCGGCACGGTGGAGGACGGCGCCACGCCGCCGCCGCGCCCGCTGATCGACGCCCTGTTCGCCATGTCGGAGGGCGAAACACGCGTCGTCGAGACCGGGGACACCATCCACGTGCTGCGCCTGGACACGGTGATCCAGCAGGCCGCCGAGAATCCCGAAACGCGGGAGGAAACGGCGCAGGTGGTGCGCGCGTCCATCGCCGAGGACCTGTTCGTGCAGTTCACCGATGCCCTGTCGAAACGGCAGGGCGTGGAAATCAACCGGGGCGTGATCGAGTCCGCCTTCCAATAGGGAACCCCGTCATGGAAACCTTGCCCACCGCCGCCGCGTTCCGCACCACCTATATGGCCGGCCGGGCCCAGGTGGTCTGGACCCATCTGGTGGGCGACCTGGAAACCCCGGTCTCGGCGTTCCTGAAGATCTGTGAGACGCGGCCGTATTCGTTCCTTCTCGACAGCGTCGAGGGCGGGGCGGTGCGCGGCCGCTATTCCTTCCTCGGCCTGAAGCCGGACCTGATCTGGCGCTGTCACAAGGACAAGGCCGAGATCAACCGCGACGCTCGCCACGACCTGCATACGTTCGAGCCCGACGACCGGCCGCCGCTCGACTCCCTGCGCGCCGTGGTGGCGGAAAGCCGCATCGACCTGCCCGACGAACTGCCGCCGATGATCGCCGGGCTGGTGGGGTACATGGGCTACGACACGGTGCGGCTGGTGGAGCGGATTCCGGACGAGAACCCGGACACCATCAACGTGCCCGACGGCGTGTTCCTGCGGCCCACCGTGATGGTGGCCTTCGACAACATCCTGCACCGCATGACCCTGGCCACGCCGGTCTGGCCGCGCCCGGGGGTGGACGCCAACGCCGCGCTGGCGCTGGCGCGCGAACGGCTGGCCGACGTCGCCGCCGACCTGGAACGGTCGTTGCCGGTGGCCCGCCTGACCTCCGAGCCCGACCCGGAGCCCGAGGCGACGCCGATGATGGACGCCGAGGACTACAAGGCCAAGGTGCGCCGCGCCAAGGACTACATCATGGCCGGCGACATCTTCCAGGTGGTGCTGTCGCAGCGCTTCACGCTGCCGTTCAAGCTGCCGCCGTTCAGCCTGTACCGGGCGCTGCGGCGCACCAATCCGTCGCCCTACATGGTCTACCTGGATCTGGATGGCTATCAGATCGTCGGCGCCAGCCCGGAGATCCTGGTGCGGCTGAAGGACGGTGAGGTGACCATCCGCCCCATCGCCGGCACCCGCAAACGCGGCGCCAATGCCAGCGAGGACGCGGCCAACGCCGCCGACCTTCTGTCCGACCCGAAGGAGCGGGCCGAGCACCTGATGCTGCTCGACCTGGGGCGCAACGACGTCGGTCGCGTCGCCGAGGTGGGCACGGTGCGCGTCACCGACCAGTTCTTTGTCGAGTACTACAGCCACGTCATGCACATCGTCTCCAACGTGGTCGGCCGGCTGCGCCAGGGCCAGGACGCCATGGACGCGCTGATGGCCGGCTTCCCGGCCGGCACGGTTTCGGGTGCCCCCAAGGTGCGGGCCATGGAGATCATCGAGGAACTGGAGACCGTGCGGCGCGGCTTCTACGCCGGGGCGGTGGGGTACATCTCGGCCGGCGGCACCATGGACACCTGCATCGCCCTGCGCACCGCGCTGGTGAAGGACGGCGTGGTGCACATCCAGGCCGGCGGCGGCATCGTGGCGGACTCCGACCCGGAAATGGAACGCCAGGAGTGCTGGAACAAGGCCCAGGCCCTGATCGCGGCGGCCAAGCAGGCGGTCAGGTTCGCGGGGCGGTGAGGTCGACACGCCCGGCGCAAAGCTGCTCGGGGTCCGGCCCCGCCGCGTGCGGCCCGACGGGACTCGGGGTCGCTCGTGTTTCGTCCGGGCGAGCGGCCTTGCGAGTCTTGTCGCCGTTACGCCCGCCGACACGATACTGTACATTTTTTCAGGTTGTCGAGCGGCCGGAAGCAACGGACGGTTCCGGTCGGACAGAGTCAGATGACGTTCGACGGACCGTAATAAAAAGTTCGCGATTCCTTGCCGCCGCGCCGAATGTGCCGCTACTGTCCGGATTCCTCTCAATATATCCTGCTTCTTTGGGACCGGATCTTGACTTTCGGAGTGATTGACCGGATCGCCGGATGCCCTCATTCTTCTTGCCATCCGTTTTGCGAGTCGTGAAACGGGGGAGTTGTGACGTTCGTTGTCCGTCCGCAAAGGATTTGCTGGACCGGAAAGACGAGGGGCCCCATGTGCGAAGACCGCGTGGCTGACGCGATCGACATCGGTTCCGCCGAAACCAAACGGCTGGAGGACGCCGGCGACGCCCTGTGGTACAGGCCGCGCTTCACGTTCTCGCACCGCCGCCACCAGAACGACGCCGTCATCGAAGGTGGCGACACGGCGCGGGCGCTGGGGTGGGATGCGATCATCCCGCGCATCCGCATGGCGCTGGAGCCGGTGGTCGGCACGCACTCGGGCCGCACACTTGGCGTCGAGGCGGTCATTGGCAACGCGCGCGAGATTGGATTCGCCTCCGTCCACGACCTGCTGGACTGCGCCCACGATACCGGCGATCCCACGGATCCGTTGCGGTGCGACAACCGCCTCGCCTGTGTCGAGGCGGCCACGCACGCCGCCGCCGTCGCCCTGTTCGCCCAAATCCCCGATCGCGGCGGGATGAAGCTGTTCCTGAACCTGGACATGCGCCTGGCCGAGCAAGCCGAATCCATCGTGTCGGCCCTGAAGGGGCGCCTGGAGCGTCATGGCGTCGGATCCGCCAACGTCGTCATCGAGGTGTCCGAGCGCCTGCCGTTCTTCAACACCGAGGCCCTGGTCGACAGCGCCCAGGCGCCCGCCGAGGCCAACCGGGACTTCGCCGCCCTGATGGAGACGTTGCGCTCCGTCTCGGGGCGGCTGGCGTTGGGCGACTTCGGGGCTGGCTACGCCAGCCTGCCGCTGCTGACCCTGGCGCGTCCTGACCTTGTCAAACTCGACCGCTTTTTCATCCAGTCGGTGGCGCAGGAGCGCGGTCGCCGTTTGGTGCTCAATACCCTGACCAATCTGGCCCACCTGCTGGGCAGCCAGGTGGTGGCCGAGGGCGTGCATTCGATTGAGGAATACAACATCTGCCGCCAGGCCGGATGCGACTACATCCAGGGCCAGGTGGCCGGGGAGCGGGTGTTCGACCCGCAGGCTCTGATCCGCGATCACGCCGACATTCGTGCCCTCAACGAGTCCGATCACCGGCGCGTCGGCAATGACTCCGCCCTGATCACCGCCGAGACCCAGTATCTGGAACCGATCGCTCTGGGGACCCACATGGGCGCGGTGTTCGAGCGGTTCCGCCACGATAAGGACCGCAACTTCTTTCCCGTGGTCGACGGCGCGGGCGAACCGGCCGGCATCATCCGGGAACTGGACCTGAAGGAATACACCTACAGCCTGTACGGCAAGGACCTGCTGAGCAACCGGGCGTTGGGCCGAACGCTCGACGCCTTCGTGGCCCGCTGCCCGGTGGCCGACGTCAACACCAAGGCGGAAAAGATCCTGGAGATCTTCTCGGCCTCCAGCGGCGCCGAGTGCATTCTCATCACCCGCGACCGCCAGTACATCGGCTTCATGTCGGCGGCCTCGTTGCTGAAGGTCGTCAACGAAAAGAACCTGGCCCTGGCTCGGGACCAGAACCCCCTCAGCCGCCTGCCGGGCAATACGATGATCAACGAGTACATTTCCGAAGCCCTGATGGATGAAGACAATACATACATCATAGTCTATCTGGACTTCGACCACTTCAAGCCCTTCAATGACAGCTACGGATACCGGCAGGGCGACCGCGCCATCACCTTGTTCGCCGACCTGATGCGTAAGCATCTGAACGGGCCGGATGTCTTCATCGGCCATGTCGGTGGCGACGATTTCTTCGTTGGATTCAAGGGGATCGCGAGCGACCAGGCGGTGGTCTTGATCAAGGATTTGGTGGAACGCTTCCGCCTTGACGTGGAGAGTTTCTACGACGAAGAGGCCCGCACGCGCCGCTACATCGTCGCCAAGGATCGCGACGGGGTCGAACGGCGGCTGGAATTGCTGTCGGCCTCGGCGGCCATTGTCGAGGTCCCCCGGGGCCATCAAATCCGAAGCGCCGACGAGATCGCCGGACTGATCGCGGGCCTGAAGAAGCAGGCCAAGCATTCCACCGAAAAGATCGCCATGGCACGCTGCACCGACGCGGACGCCGACGACGGCAAGACCGCCGGGGCGGCGTAGCGGCGGCACCGGACGGCGGCTCCGGCCTGGCCCAGGAGGCACAAGTGACCGCCGACGTGATCGACACCCCGTCGCCCAACCACGACGCCCGCCCACCCGGCCAGCGGGTCGAGCTGCTGGTGCTGCATTACACCGGGATGCCGACTGGCGCGGCGGCGCTGGAGCGGCTGTGCGACCCGGCCTCAAAGGTCAGCGCCCATTGGCTGGTGGAAGAGGACGGCCGCGTGTTCCGTCTGGTGCCGGAGGACCGGCGCGCGTGGCACGCCGGCGTCTCGCGGTGGCACGGGGCGGCAGACGTCAACGGGCGGTCGATCGGCGTCGAAATCGTCAATCCCGGGCACGAATTCGGCTATCGTGCGTTCCCTGAAAAGCAGATGGCCGCCGTTGAACGCCTCTGCCGGGGCATCGTCGCCCGCCATGGCCTCGGGCCGGCCGACGTGGTGGCCCACGCGGACGTGGCGCCGACGCGCAAGGAGGACCCGGGCGAGCTGTTCGACTGGCCGCGCCTGGCGCGGGCTGGCGTGGGGCTGTGGCCACCTGTCGACGACGGCGCCTCGGCCCCGACGGCACCGGAGGCGCTGGCGATGCTGGCGGCCATCGGCTATGACCTGAGCGACCCGCGCGCCGCCGTGGTGGCGTTCCAGCGCCGGTTCCGGCCGGCCCGCCTCGACGGCGTGGTCGACGAGCAGACGGCCCGCCGGATCGCGGCCGTGCTCACGGCGTCATGATTCGGCCGCGATGATGCGGCTAAATACTGCCATCGCCTGTCCACTGAGCAGAAGGAAACCCTGCCCATGCTTCGCGCTTCCCTGATTGCCGCCCTCGTCGGCCTTGCCGTGTCCGGATCGGCCGCGGCCCAGTCGCTTGACCCGGTCCGCGAGATCGGCAGCGGCGACAATCCGCCGCGCGTGGTGTTCGAATGCACTCATTCGACCATGCCACCGCAGCGGATGGAGATGGTGCTGCGCCGCATGGCCGGCCAGGTCTGGGCCTATAGTAGCCTCGATCGCGGGGTGGACTGCTCCAGCCTGTCCACCGGCGGCATCACCTGCATGGCCGACGTGCCACGCGGCCGAGGCGTGACGTTGCAGGGCGCCCTCAACGACCTGCTGAAGGGCGAAGAGGTCCGCTGCACACGGGTCCAGTAACGGCCTCCGCGTGCGGGAGCGGGGGCTGGGCGGCCCTACATCCGGCGCGGCATCAGCACGGTGTAGTCCAGGTTCAGCACGACGGACGCCGGATAGGCGCCGTCCTCGTCCTTGTCCGGGAAGCCGGCGCAGGCTTGGTCCTTGACCGCCACCGTGCGCAACCGCAAGGCGCCGACGTCCGACCGACCCGGCACTTCCATGCGGTCCAGGACCTCGGTCCAGGCGTAGATGGTGTCACCCGCGAAGACCGCGTTGGTGTGGGCGCCGGCGTTGATGGCGGCAACGCGGAGGGCATTGGCGAGCCCGTAGAACGACAACGCGCGGGCCATGCTGATGACGTGTCCGCCATAGACCAGGCGTCGGCCCATCGGCCCGTTTTCCATCCGGATCTTGTCGAAGTGCACCCGCGCGGTGTTCTGGTACAGGCGCGTGGCCAGTTGGTGTTCGGCCTCCTCGATCGTCATGCCGGCGCCGTGGTCGATGCGTTCGCCGACGTGATAGTCCTCCCAAAGGTCCTCCTGCCCGGCCAGGTCGACGTCGTAGTCTTCGAGGTCAAGGTCGTCCGGCACGATCAGATCGGCGGCGGGCACCACGGGCGACAGGGTGGGCACGACGGGCGGCTCAATGCCCTCGTCGTCGGCGTCATCGGGGCCGGGGACCGCGCGCTTGCGCACCATGACCCAGCGGACGAACTCGACCACCGTTTCGTCATCCTGATTGAACCCGGTGGTGCGCACCCAGACGATCCCGGACTTGCGGTTCGAGTTCTCCTTCAGGCCGATAACCCGCGACACGGCGCGCAGGGTGTCGCCGGCGTAGACGGGCACGCCGAAGACGCACTCGGCGTAGCCAAGATTGGCGACGGCATTGACCGAGATGTCCGGCACGCTTTTGCCGAACACCATGTGGAAGACCAAAAGGTCCTCCAGCGGCATGTCCTCGAACCCCAGGTCGGCGGCGAAATCGGCAGAGCAGTGCAGCGGGAAGCGCGAGCCGTACAGGGCGATGTACAGCGCCTGATCACCCTCGGTCACGGTCCGGGGGGTGGGGTGCACGATCTCCTGATCGAGGTAGAAGTCCTCGAAGAAGTTGCCCGGGTTGGTCTTGCTCTTGGGGGTCACGTCGGGGGTCATCGCGCGGCACTCCAGGGAGGACGGGGAACAGAACGGGGCGCACCGCTCAGGCGTTGGCCGTGTCCAGATCGGCCTGCAAAGCGTCGATGGCCTCGGCCAGCGCCACCAGCCGGCGGGCGTTGGCCACGTGCAGGTTCTCGACCAGCTTGCCGTCGACCACCACGACGCCCTTGCCTTCCTTCTCGGCCTCGGCGTGGGCCTCGATGATGCGGCGCGACCACGCCACCTCGGTCTCGCTGGGGGCGAAGATCTCGTTGGCGGTGCCGACGGTCTTGGGATGGATCAGCGTCTTGCCGTCGAAGCCCAGTTCCAGGCCCTGGCGGCAGGCGGCGGCGAAGCCCTCGTCGTCCTGCAGGTCCAGATAGACGCCGTCGAGGATGGCCAGGCCGTGCGCCCGCGCCGCCAGCAGGCACAGCCCGAGCGAGGTGATCATCGGCAGGCGCATGGCCGTGTGATGACAGTGCAGATCCTTGGCCAGATCCGAGGTGCCCATGACGAACCCGCCCAGACGGGGCGAGGCGGCGGCGATCTCGGCGGCGTGCAGCATCCCCAGAGGCGTTTCCATCATGCACCAGATCAGGGTGCGGTCGGGCGCACCCTTGGCCTGCAGGATGGTTTCCACCTGCCGCACCGTATCGGCGCTTTCCACCTTGGGCAGCAGGATCCCGTCGCAGCCGCTGGTGGCCGCCGCTTCCAGGTCGGCATAGCCCCAGGGCGTGTTCAGGCCGTTGGTGCGGATCAGCACCTCGCGCTTGCCGTAGCCGCCGCTGGCGGCGGCCGCGACCACGTTGGCGCGTGCTTCCAACTTGGCGTCGGGGGCCACGGCGTCCTCCAGGTCGAGGATCAGGCCGTCGGCGGCCAGGGTCTTGGCCTTCTCCAGCGCCCGGGTGTTGGAGCCGGGCATGTAGAGCACACTGCGGCGCGGGCGGGCGGGTGCGGCCATGGGTCTGATCCTCCCTGACGGTCTGGTGTCCTCGTCCCCGGCCACCGCCGGGGGGCGCGAGGCGGCACACTATAAATCAAAGCCCGCCCGTGGCAAGGTGGCTGCCGCATCGCAAAAAGCGGCCCCTTTCACCCCATCCCGCTCGGTCCTCGTCCATGGCGATCCTGTCCGTTCAGAGCCACGTTTCGGCCGGCCATGTCGGAAACGCCGCCGCCGTGCCCGCGTTGCACGCCCTCGGCCGTAGCGTCTGGCCGGTGCATACCGTGCTGTTCTCGAACCATCCTGGCTACGGCAGCCTGCGCGGGCACGTTGTGAATCCCACGCTGGTGGATGATTGCCTGAAGGGGCTGGCCGAACACGTGGCGTGGCCCGAATGCCAGGCCGTGCTGTCCGGATATCTCGGGGCGGCGGGCACAGCGGCCGCCGTCGCGGGCGCGGTCGACCGGGCGCGCAAAGGGCGACCGGACTTGCCGTACCTGTGCGACCCCGTGATGGGAGACACCGGTCCCGGGCTGGCCGGCCCGGTCGGCCCCGGTCTGTATGTCGAGCCCGCCATTCCCCAGGCCATCGCCGAGCGCCTGGTGCCGCGCGCCACCATCATCAAACCCAACCAGTTCGAACTCGGCCTGTTGACCAACCGCATGTGCGAAAGCCTGGCCGACGTTGTCGATGCCGCCATGGCGTTGCGGGCGAAGGGTCCTCGCATCGTTGTCGTGACCAGTGTCGAGGTTCCCGACGGCCCGGAGCCCGGCGGCGCCCGCTGCCTTGTCACCGACGGTACCGACGTTTGGATGGTGGCAACGCCCCGCCTGCGCTTCCCGCGTGCGCCCAACGGCGCCGGAGACGTTCTGGCGGCTCTGTTCCTGCACCACTGGCTGCTGGACGGGCGGCCCCAGGTGGCGTTGAGCGCGGCGGTCTCTGGCCTGTTCGCCCTGCTGGTGGAGACGCTGCGCGGCGGGGGCTGCGAACTGGCCCTGCTGGATGTCGGTGATCGCCTGTCGAACCCGGATCGGATCTGGCCGCCGATCCGGCTGTAGGGGGGCGCAGGCATCGTCGACGGCCCGCGATTCAGATGAGCCGCCCCGCGCAGTCCACGAATCACTCGACTCAATATTGCCAAGCCTGAAATCCCACCCGGCTTGCCGTCCCGACCGCATCGTCGCGCCACCGATAGGCGAAGGAGCGCGCCGGCCAGATAATCGGGAGCACTGCGGTCCCGTTTCCGTCCTGGTCCGCCCGAGTTGTCTTGTCTTTCGCGGGATGTTTCGTGAAATTCTCGTGAGATCGTTAACGCTTTCTTGAATCCGATGCGCAAAACTGGGCATTAAGGGGATCGGGACGGTGCCGGTTCGGATGGCGCCGGGTGCCGATCCCCCCTGAACCGGTCCGCAAGAGGCCGGCTGTGCCTGAGAGAGCATGAGAGAGGCCCACCGTGTCGAACCCCGACTCGTCCGTCCCCACGGCGACGCGGCGTCGAGTCCTGGTCGCGGGCGCCGCCCTGGGCGCCGCCACCCTGACCCCACTGGCGCCGAGCCTGGCTGCGGTCCCGTTGCCGCCAGGCGAGAAGCCGCCCGTCCCGCTGTTGTTCCGCCTCGGCCGCAAGCCGATACCCCCCGGCCACGTGCCGGCGGCTCCGACCGCCGGTCCGCTGACCCGGTCTCTGGCGCTGGACAATATCAACACGGGCGAGCGCCTGACCGTCACCTACCTGGAAAACGGCCGCTATGTGCCGGATGCGCTGCGGGCCCTCAACCACATCCTGCGCGACCGCCGCACCGACGAGGTGGCCCCCATTGATCCGGCCTTGCTGAACCTGCTGAGTGACATCAGCGCCCGGCTGGAGACGCGCGCCCCCATCGAGATCATCTCGGCCTATCGGGCGCCGGAGACCAACGCGACGATGCGCCGGGCCGGGCGCGGCGTGGCCAAGAAGAGCTATCATATGCGTGGCATGGCGGCCGACATCGCCGTTCCCGGCGTCTCGCTTGGCGATCTGCGCCGATTGGCTCTGGCGATGGACCGTGGCGGCGTGGGCTACTACCCGCGCTCCGGGTTCGTGCATGTGGATGTGGGGCCGCCGCGTTCGTGGCGCGGCTAGTGCAGCGAGGCGACGGGGTAGAGGCGTGACCGCTGCGTGCTGATCCGCGTATGGACGGCTTTGAGGCTCGTCTGTCCCGCAGCTTAGGACTTACGGCGCTTTGATCTCGTCGAATAGCGCCGTCCCTCTTGCAATTCCAATGCAATCACGCAACGTTTCCCGGGGCGGTGCCGGCCCGGGCACCGCGTTGAAAGCGTGCGCGGACCTTTGCTACAGTGGCCGGCCTCCCCCTTTGGACAGGGTTCCCGATCATGACGGATGCTCCGCAGCGGTTCGCCGAGGACTTTCCCGCCGCCACCCATGCCGACTGGATGGCCATGGTGGAAAAGGCGCTCGACGGCGCGCCCTTCGACAAGAAACTGGTGGCGCGCACGCTGGAGGGCTTTTCCATCCAGCCGCTCTACTCCCGCGAACACTGGCCGGCGGAAGGGGACCCATCGGGGACGCCCGGCGCCATGCCCTTCACGCGCGGCGCGCGCCCCTTGGGGATGTCGCAAAGCGGCTGGGACATCCGCCAGCTCCACGCCAACCCCGACCTGGCGGCCACCAAGGCGGCCATCGCCGATGACCTGGAGAACGGCGTCACCTCGCTGCTGATCCGCCTGGACGCCGCCGGCCGCGCCGGCCAGGACGCCGACGCGGAACAGGCCGCCGACCTGTTCGGACAGGGCGGCCTGTCGCTGTCGTCCATGGCCGATTGGGACGCATTGCTGTCGGACGTCGACCTGACCAAGGTTCCCGTCGCGCTGCAGGCCGGTCCACAGGCGCCCGTCGTCGCGGCCATGCTGACCGCCCTGTGGTGCCAGCGCGGTGTGACCGAGTCCGACGCCCGGGGCGCGTTCAACATCGACCCGCTGGGCGCGCTGGCCGAATTCGGCCGCCTGCCCACCAGCCTCGACACCGCGCTCGGGCATATGGCGTCAATCGCCGACAAGACCGCGCGCACCTTCCCCAGCGGCGCCGTCACGGCGGTGGCGGTCGATTCGGCCGCCTACTACAACGCCGGGGCCAGCGAGTCCCAGGATCTGGCCTGCGCCATGGCCACCGGGGTCGCCTACCTGCGCGCCATGGAAGCGGCCGGAATGCCCATCGACGAGGCGTGCGGCCAGATCGCCTTTTCGGTCTCCCTGGGCACCGACCAGTATCTCAACATTGCCAAGCTGCGCGCCGCCCGGCTGATGTGGGCGCGCATCGCCGAGGCCTGCGGCGCCAACGAACCGGCCCGGGCCGCGCGCATCCATGCCGTGACGGCGGCGCGCGTGCTGACCCGGCGCGACCCGTGGGTCAACATGCTGCGCTCCACCATGGTCTGCTTCTCGGCGGCCGTCGGTGGCGCCAACAGCATCACCATCCTGCCGCACGACGCCGCCCTGGGCCAGCCGAGCCCGCTGGCCCGCCGCATCGCCCGCAACACGCAGTTGATCCTGCAGGAGGAAAGCCAGCTCAACCGCGTGATCGACCCGGCGGGCGGGTCCTGGGCGCTGGAACGCCTGACCGAGGAACTGGCCGGCAGCGCCTGGGCTTTGTTCCAGGACATCGAGAAGGGCGGTGGCATGGCCGAGGCGCTGACGTCTGGCCGCATCGCCGAGCAGATCGCCTCGGTGCGCGAGGCCCGTCGCAAGGACATCGCCCGGCGCAAGGCGCCCATCACCGGCATTTCGGAGTTCCCGAACCTCGCCGAGCCGGCGCCCGAGTTGGCCGACCCGGACCTGGAGGCCCTGCGGGCCGCCGCCGGCGCGGCGCTGGCCACGGTGCGCGAGGACGCGACCTGCGATATCTTCTCGGTCGAGGGCGCGGCGGAGGAACTGGACATGCTGCCCACCGAGATCGCCACGGCCGCGATCAAGGGCGCCACGCTGGGCGAGTTGGTCCGCGCCTCCACCCGGGACGGCGCCGACGCCATCGAGATCAGCCCGCTGCCCTCGCACCGCCTGGCCGAGGATTTCGAGGCCCTGCGCGATGCCTCCGACGAGGTGCTGGCGGGCACCGGCGCGCGCCCGTTGATCTTCCTGGCCAATGTTGGCCCGATCGCCCACCACACGGCTCGCGCCACCTACGCCCGTAACTTCTTCGAGGCCGGCGGCATCGAGGCCCTGACCAACACCGGCTTTGCCAACGCCGAGGAATGCGCCGCCGCGTTCCAGGACAGCGGCGCCGGTGCCGCCGTGATCTGCTCGTCCGACAAGATCTATGCCGAGCAGGCGGAACCGGTGGCCCGCGCCCTCAAGGCCGCCGGCTGCAAGACCCTCTACCTGGCCGGACGGCCGGGCGACAAACAGGCGGATTACGAGGCCGCCGGCATCGACGCCTTCATCTACGTGGGGTGCAACGTGCTCGAAACGTTGCAGGGCCTGCACGCCGATCTGGGAGTGACCCGCCCATGAGTTCGATTCCCGATTTCTCCGGTGTTGACCTGAACCCCCGCGCCGGTGGCGATGCGTCCGCCTGGCGGACCGCCGCCGATGCCGAGGCCGGCCTGCATCTCGACCATCTGCTCTGGGAGACGCCGGAAAAGATCCCGGTCAAGCCGCTGTACAGCAGCGCGGACATCGCCGCCCTGGACTTCCTCGACACCGTGCCGGGCAAGCCGCCGTACGTGCGCGGCCCGTACCCGACCATGTACGTCGAGCGGCCGTGGACCATACGCCAGTACGCCGGGTTCTCGACCGCCAAGGACTCGAACGCCTTCTACCGCCGCAACCTGGCGGCCGGGCAGAAGGGCCTGTCGGTGGCGTTCGACCTGGCCACGCACCGGGGTTACGACAGCGATCACCCGCGCGTGGCCGGCGATGTCGGCATGGCCGGCGTGGCGATCGACTCCATCCTCGACATGCGCCAGCTGTTCGACGGCATCCCGCTGGACAAGATGAGCGTGTCGATGACCATGAACGGTGCGGTGCTGCCGGTGCTGGCGCTGTACATCGTCGCGGCCGAGGAACAGGGGGTGAAGCCGGAGCAACTGGCGGGGACCATCCAGAACGACATCCTCAAGGAGTTCATGGTCCGCAACACCTACATCTACCCGCCGATGCCCTCCATGCGCATCATTTCGGACATCTTCGGGTATACCTCTCGGAACATGCCCAAGTACAACTCCATCTCCATCTCCGGCTATCACATGCAGGAGGCCGGGGCGACCGCCGACCTGGAGATGGCCTATACCCTGGCCGACGGCGTGCAGTACGCCCGCGCCGGCATGGATGCCGGCCTGACCATCGACGCCTTCGCGCCGCGCCTGTCGTTCTTCTGGGCCGTGGGTATGAACTTCGCCATGGAGGTGGCCAAGCTGCGCGCCGCCCGCCTGCTGTGGGCGCGATTGATCAAGCAGTTCGATCCCAAGAGCGACAAGTCGCTGTCGCTGCGCACCCACTGCCAGACGTCCGGCTGGTCGCTGACCGCGCAGGACGTGTTCAACAACGTCGCCCGCACCTGCATCGAGGCCATGGCCGCCACCCAGGGCCACACACAGTCTCTGCACACCAATGCGCTGGACGAGGCGCTGGCGCTGCCCACCGACTTCTCGGCCCGCATCGCCCGCCAGACGCAATTGTTCCTGACCGAGGAGGCCAACACCAATCGCGTCATCGACCCGTGGGGCGGCAGCTACTACATTGAGCGGCTGACCCACGACCTGGCCGCCCGCGCCTGGTCGCACATCGAGGAAGTCGAGGCCGAGGGCGGCATGGCCAAGGCCATCGAGGCCGGCATTCCCAAGATGCGCATCGAGGAGGCCTCGGCCCGCACCCAGGCGCGCATCGACAGCGGCCTGCAGACCGTGGTGGGCGTCAACAAGTACCGCGCCACCGGCAAGGACAACATCGAGGTCCTGAAGGTCGAGAACGCCGCCGTGCGCCGCGAGCAGGTCGAGAAGCTGGAGCGCCTGCGCGCCGAGCGCGACGCGGAGGCCCTGCGCCCGCACCTGGAGGCGCTGACCAAGGCGGCCGAGAACGGCGAGGGCAACCTGCTGGAACTGGCCGTCAACGCCGCCCGCGCCAAGGCCAGCGTGGGCGAGATTTCCGATGCGCTGGAAAAGGTCTGGGGCCGCCACAAGGCCGATATCCGCGCCATTTCCGGTGTCTACGGCAGGGAGGTGAGCGCCGTGTCCGACGTCGTGGGTCGGGTGAAGACCATGGTCGAGGCATTCGAGGCCAACGACGGCCGCCGGCCGCGTATCCTGATCGCGAAAATGGGCCAGGACGGCCACGACCGGGGCCAGAAGGTTATCGCCACTGCCTTCGCCGACCTGGGCTTCGACGTCGACATCGGCCCGCTGTTCCAGACCCCTGACGAGGCCGCGCGGCAGGCGGTCGAGAACGACGTGCACATCGTTGGCGCCTCGTCGCTGGCCGCCGGGCACCTGACCCTGGTGCCGGAACTGCGCAAGGCGCTGGATGAACAGGGCCGCGACGACATCATGATCGTCGTCGGCGGGGTGATCCCACCGCAGGACTTCGACGCCCTGTACGCCGCCGGGGCCAAGGCCATCTTCCCGCCCGGCACCTCGATCCCCGAATGCGCCATCGACCTGATGGCCAAACTGAACGAGGCGATGGGGTACACGACCAAGGCGGCGTAGGTACTGACAGGTGTAGGAGCATCTGCGCTCGGGCCGGCGTTTTTCGAAACGCCGGCCATCTCGAAAAAGCCTTGGCGTTTCCCTCGGAAACAGCCGTGGCACGACGCACGACCCGGCGATCGATGGCACGCCACCGGCGCGGCCGGGCGACGAGCGCTCTGTATTCTTCGTGTCTCTGTGGCGGTTCCATCCCGTCAGGCGGGTAGGATTCACCAGCCAAGCCCCCAAGACGCGCCCATCCGCCACTCTGACCGTCGCCGAGGCCACCGGGACCGTCGTGGCGACCGACACCGACCGGGATGTCGAGACGATTGACATCCTCGATCCGATGCGCCAGCGCCGTTGAGGATCGCGATCGTGTGAGAGACGACCACGGTGAACCGTCCGATGCTTGATCCCCCCCTCACCCGCCGCGCGGCGCTCGGGCTGGGCGCGGGCACGGCCGTGCTGGCAGCGTGCGCGCCGCGCTGGGCGCCGCCGGGGCCGGGCGGTGGGACCGGACCAAGTCTGGCCGACGACTCGTTCGTCGCCTCGGACGGCACGCGCCTGCCCCTCACCCGCTGGCAGCGCACGGACGATCCGGCGGCGATTGTCATCGGCCTGCACGGGTTCAACGACTATTCCGGGTCCTTCCGCGAGGCGGGACCGTACCTCGCCAACCGGGGTCTGATCGTCTGGGCACCGGACCAGCGCGGATTCGGTCGCGCGCCGCATCGAGGCTTGTGGGCCGGAACCGAGCGCATGGCGGACGATCTGCGCGACCTGGCGGCGCTGGCCCGCGCGCACTGGCCCGAACGGCGGCTGCTGATGGTGGCGCAGAGCATGGGCGGCGCCGTGGCCATGGTGGCGCGGGCGGATCCGCGCCGCCCGCTCGATGTCGACGGCCTGGTTCTCAGCGCCCCTGCCGTGTGGGGCCGCGCGGCCATGCCCTGGCTCTATCGCATGGTGCTGGACGTCACCACGGCCCTTGCGCCGGGGCTCAAGGTCTCCGGCAAGGGCCTGAACATCTGGCCATCGGACAACATCGACATGCTGCGCACCTTGGGCCGCGACCCAATGATGATCCGCGAGACGCGCAGCGACACCATCAGCGGGCTGGTGGACCTGATGGACGCCGCCCAGGCCGCCGCGCCAAGGGTGCCGCCGCCGTTCCTGGTGCTGACCGGCGCCAACGACCACATCATCCCCGCCGCGCCGACGCTAAAGGCGCTGAAAGCCATGGTCGGCGACGGAACGGACCCGCTGCGCCGGCCGGCGCTGTATCTCGACGGCTGGCACATGCTGCTACGCGACCTGGGCGCGGTGGTGCCCCTGGAGGACATCGTCGCCTGGATCCGCGACCCCATGGCCCCCCTGCCCTCCGGCGCAGATGCGCGTGCGCGGGCGCTGCTGGCTGGCGACCTGGAGATCACGCCCCGGAAGACACCCATCGATCCGGCCTATTAGATCGGCGATCATTGAGACCGGCCGTCGACGTCCGTGGCCGGCCCACTCCTCCGCGCCGTGGGGCGGCATTCCGGCGCCGTCGGGACCAGGGTGAACGCTCCGGGCGGGATGTATGTAATCGTCTTCTCACTCGTGTACCCGGCTTCCACAGCCGGCTGCTTGACGGCCATGAAGGCCAGCCCCGGCAACACCAGGAACAGCGCGACGAAAACCGAGAAAATCCAGGCGTGCGCGCGTTCGGACCGGGTGAAGGCGAGCAACGGCAACGCGCAGACACCGACAGCCCCCACGAACCAGCATGATGACGTATCGATGTCGACGCGCGCGGAGCACCGGGCCATCTCGCCGCGCCACGACAGGATGTCCGTGACACCCCACGCCACCAAAAGACACGCCAGCAGACCGAAGACGCCGAGAAACGCGGTGGCCGTCGTCCGGCTCATCGGGATAACGACATCGAGCGGGCCACGGCCCGATCAATGAGGCCGCGCTCGAACCGGGCGATTTCCCGCGCCAGCCACTCGAAGGGCCCCTCGACCTTGTCCACGACTTTCTCGAGGGTCCGGACCAGTTTGTCCGTCAGACCGAAGCTGCGGTCAATCCGGTCGACCACGAAAGACGTCAGGACACCAATGAAGACGGCGGCCACGAGCGGTCCGGCCGCCACCGTCGTGAAACTGCCGACAACGGCACCCGCCAGGAATCCGGCGGTCGCGGCCAGGGCGAACTTCGTGACATCGGACGCGACGGTTCCAAGCAAGGCCGTCAACCGGACGTCGCCGTCCCGCAACAGCGCCTCGACGACGCGCAGGGCCGCGTACGCGACGACGGCGATTCCCGTCATGCGCGCGGCCCCCCGGGCAAGGCTTCTGGGGCTGATGATGATGTGCGCCACCTTGGGGTTCGTTGTCAGGTACCGCGTGCCTTTGAGGACGGCCCGCTGGGCCGGGTTCCCCTTGAGAATCAGATAACTTCTGCCACCAGAGTTCTTGATGTAGGCGCGTCCCGTCAGGCCGAGGCTACGCGTGATGGCAACGGCGCCGGCCGAGTCGATACCCGCGCTGGCGGCGGACACCAAATCAACGCCGGTGGCCTCGGCCATGGCGTCACTCACCTCGATCACATACAGCAACACTTGGTGGACCGTCACGGTCCTGTGTTCGGTTTGGATCGTACAGGTTCCCGACCGGAAGTCCTGGCCCACTGTGGGTCTCCCATTCCAGCCCTGTCGCCGCCCCACCGGGTTCCGGCCCCCTTTGACCCCACATTCCGCAGCTTGGCGCCTGTTTATGCCTCACGGCATTAAAACCGATCGAAAAAAAGCACGCACCGCCACGCCCTGGCGCCAAACCCCAAGGGACGCGAAGCCTTGGCGCCCACCCGCAGAATGAAGGCCATAATGGAACGGTAAGCCATCGGTACTGTGCTGGCAACCCCGCCGTGTGGTCGCCGCCACGATGTCACGAAGCGGCAACCGGCGACACCAGAACGGATCACACCCCCGCCACGGTCTCGGTCTGGAGCATGGCGACCACCTCGCGCAGGGCCTCCGGCGCGTCGGCGCCGGCATCGATGGCGTCGTGATAGGTCTTGAGCTGTGCGTGCGCGCTGGTGCCGCGGGCGATGATGCGGCGCAGGTGTTCGACCTCGTCGCGACAGCAGAGCACTTTCTGGTCCTCGCGCGTCAGTTCGATCAGTTCCTCGGTCAGGTCGGCCATGGGCACGACGCGGCCGATGCCGAAGTCCACCAGGCCCTCGTCCAGGCCGTAGCGCTGCGCCCGCCAGCGGTTCTCCTCGACCAGCATCCGCGCATAGATGCGCCAGCGCTGGTTGGAGCGCCGCAGCCGCCACAACATGCGCAGGATGCAGACATACACGGCGGCCAGACAAATGGTGTCCTCGACCCGGGTGCAGATATCGGTGATGCGCATTTCCAGGGTCGGGAACGTGGCCGACGGGCGCAGGTCCCACCAGATCTTGGTGGCGTCCTCCATCAGGCCGGCCTGAATGATGATCTCGATGTGCCGCTTGTAGTCGGCGTAGGAGTCGAACCGCCCGGGCAGACCGGTGCGCGGCAACTCGTTGAAGACGCTGATGCGATAGCTCTTCAGGCCGGTGTCCAGCCCGCGCCAGAACGGCGACGACGTGGACAGCGCCAGCAGGTGCGGCAGGAAGTACGCGGCCTGGCTCATCAGGTCGATGCGCAGGTCGGGGTCCTCGATGCCGACGTGGACGTGCATCCCGCCGATCAACAGCCGCCGCGCCACCGCTTGGTAATCCTTGGCCAGGGCGGTGTAGCGATCCTTGAGCGTGTGCTTCTGGTCGCTCCAGTGCGCGAAGGGGTGGGTCGACGCTGCGATGGGCACCATGCCGTACTCGCCCACCACGTCCGTGACGCGGCGGCGCAAGGCACGCAGACACTGCCCCAGTTCGGCGACCGTCTCGCACTTGCGCGTGCCCACCTCAATCTGGCTGCGCAGGAACTCGGGGCTGGCGGCGCCCTCCGGCATGTCACCGAAGCGCTCCATCAGCGGGTCCGGGACATCGGTGACCAGGTCGCCGGTGTCGGGGTGGACCAGCAGGTATTCCTCCTCGACACCGATGGTGAAGGCCGGTTCGGCGTTGCTGATGCTCGACATGGCACCCCCCTGTCGTTGCGCGCGGCCGTCTGTCCGCACCGCTATTCCTGCCCGTCTGTCGGGGCATTCGGTTGGACCGCATAGAGTGCCGGGTCGGCCAGGATCCCGTCCAGGGCTTCCGCGAGTCGGTCGGCCCAGTTTGCGGCCCCGGCCTCGGTGGCGATCAGGTCCTGGCGGACCTCGACGGCGGCGCGGGCGAGCCCGGCGCTGCCGGCGTGGGCGGCCACCGAATAGCCGACGACCCAGCCGGAATAGGGCTCGTTATCGCCGACACACAGGTCCGGATCGCGTTCGAAGGCACGGATCAAGGGCACGGCGACGCGGCCATCGCTGTCCCACAAGACGCCGATGTGCCAGGGGCGCGGCTGGCCGCCGTCGCGCATGGTGGGCGTGAACGAGTGCACAGAGAACAGCACCGGCGGCTGTCCGGAGGCCCGCCACAGGTGATGCAGCCGCCGATTCACCTCGGCGTGATACGGATTGAACAGCGCGTCGATGCGGGCCGCCTCCTCGGCTTCCGTAAGGCCCTGGTTGCCGGGAACGGGCGTGCCGTCGCTGACCGGCGGGATCGAGTCGGGCGCCCCGGGCGGCCGGTTGAGGTCGACCACCAGCCGCGAATAGACCCCCAGCACCGCACAGGCGCCCAGGCGATCAGCCAGGTGACGGGTGATGGGGCCCGTGCCGATATCCCAGGCGATGTGCCGATGCAGGTCGGCGTTGTCGAGGCCCAGGGTGCCAAGGGCCTCGGGAATGCGCCGGCCGGCATGGTCGCAGATCAGCAGCAGGGGCCGCGTGGCCTCGGCGTTGAGGACTTCGAACGGCGGCGGCTCGTGCGGCGCGAGAACGGGCGGGTGGGGACCGTCCGCCGCGTCGGGACGTACGGCGGTGGAGGGTGCGAAGGGGGCTGCGTGTTCCATGGGGCGATTATAGCGCAGGCGCGGCGCGGGGACAGGCTTGCGTCGGGGGGGCCGCGCCTCAGCGCTGGCCACCGCGCCAGGCCGCCAGCGCCTCGGCCAGCGTGAAGTCCGCCTCCTCGTCGATGTCGAGCGAGTCCAGCGGCGGCGTCGGCCACAGCAGCGGCCGCGCGCCAATGCGCGTGCGGCGCGCCCGCAGAGTTTCGGCGGTAAACAGGTACAGGCAGGAGTTCTCCTCGAACAGCGGCGGCAGATCCTGCGTCGGCAACAGGCGCGCGGGGTCATGGTTGACCGGCCGGCCGTCGGCGTCCCACAGGCGCACTTGGCGGCGGGTGACCGTGAACAGGCTGTCGTGGTCGGGCCAGGCGGCGCGCAGGGCGGCGATGGCGGCGCTCATGGTGGCGGGCGCCAGGAACGGGTTGGTGGCGTGAGTCTGCAGGATCAGTCCGTGCGACGGGACCCGACCCAGCGCATCCCTGAGCACCGCATTCATGGAGGTTTCCGGTGCCGACAGCGACGCCGGGCGGCGCATCGGCACGATGCCCGGGAACGTCCGCTCGGCCTCGTCGAGCAGGGCCGGATCGTCGCTGTTGACCACGACCGTCGTCACCTCCGGCACCCGCAGCAGGGCCGTCAGGATGTGGTGGAACAACGGCCGCCCGGCCAACGGCCGGCGGTTCTTGCCCGGCACGCGCTGGCTGGTGCCGCGCACGGGCAGAATGGCGGTGACGGGGGACAAGGCGGTGGGGGCGGTCATACCGCTTGCAAGGCTCTGAACCTGTTGCTGGCCGTGGCAAAAGGAACAGGATTTGAAACCTTGCCAATCAGAACAATATGATGCGCACCCCAATCCCTGCTATCGTCGTAGACAGCTTCCCTAGCTATGCTTGGGTACTCATCTCTCAGGTCAAAAAACTCTGCTACCCGCTGAGGAACAACACTTTCATTGGCAATTGATTCGACGAAGATCTGCGGCTCCGAGAGGGACGAATCGAGAACAACATGGCCGATCCTGTATGTTTTTCCGCTGTTGCCAACAATTTGCTCTCTCTCACGTAGGCGTTGGCCCACAATCTCTCGGAGTGCGTCACCTACTTTTTTATCGAAACTGGCGGCAGTCAATTCGTCCGCGACACGGCCTTCATCACCGATGGCGCGTGAGGCGTTGGCGACCAGAACCATGGCGACCGCAACCTGATCCACAGTGCATGTGGTGCTGACGCGACCCGACAGGAACTCGCAACCGTACGCTCGGGCATAACGATCCAGCTTCTCCCGTAGGCGCTTGGTCATCTTGACGCCCATGCTCGTGAGATACATTGAACCGATACTAGCATCGTGAACGACGTAACCACCCCGATCCATCGTGACAACGACGGACACGGCTTGCCCACTCGGATACACCACCGGTAGCGAGACCTCCACACCGCCATCCGTTTCGTGGGTGGAAATGAGAGCCCGAGCGGCGGCTTCCAGCGTTTTTGGATCGAGTTCTTTCATAGCGGCAGTTCGAGTTGTTCCCTCGCGAATGGCGGCGGTCTGTATTGCCGACCATGGAATGCGATATTGGCGCGATCACAAAAAACGCGCAACCATTCCCGATGATCGAGGTCCCGGCTGTCCGCTTCCGCTTCGTGATCCGGCCACGGCTGCCAATGGGTCCCGACAACGGATGTCTTGGAGCTTGCATTGAAGTGCGGTGTTCCAGGTGAAACGTCAAGGCGCAGGATAACGGCCTTGCGCCACATGAGATTGAAGCCTGACTTTCTAGGAAGACGAGAAACATGCGCCGTAAGATGCAGAATACCGGCGTCCAGGCAGCCGCTTAGGATGACAATGCTATGGGATGTCCAGACATAGTCCGTTCTCGTTCGCTTGGGCCTCCAATGAAGGGCACCTTCCAGTCTCTTTCCTTCTTCAAGGAATCGCTTGACCAGTTCCCCTTGATGATCGCCTATGCCGTCATCCACAATTGCCATCCCACGTCCAATTGCCTCATACGCGAGGCGATTGTACCGTGAATAATACATCGAAAGCGAGCCGAAAACCGATCTGCAGACGTCACTTCTATTGCGGAGAATCGAAGAGAGGTGCGAAGAAAGCGCAGTCCACGAAGCGATTACCTGATGGCCAACTGGGCGTTGGCTGCAAAAGGCGAACCCGTGTTCCGGATTGATCCCCTGCGATGAGGACCGTTCCATGATCCGTGTCCAGGCCGTCGTGCCGACAGAGAACCATCACTTGCTGGTGACGTTCACCAATGGAGAACGGCGCCGTTTCGATATGCGGCCGTACCTCCAGCATCCGGTATTCAAACCTCTGGAACGGCCCGCCTTTTTCGCCCTGGCGCGGGTTGGGTACGGCACCGTCGTGTGGCCCGGCGAGATCGACATCGCGCCCGAGACGCTCTACGACCGGTCGGTCCCGCTCGACGACACGCGTGCGGCCACCACCACCGCCTGAGGACCCATGCCCGACACTGCCCCCCTCCCCGCCCCCGTCATCGGCATCACCGCCGACGCCGAGCCCGCCGGCGGTTACTCCAAGCTGCCGTGGTACGCGCTGCGCTGCAACTACGCCGACGCCATCGCGGCGGCCGGGGGGGTGCCGCTGATCCTGCCGCACCGGGCGGATCTGACCGGGCGCTATCTGGACCTGATCGACGGCCTTTTGATCACCGGCGGCGCGTTCGACGTCGACCCCGCCCTGTTCGGCGCCGAGACGCGCCACGACAGCGTGGTCCTCAAGGAAGGCCGCACCGATTTCGAACTGGCCATCCTCAAGGGATCGCTCGCCCGCGATCTGCCGGTGCTGGGAATCTGCGGTGGCCAGCAACTGCTGGCCGTGGCACTGGGCGGCAGCCTGATCCAGCACATCCCGGACGAGGTGCCGAACGCGCTGGCCCACGAACAGCCCAATCCGCGCACCGAGCCCGGTCACACGGTGACCATCCGCCCCGACACGCTGCTCGCCCGCATCACCGGTCAGGTGACGGCGGCGGTCAACAGCGCCCACCACCAGGCGGTCAAGGCCGTGCCGCCGCACATCATCGTCAACGCCTGGACCGACGACGGCGTCATCGAGGGCGTCGAGGATCCGGCGCGGCGTTTCTGCCTGGGCGTGCAGTGGCATCCGGAATACGCCATCGACCCGGCCGACACGGCCATCCTACGCGCCTTCGTCGCGGCGGCGGCGGCAAAGGTGCCTTGAAACCGCCTTCGATCGCCCGGATGATCCCTGCGCGGCGGCCGCCCAGCCCCCTGTCACCGACCGGAGCCCCCCATGCTGCCCCTGCGCGACGACAACCCGACCAGCCTGACGCCGGTCGTCACCTGGACGCTGATCGGCCTGTGCGTCGCGGTGTTTCTGTACCAGCTCGGCCTGGGGTTCATGGAGGAGCGTCGCTTCATGGTGGCGCTGGGCGCCATTCCGGCGGTTTTGCTGGGCGTCGAATCCCTGCCGCGCGAGCTGGCGATGGTGCCGGCGCTGGTGACGCCGGTCACGTCGATGTTCCTGCACGGCGGCCTCCTGCACCTGGCCGGCAACATGCTGTACCTGTGGATCTTCGGCAACAACGTCGAGGACGCCATGGGGCACTGGCGGTTCCTGGCGTTCTACCTGATCTGCGGCGTCACCGCCGCCTATCTGCACGCCCTGAGCGAGCCCGGCAGCGTCATCCCCATGGTCGGCGCCAGTGGCGCCATCTCCGGGGTGCTTGGCGCCTACCTGATCCTCTTCCCGTGGACGCGCGTGTTCGTCTGGTTCGGGTTCATCTTCGTCTTCTGGGTGCCGGCGATCTTTGTGCTGGGCGTGTGGTTCGTCGGTCAGGCGCTGAGTGCGTTCGGCGACCCGAGCGGCGCCCAGTCCGGCATCGCCTGGTGGGCGCACCTGGGCGGGTTCGCCGTGGGGATGGCCCTGACGCCGTTTCTGCGCCGCCCTGGCTTTCCGCTGTTCAGCCGCAAGAAGACCGCGGCCCGCCTGACCGTCATCCCCCGCACGGGCCACGGCAGCACCCGCCGGCGCGGCCCTTGGGACCCGCCCGACGGCCCGTGGGGTGCGGGACGGCCGTGAGGGCGTCACGGCATCGCGCCGGGAGGCCAGGGCAAACTTTCGTAAAATGTCTGCACCTCCCCATAAGCGCGATCAAACGGCGGCAAGGGCTCGTCGATTTCCGTGGCGAGGTCACCATATTCGCGGGCGGATCGAGCGCGGATCTCAGGGTCTTTCATGCTATCAGGGGTGGGGGCGAGGTTTCGTGTTCGGGCTTTCTCGATCAAAACCCTGAGGATGTCGGCGCGGATGCGCGCGTAGAAGCGTTCGGGCACGGTGCGCAACAGGAAGTGGATGTCGTAGATGTCCTGGCGTCGGATTCGGACGCGGACTTCGCTATTCTGCTGCAAGGTGGCGCGCAGTTTCTCCGAGACCAGATCGACCAGCCCGTAGGTTCGGATCTGGTTGTGATCCTGAAGGGTGTAGACGTCTTCCGTGTCGATCACCTCGTTGAGGCTGTGGTCGATGTGGATGACGGTGATGGCCTGTCCCGCGTCGAGCCGGCGCATCTCTCCCGCGTTGCCCCGGCGGGCGTAGCCGACGCTGGCTCGAATGGTCGGGTGTGTTTGATCCGGCCCGGGCGGCTGTTGTTTGCAAGTCTGTACGGCGCACAGAATGGGGTAGCCGAGGCTGTCGCCGGCGCGTCTCAGGGCGGCGTCGAGGTCGCCCTTGAACCGGTCGCGATCAAAGGCCGACAGGTCCTGTCGCGTCGAAAAGTCGATGTCCTTGGTGTAACGCGAACTGCCGAACGCCAGGGCCATGAGCATCCCGCCCTTGAGGGCCATCGTCGTCCGCAGGGACTCGGTGCCCGCGATGGCGGTCAGGACGACATGGACAGCCTGTCGAAAGGTCGTCCTACCGGGGTCGGCCGCGACCCACGCGTCAATGGGGAGCATGGCGACTCAGCCCTCGACATTGATGGACAGGCACCAACGTTCGGAGTAGCGCGGCGCGTAGTCGGTGGTTGGATCAAGCCTGCGGGACCCGCCGCGTTGGACATCGGCCAGCCAGCGGTCGAACGCGGGATGCGACAGACCGAGCCGTTCCTCCAGAATGTACCCCGCCCGCACGCGGTCGATCTTGCGGCCGTGGGTGTCGAACTCAGCCACGATCAGATCAAGACTGCCGGCGGCCCGATCCTGAAAAATCTCAAGCACATGATAGATGCCGCCGCATAGATCGGGCGCCCGCAGCATGTCGAGAAACGTCCGGCCAAGTGTGGCGACACGTAGCGGTGTTCCCTTGACCGTGATGTAAGCCCCCAGGTGGGCACTGGCGTGCCTGTGGACCGTCGTGCGGCGAATCCGTGTAAAGCGGTATCGCTTCAGGGCGGGCAGCCCGGCCTGAAGGTAGTCGACGACATGGCCCTCCCCCAGGTCGCGGCGCATCCGTGCCTCGGCATGGCGCGCCCACTCGGCGGACGGCGGCGCGGAGATGAACAGGATTTTTGGAATGCGATCGGTCAGGCCGTGCCACTCCATCGCGCTCAGATGCGAGACATAGGCAAAGGGATCGATGCAGCAGGCGATGTCCGCGTCCGAAACGTGTTCGCGGCTGAGGGTTCGATAAACGTTGGCGTTGTCCACCAACTTGCGGGACTCGAGGACGCCAGCGTCCACAAGGCGGCCGATGACCGCGTTGAGGTCTGATATATCTGGGGTCTTCTTTTGAAGGCGTTCAATCGTCTCGCCGCCGAACTTCTTGTCGAGATACAGCCTATAGACCAGCCGTCCCAGATCATACTGTGTGATGACCGGGACCGCGAGATCGGCGATTGCCAGGGTCATGGCTCTTTGAAGGTGCATCGCGAGCCCTATAGCCATAGGCATCCGTCCTTAGGACGGATGCCTATGGCTATCACATCACCGAAGAGTTGGCAACAGCAATTTTAGCTTCACTTGACAAGACGGCCTACAACCCGGACAATGCGTCCTTAGGACGCATTGTCCGGGTTGCACTGGTTCGACAGCTCACGTTGCGCCATCGCAATGCGCGGGGCGGCGCCGCCGTCCCACACTGAGGGCAACGACAGGGAAGCGGGGCCGCGCACCCATCGCGGTTCACGCCTCCGCCATCCAGCCTTGCCGGCCCGGCGCGCACCGTCCGCCTTTCCCCTCCTCCTCGGAGCGGGCGCGCCGAGCCGCCTTTTCCTCACCCCCCGCTCAGCCGGTCCATGGCCGCCAGCACGGCGTCGCCAATGGCCTGCGTCCCCACCGGGGTCATGCCCGGCTCGACGATGTCGCCGGTGCGGATGCCGGCGTTGAGCACATCCTGGCACGCCCGGTCGACCAGGTCGGCCTCGGCCGCCATGTCGAACGAGTATCGCAGCATCATCGACGCCGACAGGATACAGGCCATGGGGTTGGCCTTGTCCTGGCCGGCGATGTCGGGGGCCGAGCCGTGCACCGGCTCGTACAGCGCCTTGCGGCGCCCGTCCGCGTCCGCCGCGCCCAGGCTGGCCGACGGCAGCATCCCCAGCGAGCCGGTCAGCATGGCGGCGCAGTCCGACAGCAGGTCGCCGAACAGGTTGTCGGTGACGATGACGTCGAACTGCTTGGGCTGGCGCACGAGCTGCATGGCGCAGTTATCGGCGTACATGTGCGACAGGTCGACGTCGGTGTAGTCGGCGTCGCGGAGTTTCTGGACCTCCTCGCGCCACAGCAGGCCGCTTTCCATCACATTGGCCTTCTCCACCGAGCACACGCGATTGTCGCGCTTGCGGGCGAGGTCGAAGGCCACGCGGGCCACGCGCACGATCTCTGACGTCGTATAGACCTGCGTGTTCACGCCCCGGCGCTCACCGTTGCCCAGGTCCTCAATGCCGCGCGGCTCGCCGAAGTACACGCCGCCGGTCAGCTCACGCACGATCATCAGGTCGAGCCCGCGCACCAGGTCGGTCTTCAGCGTCGAGGCCCCGGCCAGGGCGTCGAACACCAGCGCCGGGCGCAGGTTGGCGAACAGTTCCATGTCCTTGCGAAGCCGCAGCAGGCCGCGCTCCGGCTTGTCGGCGAACGGCAGGCCGTCCCATTTCGGGCCGCCGACCGCGCCCAGCAGAACCGCGTCCGCCCTCAGCGCCTGGGCCATGGTGTCGTCGGTCAGGGGGGTTCCGTGCGCGTCGTACGAGGCGCCGCCGACCAACCCCTCTTCGATGTGGAACCCGCCAATCCGGTCGAGCACGCGGCGCACCTGCGCCATCACCTCGGGGCCGATGCCGTCACCGGGCAGACTCAGCACGGTCCTGGACATGGTCGGTTCGCCTCCTTTTAAGTCCGGGGAGTATCATCACTGGGCGCGCAAGGTATGCGCGGTCACCGCCGCGATGTCCAGGGGCCGCACCAGGGCGGCGCCATTCGCGCCAAGGGAAATGCATACAACTAGTCGATCGTTAAGATAGTTCTTCCGCACAAGATGTACGCTTGATTGTCTCTGGCGGCACTGTCATGGTCGCTTGACACTCGGACCCGTACAGTGGAAGGCAAACATGACACCGGCCTACCTGACCCTGCACAAGACCGGCGCGTTGGCCCGGCGCGCGGCCGCAGCCGTGGAGCGGCTCGCCGCGTGCGACCTGTGTCCGCAGAATTGCCAGGTGGACCGTCACAGTGCCAACGGCGGCACCGTCGCGGCGGGCGCCGTGTGCCGCACGGGACGGCACGCGCGGGTGGCGTCGGTTGGTCCGGGGTTTTCCGAGGAACCGGAAATCATCGGCGCGCGGGGGTCGGGCGACCTTGTGTTCTCGTGGTGCAACATTCGCTGCGTCTACTGCATGAACGCGGACGCCACCATGGACGGCGCCGGCGAGGACATGGACGCCCAGGCCCTGGCCGAGGCCATGCTGGAGCTTCAGGGGCGCGGCTGCCACAACATCAACCTCGTCGGCCCGACCCACGTGACCACGCAGATCCTGGAAGCCCTGGCCATTGCCGCAGACCGGGGCCTGACGCTGCCGCTGGTCTACAACAGTGGCGGTTATGATTCGGCCGAGACCTTGCGGTTGCTGGACGGTGTCGTGGACATCTACACGCCCGACGCTAAGTACGGCGACGACGCGTCGGCCCGCCGCTGTTCCAAAGTGCGGGACTACGTGTCAATCAACGCCGCGGCCCTGACCGAAATGGTGCGGCAGGTCGGGCCGCTCCGCCTGGGCGACGATGGCCTGGCACGGCGCGGTGTGCTGGTTCGCCACCTCGTTCTGCCGCGCGACACCGGCAACGTGACGGCCATGCTCGACAGAGTGGCCGCCCTGGCCGGCCCGGACACGGCCGTCAGCCTGTTGGGCGACTATCGGCCCGCCCATCAGTCGGCCCGGGTGCCGGGGATGACGGACTCGGTCCCGCCGCATGTGGTGGAGGCGGCCCGGTCGCACGCCCGCACCCTGGGCCTGCGGGTGTTCGAGGTGGGCCGCGACGCGGTTCCGGCCTGATTCAGGGCGAGCGATCGGGGTAGAGTGGGCCAGCCCCCGAGCCGAGGACCGTCCCCATGCCCGATTTCTCCCTGGAATGCCAACACCCCGGCCTTGTCTGCGGGGTGGACGAGGCCGGCCGGGGGCCGCTGGCCGGCCCCGTGGTGGCCGCCGCCGCCATCCTGGACCGCGCCCGCCTGCCCGACGCGCTGCGCGGCGGGCTCGACGATTCCAAGGCCCTGAAGCCGGCACGGCGCGAGGCGCTGTTCACCGCCCTTCAGGACAGCGATGCGGCGCGCCTTGGCGTCTCCGTCGTCGACGTCGCCGACATCGACCGCCTGAACGTGCTGGGCGCCACCCTGCTGGGCATGGCCCGGGCCGTGGCCGCCCTGGGTGAGCCCGCCCCCACCCTGGCGTTGGTGGATGGCAACCGGCCGCCCACCCTGCCCTGTCCCGTCACCTGCGTGGTCAAGGGCGACACGAAGAGCCTGTCCATCGCCGCCGCCTCCATCGCCGCCAAGGTGACGCGCGACCGTCTGATGTTGGACCTGGACGTGCGCCATCCGGGATACGGCTGGGCGCGCAACATGGGGTACGGCACGGCGGAGCATCTGGTGGCCCTGACGACGCTGGGGCCGACGCCGCAGCACCGCCGGTCTTTCGCCCCGGTGCGGGCGGCGCTGGCGGTGGGCGAGCCGGCACAGGCGCTGGCGCTGGCCGATCCGGGCAACCCCAAACCTGGGCCATGGCTGACGAAATGACGCTAGCCATAGTACCGGACCACATAACGCAGCCTCACATATGACTTTGAGAATCTCTTTTAGACTCTTGAATCAGAAGACATATTGCTATTTACGATCAAACACCGTAAAACAGACGGATCATGACCTCAAAGGGTCGTTCCCCACCCCCTGATCTGGATCCCGCCATGAGCCCGCTGAAGACCGATCGCATCTATCAGGGCGACTGCGTCGAGGTTCTCGACAGCCTGCCGGCCGCGTCGGTGGACGTCGTTTTCGCCGATCCACCCTACAACCTGCAACTCGGCGGCGACCTGCTGCGCCCCAACAACAGCCGGGTGGACGGGGTGGACGACGCCTGGGACCGCTTCCAGGGGTTCGCCGATTACGACGCCTTCACCCGCGCCTGGCTGACGGCCTGCCGGCGGGTGCTGAAGGACACGGGCACGCTGTGGGTGATCGGCACCTACCACAACATTTTTCGCGTCGGCACGGGGCTCCAGGACCTGGGGTTCTGGGTGCTGAACGATGTGATCTGGCGCAAGACAAACCCGATGCCGAACTTTCGCGGCACCCGCTTCACCAACGCGCATGAAACGCTGTTGTGGTGTTCGACCGGGCCGGAGGCGCGCTACACCTTCAACTACGAGGCCATGAAGGCGCTCAACGACGGCCTGCAGATGCGCAGCGACTGGAACCTGCCGCTGTGCACCGGCCCGGAACGCCTGAAGGACGAGGCAGGGCAGAAGCTGCACCCGACGCAGAAGCCGGAAAGCCTGCTGCACCGCATCATCCTGGCCTCGTCAAACCCGGGCGACGTGATCCTCGACCCGTTCCTCGGCAGCGGCACCACGGCGGCCGTGGCCAAGCGCCTGGGACGGCGCTGGATCGGCATCGAACGGGACGACTCCTACGTCGCCGCCGCCTGGGCGCGGGTTCAGGCGGTCGAGGCGGTGGACGACCCAGCACTGTGCGCCACGCCGCGCAAGCGGGCCGAGCCGCGCATCCCCTTCGGGGCTGTGGTGGAGCGGGGCCTGCTGCCGCCCGGAAGCGTGCTGTCGGACGCCAGCGGACGCTGGTCGGCGCGAGTGCGGGCCGACGGCACGCTGATCAGCGCCGACCACCGGGGCTCGATCCATCAGGTGGGCGCGGCCGTGCAGGGCGCGCCGGCCTGCAACGGCTGGACCTTCTGGCACATGCGGGTCGAAGAGCGGGATACGCTCGTCCCCATCGACCTGCTGCGCCAGCGCCTGCGCGCGGAGATGGCCGCCGAGAGCTCGGGCGACAGCACGGCGGGTCTGCACTGATCCCGGCGGCGGCGGAACGGCCGGCATCGCCAATTTTCAGCGTTTTGGCGCCAATCCTTGCTTCCCCGGGCCTCACAACGACATTAGTGTGACACGGTCGATGAGTCAGCCGTGCAGGCGCCCGGGCGTTCCGCGCCGTGCGGTGTGGTGCCCAAGCCCCGGCCCAAGACCGATCGATGTCGAGCCTCAAGGCGTGTTTTGCGTGCCGAAACGCGCATTTAAGGACAACAGCTCCGTGGGAGGACGTTTCATGAAAACCATCGCCACCACCCTGGCCACCGCCGGTGTTGCCCTGGGCCTCGCCCTGTCCGGCCCCGCCATGGCCTCGGAGGACTGCGATGACGGCGAGATCGTCATCAAGTTCAGTCACGTCACCAACACCGACAAGCACCCGAAGGGCATTGCCGCCTCGCTGCTCGCCGAGCGCGTGAACAGCGAGATGGACGGCACGGCCTGCATGGAGGTCTATCCGAACTCGACCCTGTACAACGACGACAAGGTGCTGGAGGCGATGCTGGCCGGCGACGTGCAGCTCGCCGCGCCCTCGCTGTCGAAGTTCGAGAAGTTCACCAAACAGTTCCGCCTGTTCGACCTGCCGTTCGTGTTCAAGGATATCGAGGCCGTCAACCGCTTCCAGACCTCCGAACACGGCCAGGCGATGCTGGATTCCATGCAGCGTCGCGGCCTGCAGGGCCTTGCCTTCTGGCACAACGGCATGAAGCAGATGTCGGCCAACCGGCCGCTGCTGGAGCCCGAGGACGCCGAGGGCCTGAAGTTCCGCATTCAGCAGTCCGACGTGCTGCAGGCGCAGTTCGAGGCGCTGGGCGCCAACCCGCAGAAAATGGCCTTCTCCGAGGTTTACGGCGCGCTGCAGCAGGGCGTCGTCGACGGGCAGGAGAACACCTGGTCCAACATCTACGGCCAGAAGTTCTTCGAGGTGCAGGACGGCATCACGGAGACCAACCACGGCATCCTCGACTACCTGGTGGTCACCTCCACCGAGTGGCTGGACGGTCTGGAGCCCGACGTGCGCGAGCAGTTCCTGACCATCCTTCAGGAGGTCACCGACACCCGCAACGCCGAGTCCTATGCCGTCAACCAGCGCAACAAGGACCTGATCATCGAGGCCGGCGGCACCGTCCGCACCCTGACCGACGAGCAGCGCGCCAAGTGGGTGGAGGCCATGCAGCCGGTGTGGGACCAGTTCGTGGACGACATTGGCGCGGACCTGCTGGCCGCCGCCGTGGCCATGAACGACGCCGAGTAAGCACGACGCGACGCGCGTGACAGCGGTGGCCCGGCCCTGCAGCCGGGCCACTGTCACGTTTGGCGAACGGCGGTGTTGCGACGCAACAGAAAGGGGACCCGCAACGCGTCCCCGGCCAAGGGAGGACATGGCCATGCAGCGAGCGGCGGCGGATCGGCCGACCAGCCTGATCGACAGCATCGAGCGGGTCGGCATCGCCACCGTGTTGGGGTTGATGACCTTGGTCACCTTCGCCAACGTCGTGGCGCGTTACGTCTTCAACTCGAACATTCTCTGGGCCCTGGAAACCACGGTCTTCCTGTTCGCCTGGCTGGTCCTTCTGGGCGCCTCTCATGGCGTCAAGATCTCGGCGCATATCGGCGTTGACCTGATCCTGAACCTGGTTCCCTCCGGCTTGCGCAAGGCCATGGTGCTGCTGTCAGTGGCCCTGTGCCTGCTGTTCAGTGGCCTGTTGCTGGCCGGTGCCTGGCAGTACTGGTGGCCGTTCGCCACGACGCGGGCCTGGTTCGAGGTCAATGACATTCCGATGGTCTTCTTCCCCGATCTGATGGCCGACCTGTTCAACGAAGGCGAAGAATACGAAAAAATGCCGCGCTTCATCCCCTACGCGGCCCTGCCCATCGGCTTGGTGTTGCTGACGCTGCGGTTCCTCCAGGCCGGTTGGCAGATCGCGACAGGCCGCCGGGAGATGCTGATCGCCAGCCATGACGCCGAAAGCGAGGAGTTGTTGGCCGAGATGAAACGCGACGCCGACGCCGGCACGCTGGACCAGACCTCGCCCGCGTCACGCCAGGACGGGGAGCGCTGAGCCATGTCCGTCGCCCTTCTCTTCATCATGGTGATCGGCTTCATGCTGCTGGGCGTGCCGGTCGCCGTTTCCCTCGGCCTGTCGAGCACCATCTTCCTGCTGGTCTACTCGAACGCGTCCTTGGGCTCCATCGCACAGACGCTGTTCGCCGCCTTCGATGGCCACTACACCCTGCTGGCCATTCCGTTCTTCGTTCTCGCCTCGTCCTTCATGTCGACCGGTGGCGTGGCGCAACGCATCATCCGCTTCGCCATCGCCTGCGTCGGCCATTTCAGGGGCGGCCTGGCCATGGCCTGCGTCTTTGCCTGCACGCTGTTCGCCGCCCTGTCGGGGTCGTCGCCAGCGACCGTGGTGGCCATTGGCTCCATCGTCATCGCCGGCATGAGGCAGGTCGGCTATACGAAGGAGTTCGCCGCCGGCGTCATCGCCAACGCCGGGACGCTGGGAATCCTGATTCCGCCGTCCATCGTCATGGTGGTCTACGCCGCGTCGGTCGACGTTTCGGTCGGGCGCATGTTCCTGGCCGGCGTCATTCCGGGCCTGATCGAAGGCCTGATGCTGATGGTCGGAATCTACATCATCGCCCGCATCCGCAACCTGCCGTCGCAGAACTGGGCCGGCTGGCGCGAAATCCTGGCCTCGGCCTGGGACGCCTCCGCCGGCCTGTTCCTGATTTTCATCATCCTGGGCGGTATCTACGGCGGTGTCTTCACGCCCACCGAGGCCGCCGCCGTGGCCGCCATATATGCCTTTCTGATCGCCAACTTCGTCTATCGGGACATGGGACCGTTCGCGAAGGGCTTCGGCCCCGCGCGCCTGATCCCGTGGAAGGCGCTCAGCGTGCTGTGGCACAAGGACACCCAGCACGCCCTCTACGAGGCCGGCAAGCTGACCATCATGCTGATGTTCATCATCGCCAACGCGCTGATCCTGAAGCATGTGCTGACCGAGGAACGCATTCCGCAAATGATCGCCGAGGCCATGCTGAGCGCCGGCCTGGGCCCGATCATGTTCCTGGTCATCGTCAACATCATCCTGCTGATCGGCGGCCAGTTCATGGAACCGTCGGGCCTGATCGTCATCGTCGCGCCGCTGGTCTTCCCGATCGCCATGGAACTGGGAATCGACCCCATACACCTGGGCATCATCATGGTGGTGAACATGGAAATCGGCATGATCACCCCACCGGTGGGGCTCAATCTGTTCGTCACCTCGGGGGTGACGAACATGCCCATGTTCGATGTGGTCAAGGCACAGCTTCCCTTCCTGCTCATTTCGTTCGTCTTCCTCATCCTGATCACCTATGTGCCATGGCTGTCCACCGCCCTGCCCACCGCCCTGATGGGACCGGAGCTGATCACGCAATGATCCGCCCGTGCCGTCGCCGCGCCGTGCTCCCGGCGCTGCTGGCCGCCGCCCTCGTGGCGGCCTGCAGCCCGGTCGGCCTGGCCGTCGGCGCCGGCGCCACCGTGGCCACGGCGGCGTCAGAGGAACGCGGCCTGGGCGGCGCCGTCGATGACGTCGCCATTCAGGCCGAGATCAACCGCCTGTGGCTGGAGCATGACTTCGCCATGTACCGCCGCGTCGATCTGGCGGTGCGCGAGGGCCGCGTGTTGCTGACCGGCGCCGCGCCCACGCCCCAGGCCCGGCTGGACGCCATCCGGCTGGCCTGGCAGGCGGACGGTGTCCGCGCGGTGATCGACGAGATGGAGGTGGACGACACCTCGACCCTGGTCGACGAAGCCGCCGACGACGTCATCGCCCGCAAGCTGCAGACGCGGCTGCTGCTGGATCGGCGCATCCGCTCCATCAACTACACGGTCGAGGTGGTCAACGGCACCGCCTACCTGTTCGGCGTCGCCCAGGACCGCGAGACCCTGGAGCGTGCCGTCTCCTACGCCCGCGACATGCGCGGCGTGCGGCAGGTGGTGACGCACGTCAGGGTGAAGGGGGAGGCGATCCCGAACCAGACCCCGCTACCGGATCCCGCTCAGTAATCTCCGGAACGGCTCCGGCACCTCCTCGCGCAGGAAGGAGACGGCCGTCCCCCTCCCCTCGGCCACCACGAACGGGCGGGTCGTGGCATCGAACAGGCGCCACAGGTCGGCGACCGCCGCCACACGCGCGAACCCCGCCATGGAGCGTGGCCAACGCCGCTCGACATCGGCGCGCGCGACATCGTGCCCGCCTTCCGCCACCCGGCGGGCAATGCGGGCCAACGTGACCTCCCTGTCCGGCACCCAGAAGTACAACAGCGCCACCACGAACCCGGCGGCCCGCGCCTCGGCGATCAGGCGCAGGTGTGTCCGTCCGGACAGGGTGCTCTCGATGGCGAAGGTCTCGGCCCGCGCCATGTGGTGCCGCGCGCGCTGGAACACCAGCCGCGCCGCATCCAGCCCCGCCGCCGCCGGATCAAGCGGCGACACACCCCGCGCCAGTTCGTCCGCGTTGACCAAATGGATGGTGCCGGCGACGCGGCGCAGATGCGCCAGCGCATAGGTCGTCTTGCCGACCCCGTCCGGACCACCGATGATCCAGAGCGTCGGAGCAACCACCGCAACTTACTCGCATTTTTCGTATCTGGAACCCAACCGAAATAACCGGGATGGAATAGCGGGTTAGCCTAACAACGTCCCAACGTAGGCTGCCAGTTTTTCGGTCCCGACCTTTTTTGCGACGGCCTGTACAATGTCAGCCGCAACCTTTTTGACGCGAGATTCGGACACCTGAGCGCCCTGCCCAACATCGCGGTCCAGTTTTTTCAGTTGGTCGACCAACTGCTCAGACAGCTCGATATTGATGTTGTTTATGTTTCCCTCATTAAAATTCACGGTGCTTTGGTCTTTAGATTCAAAGCTGTTAATATTCACCATCACCACCTCCTGTTCAGGACTCGTTTTTTCCAGGCGGGATCTGCCCTTCGACGAAAGTGATGTTGCTCTTGTCCTTGCTAACCAAATTCTCAATGTTGATGTTTTCGCCGCGCAATGAACGGTCTATGTTTACATTGTAAGTATTCGATATCGCGTTTTTCATTGCATTCGATATTGCATCCAAGAAATCGTCAACGACACTCTCGCCGTGCGAAGCGATGCTGTACTGCCCACCATCACCCGATACAAACTGACCAAAATACAGAGTAAATCTTTTCCGCCTATAGGCTGGGTTGAATATCGCATCCATCAAAAAAAGAACGGCCAAAGCAATCAAAACAACCAAAGAATATTCAAGAAACTCGAGAGCAAAAGAGCCCCTCTCGATGCCCTCAGATTCAATAACAAAAAATAAAACCGAACTAAGCAAAACAAACACCACTGATGCCTTCAGAGAAGGCTTTCTGCTTTTTTTTCTATATTCATACTTCTTCGTTATTTTTTTTGTTCTAACAATATGACCAATAGCAAACCGTTCAATTGTATTTCCCTTCTGAATAGTAACTTGTGTATTACTTACAGACAACTCCACACCACCCTCCCAAAATTGTCTCTTGCTATTTTCAGCAATCCTCTCGTGCCATAATTAACGAATCCTACTAACGGAGCAGGAACGCGTCAAGCTTAAATCAGCCATCCTTCTCGTCGCAACCTTACCGACTATCTCCAACTCAACAAGCCCTTGTTTCACTCATATCTCATACCACCACAATATAATCAAAGTGATATTCTAGCAATATCGGGAAAACCATTGTGATAGCTGGAAATAAATCTTCGGGAACGCAAGACAAGAAAACGAACATATGAACACATTATTCAAGGTATCACAACGCCGGGCCGAGCACGTAGCACGCTCGTCTTGCCGACCCCGTTTGGGCCACCGATGATCCAGAGCGTCGGAGCAACCACCGCACACTACTCGCATTTTTCGTAGGACTGCGACGTTCCGGCCTTAAGGTTGTACTTGTTCAACTCGATCCCCGACACGGTAATGACGTAGTCCGCCGTGCCGTCGTGCGGGCTGTTCAGTTTGCTCAGCCGGAAAAAGACACGGTGGGTGGCGGGACTGTCGTACCTGAAATGGCCGCGCGCGAAGCCCCAGTTGGTCGGCCCGTCACGCCAGCGATAGCCGCCGTTGGAAAACAGAACCAACGGCGCACTGTCGCTGTCGCAGAGGCCATCGGCCACCCATGTTCCCTTGAACTGGTCCGGCAGGTCGGTGGTCCAGCCGTCGGCATCGACCACGGGGCCACCATCGGTGTCGTGGTCGCTGGTCTTGACCGAGATGCTGTCGAGGTACGTGACCAGCGCCGCCGAGGCGCCAAGCGCCACGGCGGTTCCCAGGATCACCTTCCAGATCGGTGGGCCGCTGCGTTCTTCCGGAATCATGGCGTGTCCTTCGGCGCCCACGGCGTCGCCTTCACCCCCCGGGTTTCGAACCGTTGCACCCGAACGGTCTCCGACCAGTATGTCTCCGGCAGGCCGGCCTTGCGCATGAGATGGCCGAGGAAACGCGCCGGCTCCGGCACCTGCTCCCACACCTGCGGCAGGAACAGGCCGCGCCGGCCTGCGTCCTCGATGATCAGGCCATCAATGCCCGGCCGCATCTTGCCCAACAGGTCATCGCGGTCAGTGACCGGCAGCGGCACGGCCGGCGTCAGCACCGACACCGACAGGCCCAGGCCGGGCAACTCCCGGGCGGTCACCGGCGGGAAGCGGGAATCACGGAACCCGGCGTCGAAGCCGTGCGTCAGCACGTCCTGCGCCAAGGCGCGGTGTGCCTCGACCGAGCCGATACAGCCGCGCAGGCCGCCGTCGGTGATGTGGGACAGGGTCACGAACGCGGCGCCCGGCAGGCGCAGGGGCGGCGGCACCTTGGCCAGATCGACCGCACCCGGGGGCGTGCCGTGTCGGACCCCATGGTCCAGGCCGGCCGCCGCCAGCCGCACCAGTGCGTCGCCGTGGTCCCGCACCAAGGCCTCGGTGGCCGCGATCGGGTCGGCGTCGTCCGCCGCCGCGCCGTCCGCCACCGGCTCGAAAAACGCCCAGGCGCCGTACCCCACGACCCGGTCGCGCGCTCCGGCGGTATCGCCGGAGTTGCGGATGTCCAGCCGCTCGACCGAGATCCCGCGCGCGCGGGCCAGCGCCAGCAGTCCGTTGACGGCAACGCAGCCGCACGCCTCGTGCGGGCCGATCCGCCCCGGGTCCAGGGACTCGATGGCGGCGGCGGTGGTCGCGTCCCGGGACTGGCAGGCCCGGTAGTCGAGGAAGTGGCTGAGGTCGGAACTGATGATCACCGCCGTTTCCGGGCCGCCCCACAGCGCCTCCAGCACGCGCGCCACCTGCTCCGGCGCGCCCCGCCCGGCCACCATCGGCACCAGCGAGAACGCGCCGAGCATCGCCTGCAGGAACGGCAGATGTACCTCCAGGCAGTGTTCCTGCGCGTGGGGCGGGTCGGCGACGGAGACGTCCGCGAGTCCGGCCAGCCGCGCCCGCGCCCAGGCGTGATCAATGGGCACGTCGCCCAGCGGCGTCCGCCAGGCATCGGCACCAGACAGCGCCACGCCCTGGACTGGCACGCGGTGCGATGGCCCGATCAGCACCACGCGGCGGATGCGGTCTCGTGCCGGCTCCAGCCGAGCATAGGCGCGCGCGGCCACGGGACCGGAATAGACGTGGCCGGCGTGGGGCGCGATGACGACCTTGGGCACCGGCGCGCCTGGGGGACGCGCGGCGCGGCCCTGTTCCAGGTACGCCGCGACGTCACGGCGCAGGCTGTCGGGATCGCCGGCATAGAAGGCGCCGGCGATGACCGGCGGCCGCACGGCGGCGGGCGCCGGGGACGGGGTGGCGGCGACAGGCATCGCGCGGATTCTCCCCAGCGGTTCGGGTCAACGCGAACGAAAGTATAAACCCCTTGCGGGCCAAGCCCAAACCATGCCGGCGCCGTGTCGCCGAAACTACACGCTTGTATCCACGCCCTGGCCGCCGGCATCACCCGGAGCGGGGGCCTCGGCGGTAGGCACCGTCCGCTTCGGCCCACCCCTGGAGACCACCACCATGGCCGGGCGCAACAGGCGGTCGTGGATGACATAGCCGTCCTGGTAGACCTGGATCACTGTGCCGGCCGGGACGTCGGGGTTTTCCATTTCCTGCATGGCCTGATGCAGGTTGGGGTCGAACGGTTGGTTCATCGCCTCGATGCGTTTAACGCCGTACTGACCAAGGGCGTTCAGCAGTTCCTTGGCCGTCATCTCGACGCCGACGGCCAGGTTGTTGAGCGCCGGATCGGAGGCCCGAGCCTCGGCGGGCGCGGCGGCCAGGGCACGGTCCATGTTGTCGGCCACCGGCAGGATGGCCTTGGCCAGGTTGGACACCGCGTACTTGGCATTGTCCTGGATGCGTTTGTCGGCGATGCGCTTGGTGTTCTGCGCCTCGGCCAGGGCGCTCAGGTACTCGCGGTTCAGGCGCGCCACCTCGGCCTCCAGCTCGGCAATGCGCTCGGCCGGATCGTCGGCCTCGCCCCCCGTGGCGGCATCCGCCCCGTCAGGCGCGGGGTCCGGCGCGTCCTCGTAGGTGAGCGTATCCTCCGGGCCGACGACGATGTCCTCGGCGGGTTCGCGCGCCCCCGACTCGGCGTTCGGCGTCTCGCCGGGGGTCTGGTCCTTGGCGGTGGTCTGAGTCATCGCGGGTCCATATCCATTGCAAGTGTCCAGAGGGGAAGGGCTCAGCCGATCAGGCGGCCGATCACCTTCGCGGTGTAGTCCACCAGCGGCACGATGCGCCGATAGTTGACGCGCGTCGGGCCCACCACGCCGATGGCGCCGACGATCTCCTCGCGGCTGTTCTGGTACGGCGCGACAATGAGCGAACAGCCGGCCAGGGTGAACAGGTCGTTCTCGGCACCGATGAAGATCTGCACGCCCTCGGCGTCGATCACAAGATCGAGCATCCGCAGCACCTGTTCCTTGGTCTCCAGCACCTCGAACAAGGCGCGGATCCGTTCCAGGTCCTGGGCGGCGGTGACGTCGTTGAGCAGGTTCCCCTGGCCGCGCACGATCAGGGCGGCGCCCGGCTTGTCGTCCGACCACGTGGCCAGCCCGGCCGCCACCACCTTGCGCGACAGGTCGTCGAGCAGACTGCGGTCGCCCTCCAGGTCGGCGAGGATCGCCTCGCGCGCCTCGTCCAGCGTGCGCTCGGCCAGTCGGGCGTTCAGGTAGTTGGTGGCCTCGACCAGCGCCGACGGCGGCACCCCGCGCGGCACCTCGACCACCCGGTTCTCCACCACGCCGTTGGCGGCGACGATGACCACCAGGGCGCGGCCCGGCCCCAGGTGCACCAGTTCGATGTGCTTCAGCGGCGCGTCGCTTTTCGGCGCGATCACCAGCCCGGCGCATTGCGACAGGCCGGACAACAGCGTCGTCGCCTCCTCCAGCATTCCCTCCAGGCTGCGCCCGGCGGCCTGGCACATGGTCTCGATGCGCGCCCGCTCGGCGCTATCGACCGCGCCGACCTCCAGCAGGCCGTTGACGAACATGCGCAGGCCGAGTTCGGTGGGCAGCCGCCCGGCCGAGGCGTGCGGGGCGTACAACAGGCCACCCTGTTCCAGGTCGGCCATGACGTTGCGGATGGTGGCCGGCGACAGGGTGACCGACATCTTGCGCGCCAGGGTGCGCGAGCCGACCGGCTCGCCGGTCTCGACGAACGTATCGACCAGCCGCTGGAACACCTCGCGCGAGCGCGCGTCCAGGTCGGTCAGGGGCGTCGCTGGCATGACCATCGGGGGTTGTCGTTGCCTCGCTCAGGGGCAACCCCAAGCACGGGGCGCCGATTTCGGGTTGAGCCGAAATCTAGGGAGCGGTCCCGACCCCGTCAATGTCACGCGGTGGCAACGGCCTGGGCTGCGCCACCGCGCACGGACAGCCGCAATCAGGCGCCGCGGCCCAGCATCCGGACAAACGTCTCGTCCTTGTCGAGCAGGTGGTGCTTGACGCCCACGGCCGCGTGCAGCAGCACGGCGACGACCATCGCCCAGCCGACATACGTATGCACCATGTGCGGCACCGCCGCCTGCGACGGATCATCGGCGATCGGCGCCAGGGTGTACAGGCCGAGCAGGCTGACCTCGTGTCCGCTCAGCAGGGACATCATCATCCCCGACACGAACAGCAGCGCCGTGCCGACCAGCAACAGGGCGTGCATGGCGTTGCGCACCATGGCCTCGGGGGCACTGGTGCCGGCGACCGGCCCGGGGCGCGTCTTCTGGGTCCAGCGCCACAGCGCCATCCAGACCAGAACGATCGCGGACACGATTCCAACCTGCTTGTGCAGCGGAATCAGCGTTTCGCGCGCGGACTCGGGCAGGACCTCGGCGATCAGCAGGCCGGTGGCCAGCAGACCGATGGTCAGCACGGCGAGGGTCCAGTGGTTGAAAACGGACACGGCGCCGAAGCGCGCCTTGGTATCCAAGACAGACATGGGAGACTCCTTTCGCATGACCCTTTGGGTGAGGGAATGCAGGACTGTCCCCGAAACCGCCTGGCGATGCATTGACGGGAATCGATTGACCGGGGCTGATCCGTGGGCCGGAGCGGCGGCGCCTGGTCCGCGCCCGCCTAAAGGTACCGCGCGATGATGGCGCCCAGGTCGACCCGTGCCTTCAGCCGGCTGGCGAGCAGATAGACGCCGCCGAACTTGCGTTGCATGAACAGCGTGTCCATGGGCGGGATGTGCCAGAAATCGCGGTCCTCGCCCAGCGCCATGCCCACGTCGCGCATCCGCAGGGCGAGGTCGTTGCGGCCGAAGTCGAAGGCGCCGCGATGCTTCAGCGGCTCCATCGACATCTCGAACATCTCGACCATCAGCTCCTGGTGGTGCGCCGCCGTCTCCTCGGCGAAATAACCGATCTCCAGGATCGCGCGGCGCACCGCCGCGCGATCGCCGTCCAGGCCGGCTTTCACCAGCCGGCGGAACTGCTCGGGCATCTCCGGCCGGAAATCGCGCGAGGCGCCGAAGTCCAGCAGCACCACCCGGCCCGTGTCCGGCTGGTAGCGGTAGTTGGCGAAGTTCGGGTCGGTCTGCATCACCTGAAACTCGAACAGCTCGCGGAACACCAGCCCGAGCAACAGGGTCATCACCCGGTCTCGCGTCTCCTGCGGCGCGCCGGTCAGGGAGTCGATGGCCACGCCCTCCAGGTAGTCCATGGCCAGAACGTTGCGGGTGGTCAGATCGGCGTGCAGCGTCGAAACCACAAAATCCGGCGCGTCCGCCAGCAGGTCACCGAAGCGGGTGAGATACCGGCCCTCGCGTTCGTAGTCGGCCTCCTCGTGCAACTCGCGCTTGGCCTCGGCCAGCATCGGCGCGATGTCGAGCTCGCGCGGCATCACGCCCGACACGCGCATCAAGGCGGCCACGTTGTTGACGTCGCTGTCGATGCTGCGCCGCACGCCCGGATACTGCACCTTGATCGCCAGATCGCGCCCGTCCGCCGTCACCGCCCGGTGCACCTGCCCGATGGAGGCGGCGGCGATGGGGCGGCCATCGAACTTGGCGAACCGCTTCAGCCAGCCGTCACCCCAATTGTCGTTCAGGACCCGTTTGAGCTGGCTGCCCGGCATGTAATGCGCGTCGGCGCGCAGCCGGGCCATGATCTCGGCCAGTTCCGGTGGCAGCATGTCGCCGGCGTCCATCGAGATCAGCTGGCCCACCTTCATGGCCGCGCCGCGCATGTGGGCCAGTTGGTCGGCCACCCGGCGGGCGTTTTCCGGCGTCATGAGCAGGGCGCGCGCCTCGGGGCGCCGGCCCCGGGCGATCTCGCGCGCGCCGCTCAGCACCATGGAACCGGCGATGTTGGAGGCCAGCCCGCCGAAGCGGGCGAAGCGCGTGAACCGCCCGCTGGGCACGGCCAGTTCGCGGGAGTCGGATTTCTGCTCGGGCATGGGGGGTCCTTTGGAAACGGTCGGCGGTGATCGTAGACGCCGGTGGGGCCTGAGGCTGTGACTTAGTCACAGCGGGCACGATTGCGAAGGGCCGGGGGGCAGGCCCGACGGGTGGGTGCGTCACCCGCCGAGGCTGGTTTTTTCCCTTGTCCCGGACGCAGACTCTCAGTACCATTTTGATTATGATACTCAACACGTCCCCACTTCGTTTTCAGCCAATTCCTTATCAGGGCAGCAAGCGAATCCTTGCGCCCCGTATTTGTTCGTTTTTTCCAAGTAGAATAGAGACTTTCTACGAACCCTTTGCTGGCTCTGCTGCTGTTACCTTATACTCAGCATACCACGATGTGGCTGAACATTACGTTATTGGTGACGTATGTCCCGCTCTTATTAAATTGTGGAAAACAATAATTCTCGAGCCAGAAGAGGCGTCTCTCAAATACGAAATGATCTGGCATGAGCAATTTGAGAAGGGAGCGGAACACTTTAATACTATTCGCACTCGTTACAACGAGGAAGGCGATCCGGTTGATTTGCTTTATCTTATTGCCCGATGCGTCAAGAACGCAATTCGCTTTAACAGACACGGACAATTTTCGCAGTCTCAAGATAGAAGACGCCATGGCATGAAGCCTGCCCGTATGAGAGCCAACATTAGTTTTGCCAGCAGTCTCCTAAAAGGACGCGTCAGCTTGTTTTGCGGTGATTTTCGCGATTGTATTGCAGATTGTTCGGATAGTGATTTCGTCTACATGGACCCACCATACCAAGGTACGACATATGGGCACGATAAGCGTTACGCAAAGCAGCTTGAACGAGACGCCATCGTTTCTTGCTTGCGTTGGCTGAACAAAAGAAACGTTCCATATGTTCTTTCATATGATGGCCACACCGGTGATAAACAATATGGTTCACCTCTGTGCGAGGAGGTTGATGTGTCCCATTTCTTGATCTCCGCCGGCGTCTCTTCACAGGGAACGCTAAACGGCAAAAGACTGGAGACCATCGAAAGCCTATACGTTCCGAAACACCTTTGCCCTGACGTTTCTGATTGCAAGGTCATTCTAGGAGAAAAACAAAAGATAGATCAACTAGATTTGCTTTTGAACTAGGCGTTTTATATATTCCTGTATAGAGACATTCTCTTTGTTAGCTCGTTCAAGAATAACGTCATAATGGCATGTTTCCTTTCCCTCCCAAACTACATCAACCCGCCTCTTCTGTTTCATTGCGATATGAGTATAGCTTTCCGGAAAAGCCCAGAAACAACTTTTGCAGTTTTCTATGCCTCTAAATGAGAGGAAATTCTCACAGTGCTCACATGACCAGCTTTTTGCTCTTTGCGATGTCGCATCAATCAACATGTACTGGTTTACGTTCTCAGTATGCTCTTCGCCAGCGACTGGATATGGTATCCTGTGATCAATCTGCAAGTATCTCTCCTCCAAAGGCTCTCCTGTAAACGCATCTCTTGCACCATACCTTTCAATGAGTAGCTTTTTAAACTTTTTTGAGAATGCTTTGCGACCGCCAATTCTACCTCGCCTAATATTACCAACACCCCCAAACGTATAAGCTGCGATCTTTCGTCCAGTCTTTGGACTGACGACGCGGTGCGTTTGTAACGGAATTCCGTTTTCTCTTACATCTCTGATTGCGCGGGGCGGATGATCATAGCCATAAGTATCATTCAATTCGTCCGTAGTAATGAAGCCGTGCTTCAGTATGTGGTCTATGACGGTCCGCGGGCGTTTTGACTTTACAGAATTGCAAAGCAATAGCATCTCCTCTGACAGGGAGTCTTTTGGGGTCTTAATGTCATCAATATCATTTCCCATATATCTACTCATTTTCGACTAGGACAACCACAGAGACGCCAAGGGCAATAGATATTTTTTCCAAGGTCACTATCGATATATTTCTTTTCCCTCGTTCAATTGAGCTAATATACGTCCTGTGATAACCGGCCCGGTCAGCCAACTCTTCCTGTGATAAGCCCATACTCTCCCTCTTCGCTCGAATATTATCGGCGACTATGGATACAATTCCGCGACCTGGAGTGTTTTCGCTTTCCATGAGGAATAGAAGTCGCGGCGACGCCTATCCGTCTACAGACTATGAGTCTCACTGCGACCCGGGACTGCTTTTTTCCTGTTGGCGTTGTCTGAACAATGGCGGACCCGGTTTACGCGGTTCACTGCCTCCCGGCACGGGCAGTAGAAGCTTCCACCGCGCCGCACCGAAAAAAAAGGACGCCGGATCAAACCCGTAGGCCGAATGGGCGAGTGCGCGCCGAACTTACACCCGGACTCTTTTGCGCCTCCAGGTATAGTCTCAGAGCCGAACCCGTCCACGCCAGGAGGTTTCGGCCATGCTCCGCGCCCGCTTCGCCACCGCCATCGTCGCCCTCGCTGTCCTGCTGATGGCCGGGGGCGCCGGCCCCGCCCAGGCCACTGACGCTTCACCGGCACCCGTCCTGACGACGACCGCCAGCCCCGCCCCTGCCCTGTCCACACCCATCGAGACCGACGGCCCTGGTTTCGAGACGGCCCGCGCCTGTTGCAAGATCTGCCACAAGGGCAAGGCGTGTGGCGATTCCTGCATCAACCGCGCCTATACCTGCCACCGCCCGCCCGGGTGCGCGTGTAATGGGTATTGAGGGGGTATGCACGCGCCCCACTCCACCCCCATTATTTGCATCACACAACAGGCGCTCGCCGTAAGACGCTTGGAGCAGAGACTATGCCGCATACACTCGATGGAGCTCTAGATAATGAATTTGTGACCACATTGAGCAAAGACCACTCAATGGGGACATACGAGATCCGCGTCGGATCATTGAATAAAATAATAACAATAGAGCTTGGACGATTCCTCGACAGCAATTTTACAAAATTCTGGATTTCTCACGCAATTCATACGCCGGAACAAATTTCACCTTACGTTGGAAGTCGACGATTTGCAGACTGCCCTGCATATGCGCTTGATCAAGCCATAACAGGTCTTACGGAGTACTACAGGATTGCTGTCGAAAAAGGACACAGACCAGCTGAAAGTTGGCTAGTCAAAATCTGAACCGGCCTGAGCCCGAGCCTGCGCCGCGCTATAGGCTGGGCCAAGCATTGGCCGATTGCCCCTTGGAGCCCATAGGGCTGCGGCGGGTTCGCGCCTCGGGCGCAACCCGCCATTGGACCGACGCCGCCCAGCGCTTGGTCTCCCGACGCTTCGGCGGTCCGCCTCCGGTCCGGCCGGGTGACGCTCGCTCTGTGGTCTTTGTGTCTCTGTGGTGAGTCCTTGCAACGTTGCGGTGGAACACCACGGAGACACGGAGGACACAGAGACGCCGCGCCAAACCGCTCGGCTCGCCCGTCCACCGCAAGAGTGGCGCGTGCCAATCCGGCCGGACGGGGGCTGCCCTAGTCATAGTAGGCAATAAAGTCAGAAAGGGCGCTCTGGAACAGTCTATCGAACTGCTCCCAGGTCACATCCCGTGGCCTATAAAGTCTCATCGAACCAAACTTTTCGTAATCTCGAAGGGCGTCTTCTTTCTTTATATTCTCGTCAAAGTACCTGTCGTCTTTCGGAGCCGGGTATCGGCCTACCCAATATAATATCTTGCTGCCAATCACGAGCGTCAATTGATCTTCATTGTTGAGTCCCGGTAGCTCGGCCTTATCCCAAAGCAAGGTCAGATCGTGTGTTGCCGGTACAGCATCAATTCTCACGACCTGTTTCTCTATTTTTCGCGCAATAACGGCTTTGAGGATAAGCTCAAGCGAAACACACGCTTCCCGCAAGAAGCTTTCGTGCAGCGCGATTGAAGGAGAGCCGTCATAACTCGTGGTAACAATTGCTTCCGCCAGACTCCTGCTCTGCGCATCTTTGATGACCCAAGCCGAAAAGCGAGCGTTGCGCGCACGATTTAGAAAGTGAAGCGGGGCTTTTCGCCGCATATCATTCAAAGTGCGAATATGGCTGGTTTCGCTCATGAACACCTTCCCCCATGACCGCGACGCGGGTATACTGCCCCGATGATCAAGAGCTTCGCCGACCGAGAGACGGAGCGGCTGTTTCACGGGCGGTTCGCGCGAAAGCTGCCGAGCGACATCCAGCGCGGCGCCCAACGCAAGCTGCGCCAGATCCACGCCGCCGGAGCCTTGACCGATCTCAGCGTGCCGCCCGGCAACCGCCTGGAGGCCCTGAAGGGCGAGCGTGCCGGCCAACACAGCATCCGCATCAACGATCAGTGGCGCATCTGCTTCGTCTGGGTTGATGGCGGCGCCGAGCGGGTCGAGATCGTGGATTACCATTGACGGGAGACAGCCCATGCCCCCACGCGACCTGCCACCGGTGCATCCGGGTGAACAGCTTCGGGAAGAGTTCATGGCGCCGCTGGGTCTGTCGGCCTACCGGCTGGCCAAGGACATCCATGTGCCGGTCAGCCGCGTGCAGGCCATCATCGGCGAACGGCGGGCCATCACCGGGGACACGGCCCTGCGCCTCGCGCGCTATTTCGGCACGACAGCGGAGTTCTGGCTCAACCTGCAACGCGACTTTGAGCTGGAAAAGGCCCGGATCGAGGCCGGCGCCGACATCGCCGCCACAGTGCGCCCGCGCGCGGCGTGATTCGGCCACACCCCCCTAATGCTTCAAGATCTGGCTCAGGAACAGCTTGGTGCGGTCGCTGGTCGGGTTGGTGAAGAACTCGGACGGCGGCGCCTGTTCCACGATCTGGCCCTCGTCCATGAACACGACGCGGTCGGCCACCGTCTTGGCGAAGCCCATCTCGTGGCTGACGACCATCATGGTCATGCCGCTCTCGGCCAGCTGCACCATGACGTCCAGCACCTCCTTGATCATCTCGGGGTCCAGGGCCGAGGTCGGCTCGTCGAACAGCATGAGTTTCGGCTGCATACACAGGGCGCGGGCGATGGCCACGCGCTGCTGCTGGCCGCCGGAGAGCTGGCCGGGGTACTTCCGCGCCTGCTCGGGGATCTTGACCCGCTCCAGCAGGGCCATGGCCCGCTCCTCTGCCTGGCGGCGCGGCTCCTTGCGCACCCAGATGGGCGACAGCACGCAGTTCTCCAGCACCGTCAGGTGGGGGAACAGGTTGAAGTGCTGGAACACCATGCCGACCTCGCGGCGCACCATGTCGATCTTCTTGACGTCGTCGGTCAGTTCGATGCCGTCGACGACGATGGAGCCGGTCTGGTGTTCCTCCAGCCGGTTGATGCAGCGGATCATGGTCGACTTGCCCGACCCGGACGGGCCGCACACGACGATGCGCTCGCCCTTGTGGACGGTCAGGGTGATGTCGCGCAGCACGTGGAAGCTGCCGAACCACTTGTTCATG
>NZ_CAKZOT010000112.1 GCF_937138205.1 uncultured Rhodospira sp. | reverse complement strand
TCTGTTGCGACGCCCCCATCCCTGTTTAGTCGCGTCGCGGCGCCCTGTCGAGCCCTGCCGGCCGCCGTGTTACGGGGTCGAGGGGCTGGGCTGCGTCTTGTGATGCGTGACCGACGGTTCCGGGCGGTGCCCGTAGAGCTGTTCCGCCCGTTTGTCGAACGCGGCGACCATGCGGCGCACGGCCTCGTTGAACAAGCTTCCCATGATCCGTTGCAGGAAGGCCGAGCGGAACTCGAAATCGACATAGAAGTCGATGGTGCAGCCCTTTTCGGCGGGTTCGAAAATCCAGTGGTTGTTCAGATAGTGGAACGGCCCCTCGGTATAGGCGACGTCGATGCGTTCGCCGGACGTCAGGGTCACCCGAGACGTGAATCGCTCGCGGATCATCTTGAAGCCGACCACCAGGTCCGCATGAAAAACGTTCCCCTCCCGCTTCTTGATGCGCGAGGCAAGGCACCAGGGCAGGAACTGCGGGTAGCGTTCCACATCGGCCACAAGATCATACATCTCTTGCGGCGTGTACGGGACGAATCGCTTTTCGGCGTGTGTCGGCATGGGGTCAGGGTGTCCTCGACTGGTCCAGACGGGCGCGGCGCAGGGCCTCGAAATCACGGTCGGCGTGATAGGATGATCGGGTCAGCGGCGTCGCCGAGACCAGCAGGAACCCCTTGGCCCGGGCCGTGCGGGCGTGGGCCTCGAACTCCTCCGGCGTGACGTACCGGTCGACCGGGGCGTGCTTGCGGGTCGGCTGGAGATACTGGCCGATGGTCAGGAAATCCACGCCGGCGGAGCGCAGGTCGTCCATCACCTGCGCGACCTCCTCCGGGGTCTCGCCGAGCCCGAGCATGATGCCGGACTTGGTGAACAGCGTCGGCGTTCGCTCCTTGGCCCGCTGCAGCAGGCGCAAACTGGTGAAATACCGCGCGCCCGGGCGGATCGACGGATACAGGCGCGGGACCGTCTCAAGGTTGTGGTTGAACACCTCGGGCGGTGTCTCAAGAACGATCTCCAGGGCGCCTGATTTATCGCGGAAATCCGGCGTCAGGATTTCAACGGTCGTGGCCGGGGCCAGGGCGCGGATGGCGGCGGTGGTGCGTTGGAACTGGCGCGCGCCGCCGTCCGGCAGGTCGTCCCGGTCCACCGAGGTCACCACCACATGCGTCAACCCCATGGCGGCCACGGACTCGGCCAGGCGCTCGGGCTCGTCGGCATCGGGCGGCGCCGGGCGGCCGGTGCGGACGTTGCAGAAGGCGCAGGCCCGGGTGCAGGTGTCGCCCAGGATCATGAAGGACGCATGGCGGCGCTTCCAGCATTCGCCCAGGTTGGGGCAGGCGGCTTCCTCGCACACCGTCGCCAGCTTCTTGTCCCGCATCAGGCGGCGCACCTCGGCCGCCTCGCGCGAGGTCGGCGCCTTGGCGCGGATCCAGTCCGGCTTGCGGGGGGACTCCTGGTCGGGCCGATGGGCCTTTTCCGGGTGGCGCGGCCGGGGGGCGGGCGCCTCCGCGTCCGGGAGTGTCACGGTCACGTCATTCATGAAGTTAGAAATGGACGGCCCGTCCATAGGCGTCAAGGACGGACTCGTGCATCATCTCCGACAGGGTCGGATGCGGGAAGACGGTGTGCATCAGCTCGGCCTCGGTGGTTTCCAGCGTCATGGCCACCGCATACCCCTGGATCAGCTCCGTGACCTCGGCGCCGATCATGTGGGCGCCCAGCAGTTCGCCGGTGTCGGCGTCGAATACGGTCTTCACCAGGCCCTCGGAGTCGCCCAGGGCGATGGCCTTGCCGTTGCCGATGAAGGGAAAGCGGCCGACCCGCACCTCGTGGCCGGCCTCCTTGGCCTGCTCCTCGGTCAGGCCGACACTGGCGATCTGCGGGTGGCAGTAGGTGCAGGCCGGGATGCGCCGGGTGTCGAGCGGATGGACGCCCTCGACACCGGCAATGGCCTCGACGCAGGCCACGCCCTCGTGGCTGGCCTTGTGCGCCAGCCAGGGCGGCCCGGTCAGATCGCCGATGGCGTAGACGCCGGGCTCGGCCGTGCGGCACCAGTCGTCGGTCGTCACGTGGGTTCGGTCCACCTCGACCTTGGTGTTCTCCAGGCCGATGTCCTCGACGTTGCCGACGATGCCCACGGCGACGATCACCCGATCCACCGTGATCTGGCGGGTCTTGCCGTCCTTGCCCTCCAGGGTGCAGGTGACGGAGTCCTCGCCCTTCTCCAGGGCCGTGACCTGGGTGGACGTGTGCAGGGTCAGGCCCTGCTTCTCGAAGCTCTTGCGGGCGAACGTCGAGATCTCCGGGTCCTCGACCGGCAGGATCCGGTCCATCACCTCAACCACGGTGGTGTCGGCGCCCATCTCGTGGAAGAAGCTGGCGAACTCGATACCGATGGCGCCGGAGCCGATGACCAGGAGCGACTTCGGCATGGACGCGGGCACCATGGCCTCCTTGTAGGTCCAGACCAGTTTGCCGTCCGGTTCCATGCCGGGCAGGATACGGGCGCGCGCGCCGGTGGCCAGGATGATGTGTTCGGCGGTCAGGTCGGCGACCGGTTTGTCGTCCTTTGTGACCGACAGTTTTCCGCCGCCCTGCAGCCGGGCGTGGCCGTCGAAGACCGTCACCTTGTTCTTCTTCAGCAGGTGGGCGACGCCCTTGGAAAGCTGGCCAGCGACCGCGCGCGAACGCTTGACGACCTTATCGATGTCAAAGCGGACATTGTCGGCGGCCAGGCCCAAGTCGCTCGCATGGCGCATCATCCGGTAGCCGTCGGCGGTGCGCAGCAGGGCCTTGGTGGGGATGCAGCCCCAGTTGAGGCAGATTCCGCCCAGGTGCTCGCGTTCGACGACGGCGGTCTTCAGGCCGAGTTGGGCGGCGCGGATGGCGGCGACATAGCCGCCGGGGCCGCCGCCGACGACCACGATGTCAAAGGCGGTCTCGCTCAAGGGGGAGTCTCCGGGTGGGTGATGGGACGGCGGGCGACCCGCCTAACATTGTGCCGTAAGGCCCGCGCGTCCAGGGCAGGCGCCCCTGTCAGGCGCCCAAGAACCGTCCGGCGCCAAGGTCGGACACCTCGATGCCCGGCGCGCGGCCGGCGATCAGGTCGGCCGTGACCTGGGCCGAGCCGGCGGCCATGGCCCAGCCCATGGTGCCGTGCCCGGTGTTCAGCCACAAATTCTCGAAGCGGGGCGCCAGCCCCAGGATGGGCACGGAATCCGGCGTCGACGGCCGCAGCCCACACCAGGAGTTCGGGTCGTCGTAGTTGCCGCCGCGTGGAAACAGGGCCTGAGCCGTGCGCAGGGTCAGGGCAACGCGAGCCGGGTTGAGCGCCGTATTCCAGCCCTCCAGCGCCGCCGTGCCGGCACAGCGGAGCCGGTCGCCCAGGCGCGAGAACACCATGCGGTGCTCGTCATCGGTGAGGCTGACCTGCGGGGCGCGGTCGCCCTCCCGAACGTCCAGGGTGATGGAATACCCCTTGGCCGGATAGATCGGCAGGCGCAGACCAACCGTGCGGGCCAGCGGCCGCGAGAAGCTTCCCAGGGCCAGGACCACCGCGTCGGCCTCGATCGGGCCGGTGTCGGTCATGACGCCGGTCAGGCGGTGCCTGTTGACGGCACTGCGGAGCAGCCGCCGCACCCCGGTCCCGTACAGCATCCGCGCGCCGTGCCGGGCGGCGTCCTCGGCCATCAACTCGGTGAACCGCAGCGCGTCACCGCTTTCGTCGCCGGGGCTGAAGAACGCGCCGGCCAGGGAGGGGGCGGCGTCGGCCAAAGCCGGTTCGCGGTCCACGGCCTCGTCGATGCTGATGTGGTGGCGCTCCAGCCCGGCGGCGGTCATGATCTCGGCCGCCGCGCCGGCGGGGCGCAGGCTGTGCGGGTTACGGTAGACGTGCAGGATGCCGTCGGTGCGGGCGTCGTACCGGAGCCCCAGGTCGGACCGCAGCGACCGCAGGCGGTCGCGGCTGTACAGGGCGAGCCGGACCGCGCGTTCCATGTTGCGGGCATGGGCGCTGGACCGGCAGTTGAGCAGAAAGCGCGCGCCCCAGCCCCACAGGGCCGGGTCCAGCCGCAGCCAGCGGAACTGCAACGGCGCGTCGTCGCGGCCCAGCCAGCGGACGAGTTGCGGCAGCACATGCGGGCTGGCCCAGGGCTCGGCATGGCTGGCGGCGATCTGGCCGCCGTTGGCGAAACTGGTTTCGAGGCCGGGGCCGGGCTGGCGGTCGACCACCGTCACGGCGTGGCCGTCGCGCGCCAGCAGGCAGGCCGTGGTGGCGCCGATGACCCCGGCGCCGAGGACCAGCACCCTCACAAACCGTCTCCAGATCTTTTGGCAAGCGATTGAAAACAAAGGACCGGCCGTTCCGCCCCCTGCACGGGACTTTCGGGCCGGTCCAGGTGTTTGTCAAACCGCAAGGCCGGCCGCCGCTCAGTCCCGCAGCGCGGCCACGCCGGGCAGGGTCTTGCCTTCCAGCCACTCCAGGAAGGCGCCGCCGGCGGTGGAGACGTAGGAGAACTTGTCCCCGACACCGGCGTTGCTGAGCGCGGAGACGGTGTCGCCGCCGCCAGCCACGGTCAACAGCTTGCCCTCGGTGGTCAGTTTGGCGGCCTCCTGGGCGACCATGTTGGTCGCGGCGTCGAACGGCTTGATCTCGAACGCGCCCATCGGGCCGTTCCAGACCAGCGTCTTGCAGCCGGCCAGCTTGTCCACGACCATGCGGGCGGAGGCCGAGCCGACGTCCAGGATCATCTTGTCGGCCGGCACCGCCTTGATGTCGACGGTCTCGTTGGCCGCGCCTTCCTTGAACTCGCCGGCGACGACGGCGTCGACCGGCAGCACGATCTCGCAGCCCTCGGCCTTGGCCTTTTCCAGCACCGCGCGGGCGGTGTCGGCCATGTCCTTCTCGCACAGGCTGGATCCGATCTCGATGCCCTGGGCGAACAGGAACGTGTTGGCCATGCCGCCGCCGATGATCAGCATGTCGACCTTGGCCACCATGTTGCTGAGCAGGTCCAGCTTGGTCGAGACCTTGGCGCCGCCGACGATGGCGGCGACCGGCCGCGTCGGGTTTTCCAACGCCTTTCCAAGGGCCTCCAGTTCGGCCTGCATCAGGCGGCCGGCGGCCGACGGCAGAAGCTGGGCCAGGTATTCGGTCGAGGCGTGGGCGCGGTGCGCCGACGAAAAGGCGTCGTTGACGTAGATGTCGCCCAGCTCGGCCAACTGGCGGGCCAGATCCGGGTCGTTCTTTTCCTCGCCGGCGTGGAAGCGGACGTTCTCCAGCAGGGCGACATCGCCGGGTGCCAGGCCGTTGACCAGCGTTTCGGCGCCCGGGCCGATGCAGTCATCGGCGAAGGCGACCGGCACGCCGCCCAGGGCCTTGGACAGCGGCTCGACGATGGGGCGCAGCGACATCTCCGGCACGCGCTGTCCCTTGGGCCGGCCGAAGTGCGACATGACGACGACGCACGCGCCCTTGTCCATCAGGTCCTTGATGGTCTCGGCCGAGCGGTCGATGCGGGTGGTGTCGGTGACGACGCCGTCGCGGACGGGAACGTTCAGGTCGGCGCGCACCAGCACGCGCTTGCCGTTGACGTCCAGGTCGTCGATGGTCTTGAAATCGGGCATTTCGGGCATCTCCGAATCGGTGGGAGCGGGGCCGGCCGTGTCATGCTTCACACCATGGCCCACACGGGCACATCGCCACGCCGGGGGCCGGCGTGGCGACGGTGCAAGCGGTTCAGGCCGGCAACGATGGGCCGCGTCCCGGCTGGACTACAGGGTCTTGGCCATCGCGACGGCGGTGTCGAGCATCCGCGTCGAGAAGCCCCACTCGTTGTCGTACCAGCTCACCACGCGGGCGAAATTGCCGTCGATGACCTTCGTGCCCGTGGCATCGAAGACCGAACTGAAGCTGTTGTGGTTGAAGTCGCTGGAGACCAGCGGCGCCGTGTTGACGTCCAGCACACCTTTCAGCGCGCCCTTGGCGGCCTCGGTCATGGCGGCGTTGATGGCGTCGGCGTCGGTGCTCTTGCCCAGTTCGGCCTTCAGGTCCACCAGCGAGACGTTCGGGGTCGGCACGCGCAGGGCGACGCCGTCCAGCTTGCCCGACAGTTCCGGCAGCACCAAGCCCACGGCCTTGGCGGCGCCGGTGGAGGTCGGGATGATATTGTCGGCGGCGCCGCGCGCCCGGCGCAGGTCCTTGTGCAGGGTGTCGACGGTGCGCTGGTCGCCGGTGTAGCTGTGGATGGTGGTCATGAAGCCGCGCGTCAGGCCGAACGTGTCGTTCAGCACCTTGGCCACCGGGGCCAGGCAGTTGGTGGTGCACGACGCGTTGGAAACGACCATGTGCTCGCCGGACAGCTTGTCGTGGTTGACGCCGTAGACGACCGTCAGGTCGGCGCCGCCGGCCGGGGCGGAGACCAGCACGCGCTTGGCGCCGGCCGTCAGGTGCATGGCGGCCTTGTCACGGTCGGTGAAGATGCCGGTGCATTCCATGACGATGTCGATGCCGAGATCGCCCCAGGGCAGCTTCGTCGGATCGCGTTCGGACAGGACCTTGATCGGCTTGCCGCTGACGACGATCGAATCGTCGGTCGACGACACGTCCATCGGCAGGGTGCCGTGCACGGTATCGTACTTGAGCAGGTGGGCGTTGGCGGCCGGCGACCCCAGGTCGTTCACCGCCACCACCTCGACATCGGTCCGCCCGGTCTCGAGCAGCGCGCGGAGAACCAAGCGTCCAATGCGGCCGAAGCCGTTGATCGCGACACGAACAGCCATTCAGACTTCCTCCTCAGAACCAGGGACCATGAATATGGTCGTGACTTGTTGTCGATGGGAGGGAGACGCGGCGCACCCGAACCCTCGTCGGCGGTTTCGGCGCCGCCAACGGCATCGTTCTGTGCCGGGTGAGACGATCCGTCCTGCGCAGACGTACGGAATCGCTCGGGGGGGCCTGCCCTCCTGAGTGACGACACCCTAACAGACGGTCTCGCGTTTTCACACCCCCTTGGTCGGTTTCAAGGAAACCGTTCCGTCTGTGCGACGCGGCATGACAAGCCGCGTCGCCCGGCGCTAGGGTAGCAGGGCCGGCACTGGCGCCGCGGGTGGCGCGATCCAACCGGACGGGCAAGGGAGACGGGCATGTTCCGGACGGCTGAACTGGGGCGCAAGGTCAGCAAGGAGGATTTCGAGGCGCTGGAACCGGCGCTGCGCATCGAGATGCTGGAACTCCAACAGACCCTGCGGGCGGCGGACTTCCCGGTCATCCTGGTGTTCGCCGGGGTCGAGGGCGCCGGCAAGAGCGAAAGCATGAACCTGCTGAACGAGTGGTTGGACCCGCGCTGGATCGTCACGCGCGCCTACGGCCCGCCCTCGGACGAGGAACGGGAGCGTCCCGAGTACTGGCGCTTCTGGCGCGACCTGCCGCCGAAGGGACGGATCGGTCAGTTCCTGTCGTGCTGGTACTCGACTCCGTTCATGGACTTTGCCACCGGTGCCATCGACGAGGTGGTGTTCGACGAACGCATGAACCGGGTGATCGCGTTCGAAAAGACACTGGCGGACGATGGCGCGCTGATCCTCAAGTTCTGGATGCACCTGGGCAAGCAGGCACAGAAAAAGCGGCTGAAGGCGCTGGAGAAGGATCCGAACGAAAGCTGGCGGGTCACGGCCCAGGACTGGAAACACTGGGAGATGTACGATTCGTTCATTCACGCCGCCGAACGCCTGCTCGCGCGGACCTCGGTGGCCGAGGCGCGCTGGACCATCGTCGAGGGCCAGGACCACCGCTATCGCTCGCTGACGGTGCTTCAGGGGGTGCGCGACGCCCTGTCACGCCACCTAAAGGACCGAAAGGCGTTGGCGGAGGCGCGTGCACACACGGGGCCGGGGCCGGAGACCGGCCCCGATCGCGCCGCCGCCGACCCTGTCGTGACAGCCCGCTTGCCGACCGTGCTGGACACCCTGGACATGACCCAGGCGATCGCGAAGAAGGAGTACCGAACCAGCCTCGGCCGCCAGCAGGGCCGTCTGGCCATTTTGCAGCGCAAGGCGCGGGCGAAAGGCATTTCCACAGTGTTGGTGTTCGAGGGGTGGGACGCCGCCGGCAAGGGCGGCGCCATCCGCCGCCTGACCCGCGCGCTGGATGCCCGGCAGCTCCAGGTCATCCCGGTGGCCGCGCCGACGGACGAGGAAATGGCGCACCATTACCTCTGGCGGTTCTGGCGGCAACTCGGGCGGGCCGGGCGCGTGACCGTGTTTGACCGTTCCTGGTACGGCCGCGTTCTCGTGGAGCGGATCGAAGGCTTCGCCAGCGAGGAGGAATGCCGTCGCGCCTACGCCGAGATTCGCGACTTCGAGGAACAACTCGTCCAGCACGGCATGGTCCTGTGCAAATTCTGGCTGCACATCACCAAGGAGGAGCAACTGGCGCGGTTCCAGTCGCGCCAGGAAACCCCGTACAAGAGCTGGAAACTGACCGACGAAGACTGGCGCAACCGGGAAAAATGGGACGACTATGAACGGGCGGTCAACGAGATGGTCGAGCGCACCAGTACCCATATCGCCCCCTGGACCCTGGTGGAGGCCAACGACAAGCGACACGCCCGCGTCAAGGTGATCCAGACCGTGGCCGATGCCATGGAGAGGGTGGTGGGGTAGGCGTGCTGCTGGTTGGTTTCGCGACACACCGTCAGACCGATCATCGTTGATGTCATGGTGCAGTCTCTTGAAACGCTGGCAAGTTATTTGCACAGTCGAACCCATTCATGGTTGATGAAAGGGGCGGCGCCATGAGGCGGACGACGGGATTCGCGTTGCTGGGTGTTCTCTGTGTGCTGATCGGGCTAGGCGCGGCGCCTGTCCGGCCGGACTTGATCCGAGGGGCCCACGCACAAGATCTGACGGAGCACAGGCTGGTTCATGGTGGGATGGAGCGGCGCTATTTGCTGGATGTGCCTCGGAACGCCGTGCAAGGGGCGGGACGGGTGCCGCTGGTGCTGGTTCTGCACGGTGGCGGAGGAACGGCAGAGAGTGCGGCCCGCATGACCGGATTCGGTCGTCTGGCCCGTCGCGAGGGCTTCATCGTCGCCTATCCGGAGGGTACATCCCGCCGCGACCGCATGTTCACATGGAATGCCGGGCATTGCTGTGGGTACGCCATGCGACGGCGCATCGACGACATCGGGTTCCTCGGCGCGCTGATTGATCGACTGGTTCGCGACCAGGCCGTGGATCCGGATCGCGTCTATGTCACCGGCCTCTCGAACGGCGGCATGATGGCGCATTGGGCCGGCATCGGCCTGTCGGATCAAGTCGCGGCGATCGGGCCGGTCATCGCTGGTCTGTTCGGGGACGAGCCGAGGCCCTCGTCCGGCGTCTCGGCGATCATCATCAATGGCGCCCTGGACGAGTCCGTTCCGACCGAGGGTGGGCAGAGCGGTGGCCTGTTCGCCAAGGCCTGGGATGGAACACCCCTCAAGCCGGCGGCCTATCAGGGTGCATTCTGGGCCGCCGCCAATGGCTGCGATCCGGCAGCGCGGAATGAATCCGCGCCGCCCAAGGTTTCGATCTGGCGGCACGCCTGCCCGGCCGGCGTCGAGGTCGTGCGCGTCCTGGTTCTCGACAATGGCCACGCTTGGCCGGGCGGTCGACGCGGCAGCCGCGTGGGCGACGAACCCAGCCGCGCCCTGAACGCCACGGAAACGCTGTGGGCGTTCTTTAGCCGGCAGAGGCGGTGACGGGCGCGCGTGTCTCGGCTCCCTCATACGGCGGGCAGTGCCAGCCCTTCGGCGACAGCGTGAAAATCTCGCAGCCGGCCGCCGTCACGCCGATGGTGTGTTCGAACTGGGCCGACAGGGAGCGGTCCTTGGTCACGGCGGTCCAGCCGTCCGAGAGGACCTTGGTCTCGTACCGGCCGGCGTTGATCATCGGCTCGATGGTGAAAATCATGCCTTCTTGCAATTCCAGTCCTGTGCCGGGCCGGCCGAAGTGCATGACGCTGGGGGCCGTATGGAACACCCGGCCGAGACCGTGGCCGCAGAAGTCACGCACCACCGAGTACCGCTGCGCCTCGGCATAGGCTTGGATGGCGTGGCCGATGTCGCCCAGGGTGGCGCCCGGCTGGATGGCCTCGATCCCGCGCATCATGGCCTCGTAGGTCACCTCGCACAGGCGGCGGGCCTTCACGCCGACGTTGCCGACATAGAACATCCGGCTCGAATCGCCGTGCCAGCCGTTCAGGATCGGCGTGACGTCGATGTTGACGATGTCCCCGTCCTTGAGGGTCTTGGGTCCCGGAATGCCGTGACACACCACGTGATTGATCGAGGTGCAGATGCTCTTCGGGAACCCCTTGTAGTTCAGGGGGGCACTGACGGCGCCGTGGTCGGCGATGAACTCCGCGCACAGCCGGTCCAGCGACTCTGTCGTGACGCCGGGCTGGACGTAGGGCGTGATGAAATCCAGGGTTTCCGCAGCCAGGCGGCCGGCCCGTCGCATGGCGGCAAACGCCTCTGCGCCGTGCACCACGACCTGGGACTCGGAACGGGCGGCGGCTTCGATCATGACGGTGGAGGATCCAGATCAAGGGGGAGGGGGCCGGCCACAACGATCCGTTCGCATGTCACGGAGCAGGCGAGGCACACAACCTCGACCCCGAGCGACACGGCACGACCCAAAGCCTCAAAATAGGCCGGATCGATATCCCCTGCAATGCGGACGCGATCGCTATCGCCGCGCTGGACGAGAAAAACCATGACCGCCCTGTGGCCGGCGGCGGCCATGTCGATGAGTTCCTCCAGGTGCTTGGCGCCCCGGCCGGTCACGGCGTCCGGGAACTCGGCCGGTCCGGGGACGGCCGGATCCCGCTTCATGTGGACGTTCTTGACCTCGACATAGCAACTGGAACGATCGGGGGCCTGCAACAGCAGGTCGATACGGCTGTTGCGGCCGTACTTCACCTCGCGGCGCACGCTGTCATAGCCCGAGAGCGCGGGAACGGCCCCGGCCGCCACGGCCTCGGCGACGATGGCGTTCGGCCGATGCGTGTTGATCCCCACCAGGTGATCGCCGACGCGGACCAGTTCCCACGTGTACTTGAGCTTGCGGTTGGGATTGTCGGCGCGGGACAGCCAGACCTCGGCGCCGGGCGGCTGCACCGACAGCATCGACCCCGAGTTCGGACAATGGGCCGTGACCGTGGTGCCGTCGTCCAGGGTCACGTCGGCCATGAATCGCTTGTAGCGTTTGACAAGGGTGCCCCGGAGCAGCGGTGTCGGGAGATCCATCGTGGTGGCCGCGCCTCTCGTCTCGGTGTCGTGATCAATGCAGGGTGTCGGGGCCGGTCAGGGCATCGCTCAGGTTGGCGCGACCGCTGCCGGGGGGCAAAGGCTTCGGCTGGCTGGGGTCCGGTGCCCAGGCGGTCAGGGTGATGACCTCGAACGTGGCCGGAGCCCGGCCGTCGGCGCTGGCGTGCCGGTCCAGATAGAGTTCGGCCGCCCGCATCAGGACATCGCGGCGCCCCAGGCCCTTGCGGCGCATGAGCACGGCATTGCTCTCGCCCATGCCGCGCAGGTCCTGGAACAGCCGCAGCGGGCTCTCGTAGCGGACCGTGATCAAATCCGCGTCCACCGTCGGCAGGGCGAAGCCGGCCCGCGACAACAGGTTTCCCACGTCCCGAACGTCGGCCAGCGGCGAGGTGCGGGGCGACAGGCCGCCGGTGATCTCGATCTCGGCATCGGCCAGACAGGTGCGCAACTCGCTCAGGGTCGCTCCACCCAGCAGACTGGCCAGGAACAGGCCGTCCGGCCGCAGCGCCTGCCGCGCCTGGACCAAAGCGCCGGGCAGGTCGTTCACCCAGTGCAGGGACAGGTTGCTCAGGATCGCGTCCAGGGATCCCGGGGCGACGGGAAGCGCCTCTTCGTCGCAGGCCAGCACCGGGCCGCCGTGCGTGGCGGCGGCGCGTCGGACCATGGCTGGCGCCAGATCGGCCTGGATCAGGGTTTCGATTCCCCCTCGCCCGTCTAGGGCGCTGGCCACCTCGCCGCCATGGCAGCCCAGATCGAGCGCCACCGGAAACGTCCGGGCGATGTCGTCAAGACGCTCCACCAGCCGGTCGGCTGTCTCGCGGATCAGGAAGTCGAAGCCGTCCCAACCGGCGGCGGCACGCTCGCGTCGCTGTCGGACGAGGCGACGGTCGAAAACGGTCATGCTGTCAGGGGCCGAATCGCTCATGCATCTGACTATGACCCGACACGATGGCGATGTTAAGACGCCCCGCACGGCGAGACGGGCCGACAGGGTTTCCATTGCGGGCCGGACGGCCCGGACGCATCATTTGGTCATGCCGTCGCCGCACCACAGCCTCGCGCGGACCTTGGGTCGTTCTGTTATGGACCAGTTGGCCCGTCCCGCGCTCGACCTGATCCTGCCGCCGCGCTGCCTGCGCTGCGGCGAGGTCGTGGCCGGCGACGGTGCGTTGTGTGTCGCCTGTTTCCGCGAGGCGACGTTCATCACCCCGCCCCTGTGCCACCGCTGCGGCGTGCCGTTCGGCGGTGACTGGGCCGAGCCGGTGGCCGAGGAGGCCGCCGGCCTGCTGTGCGCGGCCTGTGCCCGGCGTCCGCCGCCGTGGCACCGGGCGCGGGCGGCGCTGATCTACGACGACGGCGCGCGGCCGCTGCTGCTGGCGTTCAAGCATGGTGACCGCACGGACGCCGCTGGCGCGCTGGGCGGATGGATGGCGCGGGCGGGCGCGTCGTTGCTCGAGTCGGCCGACCTGATCATACCGGTTCCCCTGCACCGGACGCGCCTGTGGCGCCGGCGCTTCAACCAGTCGGCCCTGCTGGCGGCGGCGGTGGCGCGCCGCGCCCGGCGCCCCTGGGCGGCGCGCCTCCTGATCCGGGCCAAGGCGACCCCAACCCAGGGTGGCCTTGGCGCGGCCGGGCGGGTCGAGAACGTCCGCGGGGCGTTCCGCCTGCTGCGGCCGGAGCGTGTGGCGGGGCGGCGAATCCTGCTGGTCGACGACGTGCTGACCACCGGGGCGACCCTGGCGGAGGGCGCACGCGTGTTGCGGAACGGGGGCGCGGCGGCGGTGGATGTGTTGACGTTGGCGCGCGTGATGCGGGAAAATGGCGAGTCCGTATAGCATGGATTTTTGTGCCATGCGTTTTTTGCATCGCAATAACGATTTTTGTTGCCTTTTCTGCATGGCTCCGATTAAGTGGCCCCACCACGCAAGTGGGATCAGGGAGGACCGTCCGACGGCGCGACGACAGCACAAAAAAACGCGCCGCGCGAACAGACCGCCGCGAGGGGACCCTCGCGGCGGTTTTTCGCATCAGGGACCACCCCTTTACTCAACGGATGCGTCCACCCCCAGGGTGGAAAGCTGGTCGGCCAAAGCGCGTCCCATACCCTCATCGAACGGCAGCAACGGCGGGCGCGGGCGGCGCCACGCCCCGTCCGCGCGCGCCATGGCCAGCACGGCCTTCAGCGCCGGGATGAGGGGATGGCCGGAGAACACCGCGCGGACGGCGGCGGCGCGTTGCTGCAGGGCCTCGGCGTCCGGACCTTCCCAGCCAGCCAAGAGGGCGGCAATCCCGGCCGCGTTGACGTTGGCGGTCGCCGTGATGCAGCCGGGCGCGCCGAGGCGCAAGGCGTCCAGCAGGCGCGCTTCCGATCCGGGGAAGACGCCAAATCCGGGGAAGCGCTCCAGCAGGGCGCGGGTGTTGTCCCAGGATCCGGAACTGTCCTTGAGCCCCACTGCGGTTTCCGGATACGCGGTGATCAGCCGCCCGATCACCGCCAGGGGAATCGGGATCTGACTGAGTTGCGGGAAATGATAGAGGTAGATCCGCAGCCGCGCGTCCCCCACCTGTTGAATCACGGCGTCGAACGCGGCGAACAGACCATCGTCCGAGACGCCCTTGTAGTAGAACGGCGGCAGCATCAGGACACCGCCACAACCGGCCTCGACCGCCGCCCGCGTCAGCCGGACCGTGTCCGGGATGGCGCAGGTCCCGGTACCCGGCATGAGGCGGTCGGCGGGAATGCCGGCCTCGATGAGGTGGCCGAGCAGGTCGATCTTCTCGTCCAGGCCAAGGCTGTTGGCCTCGGAGGTGGTGCCGAACACCGCCAGCCCATCGGCGCCGTGCGCCAGCAGCCACCGGCAATGGCCGATGAAGCGCGGCACGTCGACCGACAGGTCGTCGAGGAACGGGGTCAAAACGGGCACATACAGCCCACGGGCTGGGGCGGGACCGGTCATGAGGATGTCCGTGTCGACAGTGGGAATTGGGATGCGCACCCTGGAGCGCTGTGCACGCCAAGTCCAGCGCCAAGAGAAGAGGAGCGGCAAGCGATGAACGGGGTCGGGCGGATGGGCTTCGTTGGGGCAGCGATGCTTCTCGGGGCGTGCGCGCCCGCACCGCCGTACGCACATCAGCCCACGCCGGGCACCATGACGCCACCGGCCGCGCGGGTGGAGGGATCGACCGGCCGAGCCTCCGGCGCCTGCGGGCGGCTACTGGCGACGCGGGACTATCAGGCGCGGCTGCGCGATCTGATCGCGGCGATCGAGGCGGATGGCGTCACCGACGCCGAACGCACCGACCTGATGCGAGCCTACAGCCGCCTGCACGCCGCCGAGGCCGAAGCGGCCCAGGCCGGGGCGGACGTGGCATCGGCGCGCTATCGCCTGGAGGCCTTGACCGGCGGCGCGATCAAGGCCTCCGAATTGCCAGCGTGTGAGTAGGCACGAGCGTCACCCCCCGAATACCCCCGCGTGTTCCTCCCGCAACTGGGCCTTCTGCACCTTGCCCATGGTGTTGCGCGGCAGTTCGGGCACAAAGAACACCCGCTTCGGCGTCTTGTAGTTGGCGAGGTGGTCCTTGCAGTGGGCGATCACGACGGCCTCGTCGGGCGCGCCGTCGCCCGCCGGCACCACCACGGCCACCACGCCCTCGCCGAAGTCCGGATGCGGCACGCCGATCACCGCGCTCTCCACCACGCCGGGCAGGTCGTCGATCACCGATTCGACCTCTTTCGGATAGACGTTGTAGCCGCCGGAGATCACCAGATCCTTGGCGCGGCCGACGATGAACAGATAGTCCCGGTCGTCGATCCGCCCAACGTCGCCGGTGCGGAACCAGCCGTCGGCGGTGAATTCCTCTGCGGTCTTCTCCGGCAGCTTCCAGTAGCCCTTCATGATGTTGGGGCCGCGCACCTGGATGCCGCCGATCTCGTCCGTGCCCAACGGCCGGTCCTGCTCGTCGGCAATACGCACCTCGACCTGCGGGAACGGAAAGCCCACCGAGCCCGGCCGGCGCTCGCCGTCATAGGGGTTGCCGGTCAACATGCCGGTCTCGGTCATGCCGTAGCGTTCCAGGATGGCGTGCCCGGTGCGCGCCTGGAATGCCTCGTGCGTTTCCGCCAGCAGCGGCGCCGAGCCGGCCGTGAACAGCCGCATGGAGGCGCAGGCCGCGCGGTTGAAATCCGTGCCGCCCAGCAGGCGGGTGTAGAACGTCGGCACGCCCATGAAGGTCGTCGCCCGGGGTAGCAGGCTCACCACCTGCTCGCGGGTGAATCCGGGCAGCCAGATCATCGACGCGCCCGCCAGCAGCACGCAGTGGCAGGCCACGAACAACCCATGCGCGTGGAAGATGGGCAGGGCGTGCAACAGCACGTCGTCCGCCGTGAAGCGCCAGCTGTCCACCAGGTCCAGGCCGTTGGCGGCGAGGTTGCGGTGGGTGAGCATGGCGCCCTTGGGCTTGCCGGTCGTGCCGCTGGTGTAGAGCATGGCGGCCAGATCGTCGGCCGCGCAGTCCACCACCGGGAACGCCGCCGGTGCGGTCGCGGCGGCGTCGGCCAGGCTGCCCGACCCGTCCGTCCCCAGGGTCAGCACATGGGGGCTGCCGTGTTTTGCGGCGATATCGCGCACGGTGGCCTCGTCGTCCGGCCGGCAGACCACCGCCGCCGGCTCGGCGTTGCCGACCAGATAGTCCACCTCGTCCGGCCGATACGCCGTGTTCATGGGCAGGAACACGAACCCCGCCCGCAGGCAGGCCAGATACAGGATCAGGGCCTCCGGCGACTTGTCCACCTGCACCGCCACCCGATCTCCCTTGGTCACACCCCGATCCGACAGGGCCCTGGCCATGCGCGCGGCCAGGGCCTCGGCGTCGGCATAGGTGACCGTCGTGCCGTCCTCGGTCTCCAGCAGGGGCTTGGATCGGTCGGCGGGAAAGCGGGACTCGAGCAGGGCATACAGGGAGTCGGTCATGATGGGTCTCTCGGGCGGGGATCACAGGGGCGGAGCCCAGCGTTATACACAGCCCCTTTCGCCGGAGCAAAAGGGCGCATACGTTCCGGGGCATCTCTGTCCCGATCATGCGCGGGGTCCGTTTCCATGCACCTGAGCCAACCCTATCTCCTGTTCCTGGGCGACGCCCCGGATCATCTGGCCGCCAAGACGGCGCGCGGCATTCATCACTGGCGGCCGGACATCTGCGTCGGCCAGCTTCGCCTGCCGGGCTGCGAGACGACCCTGGGCCTGCCCGACATGACGGTCGAGGAGGCGGCGGCGCACGGCGCGGCGACCCTGGTGGTGGGCGTGGCCAACCGGGGTGGCGTCATCGGCGAGACGTGGCGTTCGGTGTTCCGCGAGGCGCTGGAGAACGGCCTGGACATCGCGGCTGGTCTCCACCAGCGTCTGAACGATATCCCGGAGCTTGTTGAACTGGCGCAGGATTACGGCCGTGCCCTGCATGACGTGCGGCACCCGACCGAGGCCTTCCCCGTGGCCCATGGCGTTCCCCGCCCCGGCAAGCGCGTGCTGGCAGTCGGCACCGACTGCTCCGTCGGCAAGATGTACGCCATGCTGGCCATGGAACGGACCATGAAGGCGCGCGGGCTGAAGGTCGACTTCCGCGCCACCGGCCAGACCGGCATTCTCATCGCTGGCGGCGGCGTGAGCGTGGATGCCGTGGTGGCCGATTTCATTTCCGGCGCGACCGAGGTTCTGTGCCCCGGCAACGACCATGATCACTACGACCTGGTCGAGGGGCAGGGCAGCCTGTTTCATGCGTCTTACGCGGGGGTTTCGCTGGGCCTTCTGCACGGCGCGCAGCCCCAGTATCTGGTGCTGTGCCACGAGCCGGGCCGGGCGCACATGCGCGGCCTTCCCGGGTTCCCGTTGCCCGACCTGGAGGACTGCGTGGATCTGAACCTCAGGTGCGCGCGGTTGGTGAGTCCTGACGCGCGGTTCATCGGCGCCTGCTTCAACACCTCGGCGCTGGACGACGACGCGGCCCGGCGGGTCATGCACGACGCTGGCGAGCGCCTGGGGATGCCGGTGGTCGATCCGGTACGCGGCGGGGTTGAGCCGCTGGTGGACCGGTTGCTGGCCGATGGCTGAGGTCCGGGTTGATGTCGAACGCTGGCCCATCGCCGGCGGCTTCACCATCTCGCGCGGCACGCGGACGGAGGCGGTGGTGGTGGTGGCCACCATCACCGACGCTGGCCTGTCCGGACGCGGCGAAGGCGTGCCCTACGCCCGGTACGGGGAAACGCCCGAGTCGGTGGTCCAGGCCATCCGGGACTGGACACCGGGGCTGGACCGGCAGGCGTTACGCGCGCAGATGCCGGCTGGCGCGGCCCGCAACGCACTGGACGCCGCTCTGTGGGACCTGGAAGCGAAGCGGTCCGGCCGGCGCGCCTGGGAGATCGCCGGCGTGCCCGCGCCGCCGGCCCGCATGGTCACGGCGGAGACGATTTCCATCGCCGCGCCGGACGTGATGGCCGAAAAGGCCCGTGCGCTGGCCGACCGTCCACTTCTGAAGATCAAGGTCGGGGACGACGATCCGCTGTCACGCATCGCCGCCGTGCGGTCCGGCGCGCCGGAGGCGGACTTGATCGTCGATGCCAACGAGGCGTGGTCCCTCGATCAACTCCGCGCCATCCTGCCCGACCTGGAGTCGTTGCGGGTCCGCCTGCTGGAACAGCCGCTGCCGGCTGAGCTGGACGGCGCTCTGGCAGGTTTGGAGACGCCCGTCACTCTGTGCGCCGACGAGAGCGCGCACGTGACCCCTGATGTGGCCCGGCTGGCCGAATTGTATGGCGCGGTCAACGTCAAGCTCGACAAGGCGGGGGGGCTGACCGAGGCGCTGGACATGGCGGCGGCGGCGCGAGCGCGCGGTCTGGGCCTGATGGTCGGGTGCATGGTGGGCACGTCTCTGGCCATGGCGCCAGCCGCCGTGGTCGCGGCCACGGCCGATGTGGTGGACCTGGACGGGCCGGTGCTGCTGAGCCGCGACCGCGAGCCCGGCATTGCCTACGACCACGGCCACATGGGTCCGCCGCCGGTAGGGTTGTGGGGCTGAGGCGGCGCGATGACGGCATCGAGAACCGGGATCCGCCGTCTTGATTTTTACCAACAATTAAACATATGTTTGCGTGGTTGTTGGCATAAACACGGTCGATCCCAGCCATGTTCGAGCCCGTTCCGATAGCCTTCGCAAGACACCAGGAACTCCTCCAGACCGGCGTGCAGGCGGTGGAGGGGGCGTCCGCGCGCGTGGCGCGCGAGAGGGCAACACCCACAGCAAACGAAGGCGCCAACCGGCCGGCGGCCCGGGCCGCGGCGGGGCCGAATCCGTCCGGCGTGGTGTTCATTGGCCAGGCGCCGTCGTTGTCGACCGGCGTGCTCGGGGTCCTTGGTGACCTCGACGAAACCCTTCTTGGTGGTGACACGACGATCACGAGTTTTGTCGGCTTGGCGTCCGAGGCCGAGACAGATGGTGTTGGGGCGGTCGCCGGCCCGGCGGAGGGACCCAGCACGGGCGGGGGCGGGCAGCCGACCGAATCGGATGATCTGACGCCAGAGGAATCGGCGGAGGTCCGCCGGTTGCAGGCTCTCGACAGTAGCGCCCGCCAGCAGGCGGGCCGGGCCGGCGTGGGCGAGACGGTGGTCATGCGCTATGAGATCGGGCCGGACGGCGGGCTGTATGCCGTAGAGGCTCGGGTCCAGTCCGGCCTGGAGACGGCCGGCCTGGCCGAGCAGGGGCCGCAGGGGGCGCCCGTTGAGGGCGGCGGGGCCACCGTACCGGAGGACACCAATCCCTTTGCCCTCGCCGCCGCCGCGTACAGCGCGGCCAATGGCCTGACGCAGCGATTCGGCATCCTCGCCTGAGGCCGGTCAGTCGGGTGGATCACAAAGCCTCGTCGCCCGTCCTTTACGCCGCCGTGACGCCGCACGGCTACGGCCATCTGGCCATGACCGGGGCCGTGCTGGGCGCCTTGACGGCGCGGCGCCCGGATGTGTCCGTGGTGCTGGAAACGACCCTGCCGGAACCCATCGTCCGCGCGCGGGTGCCGGGGCCGTTGACCGTGGTGGCCGAGACCGAGGATTTCGGCTTGTCGATGATCGACTCGACGCGCATCGATGTCGAGGCCAGCGCCGCGCGGTATCGCGCCCTGCATGACGACTGGGACGCGGTGGTGGCGCGCGCGGCGGCGCGGATGGCCGCGCACGCGCCCGATCTGGTGCTGTCAAATGCCGGATACATCGCCCTGGCGGCGGCGGCGCGGCTTGGGGTTCCGTCCGTCGTGCTGGCGCCGCTGACGTGGTTGCACATCTACCGGCACTACTTCGCCGACCGACCGGAGGCGCCGGGGATCCTGGCGGCCATGGAGGCGGCGTACGGGAGTGCTCGGGCCGTCCTGGTGCCGGACGCGGCCATGCCCATGGACGATCTGCCGAATCGGATCGGCATCGGTCCGGTGGGCGTGCCCGGGCGGGCGCGGCGGGAGGAGGTGTGCCGCGCGCTCGGTCTGGACGAGGGCGCGCGGTTGGCCCTGGTCACCTTCGGCGGCGTGAATTCGGGGCTGGACCTTGCGGCGTGGCCGCGTGGCACCGGCTGGCACTGGCTCACGCGCGGGGGCGTGGCGGCGGATCATCCCGACGCGATCGACATGGACCGGGTGCCGGCGTTGCCGTTTTCCGATATCCTCGCGTCGGTGGACGCCGTGGTCACCAAGCTGGGCTACGGCATGACGACGGAGTGCGGATTCGCGGGCGTGCCCACGCTCTACCTGCCGCGCGGCGACGACTGGCCCGAGGAACCGCACCTGCGCGCGTGGCTGGAAGGGTACGCCCCGTTGCGCGCCGTCGATGCGGCGCGGCTGCGCGCGGGCGACATTGTCGACGATCTGGAGGCGCTGCTGCGCCAGCCGCCACCCGGCCCACCGGCCCGGCCCACGGGGACGGAGGAGGGGGCGGCCATCGTGGCGGGGATGTTTTTTGGCCTGAAAGGGTAGGACAGGGTAGGGTGCGTTCGACCGCCTCGCAGAGGCGGGCAACGCACCGGCTGACAATTCGATGGTGCGCTGCACCTTCGATGCGAGCGCACTCTACAAGAAACGATCATCGCCTCGGCGCCAGGAACATCAGCGGCCCGGGCGTGTCGGCCTCGCCCCACAGGACTCCCAGGGATTCGCGGTCGCGCGCCCAGTCGTCGCTGGTCTGGCGCGGCACGCCGACGCCGTCCAGCCATGTCACGTCGCGCTCGCCTGTGTCCGGATCGACGGCGCCGGTGAAGAACGCGGTGCGCCGCACCGCCGGGGTGGCCTTGCGCCAAGCGATCATGTCGCGCACGAAATCGCGGAACGCCCAATCGGCGTTCTCCCAGTCCAGCCAGGTCAGCTCATTGTCCTGGCTGTAGGCATTATTGTTGCCGCGCTGGGTGTGGCCGATCTCGTCACCGGCCAGGATCATCGGCACACCCAGCGCCGTCAGCAGCGCGGTCATCAGCCCGTGCCGCCGTTCGTCACGGTTGGCGACGATGGCGGGGTCGTCGGTTTCGCCCTCGACGCCGCCGTTCCAGGACAGGTTTTGGGTCGTGCCGTCGCGGTTGTGCTCGCCGTTGGCCTCGTTGTGCTTCTCGTTGTAGGTGACGAGATCGCGCAGGGTAAACCCGTCGTGGGCGGTGATGAAGTTGACGCTGGCCTGGGGCGGACGGCCGGACGGCTCGAACAGGTGGCTGGTGCCGGCCAGGGCGCTGGCCAGGCCGCCGGGGTCGCCGGTGCCGGCGAAGAACGACCGCACGGCGTCGCGGAAGCTGTCGTTCCACTCCGCCCACGGCGCCGGGAATCGGCCGCTGTTGTGCCCGCCCTCGCCAAGGTCCCACGGCTCGGCGATCAGCTTGACCTCGGACAGCACCGGATCCTGGGCGATGGCCGCCAGGAACGGCCCGGTCGGATCAAACGGCCCATGATGGCGGGCCAGCGTCGCGGCTAGGTCAAAGCGGAAGCCGTCCACGCCCATGTCCGTCACCCAATGGCGCAGGCTGTCCATCACCAGCCGCAGGCACAACGGGTCCTCCAGGCGCAGGGTGTTGCCGCAGCCACCATCGTTGACATAGCGCCGGCCGCCGTCGCGGGTGCGGTAGAAGGTCCGGTTGCCCAGCCCGCGCAGGCTCAGCGTCTGGCCCAACTCGTCGCTTTCAGCCGAGTGGTTGTAGACCACGTCCAGGATCACCTCGATCCCGGCGTCATGCAGGGCGGCGACCATGGCGCGGAAGTCGTCCGGCGTGCCGTAGCGCGGGTCGGGGGCCAGGAAGGCATATGGGTTGTAGCCCCAGGAGTTGGACAGGCCCAGCGGCGGCAGATGGCGCTCGTCCGAGAACGCGAACACGGGCAGCAGTTCCAGCGCCGTGATGCCCAAATCCGTCAAGTGGCCGATGATGGCCGGATGCGCCACACCCCGGAACGTGCCGCGATCCGCCTCGGGGACCTCCGGGTGGCGCATGGTCAGGCCCTTGACGTGCGCCTCGTACAGGATGGTGTCGGCCCAGGGGGTGCGGGGTCCCGGCGGCGGCGGCTTGGCCGGCTTGCGGGCCACCGCCCGGGGCATGAACGGCGCGCTGTCGCGGTCATCGAAGGTCAGGTCGGCGTCCGGCCCGCCGCGCGTGAAACCGAACGTGGCGTCGTCCGGGCTCACCCGCCCGACGATCTCCCGCGCCCAGGGGTCCACCAACAGCTTGTGCGGATTGTGGCGGTGGCCGTGGGCAGGGTCGTAGGGGCCATGCACGCGCAGCCCGTACACCTGCCCCTCCTTCAGGCCGCGCAACAGGCCATGCCAGATGCCGCGCGGGTCGCGGGCGGGCAGGGAAACCCGGGCCGTTTCCGGCCCATCCGGTCCATCGAACAGGCACACCTCGACGGCGGTCGCGTCGGGCGCCGGAACGGCGACATTGAGCCCGCCTCTCAAAACGGTCACACCCAGCGGATCGGGCCGCCCCGCTTCGACCTTCGTCCGGCGCGCCATCCGGCTCTCCTATGCCGCGTCGTCGGGACGCAGCACGATCGTCGCCAGCGGCGGCAGCGTCAGCAGCAGGCTCTGCGGGTGACCGTGGCTTTCCTGCGGCAGCGTCACCACGCGGTCGTTGCCAACGCCGGAGCCGCCGAAGGCCTCGCTGTCGGTGTTCAGGATCTCGGAATACCAACCGGCGCGCGGGGCGCCGATGCGATAGTCTTCCCGCACGATCGGGGTCAGGTTGCAGACCACCAACACGAACGGGGCGTCGGCCGCGGTGCTTTCGCGCCGCACGTAGGCGATGATGCTGTTCTGGTAGTCCGTGCAGTCGATCCAGGCGAACCCGTCACTCTCGCAGTCGTGCACGTGCAGCGCCGGCAGGTCCCGGTACAGCCGGTTCAGTTCGGTCACCAGGGTATGCATCCGCGCGTGCCAGTCGATGTCCATCAGGTGCCAGTCGAGACTGGTCTGATAGTTCCACTCCCGGCCCTGGGCGAACTCGGTGCCCATGAACAACAGCTTCTTGCCTGGGTGGGTCCACATATACGCCAGATAGGCGCGCATGTTGGCGAACTGCTGCCAGCAATCGCCGGGCATCCGGCCCAGGATCGAGCGCTTGCCGTGCACCACCTCGTCGTGGGACAGCGGCAGGACGAAGTTCTCGTTGAAGGCGTAGATCAGGCTGAACGTCAGGTCGTTGTGGTGATAACAGCGATGGATCGGGTCCTCGCCGATGTAGCGCAGGGTGTCGTTCATCCACCCCATGTTCCACTTGTAGCCGAAGCCCAGCCCGCCCAGGTAGGTCGGCCGTGAGACCATCGGCCAAGCCGTGCTTTCCTCGGCCAGCGTGATGGCGCCGGGGAAGTGGCCGTAGACCAGTTCGTTCATGCGGCGCAGGAAGTCGATGGCCTCCAGGTTCTCGCGGCCGCCGTACTTGTTGGGGATCCAGTCGTCGCCCTCGCGGCTGTAGTCCAGGTAAAGCATGGAGGCGACGGCATCGACGCGCAGCCCGTCGATGTGGAACTTGTCGAGCCAGAACAGGGCGTTGGCCAGCAGGAAGTTGCGCACCTCGGTGCGACCGTAGTTGTAGATCAGGGTGCCCCAGTCCATGTGCCGGCCCTGGCGGGGGTCGGCGTGCTCGTACAGGTGCGTGCCGTCGAACCAGACCAGGCCGTGCGCGTCTTCCGGGAAGTGGCCGGCCACCCAGTCGATGATGATGCCCAGGCCGGCGGCGTGGCAGCGGTCGACGAAATAGCGGAAGTCGTCGGGCGTGCCGAACCGGCTGGTCGGCGCGAACAGGCCAATGGGCTGATACCCCCAGGAGCCGTCGAACGGATGCTCGTTGACCGGCAGCAGTTCGATGTGCGTGAAGCCCAGCTCGCTGACATAGGCCGGCAATTCCTCGGCCAGTTCGCGGTAGGTCATGGGGCGCGTTTCGCCGGTCTCGGCGTCCACCACCCGCTTCCACGAGCCGAGGTGGATTTCGTAGATGGACATGGGGGCCGAACGGTCGACGGTGGTCGCGCGCCGCTCCATCCAGTCCTGATCGGTCCAATCGTAGTCGCCCAGGTCGTAGACGACCGAGGCCGTGGCCGGCGGCACCTCGCAATAAAAGGCGTACGGGTCGGACTTCAGCGGCATCAGGTTGCCGTCGGCGCCGAGGATTTCGTACTTGTAGCGCGTGCCCTCCGGTACCTCGGGCAGGAAGATCTCCCAGACGCCGCAGTTGAGGTGTTTGCGCATGGGATGCTGGCGCCCGTCCCAGCCGTTGAAGTCCCCGACCACGCTGACCCGCTGGGCGTTCGGCGCCCACACCGTGAAGGCGGCGCCGCGCACGCCGGCCAGGGTCGCCATGTGGGCGCCCATCTTTTCGTAAAGCTTGAGGTGCGTGCCCTCGCCGATGAAGTAGGTGTCCAGTTCCCCCAGCACCGGCGGGAAGCTGTACGGGTCCCACATGTCAAAGGTCAATTCCGGGCTCGTGACCCTCAGCTTGTAGGCGAAGGTCTCCGTCGCGTCCGGAAGATCGGCGCCGAACAGGCCGGTTTCGTCGAGGCGTTCTGCGTCCGCCAGCACCGTCGATCCCTCAGGGTCGATCACCTGGACGGACACGGCCCAGGGCAGGAAGGCGCGCACGCACCGCCCCGTGGCAACCGTGCCATCGGCGCTGCCCGTGTGTTGTCCGAGGAACGCGAAGGGATCACCATGCCGCGCCTCGACGATGGCACGAACGGCGTCGGCGATGGGGCTCATCAGCATCGGGAATCGGTCTCCGGTTTGGTTTTTGTCGGGCTTTGCGAGGGCGCACCCGCGCGCCTGGGAGGAGCCACTCGGTACCCTCTGGCTCGGCCGCGCGGCCCGTATGGCGGTCGCGCCAAATCCCACACCGCACCAACAGGGTGGGGCGCGGTGCCTCATCCGTCAAGGGAAGGAAATGGGGCGGCGGGTCGCGCCGCCTCCCGGAGGATCAAGCGTCGTCCGTCTTCTTCCGGCGCGTGGCCCGCTTTTTCGGGGCGGCGTCGGCGTCGCCCTCCGCCGCCGTCTCGGCCTTCGCGGTGCGTTTGCGGGTGGCCTTGCGCGGGGTCGCCTCGGCCTCGTCCGACGGCGCGTCCTCGGTCTTTTTCGTGCGGCGCGTGGTGCGTTTGGGCTTGGGCGCCGCCTCGGCTTCGACCTCGGCCATGACTTCGGCGGTGGCCCGCGCCCAGTGTTCTTCCGACCGGCCGTCGGGGTGGCCTTCCTCTTCCCAGATCTGGTGGGCGCGCTGCCGGATACGCTCCTCGACGTCTTGCTGCATGGCCTTCCTCTTGATTGACGGACAGAGTGGGGTAAGTGGGGTCGTGGTGGTGTGGGCACGCCCCCACCCGGAGACCACGGTCACGGATGCTTGACCCGCTTTATCCTTGGGCCGCACGCGCTTTGCAACGGGTTATCGGCGCGCGCCTTGCCCGAAGCCGAGAGTCCCACTCCGGCATTGCAGTTTGGTCACACTCTAGCGGCCGATGGCCAACCGAACAGGAATCGTCGGGCAGGGCGTTTGAGTACCTTGAAAACCCGGCGCCGGGTGATTATCCAATTGAGACTGATTTGGTCCATATTGGGCTGGGCGGTCAGCCGGGTCGGTGATGGCGCGACGGATGGGGTGCGCAAGATGTTCAGAATTAACAAGTTGACGGACTATGCGGTCGTCCTGCTGGTGGACATGGCGCGGTCCGGGCGGGTGCGGGCGGCGCAACAACTGGCGGCCGAGACGGGCGTGCCGCTTCCCACCGTGGCCAAGGTGATGAAGGCGCTGGTGCGGGCCGGTCTGGTGCGCTCGGCGCGCGGCGCGAGCGGAGGTTATGTCCTGGCGCGGCCGGCCGACCGCATCGCCGTGGCCGACATGATCCAGGCGCTCGAAGGGCCGATCGCCATGACGGCGTGCGTCGAGACGGCGGAAGACGGCTGCGAGCGAGAAGGATTCTGCGCCATGGCCGGTCACTGGAACCGGGTCAACACGGCGGTCCGCAAGGCGCTGGAGGGCATCACGCTGGCGGACATGACGACCCATGCGGCGCTGCCGACCTGGGCCATGGCCAGCATGGCGTCGTCCGGTACCGGAGACGGACGGCAGAGCGTATCCATGGCGTCATCGTAAGGTGCGGGAGTTTTCGGGCGTCGCCCGTTTTTTGAATGGAGTTGAGCAGCATGGCGGCCACACAGGACACCATGGACCGGATCGCCGAGGTCTCGGGGGCCTATAAGTACGGGTTTGTCACGGACATCGACTCCGACAAGGCGCCCAAGGGCCTGAACGAGGACATCATCCGGTTCATCTCGGCCAAGAAGGCGGAGCCGGCGTGGATGCTGGAATGGCGCCTGAAGGCTTACCGCCATTGGCTGACCATGACCGAGCCGTCTTGGCAGAAGGTGGACTATCCGCCCATCGACTACCAGGACGCCTATTACTACGCCGCGCCGAAGGGCAAGGACGATGCTCCCAAGAGCCTCGACGAGGTCGATCCGGAGTTGCTGCGCACCTATGAAAAACTCGGCATCCCGTTGAAGGAGCAGGAGATGCTGGCCGGCGTGGCGGTGGACGCGGTGTTCGACAGCGTCTCGGTGGCGACTACCTACAAGAAGAAGCTGGAGGAGATGGGCGTCATCTTCTGTCCGATCTCAGAGGCGGTGCATCGCTTCCCCGAACTGGTGCAGAAGTATCTCGGCTCGGTGGTGCCGTACTCGGACAACTTCTTTGCCACGCTGAACTCGGCCGTATTCACCGACGGTTCGTTCGTCTATGTGCCCAAGGGGCTGCGCTGCCCCATGGAGCTGTCCACCTACTTCCGCATCAACGAGCGCAACACCGGCCAGTTCGAGCGCACCCTGATCGTCGCCGACGAGGGCAGCTACGTCAGCTACCTGGAGGGCTGCACGGCGCCGCAACGCGACGAGAACCAGTTGCACGCCGCTGTGGTCGAACTGGTGACCCTGGACGACGCGGAGATCAAGTACTCCACCGTGCAGAACTGGTACCCGGGGGACGAGACCGGCAAGGGCGGCATCTACAATTTCGTCACCAAGCGGGGCGCCTGCCGGGGCCGCAACTCCAAGATCATGTGGACGCAGGTGGAGACGGGCTCGGCCATCACCTGGAAGTATCCGTCCTGCATCCTGCAGGGCGACAATTCCTCGGGTGAGTTCTACTCGGTGGCCATCACGAACGGTGCCCAGCAGGCCGACACCGGCACCAAGATGATCCACATTGGCAAGAACACCCGCTCGCGCATTATTTCCAAAGGGATTTCCGCCGGCCGCGCCGACCAGACCTACCGGGGCTTGGTGCGCATGATGCCGAAGGCGGAAGGGGCGCGGAACTTCACCCAGTGCGACAGTCTGCTGATCGGCGACCGGTGCGGCGCGCACACGGTGCCCTACATCGAGAACCGCAACCCGTCGGCCCAGGTGGAGCATGAGGCGACCACCAGCCGCATCAGCGACGAGCAGCTGTTCTATTGCCTGCAGCGGGGCATCTCTGAAGAGGACGCCGTGGCCCTGATCGTCAACGGCTTCTGCAAGGAGGTGCTGCAGACGCTGCCAATGGAATTCGCCGTCGAGGCGCAGAAACTGGTGGGCATCAGCCTGGAAGGCAGCGTCGGCTGACCGGCCGCGCGCTCCCATCAAACGTGACCAAGGACGAGGACCGAACCGAGATGGCCCTGCTTGAAATCAAAGATCTGCACGCCAGCCTGGAGGACGACACGTCCAAGGCCATCCTCAAGGGCATCAACCTGACCATCAATCCCGGCGAGGTCCATGCCATCATGGGACCGAACGGCGCCGGCAAAAGCACACTGTCGAGCGTGATCGCGGGTCGGCCCGGCTATGTCGCCACCAGCGGCTCGATCCTCTACGACGGCGCGGACCTGATGGACATGGAACCCGACGAACGGGCGCGCGCCGGCGTGTTCCTGGCCTTCCAGTACCCGGTCGAGATTCCGGGCGTGGCCATGGCGACGTTCCTCAAGACGGCCCTCAACGCCCGCCGCAAGGCGCGCGGCGAACCTGACATTGAGGCTTTGGACTTCCTGAAGGCGATGAAGGCGAACGCCAAACGCCTGGGCGTGGCCGAGGACATGTTGAAGCGCCCGGTCAACGTCGGTTTTTCCGGCGGCGAGAAAAAGCGCGTGGAAATCCTGCAGATGGCCATGATGGAGCCGCGGATGTGCGTGCTCGACGAGACCGATTCCGGCCTCGATATCGATGCGCTGAAGATCGTCGCCGACGGCGTCAACGCCCTGCGCTCGCCCGAGCGCGGGATGCTGATCATCACCCACTATCAGCGCCTGCTGAACTACATCGTGCCCGACGTGGTGCATGTCCTGGCCGGTGGTCGCATCGTCAAGACCGGCGACAAGACCCTGGCCGAGACGCTGGAGGCGGAGGGCTACGCCGCCTTCACCGACGCCGCGGCCGCGTGACGGGACGAAAAGGGCTGAGTGCCATCATGACGGAAACCACCGATCTTATTCCCCGGACTCTGGATGCCGCCGCCCTGGGCGCGGACGAGCCGGCTTGGCTGGCCGACCTGCGCCGGGCCGGCCTGTCGGTCTACCGCGAACGTGGGCTTCCCACGGTGAAGGTGGAGGCCTGGAAGTACACCAACCTGTCGGGCCTGACGAAGATCCCGTTCACCCAGGATGACGGCGCCCTGGGTCCGTCGGACGGGGCCGGACGCGGCGCGCTCGACCTGCCGGACGTCCACCAAGTGATGCTGGTGAACGGCCGGGCCGTGTCGCTGCCGGGGGACCTGCCGGCCGGCGTGCGCATGGTGCGTCTGTCCCATCTGCTGGCCACGGAGCCGGAGACGGTGCGCCCGCACCTGGGCCAGATCGCCGACCTGTCGGACGCGCCGATGGGGTCGCTGAACGCGGCGCTGATGGGCGATGGCCTGGTGATCCTGGTGGCGCCCGGCGTGGCGTTGGACAAACCCATCCATGTCGTCTCGGTGACCGACGCCCCGGACGGTGCCCGGCACGTCCATCCGCGTCATCTCGTGGTGATGGGCGAGGGGGCCGACGCCACGCTCGTCGAAAGCCGTGTGACGGCGCCCGGGGCGGCCGAGAGCCTGTCCAACGCGGTGACCGAAATCCGCCTGGAGGCGCGCGCCCGGCTGCGGCACCTGCGGCTGGTCAACGTGGCCAGCGAGGCGGTGGATCTGGACCTGACGGAAACGACCCTGGACGCGGACGCCGCCTATGATGCGTTCACGCTGACCCTGGGCGGACGCCTGGTGCGCAACGAGGGCCGGGTGCGGCTGCGCGGCACCGGGGCCGAGGCGAGGCTGCACGGTGCCTATGGGGCGGCCGAGGGGCACCACATCGACACCACGCTGGTGGTTGACCACGCCGTGGCGGATGCCATCTCCGACCAGCACTTCAAGGGCGTGGTCGATGCCGGCGGCCGAGGCGTGTTCCAGGGCAAGGTGATCGTGCGCCGCGATGCCCAGCGCACCGACGGCAACCAGTTGCACCAGGCCCTGCTGTTGGCGCGTGGCGCCGAGGTCGATACCAAGCCGGAGCTGGAAATCTACGCCGACGACGTCAAGTGCAGTCACGGCGCCACCATCGGGGAACTGGACCCTGACCATGTGTTCTACCTGATGGCGCGCGGCATTCCCGAATCGGAAGCCCGGGCCCTGCTGGTCGAGGCGTTTCTCGACGATGTGGTGGAGGCCGTGCCGGAAGGTCCCCTGCGCGAGGCCTTTCTGGGCGCCGTGCGAGTCTGGCAGGCGCGCCGCCACGCCGCCACGTGGGAGGCCTGACGCCGATGGACGTTGCCACCAAGACCGCCGCCGTGCCCGCGTACGACCCGGAAGTCGCCCGCGACGACTTCCCCATCCTTGGCCGTCAGGTGCACGGCAAGCCCCTGGTCTACCTCGACACCGGGGCCTCGGCGCAGAAGCCGCGGCAGGTGCTGGAGGCCATGACCCGGGCGCACACCGAGTGCTACGCAAACGTCCACCGGGGGGCCTACTGGCTGTCGGAGACGGCGACCGGCCGCTACGAGGCGGCGCGCGAGACCGTACGCGCGTTCCTCAACGCGGCCGACGAGCGCGAGATCGTGTTCACCGCCAACGCCACCGATTCCATCAATCTGGTGGCCCACACCTGGGCGCGGTCGACCCTTGGTCCCGGGGACGCCATCCTGATCACCGAACTGGAACATCACGCCAACATCGTGCCGTGGCAGATGGTTCGGGAGGCAACCGGGTGCGACCTGCGCGTGGCGCCCATCACCGACGACGGTGCGCTGGACATGGCCGCGTTCGACCGCCTGCTGGACGAGCGGGTCAAGCTGGTCGCCGTGGCCCACTGCTCGAACGTTTTGGGGACCATCCTGCCCGTCGCCGACATCACCGCGCGCGCCCATGCCGTCGGCGCCCGTGTCCTGCTGGACGGCAGCCAGGCGGTCGTTCACGGGCCGGTCGATGTGCGGGCCATCGGCTGCGACTTCTACGCCTTCACCGGCCACAAGCTGTACGGTCCCACGGGCATCGGCGTGCTGTACGGCACGCTCGACCTGCTGGAGGCCATGCCGCCATGGAAGGGCGGCGGCGACATGATCGACTCCGTGACGTTCGAGAAAACCACGTATGCCCCGCCGCCGGCCCGGTTCGAGGCCGGCACGCCGCCCATCGTCGAGGCGATTGGCCTCGCCGCCGCGATCGACTATGTGCAGGCCATCGGCCGCGAGACGATCGCCGCGCACGAGGCCGACCTGCTGCGCTACGCCATGCAGCGGCTGGCCTCCATTGAGGGGGTGACCGTGCACGGCACCGCCGCGCACAAGGCGGCGGTGGTGTCGTTCAGCCTCGCCGGGGCGCATCCGCAGGACCTGGCCCTGCTGCTGGACCGTTCCGGCCTGTGCCTGCGCGCCGGGCATCACTGCGCCGAACCGCTGATGGCGCGCCTGGGCGTCAGTGGCACGATCCGCGCGTCCTTCGGCCTGTACAACACCCGCGCCGACATCGATGCGTTGATCGAGGCGCTGGATCGCGCGCGCGCGATCCTGATGTGAGTGAATGAAGGACCAAGACCCGCACACCGCAATGTCTTTGAGGGAAACCGCCGCCATGATGCCCCCTTACGCCATGCCCGCATCGACGGAGCCACCGCCGGAGGAAGGCTTCTCCGCCACCGCCGGAACACCGCTGACCGAGGGTGCCGAACCGGCGGGGGAGGAGGCCGTCGTGGATGCCCTGCGCTCGGTCCATGATCCGGAGATCCCGGTCAACATCTACGACCTGGGCCTGATCTACGAGATCGAGCCGAAGGGCCGGGGCGACTGGGACGTCGTCATGACCCTGACCGCGCCGGCGTGCCCGGTGGCCGGCGAGTTGCCGGGGCAGGTGGCCGAGGCGGTGGCCGCGACGCCGGGCGTCGGCATGGTGACGGTGACGCTGACCTGGGATCCGCCGTGGACGCCGGCCAACATGTCAGAGATCGCCAAGGTCGAGCTGGATATGTACTAAGTCGGGCCGGCCGGCAGCTTGTTGTGTCTGTTTTTGTATGGAAGGGCGTTTGATGACGACCACCACCTCCGACCGTCCCACCGACACCGCCCCGCCGGCCCGTCCGGCGCCCCTGACGCTGACCGCCGCCGCCGCCGCGCGCGTGCGCGACCTGATGGCCCGGGCCGGCAAGCCGGTGCAGGGCGTTCGCGTGGGCATCAAGAAGGCGGGATGCTCCGGCCTGCGCTATCAGGTGGAGTATGCCGAGGAGGCTGGCGCCTTCGAGGACGTGGTCGAGCGCGACGGTGCTCGCGTGTTCATCGATCCGATGGCCGTCATGTATCTGCTCGGGGCCGAGATGGACTACGAGGACACGAAAATGCAAAGCGGCTTCGTGTTCCGCAATCCGAACGCCACCAGTCAGTGCGGCTGCGGTGAAAGCTTCGCTGTCTGATCGGATCACGCCCCGGCCGGTTCGCGCGCGTCGGCCTGGGGTGGGGTCATGGACTCCGGCATCCGCACCGCCACCACGCGGCCCCGGGCGCACACGACGCCTTCGGCGGAGACCGTGATGGCGATAGAGGCCTTGCGCGGGCCGAGGGTCTCCACGTGACCGCGCAGCTCCAGCGGCCCGCCCAACGGCGTGGGGCGCAGGAAGTCCACATGCAACGACGCGGTCACGAAGCGCAATGCCGGCTCGCTGCCCATGACGCGCCCTTCCGCCCGGTACGAGGCGGCGGCGGCCGTGGCCGTGCCGTGGCAATCCACCAAGGAAGCGATCAGCCCCCCGTACACGAACCCGGGAATGGCGGTGTGATAGGGCAACGGCTCGAACTGGGCCACGGTTTCCTCACCGTCCCAGTAGCTTTTCAACTGGTGCCCATGCTCATTGAGACGGCCGCAGCCGTAGCAATGGCTCACGTCATCCGGGTACGATTCCTGAAACGCCCTGTCGCTCATGCCTGACCGTCCCTTGGTGTCCACATCTGGACCACCCCGTCCATCGAGATCGAGGGGGTGTCCTCAATGGTCACTCGAACTTCAGGAAGGCGTCGACGTCCATGACAACCATCAACTCCCCTTCCAGGCGCACCACGCCCAGGGAAACGGCTCGCCAGCGCGGGTCAAGCGTCGACGGGTTCGGTTCGATGGAGTCCAGCGACAGGCTGTGCACGTTGCCGACGGAGTCGACCATCATGCTGTAGAGTTCGTTGCCCTGCTCGATGGTCACGCACATGACATTCTTTTTCGGGTCCTTCGGCTTGGGCAGGCCGAGGCGCTTGCGGACCTCAATGACGGTCACGATGCGGCCACGCAGGTTGATCGCCCCGGCCACCTCGTTCGGCGCCAGGGGAATGCGGGCGATCTTTTCGGGGATCAGGATATCCTGCACGCGCTCCACGGGAATGCCGAAGAGTTGGCCGTGCACGTAGATGGTGACGAAGACCTGCTCCGCCGACACCTTGGCAACAGCGCTGCCCGTTCCGGCGGCGGCGCGATCCTGCGACGACTTGGCAACTTGAGTCATGGCTGCAACATCCGTTCTGGAGAGCCACGCGGGCGCGTGACAGAAAGCCCACGAAACTTTGCGCGTGCGGACCACCGTGTGTCAAGGCAAGGTCGCTGGTCGTGTCCAACGACGCCGCCACAACAGCCATAATTCAGGCGGAACACAGCGGGCGAGCGGCACCGAAGACTTCTGTGAAGGTTGCCCGCAATAGGGCGTCAACCTCGACCATGGTAACCTTTCGTCCCAGATCGAACAGGCTCGTCACGCCATGCTCGCGGATCCCGCACGGCACAATGCCGGCGAAGTGGCCGAGGTCCGGGTTGACGTTGAGGGCGACGCCGTGGAACGTCACCCACCGCCGCACACGCACACCGACGGCGGCGATCTTGTCCTCGCGTCCTGTGCCGCGTGGCACCCACAGGCCCACGCGGTCCGCGCGGCGCTCGGCGACGACATCGAGCTGGGCCAGGGCGCGGATCAGCCATTCTTCCAGGCGGTGGACGTGGCACCGGACGTCGCGATCACGCCGGCCCAGGTCCAGCAGGACATAGGCGACCCGCTGGCCGGGGCCGTGATAGGTGTACTGACCACCGCGCCCGGTGCGGTAGACCGGGAAACGATCGGCGATCACCAGATCCTCGGGGCGGGCGGAGGTTCCGGCCGTGTACACCGGCGGGTGCTCCAGCAGCCAGACCAGTTCCGGCGCCGTGCCGGCGCGGATGGCGGCGACGCGGGTTTCCATTTCGGCCACGGCGTCGGGGTAGGGGACCGGCTCCCGGCTCACCCGCCACTCCGGCTCGGACGTCTGGTACGATGGCTTTTTCGTCTGCCTCATGCGATGTGTGATCCCGGTTCCTTGACAGAAAAGGCGCCCGACCATGGCCGGTTCCGATGAGTCTCTCGATCCCTTGGCCGATGACCTGCTGGCGTTCTGGTTTGGAACACCGGACGATCCAGAGTATGGCGGGTTTCGCGACGTCTGGTTCGAGAAATCCGAGGCCTTCGACGCGGAGGTGGGCGCGCGGTTCGCCGAGGCCCATGCCCGCGCGGCGCGCGGGGAACTCGACGGCTGGGCGGTAACGCCAAAGGGGGCCTTGGCGCTGATCCTTCTGCTCGATCAGGTTCCGCGCAACATCCACCGGGGCACACCCCGGGCGTTCGCAACCGATGGCAAGGCCCTGGACGCCGCCAAGCAGGCGCTTCGTGACGGCCACGATACGGCTCTGACCCCGGTCGAGCGGCTGTTCCTGTATATGCCGTTCCAGCACGCCGAGGATCTCGTCGAACAGGAACGGTCCCTGACCCTGTACGACCGTCTGGGCATCGAGGGCGCGCAGAAGTCGGCCCACCGCCACCACGAGATCATCGCCCTGTTCGGGCGCTTTCCGCACCGAAACGCGATCCTGGGCCGCGACTCCACGCCCGAGGAATTGGCGTTCCTGGAGGAGCCGAACTCCTCGTTCTAATGCCCGTTTCGCCCGCCGACGCATGCGATCAGAGAATCCCGAATCGGGTGAGGGCCAGCGCCAGGTCGTCGCCGAATCGCGGCCCCTTCTTCAGCAGCGCCGCCCGTGGCGGCAGGTCCTTCAGTGCCGCGTGCCCCCACTCGTAGCTGGACAGAAGGGCGAACGGAATATCGCGCGTATGCGGCATGGCCGTGAAGGCGCAGGCCAAATCCACGCCCGTCATCTCGCCGATCTCCTGGCCGGCGATGATCAGGTCGGGGCGGGCGCGGAACGCCTGTTCGAACGCATCGAAGGGGATGCGGACGTTCGTGCTGCGCAGGCCGCAGGCAGCCAGTTCCCGCTCGACCAGGTGGGCGCCGGCGCGGTCCGGCAGGACCAGCAGCACCTCGACCGGGCGCGGGATGACGACCTCGAAGTCGATATCGAACGTGCGCTTGAGGGGCAGTTCACGCACCACGCGCGCGGTGGCCTCGGTGCCCTCCAACCGGCCCTCGAGCGCATCCTCCAGCCGGTCGGCGAAGAACCTGACGTCATCCAGGTGAACCGGCGTCAGATCGTCGAGCGGTCCGAGGTATTCATCCATGCGCCGAAGGAGCAGACGTGCGCTGGGCAGCACGCCGGACGGCGCCTGGGCGGTCAACGAGCGGATGATCTTACGCAAGGCGCCGGCGGCGGCTGGTCCGCTCGTCGCCCCGGAGCGCGCGTTCTCGATCTCCACCTCGACGCGGTTGAGGGCCTGACGGGCGTCGTCGCGGAACTCGGCCTCGATCTCACGTTCGATGTCTTCGGTGCTCGGGACGTGCATGGGGGCTGGCATGACGCACTTCCATTTCTTCGCGGTGCGGGAACCATGGTGCGCGTCACCATACCGCCCTGGAGGAGTGCCGCAAAGGCCCGAAAGCCGCTCCGAGCGCCAGGGCCGGACATCGGTACGCGGGTGTGCGGTGACAAGTCCGGCACCGGCGGTGTAAGAACGGCGCTCGGTGACCGCGCCTATCCTTCGCGGTCGCGATCGGCCCGCATTCGGAACCTTCGGCGTGCACCCAACTCTGACGACCTACATCGCGCGGCATTTCCTGATTGCCCTGGGACTCACCGTCCTGGTGGTGTCCGGCGTCATCCTGTTGTTTGATATCATTGAGTTGTTGCGGCGGACCGCCAAGGTGCCAGAGGCAACCCTGGGCTTGGTGGCGACGTTGGGCCTGCTTCGCCTGCCGCTGGTCGTGCAGACGGCACTGCCGTTCGTCTTTCTGGCGGCGGCCTTGATCTCGTTCTGGCGGCTGGCGCGGTCGAGCGAGCTGGTTGTGGTTCGGGCGGCCGGTGTGTCCGTGTGGCAGGTGCTGCTGCCCATGTTCGCCCTGGTGCTGGTCCTGGGGGTGATCAATGTGGGCGTGCTCAACCCGATCGCCGCCGCGCTGTACACCCAGTTCGAACGGGTCGGGAAGACGGTGGGTCTGGGCGCCGACAGCCCGTTCTCCCTGTCGCGCGGTGGGTTATGGCTGCGCGAGGCACGAGACGACGGGTACGTCGTGATCCACGCCCGCGAGGCCCGCAACGAGGACTCCGTCCTGCTGCTGAACGAGGTCATGGTCCTGAGTATCGGTCCCGACGACGTGCCGGACCGGCGCATCGACGCGCGATCGGGCCGGCTTGCGGACCAGGAAATCGTCCTCGATCAGGCGCTGATCTCGGTGCCGGGTCAGGCGCCCGAGCACCGGGACACCCTGGCCGTGCCCACCGAGTTGTCCGTGCCGGCCATTCAGGAGAAGTTCGCGGCGCCGGAATCCATTTCGTTCTGGGATTTGCCGGCGTTCATCGCCTTCTTTGAATCGGCCGGATTCTCGGCCGACGAGCACCGGATGCATTGGTACGCCCTGTTGGCCTCGCCGGCGATGCTGTGTGCCATGGTCCTGCTGGCCGCCGTGTTCGGGTTCAACTCAAGCCAACGGCGCGGCGGCTGGTTGTTCCGCGTGATCGGCTGCACGGTGACCGGATTCCTCGTCTACTTTTTTTCCCAGGTCACTTATACCCTGGGCCAGTCTCAGACGCTGCCGGTCGGTCTGGCGGCCTGGTCGCCAACCCTGGTCGCCGGCCTGCTGGGGCTGGCCGTGCTGTTCCATCTCGAGGACGGCTGAACGAAACGGTCCGCAGTGGCGAAAGCGAAGGTCGGATGCATTATTCCTCAGGCGACGCGCGACCCTCGGTCATTGACCGGGCCTTCCATCTGCTGTGCACGCCCGGGGCGGTCGCCCTGACGGTCCTGGCCATCACCGGCGCGCGGCTGTGGCTGTTGACGGCCGACGCGGCACCGCCGGTGACCCCCGGCGAGGCCGAAGTGTGGCTGATGGGACTCGATCCCAGGCCGGCATGGCCGGACTCGGGGCCGCTGCTTCCGTGGCTGGTGCGCCTGGTGAGCACGTGGTGTGGGACAGAGGCCGAATGCCTACGGCTGTTGGCGCCCGTGGCTCAGGGAATGGCCACATGGTGCCTCTACCATATCGGCGCCGCGCTGTTCGATCGCCGCACTGGATTCTGGTGTATGGTCGTGCACGCGACCCTACCAATTGTCTTCTGGGACAGTCTGTTCATTGGTCCAGTGGCCGTGCTGGCGTCGCCCTGGGCGCTGGCCTTGCTGGCGCTGGGCCGGACCATGACCGTGGACCAACGGCTTACGGACTGGGTTGGCCTGGGTGTGGGGATCGGCGTCGGTGTCTTGATCCATCCACTGATGCTGCTGTTCGTGCCGCTGGCGCTTGTCTTCCTTTTGTTGTCCGGAACAGTCACCCGCCTGCCGTGGCGGCCCGGCCCCTATGTCGCCGTTCTGACCGCGCTGGCGTGCGCGTGGCCCGACATCATGTGGAACGCGGCGCATGACTGGCAGGGGTACCGGGCGTCGCTCGTCGCCCTGGACGATGCCATGACCCGCCTGCCGGAGACATTGGACTCTCTGGCCATGGATCTGGGCGCATTGCTGCTGTTGCTTGGGCCGGTCATGGTCGCGATGGTGGCGCTGCTGACTGTGCGGCTCCCGCTGGAGATCATGCGCGGCGCCCTGCGGGACTTCCGCGCGCGCCTGTTGATGCTGTTCAGCGTCCCCGTTCTACTAGCGGCGCTGGCTTTTGGCGGGCTTGCTGAGGGGTCCGCGACTCTGTTCGGCCCGGCCGTGCCGGCGACCGTCGTTCTTGTCACCGCGTGGCTTGTCGTGCGGGATCGGGTGGGGTGGGTGCGGCTTATCGCGATCACCAATATCCTGCTGATCGGGCTCGTGTGGCGGGGTCCCGAAGTGGCCACCCGCGCGGGGTGGGTGGTCCCGGCCGGCTTCGGCACCATGGCCGAGGGCGTTGGCTGGGCTTCGGCCGGCCCATGGCTTGAGGGCCTGGCGGAGGCCTACGAGGGTCAGGGCCTGGGGGTGGCGGGCGACGACGCGGCCATCCTGGCCTACCAGGCGGCGCGGCGCGGTCTCGAGATGCGGGTGATCGGAACCGGTCTGGACACGGTCGATGCCTTCAACGGGATTCTGGTGATGCCGGCCGCGCTGGCGGATGCCGGCGGCGACATCCGTGGCCGGCTCACCATCACCCTGCCCGACGGGCGGCGCCGGGAGTGGGCGGCCGTCCGGGTGGAGGAGTGAGTGCCGCCATGACGATGCAAAGCTGGGATGCCTCGCCGAGAGGGGGCTGGTGGTGCCCGGGTTTCCTCGCGCTGGTGATGGTGTTCGTGGCGTTTCCGCACGTGGATTTGGCGGTCAGCGCCCTGTTCTACGATCCCGCGACGCAGCGGTTCGTCACCGAAGGCCCCCTACTGAACCTGATCCGCAAGGGTGTGCCGCCGATCCTGTACGCGGTGCTGGTGTTTCTTGCCCTGGTGTGGGCCGGTGATCGCCTGATCCCCGGGCCTCGGGCGACGTGGCCGACGGGCCGACAGCTCGCCTTTCTCGTGCTGAGTCTGGCCCTGGGGCCGGGGCTCATCGTCAACGGGCTCTTCAAGGAATTCTGGGGCCGGGCGCGCCCCAACGACATCACGCTTTTCGGGGGCGAGGCCGACTTCACACCCGCCTGGATGATCGCGGACCACTGCGCGACGAACTGCTCGTTCGTCTCCGGCCATGGCGCCATGGGGTTCTGGGTCATCGCCTTTGCCCTGCTGGTGCCGACGCGGTGGCGGCGGCGCGCCGTGGTGGCGGCGCTCCTGTTCGGGGCCGTGGTCGGTGGCGCGCGCATCGTCGTCGGCGGCCACTTCCTGTCGGACATCGTTTTCGCCGCAGTGATCGTCATTGCCCTGACGGTCTGGCTCCACCGCCAGTTTTTTTGGGACCACTGATCGGCCTCGTCCCCTATCGTCCGTCCCCGTCCGGATCGGGAAGCGAGACGGGCGGCGTCTCGGGATGGCTGCCTTTGTCCAGCCGCATGGTGGCTTGATCCGGAGTCATGACGTCCGGGCCGTCCACGGCGGAGCGGCCCATGGCCGCCAGGCGATCCACATGCAGGTGCGCGGGCGGCGCGTTGCCGTCCTTGTCGACCCCGAAATAGAGCGTCGTGTGCGGGAACGGGATTTCGATTCCAAGCTCGTCGAAGCGCATCTTCATACGGCGGTTGAACTCGCGGCCAACCCACCACTGCATGATCGGCTTGGTCTTGATGCGGGCCTTGATGATCACGGCCGAGTCCGCGAAGCCGTCGACGCCCAGCACCTCCAGCGGCTCAAGGATCGAGGGACCGTAGTCGGCGTCGTCCTGCATCCCGGCCCCGATCTCTTTCAGCACCTGGGTGACGTGATCGGTGTTCTCGCGGTACGCCACGCCCACGTTCATCAGGTAGTACGAGAAGTCCTTGGTCATGTTGGTGACCGTGTCCACGTTGCTGAACGGGACAGTGTGCAGGTTGCCCGACAGGTCGCGCAGCCGCAGCGAGCGGATCGACATCGCCTCGACCACACCGGCCAAACCCGCAACCTGAACCACGTCGCCGACAGAGACTGTGTCCTCCAGGAGGTTGAACACACCGCTGATCACGTCCTGCACCAGCTTCTGCGAGCCGAAGCCGATGGCCAGGCCCACCACGCCGGCGCCGGCCAGCAGCGGAGCGATGTCGATGCCCAGCTCCGACAACAGGATGAGGGCCACGACCACCACAAGGAACACGGTCAGGACGTTGCGCAACAACGGCAGCAGGGTCCGTTCCCGCTGGCCGCGCTCGACCAGATTGCCTTGGGTGTCTGTCGACGACAGGTATCGCTGGATGGCGTAGTTGACGCCTTCCCACAAGGCGATCGAGATCATGAACACGATGCCGATGTTGAAGGCCATGCTCACCAGCCGCAACCCGAAGCCCTCGCTCAGCCAGGCCACGATGCCGATGTGCCAGGACTCCAGCACCAGCAGCAGGGCGCCGACCAGCAGAACAAGGCGCAGCGCGGACGTGAGGATGCCCACATACCGACGCGCCCTTTGGCGGGCCGCGCGGTCGAACCGATTGGTGGTGTGAAGCTGCATCATGGCGCGGTCGCGCAGCCTCTGCACCCATCCGAACACGATCACGGTCAGGAGGCAGACAAGGGCCGTCTTGACCGTGGCCCACCCGGCCAGCGCGAACCACTGTTCGGAATCCACGACCCAGACGAAGAAGATCCCGGCGGCGTAGGCGGCCGCGAGCACGTGCCAGATGTCCGCCAGAATCCGCAGCAGGCCGCCAACCCAGAAGGTTGAGGCCGGTCCCGCCACCGCGACACGGCGGATCACCCGCTTACCGGCGTGGCGCAGGCTGAACAGGGTGATGACGGTGAAAACCAGGACGATGAACCCGATGACATGCACGAACAGGTCCCGGCCGCCCGGCGGCATCCCGAACAACCGGGCCACCTCGACCGCGAGATAGCCGAACACCATGGTTCCGGCGATGCGCTGCAGGCCGCGAAACAGCACGTAAGCCGCGTCGTCCGATACCGGCACAAGGCGGGCCGCCGTGTCCTTGGGCGAGAACAGGCTGCGCAGAATGAGCGTCACCGCCCGCTTCAGGACCACGGTGGTAATGACGGCAGCAGCCACGAGTTCGGTGCGCAGGTCCGCGTCGATCAACGGCATGGAGGCCTGGGCGGCGACGGCGAAGATCAGGATGGGCAGCAGGCTGAGCAGCAGGCGCGTCACCAGGATGGCCACCCGCCGCCCACCGGTCGCTTCGGTCGCCTTCCCTTTCAGGTTGCGGACCGCACCGCGTAGCGCGAAACGCGCGAGGAGGGCCGCCACAACGCCGGCGAGCACCACCAAGCCGATCTGCCAGGCGAGACTGATCCAGGTCCCACGGATGTCGTCGTCGAATTGCAGCACCAGCCAGTCGAGCACCTGGGGCGCCTGATTGGCGATATCGCTGGCCCAGACGGCGTTCTCGTAGAGATCGTGCACCAGGTCCGTCAGAACCGAGATTTCCGGCGCCAAGATAGGCAAGGGCGCGGTCGTTTCCTTGCTTTCGCCGGACGACGAGTCCTGTGTCGTGCCGCCGTCACCCTCTGAGCCCTCCGACGGAGAGGTCCCGTTTCCGCCGGACACGGCCCCGAGCGTGGCGGCGGCCAGCCCGGCCAAGCCTGGCATCACCGGTTTTTGCGGTTTGTCGGCCGTTTGCTCGGTATTGGCCGATGGCTCGGCAGGGGCCTCTGCTGGGTCGGCGGCCCGCAGGACCTCGATCAGGGCCTGCCGAAGCTCGGGGTCGCGCAAGACGGTGGCAAGGGCCTCGACATCGGATTGCGAAGAGCCGGCGGGGGGCGCGGCCCCGGACTCTGGCGTCTCTGGGGCGGGGGCGGCGCCGTTTGCCGCCTCTTTCGAGGCCTCGTCCGTCGCCTCGGCCGGCGTGCCCCCGGGAACGCTGGCGCCCGCGCCCGCCGGGGCCTCGGCGGCGGTCTCGACCTCGGCCGTGCGGGCATCGATGATGTCCTGTAGCACCTGTTGCTGTTCGGGACCCAACTGGGCCTGGCCGCCGGCGGGGATACTCGCGATCAGCACAGCGGAAAGAACGAGCACCATCGTCATCACGACGGATCGGACGGCCCGATCGGAGACCCTGCGAGACAAGAACACGGTACAGTTCCTCAAGGACGAGTTGACCGGATGCGGAGCCGGCCCAGGGGTACAAAAGGGGATGGCGGGCGCGCGGCGCTCCAAGCGGGCAACCACCTGGGCTCAGCATCGGCGATACGGCGACGCCATTTCAACCGGTCACAACGCTCGCAACGGCCGGGGGCGCCAGCCCGGTCCCCCCATCATGGCTTGCGCGGCGGTGACCTGGGCCAGCAGGCGGTCCCGGTCCTTCGGCAACGTACCGGCCAGGGCGAGGGCGTTCGAGGCGTGGTTGGAGCGGAAGATCACCGGCGCCGGCGGGTGCAGATGCTCCAGGAACAGCCGTTGTTCGGCCAGGATGGCGGCATCGTCCTGAAAAGTGAAGGACGCGCCGTCGCGCGTCATCTGCTCCAGGAACGGCCCGTGGCGTTCGGGCTCAAGGTAGAGCTGTAGCGTGGACAGGTAGGCCGGTGGCGCTTGGTTGATCAGCGCCGCCGTGGCGGTGATGTGGTCCTCCCAGCCCTCGGCGCCGGCCAGCCCCAGGATCACGGTGGCCGAGACCTTCAGTCCGGCCGCCCGAGCCTTGTTCAACGACGTGACCATGCCGTTGACCGAGGCCCCTTTGGTAATGCGCCGCAACACCGCCGGCGATCCGGACTCGACCCCCAGGTACACCAGGCTCAGCCGCGCGGCCTTCAGGCGCTCCAGGTCCTCGGGGGATTTCTTCAACAGGTTGGCCGGCGTGGCATAGGCCGACACCCGGGCCAGGTTCGGGAACCGCGCCATCAGGCGCCCCAGAATGGCCAGCAGATGGTCGGTCGGCAGCACCAGGGCATCGCCATCGGCCAGGAAAATCCGGTGTGCCGCCGGCCAGGCGCGGGCGGCCGCGTCGATGTCGGCGAATACATCATCGAGGGGGCGGGGCCGATAGACCTTGCTCCGGTACATCGAACAAAAGGCGCAGCGGTTGAAACTGCACCCCAGGGTGGCCTGGATGATGAGGTTGTTGCCTTCCGACGGCGGCCGATAGAGCGGCATGTCATAGGCGAACATGGGCGGTCCCTCCGACTCCGGTTCCGGCTCACGCGGTCAGTATGGTGATCAGATCGGTCTCGGCGGGCCAGCCCGCAAGCAGGGTCGCACGATCGCCGTGGTCGTAGTCGGCGAACTCGAACCCGGGCGCCACGGTACACCCCAGCAAGGCCCACCGTCCGCCGGGCACCAAGCGGGCGCCCTGCCAGACGCCGCGCGGGACCACGACCTGCGGGCGTTGGCCGGCCGCCAGATCCGCCCCGATCAGCACCCGTTCGGACGTCCCGTCCGGGTGCAGGTGCACCTGCTCGACCGAATCGCCGGCGTAGTGGTGGAACACCTCGTCGCTGGCCAGCCGGTGCATGGCGGAGACAGTCTCCGGCGTCAGCAGGTAGTAGATGGCCGTCGAGACACAGCGGTCATGGCTCGCCGCGCGCTCGGCGGCCCGGTACGTCTCGCGGAAGTAGCCGCCCTCGGCCGGGTGCGGTTCCAGCCCCAGCAGGCGGATCACATCGGCGGCGGTCAGGGACTCGGCGCGGTCCTGAACGGTCATGGGCACCCTCACGGCGGATCGGATGGCGCAAAAAGCCGGGCCGTTTCTCGACCATTTGCGGGATAGGGGCAAGTGCCGTAAGAGTATCGGGCCGGGCGTGGTGACGAGACCGGGGCGCCTGATCGGCGTCGCGTCGGATTTTAGCGAGCGAGGCAACCGATGTCTTTTTTGTCTTTTTTGTTCGGGGAACAGGAGAACGCGCCGCCGCCCGACCCCTATTGGCAACGGGATTCCTCGCTGAAGTTCTACCGCCTCCTGGGGTTGCGCCCGGGGCGTCCGCCGAAGCTGAAGGGCGCCGGCGGTGTCTTTGCCGTCTTCCACAGGGGCGTCAAGCCGGGGTGGGTCTATGTCGGCGCCACGCGTGACCTGGGGGCCGCCGTGGAACGGCTCCAGGATCACCCCGAGGTCTCGGAGATGGAAGCGCGGGGCGGCCTGTACATCACCTGGGCCTTTATCAAGGACGACAAGCGCGACGGCGTCGTCGCCTACCTGCGCGAACAGTTGAAGCCCGAGATCGTCGATCCGGAGATGGATCGGGAGATGGGCTGCAACCCCGACAAGGCGAAGCCCATTCCCGTCCAGCGCCCGTGGTAGCTACCCCGGCAGCGACACCGTGGCTGTCGCCTGCGCGGCCAGGCCTTCGCCGCGGCCGGTGAATCCCAGCTTTTCCGTGGTCGTCGCCTTGACGCTGACGCGCCCGCCGTCCAGCCCGAGGATTTCGGCGATCCGCGCGGCGATGGCCGCGCGGTGCGGGCCGACCTTGGGCCGCTCGCAGATCAGGGTCAGGTCCAGGTGGAGAATGCGCCCGCCCAGGGCCTCGACCAGACCCCCGGCATGACGCAGGAACACGTCGGAGGGCGCGCCCTTCCAGCGGTCGTCTGTGGGCGGGAAGTGGCGGCCGATGTCGCCGGCGGCGATGGCGCCATAGATCGCATCGGCCAGGGTGTGCAGGGCGACGTCGGCGTCGGAGTGCCCGACCAGGCCCTGGGAGTGCGGGATGGCCACCCCGCCCAGAATGACATGATCGCCGGGACCGAACGCGTGCACATCGAAGCCGTTGCCGACGCGGATCTCCCCCGGACCCTGAAAGCGGCGCTCGGCCCGCCGCAGGTCGTCCAGGGTGGTGATCTTGACGTTGTCCTCGGCCCCCGGCACCAGCCGCACCGACTCGCCGGCCGCTTCCAGCACGGCCGCGTCATCGGTGAGGGCCTGGCCGGCGGCGGCGCGGTGCGCGTCCAGGATTGGGTGGTAGTGGAACGCCTGCGGTGTCTGCGCCCGCCACAAGTCCGCGCGGTCGACGGTGCCGGTGATGCGCCCGTCAGAGTCGGCGCGCTTGAGCGTGTCGGCCTGAGGCAGGGCGGGGATGACCCCGGCGTGGTCGTCCAGGGCGGCGATGACCCGGTCGATCACGCCCAGGCTGAGGAACGGCCGCGCGGCGTCGTGAATCAGCACCTGATCGGGGGCGAGATCCTCCAGGCTCTCCAGGCCCAGCCGCACCGAGTCCTGCCGCTCGGCCCCGCCCGGCACCGGCTCCAGCAGGTCCAGCCCGCGCGCCGCCTGCTCGTACAGCGGCCGGTCGTCGGGATGGATCACCACGCGGACGGCGGTGACGTCCGGGTGGGCGGCGAAGGTGGCGAGGCTGTGGCGCAGGATGGGGCGCCCGCCCAGGGTCAGGTACTGCTTGGGCAGTTGCCCACCCAGCCGATAGCCGCGCCCGGCCGCCACCACCAGGGCGACGCGCCTGGGTCCGCCCTTCCGTTTTTCGCCCGACTCCTGCGTCATGGCCGCCCGGTTCCTTTCGGTCTTTGGGGTGTGTTTGCACGCCCGGCGCTGGGCCGGGGCGGCGCAGGGTAGTGGATTCCGCTCCGCCGGGAAATCCTCATCGCCCCCGATGAACGGCTCGCGTTGTGGAGCCCCGGGCGCCGCGCTATAGTCCCCGCATGGTGAACACGCTCGGCTTCCATCTCGCCGCCGTCTTGTCGTTGCTGCCGGCGGCTTTCCTGCCTCTGTGGCGCGCCGCCCGCCCGGCGTGGCAGGCGGCGGTCACGGTGTTGGCGGCCATGGGGCCGACCTTCTGGGTGACGTGGCAGCTCTCGGCAGGATGGCACACAGGCTTTTCAGCTACCCTTTGGGTGGCCGTCGCCACCAGCGCCCTGTTGTTCTTCATGGTGACCATGGTCAACCGGTACGCGTGGCGGCTGGCGCCGCTGATCATGCCGTATCTGGCGATTCTCGGGGTGCTGGCGACGATCTACGCCGCCGACCCGGGGCCGGTCCTGCCGATGGAGGGACGGGCGCCGCCCTTGTGGCTGGTGTTCCATATCCTGGTGTCGGTGGTCACCTACGGCCTGCTGACCGTTTCCGCCGTGGCGGCCCTGGCGGCGTTCCTTCAGGAGCGGGCGTTGAAACGCAAGCGGCCGACGCGCCTGACCCGCCTGCTGCCGCCGGTGGCCGACTCCGAGCGGGTGTCCGTCGGCCTGCTGGCGGTGAGCGAGGCCGTGTTGGGTCTCGGGCTGATCAGCGGCATGGCCGTGTCGTATTTCACGGCGGGCACGGTGCTGGTTCTCGACCACAAGACCCTGCTGTCGTTCCTGGCCTTTGCGGTCATCGGCGGCCTGCTGGCCGCGCACCGATGGGCCGGCGTGCGCGGACGTGTCGCGGCCCGTTACCTTTTGCTCGCATACCTGCTGCTGACTCTCGCCTTTCCCGGCATCAAGTTTATTTCGGCGGTGGTCGCCTGACCCCATGGACCACGCAGCCGGCCGTGAGGCGACCGGATGTGGCCAAATTTTGAACGCGATGCTGCATATTGGCTCGCCAGATGCCCAATCCCTGTGCATAATGCGCCACCAATCACACGACCCTGGTCGCCGTTGGGTCGCTGATCCATCCCGGCCAAGCAAAATCGCCCATGTCCCTTCGCATCGGCTCCGTGCATCTGGACACGCCCGTAGTCCTCGCCCCCATGTCGGGCATCACCGACCGGCCGTTCCGCCAGTTGGCGCACCACTTCGGCTGTTCGCTGTCGTTTTCCGAGATGATCGCCAGCGGCCGGGTCGCCTCGCGCCATGACGAGACCCTGCGCATGGGCGAACCCGGCGCCGCCACCGGCCCGGCCGCCGTGCAGCTGGCCGGCTGCGATCCCCGGATCATGGCCGAGGCCGCCCGGATCTGTGTCGACCGGGGGGCCGCGATCATCGACATCAACATGGGCTGCCCGGTGAAAAAGGTGGTCAAGGGGCAGGCGGGCGCGGCGCTGATGCGCGACGAGCCGCTGGCCGCCAGCATCATCGACGCCGTGGTCAAGGCGGTGGACGTGCCGGTGACGCTGAAAATGCGCGCCGGCTGGGACCCGGCCCACCGCAACGCGCCCCGGCTGGCGCGGATCGCCGAGGACCTGGGTGTGCGGCTGATCACTGTGCATGGCCGCACGCGCGACCAGATGTACGGCGGCCGGGCCGACTGGGCCTTTATCGGCGAGGTCAAGGCGGCGGTGTCGGTGCCCGTCATCGGCAACGGCGACGTCGCCACGGTCGCGGACGCGCGGCGGATGCTGGCTGTCTCCGGCGCCGACGGCGTGATGGTCGGACGCGCCGCCCAGGGCCGCCCCTGGCTGCCCGGCTTGATCGGTGGAGCGTTGGCCAGCGGTATCACTCCGCCGGAGCCCGATCTCGCGACCCGGGGAGAGATCGCCGTGCAGCACTTCGACGCCCTGGTCGCGCACTACGGCGCCTATCGCGGGCTGCGCCTGGCCCGCAAGCACATGGCCTGGAGCACGGCGGGCCTCCGCGACGCCGCGATATTCCGCCAGGCATTCAACCAGGACACCGACCCGCACCGGGCGCGTGACCGGTTGCTGGCCTTCTGGAGCTCCGCCCGGATGGACGATGACAGCGTGACCGATCCCCTCGAACCGGAGCGCGACGCCGCATGAGCCGGCCCCTGAAGATCATCGACGGCGGGCGCCCGACGCCCGAGCCTCCCCTGGATGCCGTGTCCGTCCTCAACGCCATTGCCTCGGCCGTTCTGGTCCTGGACCAAGCGGACCGGGTGGTGTTCGTCAACGCCGCCGGCGAGCAGTTGTTCGAAAGCAGCCTCGGCCACCTCAAGGGACTGGCGCTGGAGGACCTGGTGCCCCGCGACAGTCAGACCTTCGCCCTGATCCACCAGGCGCGGCGCGACAACAGCGCCGTGTCGGAATACGAGGTGGAGTTGGACACCCCGCGCACCGGGCCGCGCGTCATGACCATCCAGGTCTCGCCTCAGGTGGAAATGCCGGGGTGGGTGGTGGTGCAGTTCCAGGAGCACTCCAAGGCCCTGCGGATCGGCCAGCAGATGCTCAGCCGGGGGGCGGCGCGGTCGGTGTCCGCCATGGCCCGCCTGCTGGCGCACGAAGTGAAGAACCCCCTGTCCGGCATTCGCGGGGCGGCCCAGTTGCTCGACCAAAACGTCGCCGAGGCCGACCGCGTGCTGACCCAACTGATCCGCGACGAGACCGATCGGATCGTTGCCCTGGTCGACCGCATGGACGTGTTCTCGGACGGCGGCACCCTAAGCCGCGAGCCCATCAACATCCACCAGGTGCTGGAGCACGTCCGGCGGGTGGCGGAGAACGGGTTTGCCCGGGGCGTCCGGTTCATCGAATCCTATGATCCGTCGCTGCCGCCCGTGTTCGGCAACCGGGATCAACTGGTGCAGGTGTTCCTGAATCTGGTCAAGAACGCCGCCGAGGTGGTGCCGGCGGAGGGCGGCGAGATCGTGCTGTCCACGGCCTACCAACACGGCCTGCGGTTGGCGGCGCCGGGGTCCGGTGATCGCATGGACCTGCCGTTGGTCATCACCGTCCGGGACAACGGCCCCGGTATCCCCGAGGACATTCGCGGCCATCTGTTCGAGCCCTTCGTGACCAACAAGCCGTCGGGCAGCGGCCTCGGTCTTCCGCTGGTGGCCAAGATCGTCACGGACCATGGCGGTATCGTCGAATTCGACACCCAGCCGCGCCGAACGGTGTTTCGGGTCGTGCTTCCCATGGCGCCGAGCGAGCGACCCCCGCGCCCCCGGGAGACACACGCGGAGGGGCAGGCATGAACGAGGCGATTCAACAGCACCAACCGGACATCGTGGCCCCGTTGCTGGAGGAACCGTCGGCGTCCGGGCGTACCATCCTGATTGCCGACGACGACCGCGCCATCCGCACGGTGCTCAGCCAGGCGCTTGGGCGGGCCGGCTACGAGGTGCGCACCACCGGCACGGCAGCGACCCTGTGGACCTGGGTCTCCGACGGCGCCGGTGATCTGGTGATCACGGATGTCGTGATGCCGGACGAGAACGGGCTCGACCTGATCCCGCGCATCAAGAAAATCCGTCCCGACCTGCGCATCATCGTCATGAGCGCGCAGAACACGCTGTTGACCGCCGTCAAGGCGACCGAGCGCGGGGCGTTCGAGTATCTGCCCAAGCCGTTCGACCTGACGGAACTGGTTGGCGTGGTCCGCCGCGCCTTGTCGGCACCGCCGCAGCCCGTTCCGGGAGCGGACGGCGATCGCTCGCAGGACGAGGGGCTGCCCCTGATTGGTCGCTCCGCCGCCATGCAGGAGATCTACCGCACCCTGGCGCGCCTGATGAACACGGACCTGACGGTCATGGTCACCGGCGAGTCGGGCACCGGCAAGGAACTGGTGGCGCGGGCGCTGCACGACTACGGCAAGCGTCGCACCGGTCCCTTCGTGGCCATCAACATGGCGGCCATTCCCCGCGACCTGATCGAATCCGAGCTGTTCGGCCATGAGAAGGGCGCCTTCACGGGCGCCACGACGCGCGGTGTGGGGCGGTTCGAGCAGGCCGATGGCGGCACGCTGTTCCTGGACGAGATCGGCGACATGCCGCCGGAGGCGCAGACCCGACTGCTGCGGGTCTTGCAGGAGAACGAGTACACGACCGTCGGCGGGCGCACCGCCATCCGGGCCAACGTGCGCATCGTGGCCGCCACCCACCGCGATCTGACCCAGCTCATCCGGCAGGGCCTGTTTCGCGAGGACCTGTTCTATCGCCTCAACGTCGTTCCCATCCGCCTGCCGGCCCTGCGCGAACGGCCCGAGGATATTCCGGAACTGGTGCGCCACTTTCAGGCCCAGATCATGGACGAAGGGTTGCCCGCCAAGATCCTCGATGCTCTGGCCATGGATCGCCTGAAACGGCACCGCTGGCCCGGCAACGTGCGCGAGTTGGAGAACCTGGTGCGCCGCTTGGCGGCCCTGTACTCGCAGGAAACCATCAGTGTCGATGTCATCGAGGCGGAACTGGCCACCGCGCCGCCGACGCCGGCCAATGGCGGCGGCACCAACGAGGGCCTGGGGAGCCTCGTGGAACGGCATTTGCGCGAGTACTTCGCCGCGCACGACGAGTCCTTGCCGCCATCGGGCCTGCATGATCGGGTTCTGCGCGAGGTGGAACGCCCCCTGATCGCGCTGTCCCTGGAGGCCACCCGAGGCAATCAGATCCGCGCCGCGCAGGTCTTGGGCCTGAACCGCAACACCTTGCGCAAGAAGATCCGCGAGTTGGACATCCAGGTCACCCGGGGGGTACGGTGACACAGAGGGCAGGGGAGGTCCAAGCCCATGCCCAAGCCGAACGCGATCCCCGAAAGCCGGGCGGAGCAGGAGGGGACACACTGACGCGCGGATCGATCAAGCGGCGCCTTCTGCGCCTCCGGATCTGGGCTCGACGTGCCCGCCTGACCCGCGCCTTGACGTGGGTGCTGGCGGTGGCGGCCGTGCTGTCGGTCGGCGCGACCACGGCGGTCCTGACCGGCCTGGGGCCAACGGTCAAGGACCCGGCCCTGATGCTGGGCCTTCTCAACGTCAATCTGGCGATCATGTTGGCGCTGGGCCTGGTGGTGGCCCGTCGCGTCGCCAAGGTTTGGGCCGCGCGGCGGAGCGGCGGCGCCGGGTCGCGGCTGCACGTCCGACTGGTGGTGCTCTTTGGCGTGGTGGCGATCACGCCGGCGATTCTGACCTCGGTGTTCTCGATCCTTGTGTTCCAGGTCGGGGTCCAGGGGTGGTTCTCCACCCGTGTCTCCACGGCCCTGGACGAGTCCGTGAAGGTGGCCCAGGCCTATCTGGCCGAACACCAACAGACCATCGCCAGCGATGTCATGGCCATCGCCAATGATCTGAACCGGGACTGGTTGCAGATCAGCCGCAATCCGGACCGCCTCAACCGCATCCTCAATGCCCAGTCGGCGCTGCGCAATCTGACCGAGGCGGTGGTGTTCGGCCAGGATGGCAAGGTGATCGGCCGCGCCGGGTACACGTTCTCCCTTCAGTTCGAGCAGGTGCCGTTCTGGGCCATGGAACGGGCCGACAGTGGCAACGTGGCCATCCTGACCGGCGAAAACGACGACCGGGTGCGCGGTCTGGTCCGGCTGGACACCCTGACGCCGCTCTATCTGTATGTGGGCCGCTTCGTGGATCCACGCGTTCTCGGGGCCATCGAAAGCACCGAACAGGCGGTCGACCAGTACCGCGAGCTGGAAGGGCGCCGGTCGGGGTACGAACTGACGCTCACCATGATCTTCGTCATGGTGGCGGTTCTTCTTCTGCTGGCCGCCGTGGCGGTCGGGCTGACGCTGGCGACCCGGCTGGCGCAGCCGATCATGAGTCTGGTCGACGCGGCGGACCGGATCCGGCAAGGCAACCTGCGCGTGCGGGTCAAGGAAACCGCCAACAACGACGAGATCGCCCTGCTGTCGCGCGCCTTCAACCGCATGACCGCGCAGATCGAAGCGCAACAGCGCAGTCTGCTCGATGCCAACAGCGAACTGGACGAAAAGCGGCGCTTCACCGAGACGGTCCTCGCCGGGGTCTCGGCCGGTGTCATTGCCCTGGACCGTGACGGGCTGATCGAGTTCGGCAACCGCTCGGCCAGCGACCTGCTCGGTGAGAGCCTTGACGCCTGGGTCGGTCGGCCCATCGACCGACTGATCCCCGACCTGAAGACCCTGATGGACCAGATCCGGGCGCGCCCCGACCGGCCCGCCCAGACCGAGTCCGCCTATACCCATGGCGGCAAGACGCTGACCCTGCTGGTGCGGCTCAGCGCGGAACGCGGCGCCGAGGGGGCGGTGCTGGGGTACGTGCTGACCTTCGACGACATCACCGAGCTGCAACAGGCGCAGCGCAAGGCCGCCTGGGCCGATGTGGCGCGCCGTATCGCGCACGAGATCAAGAACCCGCTGACCCCCATCCAACTCTCGGCCGAGCGGCTGAAACGGCGCTACCTGCGGCAGCTGACCCAGGATCAGGACACGTTCGTCCAATGCACGGATACCATTGTACGCCACGTCGGCGACATCGGCCAGATGGTCGATGAATTCTCGGCCTTCGCCCGAATGCCGGCGCCCACCATGCGCCCGGAAACACTGAACGACATCGTTCGGCAGGCCATCGTCTTGCAACGCACGGCCTATCCCCGCATCACGTTCCAGGCCGAGGTGCCGGACCACCCGGTGCGTCTGGCCTGTGATGCACGCCAGGTGGCGCAGGCCCTGACCAACCTGCTGAAGAACGCGGTTGAGGGGATTGACGCGAGATTGGAAAAAGAAAAGGATCAATCCTCGGCGTTGCCCGGGAGCATCATTGCCCGCCTGGACGACGCGCCGGAGACGGTGACGATCATCATCGAGGACAACGGAAAGGGCCTGCCGACGGCGGACCGCAATCGCCTGACCGAACCCTATGTGACCACCCGGAGCAAGGGGACCGGCCTGGGTTTGGCGATTGTCCGCAAGATCCTGGAGGATCATCGTGGCACGCTGGTTCTCGGCGACAGGCCCGGGGGCGGCGCCCGGGTCGAGTTGGTGTTCCCGCGCGGCGGCGAGCATGACGGGGCCGCCGAAAGTGAAGGGGAACCGCAGGATGCCAAACACGTGGCGCCAGACGCCATGACGGCTACCATGGATGACAACATGACCAACAAGAATGAGGATCCGGGCTCTGATGCCCTGTCAGCCTGAGCATGGCGCACGATATCCTGATCGTTGATGACGAAAGCGACATCCGCATGGCCGTGGCCGGCGTCCTGGAGGACGAGGGCTACACGTGCCGCGAGGCCGTCGACAGCGACACCGCGTTGGCGGCCATCGCCGAGCGGAAACCGAGCCTTGTGATTCTCGACATCTGGCTGGAAGGCAGCCGGCTGGACGGTCTGGAGCTGCTGGACGAGGTTCTGCGCGACCACCCGCTGATGCCCGTGCTGATGATCAGCGGCCACGGTACGATCGAGACCGCCGTGGCGGCGATCAAGAAGGGCGCCTACGACTTCATCGAGAAGCCGTTCAAGACAGACCGCCTGTTGCTGATGGTCGAACGCGCCATTGAGGCCTTTCGTCTGAAACAGGAAAACGCCGAGCTGCGCATCCGCATCGGCGCCCAGAGCGACTTGGTCGGGGAAAGTGCGGCGATCGCCCAACTGCGCGCCGCCATCGCCAAAGTCGCCCCGACCGGCTCGCGCGTGCTGATCACCGGCCCGGCCGGCACCGGCAAGGAAGTCGCGGCCCGCATGGTCCATGCCCACAGCCGGCGCGCCGACCAGGCATTCGTGGTGGTCAACTGCGCCGCCATGCACCCCGACCGCATGGAAACAGAGCTGTTCGGCACCGAAGCCGGCGCGGACGGCGCCGACGCGCCGCGCAAGGTCGGACAGTTGGAGCAGGCCAACGGCGGCACGCTGCTGCTCGACGAGGTCGCGGACATGCCTCTGGAGACCCAGGGGAAGCTCGTTCGGGTGTTGCAGGAACAGACGTTCGAGCGTGTGGGCGGCAGCCGTCGGATCTCGGTGGACGTGCGGGTCATCGCCACCAGCCACCGTGACCTTCAGGAGGAAATCCGGCGCGGCCGTTTCCGCGAGGATCTGTTCTACCGTCTGGCCGTAGTGCCGTTGAAGGTGCCCGCCCTGATGGATCGGCGGGGGGACATTCCGGTGCTGGCGCGTCATTTCATGGAGACGGCCGCCCGCTCCGCCGGCATTCCACCGCGCCCGCTTGGCGAGGATGCCATGGCGGCCCTGCAGGCCTATGACTGGCCCGGAAATGTGCGCCAGTTGCGGAACATCATCGACTGGTTGTTGATCATGGCGCCTGGCGAGGCGCGGGACGCCATCCGCGCCGACATGTTGCCCAACGAGATCAGCGCCCTCACGCCGGACACGCTGCGCCTGGAAAAGTCGCCCGAAATCATGACCCTGCCCCTGCGAGAGGCGCGGGAGATCTTCGAACGGGACTACCTGCTGGCCCAGGTCACCCGCTTTGGCGGCAACGTCTCGCGCACCGCCGAGTTCGTGGGTATGGAACGGTCGGCCCTGCATCGCAAACTGAAGAGCCTGGGCGTCGCCAGCAGCGGAGCGAACGCCTCCACCGCCAGTTCCGGCGGCGACGGCGCGGCCGAACCCGGCCTGACTCACTCGGCGCGCGGATCGGCCTCCTGACGCTACGGGCACAAAGGTCCCGGACCCATGAAAGTCATTGTCTGCGGCGCCGGCCAGGTCGGCTTCAGCATCGCCCGCTATCTGGCGTCCGAAGGCAACGACGTGACCGTCGTCGACCAGCGGCCAGACCTGATCCGACGGATCTCCGACAGCCTGGATGTGCAGGCCCTGGTGGGCTACGCCTCGTATCCCAGCGTCCTGGAGGCCGCCGGGGCGGCGGACGCCGAGATGCTGATCGCGGTGACCCACGCCGACGAAGTGAACATGATCGCCTGCCAGGTGGCGCACTCGCTGTTCCATGTGCCGACCAAGATCGCCCGCGTGCGGGCCCAGGACTACCTGCAGGACGAGTGGGCCAACCTGTTCAGCCGCGAGAACATGCCCATCGACGTCACCATCTCGCCGGAGATCGAGGTGGCCAAGGCCGTCATCCGCCGCCTGCGGGTGCCGGGGGCGATGGAACTGATTCCGCTGGCCCACAACAAGGTGCGCCTTCTGGGCGTGCGCTGCACCGACGACACGCCGGTCGTGTTCACGCCGTTGCGGCAGCTTTCGGTGCTGTTTCCCGAACTGTCCATCGTCGTCGTCGGCATCGTCCGCCAGGACCGGCCGATGGTCCCGTCTCCGGACGATCAGATGCTGCCGGGCGACGACGTCTATTTCGTCTGCGCGACGGAGCACCAGGCGCGGGCGTTGGCGGCATTCGGGCACGAGGAGCCGGAGGCGCGGCGCATTCTCGTTCTGGGGGGCGGCAATATCGGCCTGTTCCTGGCCCAACGCCTGGAGAGTGATTTCCCGCAGGTGTCGGTGAAGGTGGTCGAGCAGGATCGCGCCCGGGCGGAGTTCGTGGCCAAGACGCTGTCGCGCTCCGTGGTCATCAACGGCGATGTGCTCGACCAGGAGATCCTGGACGAGGCGAACGTCGAACAGACGGAAACCGTGGTGGCGGTTACCAACGACGACGAGAACAATATCCTGGCCTCACTGCTCGCCAAGCGCCACGGCTGCCAGCGGGCCATCACCCTGATCAACAAGTCCGCCTACAACCCCCTGGTCTCGACCCTGGGCGTGGACGTCGTCGTCAACCCGCGCAGCATGACGGTGTCGACCATCCTGCAGCATGTCCGGCGCGGCCGCATTCACAGCGTCCATTCCCTGCACGAGGGGTTCGGCGAGTTGATCGAAGCCGATGCGCTGGAAACCTCGGGGCTCGTCGGCCGACCGCTGCGCGAGGCGCGCCTGCCGGCCGGCGTCATCCTGGGCGCCGTGGTGCGCGGCGATCAGGTCATCAGCCCGCGCGGCTCGACCGTTCTGAAGGCCGGAGACCGTGTGGTGCTGTTCGCTTCCTCCGGGGCGATCAAGAAGGTCGAGAAGATGTTCTCGGTGCGGCTGGAGTTCTTTTAAGCGCCGAACGCAGGGCAGACCTGCCGCCGCGCTGTTTCATTGCCGGCCATTCTGGTCTAGATCCGGACGCACACGCCCGATCGCCGCCCCCCAGGAGGACCCATGTCTCGCGTTGCCTATGTCAACGGCCGATACCTGCCGCACGCCGAGGCGGCGGTTCACGTCGAGGATCGCGGCCTCCAGTTCGCCGATGGCGTCTACGAGGTCATTGCCATCGTCAACGGACGCCCGATCGATCTGGGCGGTCACATGACCCGCCTGGCCCGCTCGCTGCGGGAGTTGCGCATGGCCATGCCGATGCCGGCGCGCCCGCTCAGGATTGTCTTGCGCGAGGTGGTGCGGCGGAACCGTGTCCGGAACGGAATCGTCTATCTGCAAGTCAGTCGGGGCGCCTACAAGCGCGACCATCCCTTTCCGCCGCCGTCTGTTTTGCCCTCTCTGGTAGTCACCGCCCGCTCTGGCGTCGCCCCATCGGCGAGCATGGTGGAGAATGGGGTGGGCGTCGTCACCGTGGCGGACCAGCGGTGGGCAAGGCGCGATATCAAGTCGGTGTCGTTGCTGCCCAACGTGCTGGCCAAGCAGCACGCCAAGGACATGGGGGCCTATGAGGCCTGGCAGGTCGACCGCGACGGCTTCGTGACCGAGGGGACCTCCACCAACGCCTGGATCGTCACCCAGGATGGAACCCTGGTCACCCGCCCCCTGGGCCACGACATCCTGGCCGGCATCACGCGCGACGCGGTCCTGCGGTTGGCGCGGGAGGCCGGCCTAACGGTCGAGGAACGCCCGTTCACGGTGGACGAGGCACGGGCGGCACGGGAAGCGTTCATCTCCAGCACCACGGCGGCCGCGCTGCCCATCGTGCGGATCGACGACGCCGTGATCGCCAACGGCGTGCCGGGCAGCATCACGCGCCAGGTCTGGGACCTGTACGAGGGCTACATGGCCGGCCCCGGCGCCGAGGACTGGATCGACGGATGAGTGACATCGGCGCCAAACCTGGGCGCGCGCCGGCCGGGCTGCCGACGCCGCGCGCCATCCTGTTCGACTGGGACAACACCCTGATCGATTCCTGGCCCGCCATCCATCGGGTGATCAACACCTGCATGGCGCACATGGGCCATCCGCTGTGGACGTTCGAGGAGACCAGGCGCCGTGTGGGCCGTTCCATGCGGGATACGTTCCCGGAGATGTTCGGAGAGCGGTGGACCGAAGCGCGGGACGTGTTCCTGAATGCCTTCAAGACCGTGCATCTCGAGATGCTGACCGTGCTGGACGGCGCCGAGCCCATGCTGCGCGGATTGGCGGCGCGGAACGTGCCGATGGGTCTGGTGAGCAACAAGACCGGCGCGCTGTTGCGCCGCGAGGTGGAGGCGCTCGGCTGGGGATCCTTGTTCTTCGCCCAGGTGGGGGCAGGGGATGCTGCCCGCGACAAACCGGCGCTGGAGGCGATCGAGCTGGCGCTGCGGACCGCGCCGATCGAACTGCGCCCCGGACCGGAAATCTGGCTGGTCGGCGATTCGCCCACCGACATGGCGTGTGCCTATGCGTGCGGTCTGACGCCGGTGCTTCTCCGACCCTGGGCGCCGGAGGCGGACGAATTCGGCCCGTATCCCCCCCTTGTGCATCTTTCTCGCGGCGACCAACTTTTGGACATGCTCGACGACACCCGGACGGCGGCACCGTGACACGCCGCGTTTGAGCCGGGGAAAATGCGAGCGGGGGGCACGGTTCTTTCGAGTGCGGATGGAGAGTCGAAACGACTCGGTGTACAGGGACGTGCATGGCGGAAGAGCTAATAATAACAACCTAAGAGAAAAAACAGAAAAAGAGGAGCCTCGACATGCCCAACGAGAAATCTCAGAATGTTCAGGACGTCTTCCTGAACTATATCCGAAAAAACAAAACGCCGGTGACGGTGTTTCTCGTCAATGGGGTCAAGCTGCAAGGTATTGTCACTTGGTTTGACAATTTTTCCCTGCTTCTCCGGCGGGATGGGCATACCCAACTCGTCTACAAGCACGCCGTCTCGACCATCATGCCCAGCACGCAGATCCAGCTCTTCGAAAACAAACCCGAGGACGGGGCCGAAGCCTGACCGTGGCTAGCAAACCATTCGAGTACGAGGGGCCGCCGGCCCCGACCCGGGCCTTGGTCGTCCATCCCCATCTGCGCGGCGCGGCCGGAGCCGGTCAGACGCGCGATCCCGGCGCCAGATTGGAGGAAGCCGTCGGCCTGGCCGGCGCCATCCACCTGGACGTGGTCGCAGCGGAAGTGGTGCCCATCACCAAGCCGCGTCCGAGCACCCTTTTGGGCGGTGGCGCGGTCGAACGGCTCGGGGAGTTGATCCGGGCCGAGGCGATTGAGGTGGCCATCATCGACAATCACTTGTCGCCCATTCAGCAGCGCAACCTTGAACGTGCGTGGTCGTGCAAGGTGATCGACCGCACCGGGCTGATCCTGGAAATCTTCGGCGAACGGGCGCGCACCCGGGAAGGCCAGTTGCAGGTCGAACTCGCGCACCTGTCCTACCAACGCAGCCGCCTGGTGCGCAGTTGGACCCACCTGGAGCGGCAGCGCGGTGGCCTGGGTTTCATCGGCGGCCCCGGTGAGTCGCAGATCGAAATCGACCGCCGGCTGATCGGCGAACGCATCGTCCACCTGCGCAAGCAGTTGGAGGAGGTGACTCGCACCCGCGAACTGCACCGCGCCGCGCGCCGCCGGGTGCCGTACCCGATTGTCGCCCTGGTGGGCTACACCAACGCCGGCAAGTCGACCCTGTTCAATCGACTGACCCGGGCGGACGTGCTGTCGAAGGACATGCTGTTCGCGACTCTCGATCCCACCATGCGCGGGTTGACGTTGCCGTCCGGCCGGCCGGTGATCCTCTCCGACACCGTCGGCTTTGTGTCCGACCTGCCGCACGAACTGGTCGCGGCCTTCCGGGCGACGCTGGAAGAGGTGATGGAGGCGGACGTCATCGTCCACGTGCGGGATGTGTCGGCCGTCGATTGCGAGGCCCAGAAGGCCGATGTCGAGGCTGTGTTGCGCGAACTGGATGTCGGCGCCGCCGTGGAGGCGGGCCTCATCGAGGCGCACAACAAGATCGACCGGCTGGGCGGCGAGGGGCGGGCGCGGCTGACCGCGTCCCTTCGCGAACGCCACCGGCAGGTTCCGGTCTCGGCGGTGACGGGCGACGGCATGGACGATCTGGTGGCGGCCATCGACCGGACCCTGGCGGCCGGACGTGTCGAGATGGACGTGGACCTGGATGCCGCCGACGGTGCCACGTTCGCGTGGGTCCATCGGCGCGGCGAGGTGTTGGCGCGCAGCGACGACGAGGCGGGGGTTCACCTGCGGGTTCGCCTGGACCCGCCAGACGCCGAGCGGCTGCGACGCCGCCTGGGCCTTGATCCGGCCGAGCCGGCGCCTTCTGACGCGGTGGCGTCGGGGGCCTGGGCGCCCTGAGCGTTGCGTGCGCGTGCGATCTACTAGTAGACTGGGCGCAGCGAAGGCGGCGGGCGAGGGGACCCATGGCCAGCACGGAGTCGCAACGCCGGTGGCGCGGCAAGAACCATCTGGTGAAGCGCCAACTCAACGTGATGGCGCGGGGACTCGTCCACGACTACCTGGATGAGATCGCCGCCGCGACCGATCTGCGCGGCAAGGGCGAGGCGGTCGCTTTCGCCGCGTTCGCGGTCCGCCTGCTGATGCAACAGGCGGCGTACGACCCGGCGGCGGCGCAACGCCTGGCCGACCTGTGCGAGACCTACCGCCGCGACCGGGATCTGTATCAGGGGTGAGGCCGGCCGGCGCTTGTGACCCGTCCCCCCTTGCCGTAAACAGCCCTGATGGTGCTTTCGATTTCCATTGCCGCCGTGGCGGACATCCTGCGCGAGGTCGCGGCGGCCGAGGTCCTGCCCCGCTTCCGCAACCTCTCTGATGCCGACATTCGCGCCAAAACCTCCCCCCAGGACCTGGTGACGCGGGCCGATCTGGAGGCCGAGCGGGTGCTGGGACAGCGGCTGCCGGACCTGTTGCCGGGGTCCGTGATGGTGGGCGAGGAGGGAGTGTTCGCCGATCCCTCCGTTCTCGACCGCATGAGTGGGGACGCGCCGGTCTGGGTGGTCGATCCGGTGGACGGCACCGGCAATTTCGCGCGGGGTGAGCCCACGTTCGCGCTGGTCGTCGCCCTGGTGCACCGGGGGCAGACCGTGGCCGGCTGGATCCTGGACCCTGTGGGCGAGTGCCTGGCCGCGGCCGAGCAGGGTGGCGGCGTCACACTGAACGGCCGTCCCGCCCGCCTGGGGCCAGAGCCGGTTCGCCTTGGCGCGCTGCACGGCTGTGCCTATGGCCGGCGCGGCAAGGCGCTCAAGGGGCGGGTGCGGCGCCTGCACTACCCGGGCAGCGCGGCCCATGCCTATCTGCGTCTGCTGGACGGTCGCTATCACTTCGCCGCCTTTTCCCGGCTGATGCCGTGGGATCACGCGGCCGGGGTGCTGATGCTGTTGGAGGCCGGCGGCGTCGGGCGGCTGATCGACGGCACGCCGTATGCGCCGACCAGGCGCGATGGCGAGTTGCTGCTGGCGTCGACGGGAGAGACGTGGACGGACCTCGCGGCGATCCTGACGCGCGGATGAGCGCGCGGACTCATACCAGCGGACCGAAGCAATGACTCTTCCCCATTCGCCGGGCGCGGTGCCGACGCGGGAGATCCCTCGGCTCGCTTCGCTCGCTCGGGATGACGATTTTCTTTAAAAAACAATTACATACGTCATCCCGAAGCGTCCGTTAGGACGCGAGGGATCTCCCAAGGTCGCGTGCCGATGGTCTGGAAACCGTGTCACGATTTCCGTCGCTTGGTATCACCCCTGGATCAGCCGCCGCCGCAGCCAGCCCGACACCGCATCCATGGCCACGACCAGCAGAATGGTCAGGATGATGATGTACAGCGTGTTCTCCCAGTCGCGCGAGGTGCGCATGGTCTCCACCAGCATCAGGCCGATGCCGCCGGCACCGAGGGCGCCGATCACCGTCGCCGAACGCATGTTGGATTCCAGATAGTACAAACCCTGGGAGACGAAGACCGGCAGGATCTGGGGGATGACGCCGAAGCGGTAGCGCTGCCAGCGGTTGGCGCCGGTCGCCTGGACACCCTCGACCTGGTTCTTGTCGATGTTCTCCAGCGCTTCGGAGAACAGCTTGCCCAGCGTGCCGGTGTCGGTGAAGGCGATGGCCAGGGCGCCGGTCAACGGCCCCAGGCCGAAGGCGCGGATGAAGATCAGCGACCAGATCAGCATGTCGATGCCGCGCAGGAAATCGAACAGCCGGCGCAGGGCAAAGCGGACGACGCCGACCTTGTTGAAGGTGTGGGCGGCGGCGAAGGCCAGCGGCAGGCCGACGAACGCCGCCGTGAACGTGCCCAGCACGGCCATCAGCACGGTTTCGAGCAAGGCAATGGCGACGGCGCGATGCTGCCATTCCTTGTTGTGCCAGAAGGTGTCGAACATCAGCGAGAGGTTCGACTGTTCGGGATCCAGCCTTTCGTCGGAAAACGCCAGGTCGACGAGGTCACCGGGGGACCGGCCATGAAGCTCCGAGTCGAACGGAAAGAAGAAGTGTTCCCACCCGAAAAAGTACCGGTGCACCTCGATCTTGGAGCGCGTCACCTGTACCCGCTTGTCGATGGTCGGCCGGGCGTCGAACTTGACGAGGCTTTCCGTTTGCACGTTGTAGCCCTCGCGGACCCAGTCCGGCTTGTCACCGCTGTAGGCGATGCTCACCCCGTCCTCGCCGGGAGTGACCCGGATGGGCTCGGTCTCCGGCCCGGTCATGGTGACCTGTGTGCCGTCGATGCTGACGGTGTAGCCGTCGCCGAGATCAATGAACACCTGCTCGGCGTTGGCATCGGCTTCGACCCACGGTGGCGGCGTTTCGTAGGTGGCGGTGCGCTCGCCCTCGACGGCCACCTCGAATCCCGGGTTGCGTAGGCCCTTGGTGACGTGAACCTTGTGGACCACCGAGTCGGTGGCCAGCAGAACGGCCCGTTGCGGCTCGGCGGTGGCAATCAGGCGCGGGATGTCGAACGCGAACCAAGCGTAGATGAGATAGGCCAGAACCAGCATCAGGCAGGCGATGGCGGCGCGACTGCCGCGCACGGTATGGCGCACCGCGCCGGCATGGCGGTCCAGCAGCGCGTCCCGGTCGTAGGGCGTCGTGGTCGCGGTCATACCAGCACCTTGCGGGCCAGGAGGTTGCCGGATACCAGGCTACGCCGGACCATGCCGGACACCTGGTCGATGATCATGATGGACAGGAACAGCAGCAGCAGCAGGGCGGCGGTCTCCTCTCCGCTGCCCCAGCCGATGGTGCGCCGCAGTTCGGCACCGAGACCGCCGGCACCAACGAAGCCGAGAATGGCCGAGGCGCGCACGTTGATCTCGAAGCGCATCAGGAAATAGCTCGTGTAATTCGGCAGCACCTGCGGGAGCACGCCGAACCTCAAACGTTGTAGCCACCCAGCGCCCACAGCCTGAAGACCCTCCACCGGGCGGCGGTCGATGTTCTCATTGACCTCGCTGAACAGCTTGCCCAGCGCGCCGACGGTGTGAAAGGCGACGGCGATCATGGCCGGGACCGAACTGGCGCCCAGGACGAAGATCAGGAACAGCGCCAGGATCAACTCGGGGAAGGCGCGCATAATGTCCATCAGGCGGCGCGACACCGGGATCAGCGGTGGCCAGACATCCAGGTTTCGGGTGCTGAGAAAGGCGAAGATGGTGGCGAACAACCCGCCAAGAATGGTCGCGGTGGCGGCGATGTTCAGCGTCTCGATCAAGGCCGGAATGAAGCGCCAGACGATCCCCCAGAACGCCCAGCCGGCGGCCCAGGCTTCCTCGATCACGTCGCCCGGGTAGTCGAAGAACTGGCGCAGCCCATGCATGAATCCGCCGGAATTCATGGACTCGGCCTCGGTGTAGCCGGAGACCATGATGATCGCCACCACCGCGATCGTCAGGAAGGAATACAGCCGTCGCCGCTGTTCCTGGGCCACGATGCTGGCGTGTTGGTCGGAACTGTAGGTGAGGGACGTCATGGCGGTTGAACTTGCCAGTCGGGGCGAAACGGAACCGGGGGGCGGTCCGGGCGGACCGCCCCCCCCCAGGACGGGACAGGCTGGGCTTTAGTTGCCCATCTTGGCCTTGCGGGCCTCGATCACGCTGACATACGCCTCATGCGTGATCGGGTCGATGTCCTTGATCTCGCCGGCCATGAAGCCGTAGGCGCACTCGGCGTCGATATTGACCAGGTCGTCGATGAAGGCGGTGACCTTCTCCTTGACGTCGGCCGGCAGGCCCTGGCGCAGCACGATCGGGCCTTCGGGGATGACGTTCGAGCGCCAGATCTCGACCAGCTCGGTCATGTCGACCAGACCGGCGTCGACGGCCTTGCGGAAGGCGCCGCTGTTGAAGCCGTCTTCCCACTCGCCCAAGCCGTCGGCCCAAGTCACGCCGCCATCGTAGTCGCCGTTGTAGACGCCGACGATGGTCTGTTCGTGACCGCCGGAGAACACCACGTCGCCGAAGTACTCGCCCGGCTCCATGCTGTAGCCCTTCTGCGGGATTTCGATGGACGGGATCAGGTAGCCGGAGGTGGAGTTCGGGTCACCGAAGGCGAAGACCTTGCCTTCCATGTCGTCCAGCGAGGTGATGCCGTTGTCGGCACGGGCGAAGCCGATGGAGTGGTAGCCGTAACTGCCGTCGACGTTGATCTTGACCAGCACCGGCTCGACCGCGTTCGGGTCTTCCAGGTAGGTCTTGGCGTAACCCGAGGCGCCCAGCCAGGCTAGGTCCAGGTTGCCGCCGATCAGGCCCTCGATCACGCCATTGTAGTCGGCCGGGGCGAACAGCTTGGTCTCGACGCCCAGCAGCTCCTCGACCTTGCTGCGCAGGCACTCGTTGGAGCGCAGGCGGTCGGAGGCGTTCTCGCCGCCCAGGATGCCGATGCGGAACTCGTCGATGGACTCGTCCTGAGCCTGGGCGACGGTGGTGGCGGCCGCCAGGATGGCGGCGGAGCAGGCGACGGCCTTGATGGACAGGGACAGATTCACGGGACCCTCCTTGAAGTCTCGGGATGGGGCAAGAAACGGCCCCGTGCGGGAGGCACGGGGCCGAAAGGAACACTCAGGCGCCGGCCGCCGCTTCGGCGGGCCGCAGGTAGGCCACGGCGTCCGACGCTTTGGCGGGGTCGTTCAGCGAGGTCGAGGTCACCCCTTCGTCGAACGAGTCGTCGGCGCCGTAAATCTCGCGCGCGACATCGGTGGTCACGGCATGGGCGGGACCGTCGAACACGATCTCACCGGCCCGCATTCCGATCACGCGGTCGCAATAGGTGCGGGCCGTGTCCAGGGTGTGCAGGTTGCAGATCACGGTCAGGCCGTCGCGCTCGTGAATCTGGCGCAACGAGGTCATGACGATCTGCGCGCTCATCGGATCGAGCGACGCGATCGGCTCGTCGGCCAGGATCATGCGCGGTTCCTGCGACAGGGCGCGGGCGATGGCGACGCGCTGCTGCTGGCCGCCGGACAGGTCCTCGGCGCGTTGCATGGCCTGCTCGGCGATGCCCAGGCGTTCCAGGGCGTGCAGGGCGCGGGCGATGTCCTCGCGGCTGAACATCTTCAGCAGGCTGCGCACGGTGCCGTGGCGGTTCAGACGGCCGAGCATGACGTTGGTCAGCACGTCCAGGCGCGGCACCAAATTGAACTGCTGGAAGATCATGGCGCAGTCGCGCTGCCAGGCGTGGCGATCCTTGCCGCGCAGCGTCAGAATGTCGCGGTCGTCGATCAGGATCTGACCCGAGGTCGCCGGCGTCAGGTGATTGATCATCCGCAGAAGCGTGGATTTGCCGGCCCCGGAGCGGCCGATGATCCCGATCATCTGGGCCCCCGGGACGTCGAACGAGGCCCCCTTGACGGCGACCACGGACCCGAAGGCCTTTCGAAGCTCGATGACCCGCATTCAGTACCTCTCTGTCAGGCGCGGGGGGGCCGGTCCGGAAGGCCGGACATCGCCTCGTGTTTCGGTCCCTCCTGGCCCGGGAGTCGAAACCGCGTCCCCCTTGTGCGGCAGCCCCTTGTGCGTCAGCACGTGGCCGCCAGCGCGGTTCGAACGAGCCGGAGACTAACAAGGCGGCGGCGAAAATAAAGCCTTGGCACCCCGCGCGGCGACAACTTCATCGTCTCGACATGCACAAATAACTGTAGGGAAACATTTCTGACACTGAAGTGTCATAGAACCTGCTGTCGCCCTGGTGGAGGGGTGCGCTATAGTGCCCCTGCGCCGGAACGGCCTTTTTCCCAGATCACGCGGAAACGCCTGCCATGCCCAATATATTGTCCCAAGAACCGACGGTACACCCTACATCTATTACTCGAAACTGCACGCTCGGGGCGTGGACCGAGATACAGGACCGCGTCGTCCTGAACGAGGTCACATTGGGCGACTACAGCTATATCTGTAATGATGGGCAGGCCGATTACACGACCATTGGAAAGTTCTGTTCGATCGCCGCCCAGTGTCGCCTGAATCCCGGCAATCACCCGATGGAGCGGGCCACGCAACACCATTTCACTTATCGCGCGGCGCAGTTCGACCTTGGCGCGGATGACCCCAGCGTTTTTGCATGGCGGCGCAGCGCTCCGGTGGTCATCGGCCATGATGTGTGGATCGGCCACGGCGTGCTTGTCATGCCGGGCGTCACGGTGGACGACGGCGCCGTGCTGGGGGCCGGGTCGGTGGTGACGCGAGACGTGCCGGCCTACACCATTGTCGCGGGGGTGCCGGCGCGGCCGCTTCGCCGGCGGTTTCCGGAGGACATCGAGGCCGCGCTGCACCGCATCCGCTGGTGGGACTGGTCACATGAGGCCATCAAGGACGCCCTGGAGGACTTCCGGCGCCTCGATATCGCGGCCTTTTGCGCGAAATACGATCCGGGCGCCTGATCACGCCGCTTGGGGCTGGTCTCCCAACCGTGCGATCAACCGGCGCAGGTCTCCGGCCAGGCGATAGGACAGGTCGTGCGGGTGGATGGCCACCCGCAGAGGCGTCTTCCAGAAGGCCGCGTGCCCGAGGTTCATCGCGTTCCACACCCGCACCGGGCCGACGCGGACCAGCGTATCGGCCTCGAACCCGACCATGGGGACCAAGCGCCAGCGGCCGCTGTCCGCGTCGATCAGGCCGCTGAAAACCTCATAGCGCCGAAAGGGCAGGGCGCGCAGCCGAGCGCGCGGGATTGCCCCGAGCGCCCAGGCGGGCGGGACGTAGAGCTCGGGCGAGGGCAGGTCATGGGCTGAAAACCAGGCATGGCAGCGCGTGACAAGGTCGGCGATCCCATCGGCGTCCAGCGCCAAATGCTCGGCCACGTCGCGGGAGATCAGCAGGCTATGCAGGCGATGCCACGGGCCGTTGATCCGGGGGGCTTTGTGGGTCCAGCCGTGGCCGGCGAGACGGTGCCCCGCCTTGGCCCAGGCTTGCAGTCGCGCGATCTGGTCCGGCCGCCAGTCCAGTCCGGGCACGACCAGAAGGTCCACACCGCCAACGCCGTGGCCGTCCAGCAGGGCCAGCATCTCGGCGACGCGGTCCATCGAGCCTGGCATGACGTCATGGATGGACACGACCGCGCGGTCGCCGAGGGCGGACCGGCTGCTCACGCGTCACCTTTCGATGTGGCATGGTTGGCCAGCACGTTCAGCCAGCCCTGAATGGCCCAGGCGTTCATCTCCCGTGCGCCCTCGGCCCCCATGGCGGCCTTGCGTCGGCGGATGGTTGGGTCGAGGCTGGCCACCCGCGACAGCGCATGGGCGACCGTCTCGCCGTCCCCGATGCGGAACAGGGCGCGGTCCAGCATCGGCCATTCGGTGATGCCGCATTCGCCGGAGACCAGGACGTTGCGCCCCCGCGCCAGCGCCTCCAGGGCGATGGTGCCGAGGCTTTCCACATGCGAGGGCAGCACCAGCACGTCGTTCTCGTCCAGTGTCGCCGGCAGACGCGACCGGGGCACCCATCCCGGCAGGTGCAGATTGGGCAGCGAACCGGCCTGCTCATCCAGGCTGGCCCGCATCGGCCCGTCCCCGACGATGGTGAAGGTGATGTCGGGCAGTTCGCGAGCGGCGTCGACCACCGTCTGGACGTTCTTTTCGGGCGCCAGGCGGCCGGCGAACACGACGCGGGACACACTGTCGCGCAACGGCGCCGGTTCCGGGTCGATGAACGATCGTGGAATGGGCGTCCCCATCAGGTCCACCGCCTCCGCGCCCAGGTCGCGGGCGGCCTCGGCCATGGCGTGGGAGTTGGCCAAAACAACCGCGCAGCGCTCGAACAGGAACCGGTTCGCCATGCGCATGTACGAGCGCGGAATGGCGCCCAAAGCGCTGCTCCAGTACAAATCCGCCAGTTTCTCATAGTGGGTGTGGAAGCCGACCACCAGGGCGGCGCCGAGACCGCTGGCCAGCCGCGCCCCCAGCAGGCCCCAGGGGCCAGGGGTCGGCACGATCACCACATGCGGCCGCAAGGCCAGCAATCGGCGGCGCACCGTGACCAGGTTCGGCAGCCACAGTTTCTGCGTCGAGTCGCCCGGCAAGGGCAGGGCCACGCTGCCAAGGCTGCCGTCTCCTCCTGGACCCAGAACATCGACCTCAGCGACATGGGCGCGCAGGTGCTCGACCAGATCCGTGTAGTACGCCCCGACACCGTTTCGCTCAGGCTCGGCGTCGGTGACGATGGCCACGCGCCAGTCGGCGCGATGTTGGCTGTGTCCGTCCCGCGACGGGCCGGAGGGCGAGGATACGTTTGACATCGTCATGGCCCCTGCTGTCCGGCGGGTACGGGCGGTGCAATGGGCTTGGCAGCGGAAGCGTGGCCGTGCGTCCCTCTCCGATCCTGGACCGGGGCGAACTGGGCCGCAATGGCCGTCTCATCGAGGCCGAAGTCCTGGGCCGCATAGCGGTGGCGCGAACGATAGACCCGGGCCGCGCGCGCCTCGTCCTCAAGGCTGTCGGCGAACGCTGCCGCCAGCGGCAGCCCGAGCGTCGAGTATACCTCGCGAACCGTGGCCGCCAAGTCGCTCTTGAACCGCGCCATGTCAAGCACGACGTGCCGGTCACCGCCCGCTCGGGGCAAGTGCCGATCCAGGTTGTCGTAGTAGGATCGCAGCACGTCGGTCATGCGCGCGGTGAAGACACGGTTCGCCGGATCGCTGTCGAACAGGGACACGCCGCCCTGGATCGCCGACAACTGCGACGGCACGACGGCTTGGGGATCGCGGTGACAACGCACGAACCGGGCGTCTGGAAAGGTCTCGCGCAGGGCACCGACCATGCCGGCGAAGGCCGCGTTCTTCGACAGCAGGCGCTTATCCGGGCCGTGCACGTACAGGTGCCGCTGCAGCAAACGGCGGTAGAACGCCATCAGGCGGTGCTTGCGGCCGGCCGGCATGTCACGGTCCACCGTCGCCATGCCCCAGAGCGGTTCGGCGGTGGGGAAGGGGATCACCAGCACGAAGCAGGCCATGACCGGCAGAAGGGCCAGGTAGTCTTCCTCCGGCGCCGAAAGGTCCATGGGGTGCACATCGTCGAGTCCGCCGAAGACGCGGGTTTCGATCAGCGACAACAGGCGCGCCAGCGGCCGTCCGATCGCCGCGTCAAGGCGGATCAGGCCGCGCACGAGCTTGCGCTGTGTGACCGAGGGCGCCACCAGGCATTCCCAGGTGCTGAACGTCGTCAGGTTGGGGTCACGGGCCAGCACTCGGTGCATCAGCGTGGTGCCGCTCCGTGGAACGCCCACCACGAACAGGGGCTCCCGCACCGGCACGCGCCGGTAGGCCGGAAACAGGATCTCGTCCAGCAGCAAACACACCCAGTGAACAAACTGCGCCGCCGTGAACAGCGGCACGAACCCGACCATGACCAACAGCCGACGTGCCGACGGCCGCCGCCGGCCCGGCGGCGGGCGGATGGCCGCGCCGAGCAGGCTTCCGTATCGCGACAGGCTATCGCCCAGCAGACCGATCACAATGCGCCTCGCTCCCTCTCACCGGGTCCGCGCGCCCCCACGCGCCCCCACGACGTCAGTGTCAAGGGAACAGGCGGGCGAGGGGGAGTCAACCGGCACGCTTGTTGGCGCGGGCATCGGCGCACCGCTGAAGGAACGCCGGGTCGACCGGATCAACGGGGCCGAACCGATCCGGGCGGAACGCCGACAGGTCCCATGGCGCGGGCGCGCCAGCGGCCAGGGCGGCCGCCGCGCGTCCGACGCCGCCACTGGCGGCAATGCCGGCGCCGGAACACCCGGTGGCCGCGACAAAGCCGTCGACGCCGGGCCAGGCGCCGATGACGAACTGGCCGTCCGGGGTGTATCCGGACGCCGCCGAGATGTAGTGCGCCACCGGAACGTCGCCCAGCCCATCCCAATAGGGCCGGAACGCCTGCAACGCCTCGTGCAGCGACTCCCAACCGTGGTCATCGTGTCCAAAAGCGAACCCGGCCGGGTCGGCCGGGTAGACGCGGGGATCGGCGGCCACGCACACGCGGTCGCGGAAGCCGTACAACAGGCCGCCCACCTCCGGACGCGAGTAGAACCGGCCGTCCGGAATGAACACCATCACCTGATCGCGCGGGAACCGCTGTTCGTCCGGCGCGGTGATCCAGTAGTGGCTGCGCACCGGCGCAAGGGGAAGAGACGCGCCGGCCCACTGCCCCACCAGCGCCGACCACGGGCCGGCGGCGCACACCACAACGCCGCAGGCGATGCGCCCGGCCGTGGTTTCGACACCGGTGACGCGGTGGCCATTCAGGGTCAGGCCGGTGACCGCGACCCCCTGGTGAATGGCGGCGCCGGCCTGCTTGGCGGCGCGGGCGTAGGCGGTCCCCAGCCTGTACGGATCGATGAACCCGTCGTCGGGGAAGAAGGCGTACCGCCAGTCCGGATCGGCCGTCATCCACGGCACCTTGGCGCGCACCGTGTCCGCCGTCAGCCAGTCGGCGCGGTCCCCTTCGGCATGGGCGGCGTCCACCTGCGCTTGAAGGGCGGCGCGGGTGGCCTCCGATGAGGCCACATGCAACGCGCCGACCCGGTGAAGCTGGAGATCCTCGTCGAGGGCGGATTCGAGGTGCGCGATGGCCGCGTAGGTCTCGCGCACCATGACCCGCAGCGTGGCGGAGGAACGGGCGCGCGGCATCAGGGCGGCGCCGTGGCTGGTGGTGGCGGCGGACAGGCTGCCGCGCTCCAGTACCACGACGTCGGCGCCGTGGTGGCGCCGCAGCGCCTCGGCCGTCGCGGCACCCCAGATGCCGCCACCGACGACCACGACATCGGCGGAGGCGGGCAGGGCGGTCGGGCTCATGGCTGCTCCCCGCGCGACAGGTGGGCCTCGATGGCGTCGATCACCGGCAGCAGGTCGGCCACGCCCGGAATTGTGAAGTGGGCCCCGGCTCGCGTCAGCCGATCGGCGGCCGCGAGTCGCCGCGCCGCCTGCTCTTCGGGACGCAGGGCCTCGAAATCGGCGAGGGACAGTCCCATCTCGCTGCCCGTGTCGGTCACGGCGACGGTCCAGGTGCCGGCGTTCAGGCCTTCCTCGATATCGGCCACGGTATCGCCGATCTTGACCACGGCGGCGGGGGGCCAGGCATCCAACGTCATCATGGCCTGGAACAGCATCCCCGGGGCCGGCCGGCCCTTGCCGGTGATGTCGTCGGCGCAGACGGTCACGTCGGGCGCGTACCCCTGGGCGGCGGCGCAGGGCAGGATCGCCGCCATGATCTCGCGTGTGTAGCCGGTGGTCGATCCGATGCCGATCTCCCGCGCCCGCAACGCCGCGACCGTCTCCACGACGCCCGGCACAAGGTCGGCGTGGGCCGCCGCCACCTCGATCTGGCGCGGCAGGAAATCACGATAGACCTCCTGGGCGTCCTGCTCGGTGAAAGGCGTGCCGTGCGCCTTTTGCCACCGGTCGGCCACCGCCGGCATGGCGCCGATATCGCGCACATGGTCCAGCTTGGCGCGACCCATGGGGCCTCGCGCCTCGGCCTCGGTGATGGCGACGCCGAACGCGGCGAAGGCGGCCTGGAACGCGCCGGTGGGAGCCAGGCTGCCATGATCGGTCATGGTGCCGGCCCAGTCGAACACACAGGCCAGAACAGGCCCACGGTAGCTGCGACGATACACAAAGGAAGCGGACATGCCGCGTGCGACTCCTGAACTCTGACACGGGTGGATGAGGCGGCTCGGTCGTGTTACCCCCGGATATACGGTGGCTCGCGTCAGAACAAGACACGCGAGGCGGCCGGCCGTGGGTTTTCCGCCGAGCGCGGTGGGGGGACACCCTTGTTCGAGCTCGCCTCGAGATCAAATCACAGTTTCGCGAACGAAAGGTTATAGTTCTGTGTAACAAAATAATAATTTGTTATAATGAGCGTGTGAGCATAATTGTGCCGACCGATCAACGGTTTGGCTGATCGCTCCCGTCTCCCGAAGCCTCCCCCAAGAAACTCTGATAGGTCCGACATTGGTTGCCACGTTCGGACAACTCAAGGCCTTCAATGCCGTCGCGCGGGCCGGCAGTTTCACCCGGGCCGCGCAGCGCCTCGCCGTCAGCCAGCCCGCCATCACCGCGCAGATCCGCCGCCTTGAGGTGGACCACGATGTGGTCCTGTTCGAGCGCACGGCCAGCGGCGTGCAGTTGACGGCCCTGGGTCGGCGCCTGTTCCGTATCACCCAGAACCTCGATGATCTTGAAGAAGCCGCAGGCGTGCTGCTGGGGGGAGGGGAGGACGTCGTCCCTCAGGTCCTGCGGATCGCCACGGCCTCGCCACAGGTTTTCATGCCTGTTGTGGCCGCGTTCTCGCGCCGGCACCCGGAGGTGGAGCTTGATGTCGCGGTGGGAAGCACAGGGGACGCCCTGCGGCGCCTTCTGGACCGGGAAGCGGACATCGCGCTGACCCCGATGTTTCGCGCCGACGACCGCCTTGATCACATCGTCTACCGGCGCCATCGGCTGGCCGCGCTCGTGCCGGCGGACCATCCGTTCTCCAAACACGAGTCCGTGTCCGTGAACGACGTCGTCGCCGAACCGCTGATCATGCGCCTGGGCCTGTCCATGACGGAGAAGGTCGCCGATCAGGCCTTGGCCATGCATGGCCTGCGGCCGAGACCCGTCCTGCGGCTGGAAACACGCGAAGCCGTTCACGAGGCGGTGGCCAACCATCTTGGGGTGGCGTTCGTGCTTGAGCATGACGTGCCGCCGGACACGCGCTTTCGCGTGGTGCCGGTGTTTGATTGTGATGGTTTCGCGGAGGAGGCCGTCGTCTGGCTGCACAGCCGCCGGTCGCTCGGGTTGATCCGCGACTTCATCGCCGTGGCCGAAGGGATGCGCGACGGGGACGGGCCGCCGTTGCCGCCAAGGGCATCGTGATCATCTTAGTGGGATATCAAGGGGTTGGGCGACAGCCGCGTGGCTACTTGTCGCATAATGTATATTATGAATAGTAAAGCGATGGAAAACGACGGCAATGAGATTGCCCCGGATATCTACTAGTAGATTGGAGCCTCGTTACCCCGGCACGTCCAGGACCATGCCGTCATAAGCGGGCTCGGCGTCGGCCGGCAGTTCCCGCCGCAGCGTCTCGTAATCCAAACCCAGGCCCAGGTGGGTTAGAACCACGCGTCGCGGCTGGATGCGGTCGGCCCAAGCCATCACCTGGGCGACGTGCGCGTGGGTCGGATGCGCCTCCCAGCTGATGCAGCCGACAATCCATGTGTCGATCCCCGACAACGCCTTAAAAGCGGCCTCGTCCAGGGTCACGACGTCGGTGCTGTAAGCGAGCCCGTTGTCGAACCGAAAACCGAGCGTCGACATGACCTTGTGGTCCTGAACGAACGGCACAACGCTCATGCCGCCGGCTTCGAACGGCCCATCGACGGTGTGCGGTACCAGCAACGGCTTGAAAATCCACCGCACACCCTCCGGCTGCGATGTCAGGACATACGGAAAGCGGTCGGCGATCACACGCAGCGTGTCGGCATCGGCATGGATATCCAGGGGGCCGCGCAGAACCCGGTTGACCTCCCGCAGGTCGTCGAGCCCATGGAGGTGATCGGCGTGCGCGTGGGTATAGAGCACCGCCGACAGGGCCGCCGCGCCCGCGTCCAGGAGCTGTTCCCGCAGGTCGGGCGTCGTGTCCACCAGCACCGGCGGTGGCGCGCCCTGCCCCATCGACTGCACCAGGATCGAGGCCCGGCGGCGCCGGTTGCGCGGATTGGCCGGGTTACACCGACCCCAACCGTTGGCAATGCTGGGAACACCCGGCGCGGCACCGCAGCCCAGGATGGTCGCGCGAAGAGCGGCCACGGCCTAAGCTATTCCGCCGCCGCCACGGCGGCCGGCCGGCGCGCCTTGGTGAACAGTCGGAAGAAGTTGTCGGTGGTGGCTCGCGCCAGGTCGGCCTCGCTGATCCCCTTGACCTCGGCCACGGTCGCCGCCGTGTACGCTGTGTAGGCCGGCTCGTTGCGCTTGCCGCGTTTCGGCACCGGCGCCAGGTAGGGCGCATCGGTCTCTACTAGTAGATAGTCCAGCGGTATGGCGCGGACGGTCTCCCGCAGCGCCTCGGCCTTCTTGAAGGTGACGATGCCGCTGATCGACACCATCATGCCAAATTCCACTGCTTTTTCAGCCAGTTCCGGGCTTGAGCTAAAGCAATGGATGAGCCCCGTGAACGGCCCTTTGGCCTGTTCTTCCTCCAGAATCCGGATGGTCTCCGGATCGGCATCGCGGGTGTGGACGATCACAGGTAGCCCGCTTTCGCGCGCCGCGCGGATGTGCTCGCGGAAGCTGCGCTCCTGCGCGTCGCGGGGGCTGTGCTCGTAGAAGAAGTCCAGCCCGGTCTCGCCGAAGCCGATCACCTTCGGATCCTGGGCCAGTGTCATCAACTCTTCGGCCGAGGTTTCCGGTTCGTTGCCGGCCTCATGCGGGTGGATACCGACTGTGCAATCCACATCCTCGAACCGGCGCGCCACCGCCAGCACCCGCTCGAACCGGGTGACGTGGGTGCAGATGGTGAGCATGTGGCCGACGCCGGCCTGACGCGCGCGCGCCACCACCTCGTCCAGGTCCTCGGCGAGATCCGGGAAGTCCAGATGGCAATGACTGTCCACCAGCATGGCTCAGGCCTCGGTTTCCGGGTCCACGTAGCGCGGGAAGATCCCTTGCGGTTTGGGCAGCGGCGTGCCGGGCACCAGCGCCCCGCCCTCGCCCAGCGCGGTGAAGTCGCGCGCCTCCGCCGCCACGCCCAGTTGGTCCAGCATCCGCGCTGCCGAGTCCGGCACCACCGGCTGGATCAGAATGGCGACATGGCGAATGGTCTCGGCCAGCACGTACAGCACGGTGGCCATGCGGGCCGGCTCGGTCTTGCGCAACGCCCACGGCGCTTGCCGGTCCACGTAGGCGTTGGCGGCGCGCACCACAACCCACAGCGCCTCCAGCGCCTCGTGGAAGGCTTGCCGGTCCAAAGCGCCGCGCACGGTCTCCAGCAAGCTGTGCGCTTGGTCGAGCAGCCCCGTGTCCTCGTCGGTCAGTGGTCCCGGCTCCGGCACCGCGCCGCCGCAGTTCTTGGCGATCATCGACAGCACCCGCTGGGCCAGGTTGCCCAGGTCGTTGGCCAGTTCGCCGTTCATGCGGTTGACCATGGCCCGGTGGGAGAAATCGCCGTCGTTGCCGAACGGCACCTCGCGCAGCAGGAAATACCGGACCTGATCAAGGCCGTAGCTCTTCACGAGATCATACGGGTCGATGACATTGCCCAGGGACTTGGAGATCTTCTGCCCCTCGTTGGTCCACCAGCCGTGTGCGAACACGCGCTTCGGCGGCTCCAGCCCGGCGGCCATCAGGAAGGCCGGCCAATAGACGGCGTGGAAGCGCAGGATGTCCTTGCCCACCATGTGCAGGTCGGCCGGCCAGTGGGTGGCGTACTCGCCTGTCTCCGTCTCCGGATAGCCGACGGCGGTGATGTAGTTGGTCAGCGCGTCGAGCCAGACGTACATGATGTGCGCGTCGTCTCCGGGCACGGGCACGCCCCAGGAGAACGTCGTACGCGAGACGGACAGATCGTTGAGGCCGCCCTTGACGAAGCTCATTACCTCGTTGCGCCGGCTGTCTGGCGCCACGAAATCCGGCCGGCGTTCGTACAGATCCAGCAGCGGTTCGGCCCACTTGGAGAGGCGGAAGAAGTAGCTGGGCTCCTCGACCCAATCCACCTCGGCGCCGCTGGGCGCCCGCTTCTTGCCGTCCGGGCCGGTGGTCAGCTCGTCCTCGCCATAGAACGCTTCGTCGCGCACCGCGTACCAGCCGGCGTAGCTGCCCAGGTAGATTTCGTCGCGGTCGAGCAAAACCTTCCACAGCGCCTGACAGGCGCGCACGTGCCGGTCCTCGGTCGTGCGGATGAAGTCGTCGTTGGAGAAGTTCAACGCGGCCGCCAGGTCGCGGAAGTTCCCCGACACCATGTCGGTGAACGCCTGCGGGTCCATCCCCTTGGCCTGGGCCGATTTTTCGACCTTCTGGCCATGTTCGTCGGTGCCGGTCAGGAACTTGACGTCATAGCCGTCGAGCCGCTTGAACCGGGCCATGACGTCGCAGGCCAGGGTCGTGTAGGCGTGCCCGATGTGTGGGCTGTCGTTCACGTAGTAGATGGGCGTCGTGATGTAGTACGGGGGGCGGCCCGGCATGGGGACAGGCTCCGAGGCGGAAGGTCTTGGGCGGACCGCAACAGACCCCTTACGACCGCGCCGCGGCGCGGTCGATCAGCAGCAGCACGGCCAGGGCCGCCTGTTTGCGGTCCAGGTTGACGGCGTCGGTCCGACCCAGCAGGTGGTTGGTCTTTTCCCACACGGTGACCCAGCGATCAAGGGCGCCGGCCCGGCTCAGGCGTTGCATCACCGCATGCTCGCCCTCATCCACACCACCGGCGGGCCGATCGCCGAGCGCGCCCACCCGGCCGAGGCGCGCCAGCCACCCTGGCACCAGGTCCCTGAACAGGTGCCACGCCGCGTCGTCCTTCGCCACCCGGTCGCCCAGCGCGTGGCACTTGGCCACGTCCATGCGTGGGGCCTGCGCGACCAGGGCCATCACATCGCCGTACAGGTCAAGGCCGCCCTTGCGGGCCAGATCGAGCGCGCGGCCGATGCTGCCTTGCGCCAGGCCGATCAGGGTCGCTCGCGCCGACTCCTCCAGATCGGGCCGGTAGGTCGCCAGCAGCTCCCGCATCACCGGCGGCGGCAATGGACGCAGCGCCAGCCGGCGGCAGCGCGACGGGATGGTCGCCGGCAGCCGCGCCGGTGTATGAGCCAAGAGCACCAGCACGGACCGGGGCGGCGGTTCCTCCAACACCTTCAGCACGGCGTTGGCGGCGTTGCGGTTCATCTCGTCGGCGGCATCAATCACGACGACCCGCCACCCGCCTTCCGCTGGCGTCAGCGACAGAAAGGCGCCGAGATCGCGCACATCGCCGACCACGATCTCGTCGCGGCGCCGCGGCTCGCGGCCGGCGTCGAGGTCCCGCTGCGCCTGCTTCTCGTCCGAAGAACCACGTTCGATCACCCGCAGATCGGCGTGGCTGCCAGCCCGCACACGGCGGAACACCGGGTGCTCCGGGGTCATCGCCAAGCCACCGGACGGCGCCGAGGGACCCGCCGGCGGGGCGGGCGGGTCCCCGAACAGGGAGGGGCCGGGATCAGGGGCCGTTTGGGCGGGCTCGACCGCGCCACCGGCCAGAATGAACCGGGCCATGCGGAACGCCAGCGTGGCCTTGCCGATGCCCCGAGGGCCGGTCAACAGCCAGGCATGACTCAGGCGCCCGCCCTCCCAGGCGCGCAGCACCTCGGCCTCTGCCTCGGCCTGGCCTGCCAGCAGGGCGTTGGCGCGCGGCGGCACGGCCGCGTCCGACCCTTCGGTCGACGAGTCGCTGGAGGTCGTCCCGCCCTTCGCCATACCTTTCCCTTGCTGTCGCGACGCGCCCACCGGGCCGCGCTAAAGGTCCCTGCCCTCGACCGCGTCGGCCTCGGCGGCCCAGGCCTGGATCCGGTCCTCGACCGCCGCCAGGACACGGTCGGCGACCACCGCCTCGTCGTCCGCCGCGTCGACCAACACGCACCGTTCCGGCTCCCGCGCCGCGATGTCCAAAAACCCAAGGCTGACCCGATGGTGGAACGCGAGATCCAGAGTCTCAAACCGGGTCACACCACCGCGCGAGCGTGCCCGCGCCAGGGCGGTCTCCGGATCCATGGTCAGGACCAGGGTCAGGTCCGGACCGAACGGTCCCGCCGCCAGATCGTACAACGTTTCCAGGACATCCAGGCCGAGCCCGTGACCATACCCCTGGTACGCGGTGGTGGAGTCCGCGAACCGATCGCACACCACCCAGGCGCCGCGCTCAAGCGCCGGGCGGATGGTGTGGCGCAGATGGTTGCGGCGCGCGGCCGAGACGATCATGGCCTCACAGAGGGGATCCCAGCACTCGGCCGTGGCGTCGATCAGCACCTCCCGCAGACGTTCCGCGCCGGCGGCCCCACCGGGCTCGCGGGTTTCCACCACCTCGCGGCCGCGCTGGCGCAGCGCCTCGGCGAGACGGCGCACCTGGGTCGACTTGCCGACGCCCTCGCCCCCTTCAAAGGTGATGAACCGGCCACGTTGCGTGTTCATGGGGTCCCGCTCGTCATGCATTCGATCACGGGGTCACGTCCCCTCACCGGCCGGCGCCGCCGAAGACTCCGGATCCGGCATGGCCAGCCCGACCACGATGTAGCGCAGGGCCGCGAATATCCGGTTGATGACTCCCATGCGCTCGACATTCGTGCCGGCTTGCAGGGGAAACGTCAGCGGCTGGATGTCGGGCGCCTCAATGACAAGAGTCGCAACCTCCTGGCCGCGTTCGATGGGGGCCGGGATTGGCCCCTCGTAGCGCACGGTGACTGTCATGGTCCGCCGCGCATTGCGCGGCAGAGTCACCGTCAGCCCGTCCGGCAGCACCAGCGGTACCGTTTGCGTCTGGCCCAACCAGACCTCCGCCTCGGTGACGGTGGCGCCGGGCTTGAACATCTCGACGTTCTCGAACGTGCGGAAGCCCCACGACATCAGGCGTTCCGATTCCTCGGTACGCGCCCGCGTGCTCTCCAGGCCGTTCAGCACAAGGATCAGGCGGCGGCCGTTGTTCTCGGCCGACGCGGTCAGGCCATAGCCGGCCACACTCGTATGCCCGGTCTTGAGCCCATCGGCGCCAATGTTCTTGTACAGCAGCGGGTTGCGGTTGTGCTGGGTGATACCGTTGTAGGTGAACTCCTTCTCGGAATAGTACGGATAGTACTCCGGGAAGTCGGTGATGATGCGCTTGGCCAGCGTGGCCAGGTCGCGCGCGGTCATCAGGTGTTCGGGATGCGGCAGGCCGGTGGAGTTCTGGAAGATGCTGCGCGTCAGGCCGATCTCGCGTGAGCGCCGGTTCATGGCCTCGGCGAACGCGTCCTCGGTTCCCGCCAGGTGCTCGGCGACGACGATGCAGGCATCGTTGCCCGACTGCACGATGATTCCGCGCAGCAGGTCCTCCAGCCGCACGGAGGAGTTCGGATCCAGGAACATGGTGGACCCGCCACTCGCGGCCCCGCCCTTGGTCCAGGCGTTCTCGCTGACGGTGAAGGTATCGTCCAGCGACAGCCGCCCGGCCTTGAGCTGCTCGAACACCATGAAGGTGGTCATCAGCTTGCTCATGGACGACGGCGGCATCAGCGTTTCCGCGTTCTTTTCCAGCATCACGGTGCCGGTGTCGAAGTCCATCAACAGGGCCTCGCGCGCCGTCGTCTCTATGGCCCAGGCGAACCGCCCGAACGGCACCGCCAGTGCCAACACAAGCACAACCGCTGCCACCAGGGCGCGGGCGCGTCCCGAGATTTCCTGACCTGATTTGATAAGAAACATCGCCAACCCACTGTTCTGAGGCGAATGTCTTGCCCTTGGCGTGTCAATCCGAGCGTTCGATCAGTCCGCGACAAGACGGGCTTCAGGATAGCCCGAAGCCTGAACCGCCCGCAACAGGCGGGCGGTCTCGGGCGAGTCAGGCAACGGGCCGATTCTCACGCGGGTCAGAGGGCGGCCGTCCCGCAGGGTGCCGGACAGATGCGCCGGCCCCAGTGAAGCGAGACGCGAGACGACGCGTCGGGCGTTGGTGGCGTCGGTAAAGGCCCCGGCCTGAATATACCATGCGCCCACGGGGGTGTCGGCGCTCGTCGCCATCTGGGCCGCCTGCGGCGTCCCGCGCACCGTTGGCGGGCCGCCCGATGCCTCGCGCAGGGCCAGGCTTTCCTCCGCCAGGATGGAGACCCGCACGCGCGCCTTGCCCTCCCTGCGGAACCCAAGCAACTCCGCCGCCCGTTTCGAGACGTCGATGATCCGGTTCTTGGCGAACGGACCACGATCGTTGACCCGAAGGTCAACGGAACGACCGTTCTGCAAATTGGTCACCCGCACCATCGACGGCAGCGGCAGGGTCGGGTGCGCGGCCGTCAAGGCGTTCTGGTCGAAGCGTTCACCGTTCGCGGTGCTGCGGCCGTGGAACTTGGGACCATACCAGGACGCCATACCCACCTCTTCGTAGGCCATGTCCTCGCGCGGCGTATACGAGCGACCGTTGATGGTGTACGGCCGTCCGACCTTGTAGCGTCCCACCCGATCGGCGTCGGACGCCCCGCCGTCCGTCAGCGATTTCGCGGTCTCGATGGTCAGTGTGGCTTCGGCACAGGCGCCGAGCATCACCACGGCCGCGAGGGCCACCCCAAAGGCAAAGCGAGTCCGTCCTCTCATGGATCCTCGGTTCTCCCTGGCCTCACCCGACGCGGCCTCGGCCGCCCTCCCGGTTGCGACATCTGGTGGCGCAGGCCTGAGCAAGGCTTACATGTTGGGCCTGGAACCTCACTGTAGCGGGACCCGCCCCCTCCGGCAAGGGAGCGCTCAAAGGCCGCCGTCGCTCCCCTGCCCTGCGGCAAGGCGCTGGACATGGCGAAGAAGCGCGGGATCGGCGTGCCCGTCCGCCGGCAGCCCCTGCGTCGCCTGGAAGCGGCGGATCGCACTCCGAGTCGAGGGCCCCGCCAGCCCGTCCACCGGGCCGGCCTCGAACCCAAGGTGATTGAGGAGGTGCTGGAGCGTTCTAAGCTCCGAGTAACGCAAGGGGTCCGGCGCGCGGTCGAAGACGCCGACCAGGGATCCGTCCCCGGCGATTCGGTCGGCCAGCCGACCGACCGCCAGCGCGTACAGGCTGGAATTGTTCCACCGCATGATGACGCGGAAATTGTCGTACACCAGAAAGGCCGGTCCCTCATGCCCGGCCGGCAGCAGCAGGGACGCGGTCATGCCCGGGACCACCGGCAGCGCCTGCCCGTCCGCCCGCGCCACGCCCAGTGCCGCCCAGTCGGTCAGCGGCTTGCGGACGTCAAGATCCGACTGGGTCAGGTCGAACCCCGGCGGCAGCCGAACCTGTCGGCCCCAGGTCTGATCCGCGCGCCAGCCGAGATCGGTCAGGAACCCGGCGGCGGACTCAAAGGCGTCCTTCAGGTCTGTCCAGATGTCCTTGCGTCCGTCGCCGTCGCCATCGACGGCGTGGTCGCGGAACGTGGTCGGCATGAACTGCATCTGGCCCATGGCGCCCGCCCACGACCCCACCATGGTCTCCGGCGCGATGTGGCCCTGGTCCAGGATGGCCAGCGCTGTCAGCAGTTGTTCCCGAAAGAAAGCGCCGCGGCGCGCATCGTGCGCCAGCGTGGCCAGGGCCTCGATGACGTTGAACCCGCCTAGATTACGGCCGTAGTTGGTCTCGACGCCCCAGAAAGCGACGATGACCTGCGGCGGGATCCCCGTGCGGCGGTACAGGTCGTCCAGCAGGGCGCGGTGGCGGGCCAGCATCGCCCGGCCGTCGCGTACGCGGTCCGGCGAGACCGCCCTGTCGTAGTATCCCCAGAACGTGCTGGTGAATTCCGGCTGGCGGCGGTCGAGTTCCAGAACGCGGGGGTTCGGCGCGACATCGCGGAACGCCCGCGCCAAGGTGGCCTCGGAGATGCCGCGTTGCCGCGCCTCGGCCTTCAAGGCGCGCAGCCAGGCGGAAAACGCTGGCCCGCCGGCCTCGTCGGCGCTGGTCGCCGCCGCCGGCGCCGGTTTGGGCGGCGGCACAGGCGCCTGTGCGCAGGCAGGCAGCGTCAGCAGGACCAAGCCGGCGGCGAGGACCGCGACACCGCGACCTTTAGAGTTGAGAGCGGCTTCACGCGCCAAATGGACATCGCGGCGCGATTCCGATTTGGCGCGATCCGCTCTAAGCGGCGACAGGACCGAAACGGATCGCGACATCTTGCGCCTCTCAGAATGCGTCTGCGCTTCATGTGGACCATTTCGCGGGTTTGCGCAATGGGTCTGTCGGTCCGATCAAGGTCGAGGACGGCGCCTGTCACAGCGACTTGGCGAAATGCTCGGGCGAGGACCGCCACGCCTGGAAGATGACCCGAATCCGGTGTTCGAAATCGGTCGGATCATCAGGGTCCGCCCGTACCTGGGCGGCCTTCTGGGCGAAGATGCGGGCCAGGCGGGGATTTCCGCGCGACCCGAAGATGGCCTCGAACTCGTCGCGGTTCATGATGCCGTCAGCGCCGCGCAGGAAGGGCGCGATCTGCCGCCGTTGCAGGTTGCCGACGATGCTGTCGACGCTCTCCGCGCCCATGCGGTCCAGATGCGAGGCCATTTCGGCGATGTCGGCGGTGCTTTTGGTTTTCAGGCTGTCGATCAGCGCCGTCTCGACGAAGACCTTCCACAGGCGCGGCCCCATCTGGTCGTACAGCCCGTTCAACAGGCGTTCGTATTCCTTGGGGCCGGCATGGATCAGTCCCCGGGCCGCGCGTGGATCGGTATCCAGCATCTCGCGCGACAGTTCCCCGGTCATCCGCTGTGCCGTGTTGAAGTCGGCGCGGCCGATGCCCAACAGAGATTCCAGGTCCTCGGGCGTGCGCAGGCTCAACAGCCCCTCGCCCAGTTCCTCGATCAGGGACTGCGGCAACGCCGCATAATAGGGAATCAGGGGAACCTGCCAGCGGTGGCGCAGGTAGGGGGCGATCGCGTCGTAGAACACGTCCGCCCCGCTCTTGGCCTTTTTGGGCGCCGGTCGGGGCGGTGGCTTGAGCGGTTTGCCCTGCCACAAGCGCGACACAAGGTCGAACAGGCGGTTGAGCAGGCCCGCGTTCACCGGCCCGTCCGAGCGTTCGCTGTGCTCCTTGACGTCGCCAAAGCGGTCGCCGTGGGTACGGAAGTACTTCTTGGCCGTCGTGCGGACGACAAGCAGCCGGATGTCATTGATCGACCGGCCGCACCACAGCGGCGTGTCGTCATCGCTGACCGGCTGTTGGTCCGCGTCCACAAGCAGTTTCCGGAACAGGTCCCGCTGCTTGTCGAACAGCATCATGCACCCGTCGACCACCTCGGGTGAGGCCAGGACCTCCTCGTACGACAGGGGTTCCAGCTTGGGCAGGAGTCCCTTATAGACGTCCAACACCGGACCACTGAGCTGCTCGTTGATCGTGCGGATGGTCCGTGCGCGTTTCGCGCGAGCCGCACCTGATGTGCCCGCCTCGGCTCCGTCGGTCGCGTGACTGCTATTGGCAAGCGGTGTGGTCGCCATGGTCGGTCCGAAGTCCCCTCAGTGTCCCTCCGCGGCTGTACAGACTTCCGAGCGTCACCCTGGAGATCGCTACCGTTGGGCACGCCGATCCGCTCTGAGGGGTGACCATACCCGAAGTCGTCGCCATCTGGAAGGGAAGCGGTCGCGTCAGCCCGCCAGCGTCATGTCGCTGATCACGATCTGGGGGCGTGCCTGCCCCTGCCAGCGATCCATGCGAATCGTGCCGGCCACGTGAACGACCGATCCCGACGCCCGCAGAAGGGCCTGGCCAAGCTCGCCGTCCGCCGCGCGAAAGGCGATCCCCTTGAGCCGCCCTCCCCCCTGGCCGCCGAGTTGGCACCGCACGTGGCCGGATCCGACCACATCCGCGAACAGCAGACGGGCTCCGGTCACGGCGAACACCGGCTCGGGATTGCCGGCGCCATAGGGGGCCACGTGCTCCAGTTGATCCAGCAGCGCGCCGCCGGCTCCCTCGACCGCCAAGGTTCCGTCCAGATCGAGGCACGGATCCGGCAGTCCGCCGTCCCCCGCCTGCTCGCTCAGGCGCGCCGCGACAAAGGCCCGAAAAGCCTCGATCCGATCCGGGTGAAGGCTGAACCCGGCGGCCATCGCGTGGCCGCCCCCCAGGGTCAGCAGGCCCGCCTCGCGCGCGGCGATCACTGCCGACCCCAGGTCCAGCCCGGGCACCGACGAGCGCCCCGAGCCCTTGGCTTGGCCGCCCTCGACCGCCACCACGCAGGCGGGCAGGTCGTAGCGATCCTTCAGGCGGCTGGCCACGATGCCCACAACGCCCGGGTGCCACCCCTCGCCCACCGCCATGACCAGCGGACCATCGACAGCCTCGCGTGCGCCCTCCACCTGCTCGATGGCCTCCAGCAGGACCTGGGCCTCGATCTCCTGGCGATCGCCGTTGAAGGCGTCAAGCGCCTCGGCCAGACGACGCGCCTCGTCGGGGTCGGCGGTGCTCAGCAACCGCATTCCCATCGACGCCTCCCCTACCCGACCGCCGGCGTTGATCCGGGGACCGAGCACGTAACCCAGGTGATAGGCGGTCGGCGCCTCGGCGAGCCGGGCCACATCCGCCAGGGCGACAAGGCCCGGATTGCCGCGCCGCGCCATGATGCGCAGACCCTGGGTCACGAACGCCCGGTTCAGGCCGGTCAGGGGCACGACGTCGCACACCGTGCCCAGGGCGACGAGGTCCAGCAGGGCCATCAAGTCCGGTTCGGGCCGCGCGGTGTACCAACCGCTCTCCCGCAAGGCTCGATTGAGGCCCACGACGAGCAGGAACGTCACGCCAACGGCCGCCAGATGGGTGTGCGGGGTTGTCTCATCGCGTCGTTTCGGATTGATCACGGCGACCGCCGGCGGCAACGCCTCGCCGGCTTCGTGGTGATCGACGACGATGACATCCAGCCCGGCGTCCCGCGCGGCGGCCAGCGGGTCATACGCCGTCATGCCGCAGTCCACGCAGACGCAAACGCCGGCGCCCTGCCCTTTCAAAGCCAACAGCGCCGGCGCATTGGGGCCGTAGCCTTCCTCCAGTCGATCGGGGATATGCACCAGCACCGTGGCGCCGGCGGCCTCCAGGTAGCGGCGCAGCACGGCCGCCGAGGTCGCCCCGTCGACGTCATAGTCCCCGAACACGGCGATGGTCTCGCCGTCCCGCACGGCCGCCACCAGCCGGACCACCGCCGCGTCCATGTCCCGCAGATGACTGGGATCGGGGAGTTGTTCGCGCATGGTCGGACTGAGAAAGCCTTGCGCCGTCTTCAGAGTGACACCGCGCCCCGCCAGGACCCGGGCCACCACCTCCGGCAGATCGAACCGCTGGGTCAGGGCCGTCGCCAAGCGCTCGTCGATGTCCCGCAGCCGCCAGCGCCGCCCCAGCACGGAGCGCTCGACACCCAGCAGCGGTGCCGCCTCCAGAACGGGGCCACCGTTCACGCGGGCTCGTCCGCGCCGGCCACACCCAGCTTGCGGCGCAGGTCATGGCGCGCCTCGATGCGCCGCACGGTGCCGGACTTGGTGCGCGCGACCAGAGAATGCGTCGAGGCGCCGCCGGGCCAGCGGCGCACCCCGCGCAACACCGCGCCATCGGTGACCCCCGTGGCGGCGAACATGATGTCGCCTTTGACCATGTCCTCCAACGCCAGCGGGCGCTCCGGCTTGTCCAGCCCAAGGCCGCGAAAAGCCGCCCGGTCGGCCTCGGACCGCACCAGGGGGCGGCCCTGCATCCAGCCGCCGAAGCAGGCCATGGCCGCCGCCGACAGGATACCCTCGCGGGCGCCGCCGCTGCCCATCAGGATGTCCACGCCGCTGCCCGGCTCGGTGGTCGCCATGATGCCGGAAACATCGCCGTCCTGGATCAACTGGATGCAGGCGCCAGCCTTGCGGACCGCCCAGATGAGGTCCTCATTGCGGGGCCGGTCCAGAATGCAGACCACCAGGTCGCCCGGCGCCACCCCCTTCGCCTTGGCATAGGCCAACACGTTCTCATCGGGCGGCGCGTCGATATCCAGAACCCCGGTCGGCACGCCGGGACCGACGGCGATCTTGTCCATGTACAGGCCGGGCGGGATGGCCAAGAAGCTCCCGGCCTCGCCCAGGGCCAGCAGCGACAACGAGTTCGGCGTGCCGGTGGCGCAGACGGTGGCCCCCTCCAAGGGCTGGGCGGCGATCTCGACACTGGGGCCGCTGCGCGTGCCCACGGGCATCCCGTCGCCCAGGCCGAGCGCCTCATCGGCCTCGCCCTCCTCTCCCGGGTGCTCATCGCCGATCACGACGCGGCCGGTAATCCCGACGCCGTTCAAGGCCGTACGCATGGCGCGGCTGGCCGCGTGCACGGCGGCGCGCTCGTCGCCGCGCCCCATGTGCTGCGACGCCGCCAGCGCGGCGGACTCCGTCACCCGCGCCATTTCCAGCGCGAGATTGCGTTCCAGAACGTGATAAGGCTCTTTTTGTGTCATGGCTTCCCATCCCCGGACCCGATGGACCCGGCGATCCTACCACGGAGAGGGTCGCACGTGGGCATAACCCCAATGCCCAACTTAAAGGTCTTCAATGCGGATCATGCAGGGCGGCTCGACCACCGCCCCGATGTCGGCGATGCGCGCGAGCGCCCGCGTGGCGGCGGCCTCGACCGTCGGGTGCAGGGTCATGACCACGGGGACGATCTCGCCCGGGTTCTGTCCGTGCTGCAGGATGGATTCCATGGACACCTGCGCATCCCTCAGGGCGGCGGCGATCTCGGCGAAGACGCCGGGCCGGTCCACCACCATCAGGCGCACGTAGTAGGCCCCGACATGGGTATCGATGGTGGCCGCCGGCGTGGCCTTCAGGTGTTGCACCGGCACGCCGAAGGTGAAGGCGCCCCGCCCGGTCGCCAGGTCCATGATGTCGGCCACAACCGCCGATGCCGTGGGTCCCGCGCCCGCGCCCTGCCCCTCCAGCTTGGTGCGGCCGACGTGGTCGCCTTCCACAACGACCGCGTTGAACACGCCGTCGACCGAAGCGATGGGGCCGTTCTTCGGCACCATGCACGGGTGCACCCGTTGCAGGACCCCGTGTTCGGTTTCCTCCGCCACGCCCAGCAGCTTGATACGATAACCGAGTTCATCGGCGTTGGCGATGTCCCGGGCGGTGACGTGACGGATGCCCTCCAGGCAGACGGACGGAAAGTCCACCGGACGGCCGAACGCCACGCTGGTTAGCAGCGCCAGCTTGTGGCCGGCATCGATGCCGTCCACGTCGAAGGTCGGATCGGCCTCGGCGTAGCCCAGGTGCTGGGCCTCGGCCAGCACGTCCTGGAAGTCGCGGCCCGTGGCCTCCATCGTCGTCAGGATGTAGTTGCAGGTGCCGTTCAGGATCCCATAGACGCGCTGAACGCTGTTGCCGGCCAGCCCTTCGCGCAGCGCCTTGATGATCGGGATGCCGCCGGCGACGGCGGCCTCGTAGGCCAGATGCTTGCCCGCGCCTTCGGCCGCCCGCGCCAAGTCGGTGCCATGCACGGCAAGCAAGGCCTTGTTGGCGGTCACCACGTCCCGGCCGGCACCCAGGGCCGCCCGCACCGTCTCGCGCGCGACACCGTCGGACCCCCCGATCAGTTCCACGATCACATCGGCCTCGGCCTCGCGCGCCATGGCCACGGGATCGTCGTACCACGTGGCCATGGAGACGTCGCAGCCCCGGTTGCGCCGCCGGTCCCTGGCGCTGACCGCCGTGATCTCGATGGGACGGCTGCACCGCGTGGCGATGGTCTGTGCGTGCTCCTGCAGAAGCTGAACCGTTCCGACCCCGACCGTTCCCAGGCCGGCAATGGCAATCCTCAACGGCGCCGCCATACCCCTCACACCTCCGCGCGTTTGCGTTCCGATTGTTCAAGCAACGTATCGTAATTGGACAGGAACGTCTTGATATTCCTGGCCGCCTGTCGAATGCGCTGGCGGTTTTCCACCAGCGCGATGCGCACATGCTGGTCACCGTGCTCGCCAAAACCGACGCCCGGCGACACCGCCACCTTGGCCTCTTGCAACAGCAGCTTGGAGAACTCCAGCGAGCCCATATGGGCGAACGCCGGCGGCACCGGCACCCAGGCGAACATGGTCGCCGGCGGAGACGGCACCGTCCAGCCGGCCTGATCGAACGCCTCGACCATGGCGTCGCGGCGGTCCTTGTACATCTGCCGGATCTCGCCGACGCATTCCTGCGGGCCGTTGAGGGCGGCCGTGGCGGCCACCTGCACCGGTGTGAAGGCGCCGTAGTCCAGGTAGGACTTGATGCGCGTCAGTGCCCCGATCAGGTGCCGGTTGCCGGCGGCGAAGCCGATGCGCCAGCCGGGCATGTTGTAGCTCTTGGACAGCGAGGTGAACTCGACCGCCACGTCGCGCGCACCCGGCACCTGCAGCACCGACGGCGGCGGCTGGTCGTTGAAGTAGATCTCCGAATAGGCCAGATCGGACAAGATGTAGATGCCGTGATGGCGGCAGAAGTCCACCACCTGCCCATAGAAATCCAGGTCGGCCACGTAGGCCGTCGGGTTGGACGGGTAGTTCAGCAGAACCGCGATGGGCTTGGGCACCGAATGCCGCACGCCGCGCTCAAGTGCTTCCAGGAAGGTATGATCGGGCTCGCACGGCACATGGCGCACCGAGCCGCCGGCGATGATGAAGCCGAAGGCGTGGATCGGATAGCTGGGGTTGGGCGCCAGCACGATGTCGCCCGGGCTGGTGATGGCCTGGGCCAGATTGGCCAGGCCCTCTTTCGAGCCCAGGGTGACGATGGTCTCGGTCTCGGGATCCAGCTCGACATTGAACCGCCGCTCGTAATAGGCCGCCAGCGCGCGGCGCAGGCCGGGGATGCCGCGCGAGGCGGAATAGCGGTGGGCGCGCGGGTTGGCGGCGGCCTCGGCCAGCTTGTCGACGATGTGCTGCGGCGTGGGCTGATCGGGATTGCCCATGCCCAGGTCGATGATGTCCTCGCCGGCGGCGCGGGCGCGCGCCTTCATGGCGTTCACTTCGGCGAAGACGTACGGCGGCAGCCGCTTGACGCGGTAGAATTCGGTCTGGAGCATGGCACCTGGGCCCTGAGTGGAACGCCCCGGCGGACGAACCACGCGCCGGGGGCGCAGGACAGTGGCGCAGGGGGCCGGCGGGGTCAAGTGCCGCAGTCTTTCCGGGCTCGGATCAATCGGCGCCCTCGGTCAGACGGGACACATGCTCCCCGAAAACCAATCGATTGCCGTCGGGGTCGGTGACCTCGAACTCGCGCATGTCCCACGGCTGGGTTTCCAGCGGACAGGTGATCTGCCCGCCCCCCCTTTGCACCGCGTCGTGGTAGGCTTCGACCCCGTTCACGAACACATAGGCCACGGCCCTGGACTCCGCCGTGCTGGCCGACAGATGCAGCTGGCAGGACCCATGGCGGACGATGGCATAGCTCAAGGGTCCATCATCGGTATCGGACCATTCGAACGCCAAGTCGAACCCCAGACAGCCCGTATAGTAATCGCGCGCGGCGACGACATCCGCGACCGGGAAGACCGGCGCGACCACCTCAAGACTGAATGCTCTGCCCTCGGTCATCGCGCTGCCTCCGTCCGGTGATCTCGCCACGATATCGAAACGAAAGTCACGCGAAAAGAAAAAGCGCCGGCCAGGGACAGCCCCCTACAGCTCTTCCTTCACATCCCGGGCGGTGTCGGAGAGGATCCGACCGCCCGCGTTGATGTCCTTGCCGATGCCCTCCACCGTGCTGCACGAGGCAAGCACGAGGGCACCGAATACCACGGCGGCCACGACGGGCATGGAAGAGCGTTTGGGTGTCATGGTTCCTTGCCTCCGTTCCCGGTCCATCGGCAACACGTGTCGCCGATGGTACCCCGGAAAACGGTAACACCGTGGCCCTAACGCTTCGAGAACTGGAAGCTGCGGCGGGCTTTCGCCTTGCCGTACTTCTTACGCTCGACCACGCGCGAATCGCGGGTCAGGAAGCCCTGCGCCTTCAGCGGCGGACGCAGCGCCGGGTCCCAGCGGCCCATGGCGTGCGACAGGCCGTGGCGCACGGCGCCCGCCTGGCCCGACAGCCCGCCGCCCTTGACGGTGCAGATGACGTCGAACTGGCCCTTGGTCTGGGTCACCACGAACGGCTGGTTGATGACCATGCGCAGCACCGGGCGCGGGAAGTAGTTGACGATGTCCCGCCCATTCACGGTGATGCGACCGGAGCCGGGCTTGACCCACACGCGGGCGACGGCGTTCTTGCGCCGTCCGGTGGCATAGGCGCGGCCGAAGGCGTCCCGCAGCGGCTGGCGGGCCTCGCCCGGGTCGTCGGCGGGGGCCGGCGCGCCCGTCGTGGTGGTCTGCGCGGCCTGACCGCGCATGGCGTCCTTGAGGCCCTCCAGGCCCACGCGTTCATCGGCCATGGCCTAGTGACTCCTCTTGTTCTTGGGATTGCGGGCCGCGAGGTCCAGGACCTCCGGCTGCTGCGCCGCGTGCGGGTGCGTTTCCCCGGTGTAGACGCGCAGCTTGCCGAGCTGCGCCCGGCCCAGCGGACCCTTGGGCACCATGCGCTCGACGGCCTTTTCGACCACCCGCTGCGGGTGCTTGCCGCCCAGGATCTGCTCCATGGTCTTGCTCTTGATGCCGCCCGGATAGCCGGTGTGCCAGTAGAACCGCTTCTGGGTCAGCTTGCGGCCGGTCAGGCGCACCTTGTCGGCGTTGATGACGATGACGTGATCGCCCGTGTCGATGTGCGGCGTGTACATGGTCTTGTGCTTGCCGCGCAGAATGGTGGCGACGGTGGCGGCAAGGCGGCCCAGCACGACGCCGTCGGCGTCGATCACGTACCACTTGCGCTCCACCTCGCTGGGCTTGGCGGAATAGGTTTTCATTCGGCTCTCCGTCCGCGAACTGTCGCAGGCCTGTCGGAATCGGGCAGGCCGGGGCGATCGTGCCGCCGGCCCAGGAGCGCGCACTATGCCACCGAAATCCGGCGTGTCAACGCGAAAAACGCGGCGATTTCAGAAGCGTGCGCCGATGGTATCAGGATACCTTGTCCCAGCTCCCAGCCTCAATGGCCTTTTCCACCGCCGCCGATTCCGGCAGCGGCGGCGCCGAGTAGGTGCCGACCGTATGCGCCACCAGCAGGCGTTCGCCGTCCGGGTCGCTGGTCCCTGAATACAGTTCGACCTCGACCACGATCAGGCGGCGGCCGCCCTTCAGCGCGTGCGCCTCGGCGATGACGTCGCCGGGCGCCGGCTTGCGCAGGAAATTGATCGACAGGTTGGTGGTCACCGCCAGTTCCACCGGCCCCAGAAGGCTGAGAACGACGGCATACATGGCGACGTCGGCCAGGGCCATCATGGCCGGTCCCGCCACCGTGCCGCCGGGCCGCACCAGGTCCGGGTTGAAGGCCATGCGCAACCGCCCCCGGCCGTGCTCGATCGCCTCCGTGCGGATGCCGAGCAGTCGGGTGATCGGCAGTTCCCGATCCAGGATGGCGGTGAACTCGGGCAGTGAAATTCGGGACATGGGCGGGTATAGTCCATGGGCGGCGGGGGTCGAGGCCGTCAGACTACATCCAAACGGCACCGTATGGAACCGGATGCGGCGGAGGCACCCGGGCCACGGTCATGGCAACGTTATGGGGGACGAGTGGTCATGATGACCTTGAGCCTGACGCGGACCCTTTTGGTGGCGGGTGTGATCGCCCTTTCCGGCGGCCTGCTGATCGGCGATGGCGCCCGCGCCCAGTCGGGCAATGCCGCCGCAGAGGCGCGCGCGGCCGTGGCCCGGGCCGCCGAGAGTGTCACCGCCGGCCGGCCCGCCGAGGCGGTGGAGGCGTTGCGCGAGGCGACGTTGGCGGTGTGGAGCGCCGCGCCCTTCGATCTGACCCGGGTCGAGGCCACGACCGAGGTCGCCGCCGGCTTCCGCGCCTTTACGCCGCGCGAGCCCGGCCCGTATGCGGCCGGTGAAACGCTGCATCTTTACATTGAGCCGATCGGCCTCGCCTATGAGTTCGAGGACGGGGTCTACACCCTTGGCATGACGGCCGATTTCCTGGTGCTGGACACCGATGGGACGGTGCTGGGCGGACAGCGCAACTTCGCCGACGTCCCCTTTTCCTTCCATGCGCCGTCGACCCGCGTCTACATGACCATGTCGCTCGGCACCGAGCGGCTGCCGGCCGGCGACTACGTCATCCAGCTCACGGTGCACGACGCCGTGGCCGGCGATACCGTCACGCGCGAGGTGCCGTTCTCGGTGGCCGCACCCTGACGCGCCCCCTTGACCGATGGGGGGCGGCGGGTGACATGAGACGGGCGCACGGCTCATTCACGGAGGCTTTCCCATGTCCACCCGCGCCACCGCCGAGACCACGACGTCCGAGCCGATCCTTCTGCGCGAGGACGCCGGCGGCATCGCCACGCTGACGCTCAACCGGCCGACGGCCCGCAACGCCCTGTCGGTGGCGCTGATGACGGACCTGCAGGCGGCGCTCACCGCCGTTGCCGAGGACGACTCGGTGAAGGCGGTGATCCTCGCCGGCAACGGACCCGCCTTCTGCGCCGGTCACGACCTGAAGGAGGTGCGGGCCAATACCGGGCGGGACTTCTACGAAAGCCTGTTCCAGCAGTGCTCCAACCTGATGCTGGCCATCACCCGCCTGCCCAAGCCGGTGATCGCCCGCGTGCACGGCATGGCGACGGCGGCCGGCTGCCAGTTGGTGGCCACCTGCGACCTGGCCGTGGCGGTCGAGGACGCCCGGTTCGCCACACCGGGCGTGAACATCGGCCTGTTCTGCTCCACGCCGATGGTGGCGCTGACCCGCAACGTGGGGCGCAAGCAGGCCATGGAGATGCTGTTGACCGGGCGCCCGATCACGGCCGACGAGGCCCTGGCGGCCGGGCTGATCAACGCCGTCGTGCCCGACGAGGCGGAGCTTGACCGGCGCGTGACCGCCCTGGCCGGCACCATCGCCGCCAAGTCACCGCTCACCCTGGCCATCGGAAAAGAGGCCTTCTATCGCCAACTCGACATGCCGCTGGCCGACGCCTACGCCTACGCCAGCGATGTCATGACCACCAACATGCTGGCCCGCGACGCCGAGGAGGGCATCGACGCCTTCCTGGAAAAGCGCGAGCCCAAATGGACGGGGGAGTAGCCGCCTTTTAGCGGTGACCGCGCCGCTCGACGATCAGGTTCCGAAGTGGCGCGATCTCTTTCAGAAACGGATGCCGGAGGAGCGCGCGCTGGCGCCAGCTCAGATCCGGCCACGGGCGGTCGAACGCCGGACGCAGGGGCTCGGGCGGAGAGTGAACGTCGTCCGACGTGTCGAACACGCCGCCAAGCTGGGCCATCGCCTTGTCCAGGTGAGCCCAAAGGTACGGGTGAAGCGGAATCGGCGTGCAGACCGCGATCCGGTGATCGGTGCGCTCCCAGTGGAGAAGCATCGCCCGCGCCTGGGCGGTCTCCACACAGGTGAGGTCGTCATCCTCATCGTACGCCGACTTCAGGTCGAGCCCGGTGCGGTCGCGCAACGCCGCCACCACGGCATCCAGGGGCGGGCTGCCGGCCTCGAACGTCCATGCGCCACCTTGAAGACCCATGCGATCATCTCCCCTGACCTATGATACTCACAGTTCACCGCCAGTGTTCGCGTGAGCCGACAAGACGGAACAGAACCCCTCCCCAACCCTCCCCGTAAACGGGGAGGGAGTCCGGACTGCACCCGTTCCGCGGCCTGCTCTCCGGCCTACCGAAAAATGCGAACCAGACTCCTCTTCCATTTATGGGGGAGGTCGGGAGGGGGTTCAGGCGGAAGGCGCCGCCTTCACGGTTGTGTGAATCGGGTAGCCCCGTGACGGCGGGTTAGGTCGTCGCCGCCGCGCCGCCCAGCACGGTGATTTCGTTACCCAACCTGACGCCCAGGCGCAACAGTCCGGGCGATCGGTCCCATTTGTATAATGGATTTTTCCCATTGAAAACAATGCATTAGATAGGTATACTATCCTTAATTCTTAGAATAAGACCGTAGAGGCTTGGGATGACGTCAGAGATTCCCAAAATGGCAGGACCGCGAAGCCCCCTCCCCTGCCCCGCCAAGAAGGCGGCGCTGGTCGGGGTCGTGTTGCTGACGCTCGCGGCGTGCGGAACGGTGGACGTCGGCGAGGGATTGGTGCCCGTGCCGGCCTACAGCGGCGACGAGGATTTCGTCTGGTGTGTCCCCTACGCGCGGGAGATCTCCGGGGTTCAGATCCGGGGCGACGCGGACACGTGGTGGGATCAGGCCGCCGGGCGGTACCGACGCGGCAGCCGGCCGGCGCCTTACGCCGTGCTGGCCCTGAAGCCCGACAGCCGCCTGACTGACGGCCACATCGGCGTGGTCACGGGCATTCTGGGGCCGCGCGAAATCCGCGTCAGTCATGCCAACTGGGGTTGGAACAGCCGCACGCGCGGGCGCGTCTACACCCACATGCCGGCGATCGACGTGTCGCCGGGCAATGACTGGAGCCGGGTGCGCTTCCATCACCCGGACACTGGCGGGTACGGGCGGGTCTATCCGGCTTTGGGCTTCATCTACCCCGATAACCGGACGATCCCCGACATCCGCGTGGCCGAGGCGGAGACGTCGCCTCCTCCGCCTTCACCCGCACCGAACGCGGCCGCCACGGCCATGCGACAGTTGTTCTGACGCCGGCCGCTATACCGCCACCAGGGCCGCCGCCGCGCGGCGGTCCTCGGCCAGCAACACGTTCCAGGTGCGGCAGGCGGCGCCGGTGTCCATGGGCTCGGTGACGATTCCACGCTCGCGCAAGGTCGTCCGCACAGCGGCGGGCACGACCGTCATGGACGCCCCGCACCCCACGATCAGCACCTCGACCTCGTCGGACGCTTCCAGAATGGCGCCCAGGCCCTCGGCACTGATCTCGCCCGACCAGGGGACGATCCGATCGCGAAAGGTGATCAGCGACCCGACGTGCTGCTGGCCGGCAATGCGGAATGCGCCATCGCCGTAGGCCTGAACGATCGGCCGGCCGGCGGGAACGAGGGGCGTGATGTCCATGGGCGCGTCGCCTTTTTGTGCCGGTCTGGGTGGAGCCCCTCACGTGGGATCCGTGGCCGGTCCGTCAACCCGACCGTCACCGCCGCTTGGCCCGCCCCTTCTTGGGCTTCTTGCCGCTGTAGCCGGACGTGGGCGCGGGCCGAGGGGCCGCCGGCGCGGGCTCCGGTTCGGCGGGCGTCGAAGGCTCGTGTGGGATCTCGGCCTCTGTGTCTTTCTCCAGCACGACCCCGTCCGGCGCGTCCCCGTCCTCGGGCTGTTCCTCGCCGGTGATCGCCTCGCGCCGCAGGTCGAAGTACACCAGGATCGGGACCGCCACGTAGATGGTCGAGTAGGTGCCGATGATGATGCCGAAGGCCAACGCGGCGCTGAAGTTGCGTAGGACGTCGCCGCCCAGGATCAGCAGCGACAGCACCGCGATCAACGTCGTGACCGAGGTCAGGATGGTACGCGACAGGGTCCTGTTGAGCGACAGGTTGAGCAGGTCAACCAAGTCCATCTTCTTGAACTTGCGCAGTTTCTCGCGCACCCGGTCGTACACCACCACGGTATCGTTGATGGAATAGCCGGCCAGGGTCAGCAACGCCGCCACGGTGGTCAGGTCGAACTCCAACCGCAGGATGGAGAACAGGCCCAGCGTGATGAGCACGTCATGGACCAACGCCACCATGGCGCCAACGGCGAACTGCCACTCGAACCGGAACCAGATGTAGAGAACGATCGCCAGGATCGACAACGTCACCGCCCAGATGCCGGCCTCGATCAGTTCGCCGCCCACCTTGGGGCCGACCAGTTCGACGCGGCGGTAGTCCACGCCCTCGCCGAGCACGCCCTGAACGGCGGCCAGGGTGGCGTTCTCCTGTTCCTCGGTGGCGTCGTCCGGTTGCTGCACGCGGATCATGACATCGCGCTCGTCATCGCCAATGTGCGTCAGCGAGACGGCGCCCATGCCGAGGGTGTTCAGGCGGTCGCGTAGCTGCGCCATGTCCGGGGCCTCGGGCAGGCGCGCCTCGACCAGCACGCCGCCGGCGAAGTCGATGCCGAAGTTGAGCTGCTGCACGCCCAGAGAGACGACAGAGGCCACCATCAGCACGCAGGACAGGATGAGCGCCACCAGGCGGCGCTTCATGAAGTCGATGTGGGTATCGACGGGAATGAGGTTGAGCAACGCGGGCATGGTGGCGGGTCCTCAGATCGGCAGGGCTTTGGCATGGCCGCGGCGCAGCCAGGTGACGACCATCAGGCGGGTGACCATGACGGCGGTGAACATCGACGAGACGATGCCGAGGCTGAGGGTCACCGCGAACCCCTTGACCGGCCCGGAGCCGAAGTAGAACAGCAGGCCGGCGGCCACCAGGGTGGTGACGTTGGCGTCGACGATGGCCTTGAACGCCTGCCGGAAGCCTGTCTCGATGCTGTTGCGCAGGGTGCGGCCGTTGCGGGCCTCCTCGCGCATTCGCTCGAAAATCAGAACGTTGGCGTCCACCGCCATGCCCATGGTCAGCACGATGCCGGCGATGCCCGGCAGTGTCAGGGTTGCGCCCAACAGGCTGAGCGCGCCCAGCAGCAGAAACAGGTTCACGAACAGGGCCGCCACGGCCATGCCGCCGAACAGGCCGTAGGTGGCAAACATGAACACCACCACCAGGGCGAAGCCGAGCAGGCTGGCCAGGGCGCCGGCCCGGATCGAGTCGGCGCCAAGGCCGGGGCCGACGGTGCGTTCCTCCAGCACCGTCAGCGGCGCCGGCAGAGCGCCCGCCCGCAGCAGCAACGCCAGGTCCTGCGTTTCCTGCACCGCGAAACTGCCGGAGATGATGCCGGAGCCGCCCAGGATCGGCTCCCGGATGACGGGGGCGCTGATGACCGCGTCGTCCAGAACGATGGCCAGGTTCTTGCCGACGTTGTCCTGGGTGACCCGGCCGAAACGGCGACCGCCGGCCGTGTCGAAGCGGAAACTGACGACGGGCTGGTTGTCCTGGAAGCTCGGCTGAGCGTCCACCAGCCGGTCGCCCGACACCTCGACGCGCTTGCGGACCGGATAGGTGGGCGGTCCATCGGCGTTGTTCTCCGCCGCCGGCAGGATCACGGTGCCGGGCGGCACCTGACCACTGGCGAGTTCCTCGGGCGAAACCCGTTCGTCCACCAGATGGAAGGTCAGCTTGGCCGTGCGCCCGATCAGGTCCTTGATGCGCTGCGGATCGTCGACGCCGGGAAGCTCGACGATGATGCGGGTCTGCCCTTGCCGCTGGATGGTGGGTTCGCGGGTGCCGGTCTCGTCCACGCGCCGCCGCACGATCTCGATCGACTGCTCGACGGCCTGATTGCGGCGCTCCGCCATGGCCTGTTCGGTCAGCGTCATGACGAACCGGCCGTCGTCCTCGGCCGTGACCTCGACGTCATCATCAAGACCGGCGAGCAGACGGCGCGCGGCGTCGCGTTGCCCGGCGTCGGGAATGGAGACCACCGCCGACGTGCCCTCGACCCCCAGCCCCAGATAGCGGATCCGGGCGGTGCGCAGTTCGGCGCGGGCTCCCTCTACCAGGGCCTCCAGCTGCTCGGCCACCACGACGTCGGTCTCCACTTCCAGGAGGAGGTAGGACCCGCCCTGAAGATCAAGGCCGAGCGTGACCGGCTGCCACCAGTCGGGCAGCGTATCGGCCGATCCCCGGATCGCGTTCGGCGCGGAAAAGAAGACACCCGCCAGACAGATCAAAACGATGAGGGTGGTCTTCCATTTGGCGAAATAGAGCATCGCGGGGTGATCCCGTTTGCTGGAGCCCGAGGGGGCACACGGTCATGGAGTGCGGACGAGGGCCGACGGCGGGCGGACCGACTTTGGCCGGACCGGCGCGGGACGGACGACGCCCTGCCATCCGCCGCCAGCGGCGGCCAGGACTACTTTTTGGACAGCAGGCCCTTCAGCTTGCTGGCGGAGCCGCCCGAGCCGCCGGAGCCGCTATTGTCCGGAGGCGTATCGCCGCCGTTGGCGTCGTCGTCGCCGTCGTCCGTGTCGTTGGCGGTCGCCTGGCGTCCCTTGCCGCCCTTGCCCTTGTCGCCGCCGCTGGCGACGGGTTCGGTCTTGGAGGCGACATCGGCCACCATCTCGCGCATGACCTTGACGCGCACGTTGTCTGCAATCTCAACCAGAAGCTCTGAGTCGTTCGTGACCTTCACCACCGAGCCGACGATGCCGCCGTTGGTGACGATGCGATCGCCCCGCCGGATGGCGGCCAGCATGGCCTTGTGGTCCTTCATCCGCTTCTGCTGCGGGCGGATGATCAGGAAGTAGAAGATGACGAAAATCAGGATCAGGGGCAGGAAGGCCCCCAGGGCATCCAACGTGCCACCGGCGGGGGGGGCCGCAGCCTGGGCAAAAGCGGGACTGATGAACATCCGCGCGCTCCTTGTGTGCGGGGTGTCGGGACTCAGGAGCCGGGACTATACTCATCCACGCCCCCGATGCAAACGCAGCGGCGCGCGCTTTGATGTGTCGGACCCGGCAGAGATGACCCGGTTCCTCCATCAAATCCGGCAGGTTTTTCCGACACGCGAAACAACTCGCCTCACACTGCAATGCGTTGTGAAAGCTGTTGAATGGCAGGCGATCGGAAAACGAAGGGTCGGTCATGATTGCGTCAAAAAGTGGCACGCATCTTGCGGCGACGTTCGCGGTATGCGCCCATCCATACTGAACCGAAGCCACGGCTCGAAAAGGAGTGACGAAGATGGATGTCACGGCGACTGCGAATTCTGTTTACCAACAATACAGCGCTGTCCTCGATCAGTTGAAGAGCGGTAAGATCAGTGCCCGGGACGCCTACGACCATTATACGGAAGCGTTTGCTGAGATCCGAGGTCTGCAGTCCTTCGTTGCGCGGCGGGGCGCCGACCTTACGACATCCGAACTGACCCCTGAAATGAAGACACGGCTATCCGAAGTGCGACAAGTCCTGCTCGCACAGCAGGAGCGCGCGAGCGCAGACATTGGCGGCTCCGCCGTGACTCATGCGTCCGAACCGCCTCCCCTCCCACACGCGCCGATCCTGCCCCACATTGGCCCCGCCGTCGATGCTGTCCAGCGGTTTGCCGACGAATTCGGGGGGCTCGATGAAGCCGCTTTCAAGGACCATGTTCTTTCGTTGATGGAGGCCGCACAGGCGGGCATGGCGGAGTTCTCCCCCTTCGTCCATGAGATGGAAAAGGCTGGCGTTACCATCAAGGAACTGGCTGGGTCCCTGATTTACCGGGGCGACGACGGGGATTTCAAGGTCGTGGGTGAAGGCCAGTGGGCACGGGATGTCGAGGCGTTCATCAATGGAACCCCCGGAGTGAAGGCCCTCTACGAAAAAAACTGGAGCGACCAGTGGAAACCGGTGAACGAACGCACCTGATGCAAACGCGGGCGGATGAGAGTTTGACCGCCCCGCCTTGCCGGTCCGCGCGGCCATGGTATGGTGCCGCCCCCGCTCCACCGGAGCGAAGACCGAGGAGGGAGCCCCGCGTTGACCATGCCGGACCTGGATCGCATCGCGCACAGCCTGGACCGTATCGCGGAGAGCCTGGAGCGGCTGGCCCCGGCACCGCCGCCGGAAGCCCACCTGGACGGTGCCGATGCCTTCGTCTGGCACGCGGACCGGGCGTGGCTGGAGCCGGTGACACGGGTCAACCGGATTCCCCTGGACCTGTTGCAAGGCATTGATCGCCAGATCGAGACCCTGGCCGAGAACACGCGCCGCTTCGCGCGCGGCCTGCCGGCCAACAACGCCTTGCTGTGGGGTGCGAGGGGCACGGGCAAGAGCTCGCTGGTCAAGGCCGTGCACGCGGCGATTGTCGCGGACGTGCCGGACGCCCGGCTGGCGCTGGTCGAGATTCACCGCGAGGACATCGCCACCCTGCCCCGGCTGTTGTCGATCCTGCGGTCGGTGGACCGGCGGTGCCTGCTGTTCTGCGACGACCTGTCGTTCGATGCGCATGACACCAGCTACAAGTCGCTCAAGGCGCTGCTGGAAGGTGGCATTGAGGGGCGACCGGAGACCGTGCTGTTCTACGCCACCTCCAACCGCCGGCACCTGCTGGCCCGCGAGATGGTCGAGAACGAGCAGTCGACCGCCCTGCACGCCGGCGAGGCGGTAGAGGAAAAGGTTTCCCTGTCGGACCGGTTCGGCCTGTGGCTGGGGTTCCACAACGTGGATCAGCCGACGTTCGTCTCCATCGTACTGGGCTACGTTCGTCACCACGGGCTGAGCATCGACGAGGAGACCGTCAGGCGGGAGGCCGTGCAATGGGCCACCACCCGGGGCAGCCGCTCCGGCCGTGTCGCGTGGCAGTACATCCAGGATCTGGCGGGCCGCCTGGGGCAGCCGCTAGCGGAGTGAGCCGTCGGTCCCGTCACCACTCCGGCGGCGGGGGCGGCGGCCGGGTTGCGTCCAGCGCCTGGCGCAGAAGCCCCTGCAACGTGGCCAGTTCGTTGACCGCCTTTGACAACTCGGCGCGCACCGGCGCGCTCAGGGACGCGGCCGAGTCGCCCGCCTCGGCGTCATCCTGGTCGGCCCCGATGGAGGCCGCCTCCAGCGCGTCCGTTTGCGATGGCTCGTCCGCTTCGTCTCCAGTCTCGGCGTCCTCTTCGCGCGCCTCGGACATAGCCAAGCCGACCGGGCCGACCATGCCGCCCTCGGCCTTTTCCTGGCGTTCCTTGATGGTATTGACCAGGGCCTTGGCGCCGTTGTCGCGCAGCAGCTTCTGCACGCCCTTGATGGTATATCCCTCGCGGTACAGCAGGTCGCGCAGGGTCGTCAGCAGGACGACGTCCTCGGGCCGATAGTATCGCCGACCGCCCCCGCGCTTCATGGGGCGAATCTGGGTGAACTTGGTCTCCCAGAAGCGCAGAACGTGCTGGGGGACGTCCAGTTCCGTGGCGACCTCGCTGATCGTGCGGAACGCGGCGTCGGACTTCTGCGACCGACGGCTTCCCCCGTCTCGGGCCTGGCCTTCCGCCACGGCCTTCTCCTTTCGATCCGGACTGCCGGCGCCGGGGGCCATCACGAACGCCCGGTGCCAGCCGTGGCGGCCTTGTTGATGCGGGTTTTCAGCAACTGAGAAGGGCGAAAGACCAGAACCTTGCGCGGCATGATGGGCACTTCTTCGCCGGTCTTGGGATTTCGCCCGACGCGCTGCCCTTTCTCGCGCACCGAAAAGCTGCCGAACGACGAGATCTTCACGGTCTCGCCCCGCGCCAGGGCCTGCGACATTTCGTCCAGCACGGACTCAAGCAGGTCGGCCGATTCGTTGCGGGACAGGCCAACCTCCTGGTAGACCGCCTCGCTCAGTTGCGATCGCGTTATCGTTTGCCCGCTCATGCCACACCGGCCCTTCGTGTTCTTACCGTGACGTGCGCCGTCCGTCTGAACGCAACGGCGCGGCCATCTCGTCCATTCTTGGCGGAGGGTCTTGCCCGGGTGGGTGCGCGGGAATGCGCCACGACCGTTCCGCCGCGAACGCTTCCACGGGCGACGGGCCGGACCAAGACAGGGGCAAGCCTCGAACCAGATACGAAGAGTACCGGGTCGGCGGAAAGTCGTCAATATCAGTGATTTGCAGGGGCGAGATTAAACCGCCGTGGAAGCACTCGCAGGACCGTCACAGACGGATCAGAGCCGATCCCCACGTGAATCCGCCGCCCATGCCTTCCAACAGCACCAATTGCCCCGGCCGGATGCGTCCGTCGCGTCGGGCCTCGTCCAGGGCCAGCGGCACCGATGCCGCCGAGGTGTTGGCATGGCGAGCCACCGTGGAGATGACCTTGTCCGCGGACAGTCCGATTTTGCGGGCGGTGCCATCGAGGATGCGCTGGTTGGCTTGGTGTGGGACCAGCCAGTCAAGGTCATCGATCGACATCCCGTTCGCCTGCAACGCCTCGTCGGCCACCTGCGCCATGTTGGCCACCGCGTGCCGGAACACCTCCTTGCCCTGCATCCGGAGGTATCCAGTGGTCTGGGTCGACGAGGGTCCGCCGTCCACATACAGAAGGTCGTGCTGGCGGCCGTCGGCGTGCAAATGGGTCGACAGAATACCCCGCTCCGTGGCGTCGCCCTGCCCTGCCCCCGCACGCAGGACCACGGCCCCGGCTCCGTCGCCAAACAATACGCAGGTGGCGCGATCCTCCCAGTCGAGGATGCGCGAGAATGTCTCCGCGCCGATCACCAAGGCAGTTCGGGCCTGGCCGACTCGGACGTAGGCGTCGGCCGTGGCCAGGGCGTAGAGGAAGCCGGTGCAGACGGCCTGGATATCGAAGGCAATGCAGCCGAAAGCCCCCAACGCCGCCTGAACCTTGGCGGCCGTCGCCGGAAACGTGTGATCCGGCGTGGCCGTCGCCAACACGATCAGGTCCAGGGCCGCCGGGTCGATGTCGGCGTCCTCGACGGCCCGGCGCGCGGCGGCGATCGCCAGATCCGAGGTCAACTCACCGGGGGCGGCGAACCGGCGTTCCTCGATTCCCGACCGCTCGCGGATCCACGCATCGCTGGTGTCCACGGTCTGGGCCAGTTCGTCGTTGGTGACCACGCGGGAGGGAAGATAGGCGCCGGATCCGACAAGGAGCGACCGTGTGACCATCAGCCGTTCGCCGCCTCTTCCAGCCCTTTGGCGTCGAGTCCCGAGGCGCGCTGCACCTTCATGAACTCGCCCTTGATGGTGTCGTTGAAGCCGTGTGACACGAGGTCGACCGCGACGCCGACGGCATTGGCGAAGCCCAGCGGATCGGTGCCGCCATGCGATTTGACGGCGATTCCGTTCAAGCCGAGGAACATGGCCCCGTTGTAGCGGCGCGGATCAACACGCGCGCGCACCTTGTTCACGGCCGAGCGCACAAGCAGGTACCCGAGTCGCGTAACGATCGAACTCTCGAACGCGCCGCGGATGAAGGCCGAATAGAGCTTGGACGTCCCCTCGATGGCCTTCAGGGCGACATTGCCCGTGAAGCCGTCGGTGACCACCACGTCGACCGTGCCCTTGCCGATGTCGTCGCCCTCGACGAAGCCGTGAAAGCGGATCGGCAGCGAACTGGTCTTCAGGATGGCGGAGGTCTGGCGCAGGGTTTCCGTGCCCTTCTGGTCCTCGGTACCGATGTTCAACAGGCCGATCGTGGGCTTCTCAAGGCCCAGCACGGTGCGGGCGAACACCTCGCCCATGATGGCGAACTGCACCAAGTTGTCCGCGTCGCACTCGGCGTTGGCCCCGAGGTCAAGCATCACCAGGTCGCCCCGCTGGGTGGGCATCATGGCGGCGATCGCCGGACGGTCGATGCCCGGCAGCGTGCGCAGGGACAGCTTGGCCATGGCCATGAAGGCACCGGTGTTGCCGGCCGAGACCATGCCGGCGGCCTCGCCCTCCTTGACCGATTGAATGGCCTGCCAAAGGCTGCTGTCGCGGCCGCGTCGCAACGCTTGCGAGGGCTTTTCGTCGTTACCGACGACGCCCTCGGCATGGCGGATGTCGCAGACCTCGGCCAGCGTCTTGTCCCGCTCGACCATGGGACCCAGCACCGCCTCGTTGCCATGCAGCAGGTAATGCGCGTGCGGATGGCGCGTGCGAGCGATCTTGATCCCCTTCAGGACCATGTCGGGCGCTTGATCGCCCCCCATGGCATCCAGGGAGAGAGTGAGGCGTGCACTCACGGGGACCCCATTCAACGGTCACGGTTGCCGGCGCCGCCCCGTGCCGAGGCGCGCCTTTGGATCACCCTATCAGGCCGCCTCGGGATTGACGACCTCGCGGCCGTCGTAGTGGCCACAATGCGCGCAAACATGGTGCGGGCGCTTCAGCTCGCCGCAGTTCGGGCATTCGTTGTACGGGCCGCTTTTCACGGCGTGATGGGCGCGCCGCATGTTGCGCCGGGATTTCGAGATTTTGCTCTTGGGTACCGCCATCGGACCTGTCCACGTTCTCTGAACTGCAGGAAGCCTGAGGAAAAACAAGCGAGGCCACCGCCTCGGGGCGCCCCAGGCGCGAGCGCGTCTATGTAGCGGAATTCGCATGGCCCCGCAAGCGACCGGACGGAACGATCGCGGTGTTTTTTCAGGTTCCGGACGACCCGGTCTTGAGGGCCGCCAGGGCGGCGAAGGCTCCGGGGGCAGTCTCTCCCGCGTCGTCCTCGTCCGACCACGCCGCCGAGTCGAAGACGGCACCGGGCGCGCGGGGGTGCGGATCCAGCGCCAGCCCCAGCGCCTCGGCCAGAACCTCGCCAATGTCAATCGTGCCGTCGACGATCGGATCGGCCTCGTCGTCGTCCTCCCCCGGATGGACATCCAGCACGGCGGCGGTGTCGTCCGTCGCGCTGTCGTCCGAAAACCGCCGCCGCACCGCCTCGGCGATCCGGCCCGGCACCCGATCGAGCGTAACCACGCAGGTCTGTTCGACGTCCGCCTCAAGGTCGGCCGACACTTCCACCTGTGTCACGCCGCGCCCGGCGCCCAGCGGGCGAACCAGCACTGTCGCCGCGAAGCGATGCAGTTCCGTCAGGCCGAAACGCGCGGCCAGGGCGGCGCGTTCGGCCTCGGACGCCTCGACCCCGACCGTTCGGCCCTCGGGCGGCAGGGACACCACGCCGATCGGTCGCGAAAACTCCAGGTGTGGGTCTTGCGGATCACTCATCGGACGGTCTCTTTGGCAGGGATGTTCACCCGCTGGCCTTGCGGGTCGGGGTAGTGAATCGATCCATGCGCCAGGGCGTCCCACGTCCAGGTTTCCGACGCGGCCACGAGCGCCTGAACATACCCGGCCAACGCCGTCAGTCCCTCCGGCGGGGCCGCTACCTTGTGATAGACGTTGCGGTCCAGGGCGTCTCGCAACGCCTGTTCGTCGCCCGCGTCCAGCGCCGTGTCGTAGATCGCCACCCGCCCGTAGAATCCTTTCGCGAGCTTCTTCATACGCGCGCCGATGCGCATGTCGCTGACCCCGGCTTCGCGCAGGTTGGTGTCCAGGTCCCAGACCATGTGGTCGAACAGGGCCTGGGAGAGCCCGGCGGCATCGGTGTCCGCCTCCGCGTGTCCCGTCTGGGCCGCCTGCTCCCGTTGCAAGGCGCCCAGGCGGCGAAACAGCGCATGGACGTGCAGGACAAGGACGTCGTAGCGCCCTTCGAGCGTATCGGGCACGCCCCAGTCCTGGTAGAAGATGGATTGGCGTGTGCTACGCACGGCCTCACCGTACAAACGCTCCACGACCGCGCGGGCCTGCGCGCGCTCTTCGGATCGTGCCCGGGCGCGGGCACCAAAAAAACGACTGATGACCATGAGTCTGGCGGGGTCCATTCCCTCGTGACAACAGCCTTGGCGGTCGGCGGTGGCCGTCCGGCAGGCGCTTTTTTTGCAGTGTCAGGGTGGTATATTAGTGACCGCCTCGGTCCGGTGCAAAGCCTTGATCGGCCGCCCAGGCAGCGGCGCCGGACCCTTCCAACGGCAAAGGGAGAGCCATCCGTGATCACCCGTCCGGTTTCCCGTCAGTTCAGGGCCTCACGCCTGGCCGCGACGGTTGGCGTCTGCGCGATCGTCTTCGCCGTGGGGGCCTGCGCCCCGGAAATCAGCGCCCGTGGCAACCAGCCGAAGCGCGACCTTCTGTCAGAGGTCGAGGCCGGCAAGCAAACCCGGGCCGAAGTCGCCGCGTTGCTGGGGACGCCGTCCGCGACCGGCACCTTCGACAACGAGACGTGGTACTACATCAGTGCCCGCACACAGCAGTACGCGGTGTTCGAGCGCGAGGAACTGGACCGGCGGGTCGTGGCGATCTCGTTCGACGACGCCGGGGTCGTCAGCGAGGTGCGGGAACTGGATCTGGCCGATGGCAAGAACGTCGCGGTGGTGGAGCGCGAGACCCCCACCCTTGGCAACGAACTGGGGATCCTGGAGCAGTTGCTCGGCAACCTGGGCCGGTTCGAGGGCGACAACGGCCCCGGGCTGACACAAGAGATTCCGGGGCTGTAGTCGCCGTCCGGCGCGGGGCGGGTCTACCCCCGCCCCTTGCGCCGCGCGTGCTCCGGCAGGATGCCCTGCGGGCGGGCGATCAGGATCACCTGCAACAGCACGCCGATCAGCAGCACGCGGAGCGCGCCGGCCTGCGTGGCGTACTCGGCGCCCAGGGCGTCGGTCAGGAACTGGGTGGCGGACCACAGCATCCAGATGGCGAAGGCCCCCAGCACGGCGCCCCGGTTGTTGCCGGCGCCACCGGCGATCAGCATCACCCACACCAGGAACGTCCCGTACAGCGGCATGAACGCCTCGGGGCTGATGAAGCCGATGAAGTGGGCGTACAGGCCGCCGGCCATGCCCATCAGGCTGGAGCCGAACACGAACGCCTGCAGGCGGAAGCGCGCCACGTTCTTGCCGGCAGCCATGACGCCATCCTCGTTCTCGCGGATCGCCCGCAGCACGCGACCCCAGGGCGAGCGCCGGGCCTGCTCCACCAGCCAGTAGGCCAGCAGGACGAACGCCGTGACGACGCCGAGCGACACCAGCGGGTTCGCGCCCAGGGTTTCCACGAACGGGCGCGGAATGCCGGGCACGCCGCGCACGCCGTTGGTCAACCAGTCCTCGTTCTTGAATACGATGCGGATGATCTCGGCGATGCCGATGGTGGCGATGGCCAGGTAGTCCGAGCGCAACCGCATGGTCACCCAGCCGATCCCCACCGCCACCACGGCCGACGTGGCCATCGCCCCGGCGATCCCCACCAGGAAGGGCAGATCGAACCCGCCAAGGTGGGCGGTGCTGGTGGCCGTGGTCAGGATGGCGCTGGTGTAGGCGCCGACGGCGAAGAACCCGGCGATGCCGATGTTGATCTGCCCGGTCAGGCCGTACTGCACGTTCAGGCCCAGCGCCAGCACCGCGTAGATGCCGGCCTGGGTCAGGAAGAAGACGCCGTAGGTGGCAAGCCCGCCCAGTTCCATCACGGGTTCCCCTTGAACAGGCCCTGCGGCCGCACGACCAGCATCAAGACCATCAGCGCGAACGCCACCGCCGGTTTGTAGGTGGGGTTGATGACCATGGTCGACATCTCCATGGCCAGGCCGATCACCATGCCGCCGGCGATGGCGCCGTAGGGCCGGCCGATGCCGCCCAGGATGGCCGCCGCGAACACCGGCAACAGCAATGACCACCCCATCACCGGGTGCAGGCGCGTGTCCATCCCCAGGAAGATGCCGGCGACCGCCGCCATGCCGCCACCCACGGCCCAGGTGACCAGGATCACCCGCTCGGACGGGATGCCGGAGACCAGGGCGAGGTCCATGTTGTCGCTCATGGCGCGCATGGCCTTGCCCATCTTGGTGCGCGTCAGGAACAGGTGCAGCAGGATCACCAGGACCACCGCGCCGAGGACGATCCAGACGTGGTCCGGCTTGATGACGATATCGCCGATCCGCCAGGGCAGTTGGATCCCGCTCTGGTAGACTTGGTTGTGCGGCCCCCAGATGAGCTGCACGACACTGCGCAGGGCAATGGCGATGCCGAACGAGGAGATCAACAGGATGATCGGCGAGGCGCGGCGCAGGTGCCGATAGACCGTCTGGTCGATGGTCATCGCCGCTAGCGCGGCCCCGGCGACGGCGAAGGGCGCCGACGCCCACACCGGGAAGCCCAGCCCGACCACCATCGAGAACGCGAAATAGGCGCCCAGCGTCATCAGGTCGCCGTGGGCGAAATGGGCGAAGCGCAGGATGCCGAAGATCAGCGAAACGCCGATGGCCCCCAGGGTCAGGATGCTGCCCGACACCACGCCGTAGATCGCCAGTTGCAGGAGTTCCGTGCCCATTCCGCCGTCAGCCCCCCGAATCAGCCGCCAAGAAACATTTCGGCCACGTCCTTGTTGGCCAACAGATTGGGGCCGGTGTCGTCGATCCGGTTCCGCCCCATGGTCAGCACGTACCCGCGATCACACACCGCCAGCGCCTGCTTGGCGTTCTGCTCGACCATCAGAATGCCGATTCCGGCCTCGTTGATCTTGCGGATACGGTCGAAGGTCTGGTCGATGAAGATCGGCGACAGCCCCGCCGTCGGCTCGTCCAGCAGCAACAGCTTGGGGTCCAGCATCAAGGCCCGACCCATGGCCAGCATCTGCCGCTCGCCCCCGGACATGGACCCGGCCACTTGGTTGCGGCGCTCGGCCAGACGCGGAAAAAAGTTATAAATTCGATCCATTTGTGGGCGGATATCATCATTCCGGATGAAGGCGCCCATCTCCAGGTTCTCCTCCACGGTCATGGAGGGAAACACGTTCTGTTCCTGCGGGACGTAGGAGATCCCCTGGCGCACGATCTGATCAGGGCGCAAAGGCGTGATGTCGCGCCGCTCGAACAAGACGGCGCCCTCGCGGATCTTCACCAGTCCGAAGGCCGCCTTCATCAGCGTCGACTTGCCGGCGCCGTTGGGGCCGATGATGACCACCATCTCGCCCGGCTCCACCCGTAGGTCGACGCCGTGCAGGATGTCGGCGCCACCGTAGCCGCCGGTCACCCCCTCGATGGACAGCAGGGTCATGGCCGCCACTCCTCGTCGGTCCCGTCCGCGCCAACGGTCGCGCCGTTGCCGCCCTTGCCGATGTCGTCCTCGGCCATGGCCGACACGCCTCGCCCGGACACCCCGCCGCCCAGATAGGCGTCCTGCACCTCGGTGTTGGCGCGGACCTGGTCCATGGAGCCCTGGGTCAGCACCCGTCCCTGGGCCATCACCACCACCGGATCGCAAAGCTGGGCGATCAGGTCCATGTCGTGCTCGATCAGGCAGAAGGTATAGCCGCGATCCTGGTTCAGCCGCCGGATGGCGTCGCGGATGTTGTTCAGCAGGGTGCGGTTGACGCCGGCGCCTGGCTCGTCGAGCAGCACCACCTTGGCGTCGATCATCATGGTGCGGCCCAGCTCCAGCAGCTTTTTCTGCCCGCCCGACAGATTGCCGGCCAGTTCGTCGGCCACGTGGGTCAGGTTCAGGAACTCCAGCACCTCGTCGACCTTGGCGCCGATGACGCGGTCCTGGCGTTTCACCATGCCCCAGCGGAACCAGGCGTTGGGCAGCACCTCGCCGGACTGGCCCGGCGGCACGATCATCAGGTTGTCCCGCACCGTCATGCGGGAGAACTCCTTGGGGATCTGGAACGTGCGCACCAACCCGCGATGGAACAGCTTGTGCGGTGGCAGGCCCGTCACGTCCTCGCCGTCCAGAAGGACACGCCCTTCGTCGGCGTTGAGAAACCCAGCCAGGATCGAGAACAGCGTGGTTTTTCCGGCACCATTGGGACCGATCAGGCCGGTGATGCCGCCGGTCGCCACGGTGAAATGCACCGAGTCGACGGCCCGCAGGCCACCGAATGCCTTGGAGATGCCTTCGATCTGGATCACGGGAGAAAAACCTTCCGTCGCAACGGGATCACGCGGCCAGCATCGCGTCGAGGGAACGACCACCCCGGAACAATCCCCCGGGCGGCGCGGCTGTGTAGACCAAGGCGGCCCCGGGGGCAAGCCCCGAGACGACTCGGATCGAGCATCTCACCATGACGGGGGGAGCCGCACCCCGCAAGATCCGCGCGCGACGGCGGCCAGGGGCGCGCGCTTGTCCGGACGCCGGCAGGCTTCTATGTACCGGGAACCCGCCCTTGGCCTCACCGATCCCATGGAAGACCATGACCCAGGACATCCGCGTCATCGGCGCGCGCGAGCACAATCTGAAGGGCATCGATGTCACCCTGCCCCGCGACCGGCTGGTGGTGATCACGGGGCTGTCCGGGTCGGGCAAGTCGTCGCTGGCGTTCGACACCATCTATGCCGAGGGCCAGCGGCGCTATGTCGAATCCCTGTCGGCCTACGCGCGGCAGTTCCTGCAGTTGATGCAGAAGCCCGACGTGGAGTCCATCGAGGGCCTTTCGCCGGCCATCTCCATCGAGCAGAAGACCACCAGCCGCAATCCGCGCTCCACCGTCGGCACGGTCACCGAGATCCATGACTACATGCGCCTGCTGTGGGCGCGGGTCGGCGTGCCGCACTCGCCAGCCACCGGTCTGCCCATCGAAAGCCAGACCGTCAGCCAGATGGTGGACGCCATTGCGGCCATGGACGAAGGGACACGGCTGTACCTGCTTGCCCCCATCGCGCGCGGTCGAAAGGGGGAGTTCCGGAAAGAATTGGCGGACCTGCGCAAGCGCGGGTTTCAGCGGGTGAAGGTGGACGGCGAGGTCCACGACATCGCCGACGTGCCGGCCCTGGACAAGAAGCGCAAGCATGACATCGCCGTCGTGGTGGACCGGGTGATCGTCAAGCCGGGCCTGGAGACGCGCCTGGCCGACTCGGTGGAAACCGCCCTGGGCCTGTCCGATGGCCTGCTGATCGCCGAGAACGCTTCCACGGGCGAGGAGACGGTCTTTTCCGCCAAGTTCGCCTGCCCGGTCTCCGGCTTCACCATCGAGGAGATCGAGCCGCGCCTGTTCTCCTTCAACAACCCGTTCGGCGCCTGCCCGGCCTGCGACGGTCTGGGGGTCAAGCTGTACTTCGATCCCGACCTCGTCGTGCCCAACCCCGACAAGACCCTGCGCGACGGCACCGTGGCGCCGTGGTCGTCGTATGGTCAGCCCTCGCCCTACTACGCCCAGGCGTTGGCCAGTGTGGCGGCCCACTTCGGCAGCGACATGGACACGCCCTGGCAGGACATGCCGGAGCGGGCGCGCGAGGCCATCCTGCACGGCTCGGGCGACGAGATCATCGCGTTGCACTTCGACGACGGCAGCCGCTCCTATCGCACCGAAAAACCGTTCGAGGGCGTGATTCCCAACATCGCCCGGCGTTGGCGCGAGACGGAGTCCCAGGGGATGCGCGACGAGTTGTCGCGCTATCAGGCCTCCCACTCCTGCGAGGCCTGTAACGGGTTCCGCCTGAAGCCCGAGGCGCTGGCGGTCAAGATCGACGGCCGCCACATCGGTGAGATCTCCGACCTGTCCATCAGCGCGGCCCTGGACTGGTTCTCGGGCCTGGAGGAGCGCCTGCGCCCCAAGGACCGCGAGATCGCCCACCGCATCCTGCGCGAGATCACCGAGCGGCTGGGGTTCCTGACCAGCGTGGGCCTGACCTATCTGACCCTGTCGCGCACATCGGGCACGCTGTCCGGCGGCGAAAGCCAGCGTATCCGGCTCGCCAGCCAGATCGGATCCGGCCTGACCGGCGTGCTCTATGTGCTGGACGAACCGTCCATCGGCCTGCACCAGCGCGACAACGACCGCCTGCTGACGACCCTGAAGCGGCTGCGCGACCTGGGCAACACCGTGATCGTGGTCGAGCACGACGAGGACGCCATCCGCGCCGCCGATTATCTGGTGGACATGGGACCCGGGGCCGGCGTCCACGGCGGCCGGGTGGTGGCCGAGGGCACGCCGGATGAGGTGATGGCCAATCCCGCCAGCCTGACCGGCCAGTACCTGACCGGCCGCCGCGTCGTGCCGGTGCCGGAGGCGCGCCGGCCCGGCAACGGCAAGGTGCTACGCGTCGAGGGCGCGCGCGCCAACAACCTTCAGGATCTGTCGGTGGACATCCCGCTGGGCACCTTCACCTGTGTGACCGGGGTGTCCGGCGGCGGCAAGTCGAGTCTGGTGATCGAGACGCTTTACAAGGCTTTGGCGCGCCAGCTTCACGGCGCCCGCGAGCTGGCCGGCGCGCACGCGGCCATTCGCGGCGTCGACCATATCGACAAGATCGTCGACATCGACCAGTCGCCCATCGGCCGCACGCCGCGCTCCAACCCGGCCACGTACACCGGCGCCTTCACGCCCATCCGCGACTGGTTCGCCAACCTGCCGGAGGCCAAGGCGCGCGGCTACAAGCCGGGGCGGTTCTCGTTCAACGTCAAGGGCGGGCGCTGCGAGGCCTGCCAGGGCGACGGCGTCATCAAGATCGAGATGCACTTTCTGCCGGACGTCTACGTCACCTGCGACGTCTGCAAGGGCAAGCGGTACAATCGGGAGACGCTGGAGGTGCTGTTCCGGGGCAAGTCCATCGCCGACGTCCTCGACATGACCGTTGAGGAGGCGGAAGATTTCTTCAAGGCCGTGCCCATCATCCGGGACAAGATGGCGCTGTTGCAGCGGGTGGGCCTGGGCTACATCCACCTGGGGCAGCAGGCGACCACCTTGTCCGGCGGCGAGGCGCAGCGGGTCAAGCTGTCGAAGGAATTGTCGCGGCGGGCGACGGGGCGCACGCTCTACATTCTCGACGAGCCGACCACCGGCCTGCATTTCGAGGACGTGCGCAAGTTGCTGGAGGTGTTGCACCACATCGTCGACCAGGGCAACACGGTGCTGGTGATCGAACACAACCTGGAGGTCATCAAGACCGCCGACCACATCATCGACCTGGGGCCGGAGGGTGGCTCCGGCGGCGGCCGGCTGGTGGCCGAGGGCACGCCCGAAGAGGTCGCCGAGGCGCGGGACAGCTACACCGGGCAGTACCTGAAGGGGCATTTGCTGGAGGCGGCGGCACGGAAGCGACGGCCGGCGTAGTGACAAAGAAAAGGCTTGATCTTTTCACCATTAAGAGTCTGCAAGACGTTTAAGTGCATGATTTTTGTTTAGTTAAGAAAGGAGAAGGCTAGAATGACGCAAAATGACAATACGAATTGCAGTGGCGGCTCTGTTTTTAAGTTCGTTTCGGGCGTATCGGCTGTGGAACACTTACTGTGTGGCAGGCTAAAATTTACGAGAATTAGGGATTTGAATGATCCTTCTGAGCTACTGCCTACCGTTGACAAACAAGAGCTCAAAGAAAGCTTGAACGCACTACGTCAAAGAGGGCATAGCCAAGAAGATATCGTGGCGTTACGCCAAGCCGAAAAACTAATGAGCCTCCTGAGCCCAAAGGAAGTTGTTATTTCTGCGCCGTCGGACACAATACAGGCGGATAACATATTACAGTATCACATATATGATAATATTGAATACATGATCAAAAAAATAGGCATTACCGCAGAGAATTTTAGAAACAAGATTGGCTTGTTCTGCGCTAGCCGGACATACGACTGCTTGCCGATGTGGGCACACTACTCAAACAATGCAAAGGGGTATGTAGTAGAGTTTGCTGGTTTGGCTGACGCTTTCCCTAAAGACGATACCGGATTGATCGGTGAACTTCTTCCTGTGACTTATGATCGGCATATTTCAGGCGTAACTTTTGATCCACAATCTTACAAATCCATCTTTCTCGCCAAATATCCAGACTGGAGTTATGAAAGAGAGAGAAGAATAATACAGCCATTAAATCTATGTGAAACAACTACATTACCGGATAGAAGCGAGATATATACAAGATCGATAGAAAAATCACGCGTCCGCTCTTTAATATTTGGCTGGCATAGTCCGAATTGTGAAAAAGAACACCTCGCGTCTTTTGTTAACTCTATAAATCCAACCGTGAAATGCTACACAGCAAACGTTGATATGGGCTCTGTAGTCTTAAGTGACTTAAATAGGTAATGTTTATACTGAATGGGCCGGACGTCTACCTCTACCTGCTGCTGGAGTTCCAGTCGACGCCGGACTGGTGGATGGCGGTGCGCGCCCAGGTCTACGAGGGCCTGCTGTGGCAGCACGTGATCGCCGAACACCGCCTGAGCCCAGGGGACCCGCTGCCGCCGGTTTTTCTGATGGTGCTCTACAACGGCGCCCGGCCATGGGCGGCACCGACCGACACCACGGGCCTGATCGGCCTGCCGGAAGACTCACCATTGTGGCCTTGGCAGCCGAGAATCCGCTATCATCTTCTGGACATGGGCCGGATGCCCGAGGATGCGTTGACCGGTCGGGATTCGCTGACGTCTCTTTTGGTTCAGTTGGAACGCCCGCACGAGCTCGAGGCCCTGAAACAGGTGATCGACGCCGTCGTCGGCTGGTTCCGGACACATCCGGACTATACGGACCTGCGGCGGCTGTTCACCGAACTGATCGGTCAGGCGATGGCGGGCGGTGGTCTGCCGGGGCCGGTGCCCCGCGACCTGATGGAGATGCGAACCATGCTGGAGATTCTGATCGAGGAGTCGAAGCGCAAGTGGCGAGCCGAAGCCTTGGCTGAAGGCAAGGCTGAAGGCGAAACGAAGGGGCGATCCGAGGGGCAGAGGCAGATGCTCATGCGGTTGCTCGAGCACCGCTTCGGCCCGCTTTCGGATGACCGGTGCGCCCGAATTCTTTCCGTCGACGAGGCCACGCTCGCAACGTGGGAAAAACGGCTGTTCGACGCCCAGAGTATCGACGATATCCTGGCGCCGCCGCACTGACCGGGGCACTGATGCGGCCCGCCGCCATGACCACGCTGGATCAGGAAACGGAGCCCGACCGCCACGCCCGCTACCTCGCCACGTTGCGCGCGGTGGTGCGCAAGGCGTTGGCCGGCACGGGCGCGCGGGCGTGGCTGTTCGGGTCCCGGGCGACCGGCACGGCATATCCCGGCAGCGACGTGGACATCGCCATCGACGCCCCGCCGGAGATGTCGTCCCTGATCATCGGCGACCTTCGCGAGGCGCTGGAGGACACCAACGTCCCCTGGGTTTGCGACGTTGTGGACCTGCGCAGGACATCGGATGATTTTCGCGGTCGTGTGTTCAGGGAGGGTCTCCCGTGGACAGAGTGACGGAACGCCTCGGTCTGGCGGGAAAGGCGTAGGCGACGCTGTTCGCGGCGCTGGACAACGATGCCCTGCCCGCCGTGGAACGCCGCGACGTCTGTATACTCCGGTTCGTGTATTCGTTCGAGGCCACCTGGAAAGCTGCCCAGGCCGTGTTGCGGGAGCGCCACGGAGTCATCGCCAACACGCCGCGCGCGGCCATCCGTTCGTGCGTCACCGCCGGCATTCTTGATGAGCCAACGGGTGAATCCACCCTCACCATGGTCGATGACCGCAATCTGGCCTCCCACACCTACAACGAGGAACTGGCGCGGGGTCTTGAACGGAATCTCCCCACCCACGCCGCCGCCCTGCGCGCCTGGCTGGAGGGGCTGAAAGATGCCTGACCCAACGTCCATCGAACGATAACCGACGCCGACACGCTCTATCACCGTCTGTTCTCGCACCCGCTGATGGTCGAGCAACTGGTGCGCGATTTCGTGCCCGATGCCATGGCCGTGGGGCTGGATTTCGCCCGGATGGCGCGGGTCTCGGCCAAGTTCCACGGCCATCGCGTCGGCACCCGCCGGGACGGTGACGTCATCTGGCGCCTGCCGACCCAGACCGGGCCGGACGTCTACCTTTACCTGCTGCTGGAGTTCCAGTCGACGCCGGACTGGTGGATGGCGGTGCGCGCCCAGGTCTACGAAGGCCTCCTTTGGCAGCACATTATCGCCGAACACCGGTTGAGGCTCGGTGCCCCCCTGCCTCCTGTGCTGCTGATGGTGCTCTACAACGGCGCCCGCCCATGGACGGCGCCGACCGACACCACGGGCCTGATCGGCCTGCCGGAAGGCTCGCGGTTGTGACCTTGGCAGCCCCGAATCCGCTATCATCTTCTGGACATGGGCCGGATGCCCGAGGACGATCTGGTCGGTCGGGAGTCGCTGGCGTCCCTGCTGGTGCGTCTGGAACGGTCGCCGGAGCCACGTGATTTCGCGCGCCTGACCGAAGGCGTCATCGCCTGGTTCCGGCGGCATCCGGACTACGCCGACCTGCGGCGGCTGTTCACCGAGATGCTGGGGCAGGCCATGACGGGCGTTGGCCTGCCCGGCCCCATGCCCGACGACCTGATGGAGGTACGAACCATGCTGGCGACCCTGGGCGAGGAATGGAAGCGCAAGTGGCGGGAGGAAGGCCTCGCCGAAGGCCAGGCCAGAATGCTCATCCGGTTGATCGAACACCGATTCGGTCCCCTGCCGGAGCACGATCGCGCCCGTATCCTGTCCGCCGACGAGGCCACGCTCGCAACGTGGGAAAAGCGGCTCTTCGACGCCGAGAGCACCGACGACATCCTGGCGCCGCCGCACTGACGGCGCCAGAACCCGGTCACGCCTCGGTCAAAAGCGGATAGACGCCGTTCTCGTCATGCACCTCGCGGCCGGTCAGCGGCGGGTTGAAGACACAGACCATCCGCATGTCGCGGGATCCGCCGCGCAGCTTGTGCCGCTCGTGGCCGTTCAGCGCATACAGCGTGCCGTCCTTGAGGGGATGGACGATGCCGGTCTCCAGGTCCTCGATCTCGCCGTCCCCCTCGACGCAATACACCGCTTCCAAGTGATTGGCGTAGTGGATGTAGGTCTCGGTGCCGGCGCGGATGATTGTGTCGTGCATGGAAAAGCCCATGCCGTCCTTGCGCAGCAGGAACCGGCGGCTGACCCAGTTGCCGCCATCCACTTCGGCGTCGGTGCCCGCGAGGTCATCGAGCTTCTTTACGATCATGGATTAACTCTCTTCTGTAAGGTGTTGTTCTCAGACACAATTATCCCTGCCCGCCGCCAGAAACGGGACGCGGGCAGGGATACGCAGGGATCGGGGCTGAGCCGGATCAGGCGGCCGCGACGGTGTTGTTGGCGACGCGGGCGGCCACGGCGTCAACGGCGCGGGCCATGATGTCCAGGCCCTCGCGCAGGGCGTCCTCCGGGATGGTCAGCGGCGGCAGCAGCTTGGCGACCTCGGAGTCCGGCCCGGAGGTTTCCATGATGACCCCGTTCTCGAACGCGTGCGCGCACACGGCCGAGGCCGCGCCCGGGACATCCAGGGCGATGCCGCACATCAGGCCACGGCCTCGCACCTGCGGCTTCAGTTCCGGGTGCTTGTCCGCCATCGCGGTCAGGGCCTCTTGCACGATCTCGCCCTTGCGCAACACCTCGCGGGTCAGGGTATCGTCGGTCCAGAAGCGCAAGGACTCGGTCGCGGTGACGAAAGCCGTTGAGTTGCCCCGGAAGGTGCCGTTGTGTTCGCCCGGACCGAACAAATCCATGTCAGGACGCACCAGAACCAGCGCCATCGGCAGGCCGTAGCCGCTGATGGACTTGGACAGGCAGACGATGTCCGGCTTGATGCCGGCCGGCTCGAAGCTGAAGAACGGCCCGGTTCGGCCACAGCCCGCCTGGATGTCGTCCACGATCAGCGGCAGGTCCCAGCGGGCGCACAGGTCGTTCAGGCGCTTCAGCCAGCCGAAGGAGGCAGCGTTGATGCCGCCCTCGCCCTGCACCGTCTCGACGATCACGCCGGCCGGCAGGTCCATGCCGGAGCCGCCGTGTTCCAGCATCCGTTCCAGGTAGGACAGGCTGTCGAAGCCTTCCTCCAGGAAATCGGCGAACGGCATGAAGACCGTGTTGTCGAGCGGCAGGCCGGCACCGCCACGCTTGAAGCTGTTGCCCGTGACCGCCAGCGAGCCCAGGGTCATGCCGTGGAAGGCGTTGGTGAAGCTGACGATCTTTTCGCGCCCCGTGACCTTGCGGGCCAGTTTCAGGGCGGCCTCGACGGCGTTGGTGCCGGTCGGCCCCGGGAACAGGACCTTATGCTCCAGGCCGCGCGGGGCCAGGATCACCTCGTGGAAGCGTTCCAGGAAGCGGGCCTTGGCGGTGGTGCCCATGTCGAGCGCGTGGGCAATGCCGTCCCCGGCGATGTACTCGATCAGCGCCGCCTTCATGGCGTCATCGTTGTGGCCGTAGTTGAGCGCGCCGGCCCCGGCGAAGAAATCGATGTAGGACCGGCCGCTCTCGCCCTGGACCAGGTGCCCCTTGGCGGTAGTGAACACGTCCGGGAAGGACCGGACATAACTGCGGACGGCGGACTCGTGGCGATCGAAGACATCCAGGGATGCGGAGGTCATGAAGCGGTTCCGTTTCTTGGGACTGGAAGAGGTTGTTCGCTGGGGCAGGCGGAGCGCGTTACGCCGCCTTCGCCTGCCGCAACGGACCGATGCGGAACAGGTGTTCCGGCTCGAAACTGGCCTGCGCCTCGTGCGGCGGCGGGAACGCGTCTTCTTCGAACAGGGGCGCGATCTCGCAGGAGACGCCGTGGCGGCGCGCGATGCCCTTGAACAGCCGCGCGGACGGTTCGTTGGACGGCGTGACCGAGGCTTCCAGCCAGCGGGCCTGGCCGTCCAGCGGCGCCGTCCACAGCAGATGCTCGATCATGCGCGAGGCCAGACCCTGCCCCCGCACCGTTTCGGACACGGCGACCTGCCAGACGAACAGCGCGTTCGGGCGCGCCGGCGGCGCGAAGCCGATGACGGAGCCCACCGGCTCGTCGTCCTTTTCCGCGATGATGCAGGTCTGCGGGAAAAAATGTCCCATCATCAGATAGGCATAGGGCGAGTTCAGGTCCAGCTTGCCGCTATCGCGGGCCAGGGTCCAGATGGCCGATCCGTCCTCGGCGGTCGGATGGCGCATGTGAACGCCACCGGTCTGCGGCGGCTGTGGGACCGGGCGGGCGGCAGTCTTCGTCCGGATGGAGGAGATTGATGCTTCGGTCATCGTTCCCTCGGGCGAATGGCTAGGGTGCGTGTCACGCCGGATGCGCGGCGCGTCATCCGGTTCCGGAACAGTCATGATCCTGAGAAACACCGGCTCGGTGAGTGTTCGTACGGAAACGACCACGCTCCCTGGGAGTTCAGGTGAAGCGATCGGGTTGCCCCAACCGCCAACGACGATGCCACCCGGTGGGCGGCTGACGGAGATCGGGCCGGTCGATCTCCCCTCGTTGGCCAAGAGAATACCTCACCACGGGAAATTGTCAACCCTGTTGTCACAACATCACGCGGGCTATGAAAAGTGAATAATTGGAAATAAAATTTATTTCGCCTGACAGCCTATCGGTTATGACCTTCAATAAAATCATTTTCATTCATCAATGTCACATTTTTTTCTCTTTAGGGGGTTGCGTTTTCCCGTCGGATCCGTATTATCCCGTCTCGATGTCGCGCGTCCCCGTTCGGACGAACCATCCGGACACCGGGCAGGACCCAGACCCAGCGGTGTTGAGGCGACGCAGGTTGAGCGCCGCCCGGACGTGCCCTGGACACGCGACGAGGCTCGGGGGCCCCCACGATTTCCAGACCGCCCCCTCGCTTTTTCCCATTCAATACTTGATGGAGGACTTCCGTCATGAAAGGTCATATTGTCGTCGTTTCGCATCATGCGGACGGCTATCATGCCGACGTTGTCGGCGTTCGGAATTGCGGCGCCGTCGGCCCGACCGTGGACGATGCCGTCAACGAAGCCTCCAAGGCGCTGAATGCCCTGGCACGCGGCGGTGCGTCGCTGCCGGCGCCGCGTCCGTCGATCGCCATGCTCGACGAGGTCGAACGGCGGGACGGTGTGGCGGGGGCTTGCCTGCGGGTGGCCTGATCGACGCGCGCGGTGGCGCCGGCCGGCCGAGATCGCCACCCGGGTCGCGGCGCTGGTCGCGGAATGATCACTGGGATCGGGATGCGCGTGGCGATACCCTACCGCCATGTCGCATCTGGATCCTGAGTGCCCGACACCCCAGCCGCCGCCGGAAAGCGGGGAGCCGCGCCTCCGAGAGGCCCTCCGAGAGGTACGGTCCGCCGGCCCCCGGCGGGTACCTTGGGCGCGCGCCGCTTTTCTGGCGAGCTTGCTCGGCGCCGGTGTGCTTGTGTGGCGGCTGACGCCACTCGCGGAAGCCGTCTCGCCTGACACCCTGCTTGCTTGGCGTGACGCTCTGGGCGCATGGCCCTACGCCCCAGCCGCCGCCATCGCCCTGATGGCCGCGGCGATGCTGCTGATGGCCCCCCTCATCCCGCTGACGCTGGCCATGGCGCTGGTGTTCGGACCGGTGCACGGCAGCCTCTACAGCTCCATCGCCGCGCTGATCAGCGCGGCGATCGGCTGTCAGGTGGGCCGCGCCCTGGGCCGCGATGGCCTGCGCCGTCTCATGGACCGTCATCCTCAGGTGCGCCGGGCCGTGCGCGCCATCCGCCAGCACAGTCTGAAGGCCGTGATCGTCGCGCGCGTCGTGCCGATCCTTGTGTATGGCGTGGTCAACATCGTCTGCGGGGCCACCGGCCTCGCCTGGCGTCCCTATCTGCTCGGCACGATCCTCGGCATCGTTCCCTTGATCCTCGTCGTCAGCACCATCGGCGCCGGCCTGGAGCAGGCGGCGCGGACATCCCTGGGCGCCCCAACGCTGGCGATCGCCGCCGTGGGGCTTGCCGGATTGGTCGCCGTCGGCTGGTCGATCCGCGACGTTTCGCGGCGGCGCGCGCCGGTCAATGACGCGGACAAGCCGGAGCCCCACGGGAATCCCTGAGGGTGGACCCTCGAACTTTCACAGGGCGGACATCACATCCGGCGTACACGCCGGCGCCCCGATCTGTTAGCGTTTGACCCCCGTCGTTCAAGACCCCTCATCGTTCAAGAACAGGTCCGGTTCCGACCATCCGGATCGCAGACCGTGGAGCCCACCTCATGGAAACCATCGAGTCCGATGTCGTCATCGTCGGCGCCGGCGGTGCGGGGTTGCGTGCCGCCATCGCCCTGGCCGAGGCCGACCCTGGACTGCGCGTCTCCCTGCTGTCGAAGGTCTATCCGATGCGCAGCCACACCTGCGCGGCCGAGGGCGGCGCGGCCGGCGTGGCCGGAGCCGACGACAGCATGGACCTGCATTTCAACGACACCGTCGGCGGCGGCGACTGGCTGTGCGACCAGGACGCGGTGGATTTTTTCATCAACGAGGCCCCCAAGGAACTGACCCGCCTGGACCACTGGGGCTGCCCCTGGAGTCGGGACAAGGACGGTCGGGTCAGTGTTCGCCCGTTCGGTGGCATGAAGATCAAGCGCACCTGGTACGCCGCCGACAAGACCGGCTTTCACCTTCTGCACACCCTGTTCCAGACGTCGTTGCAGTTCGAGTCCATCCGTCGCTTTGACGAGGTCTTCACCACCGACCTGCTGGTGGTCGACGGCAAGGTCCAGGGCTGTTGCGCCGTCGAGATGCGCTCGGGCGAGATGAAGCAGTTCCTGGCCCCGGCGGTGATCCTGTGCACCGGCGGCGGAGGCCGAATCTTCCCCTTCACCACCAACGGCGCCATCAAGACCGGTGACGGCATGGCCCTGGCCTATCGCGCCGGCGTGCCGCTGAAGGACATGGAGTTCGTGCAGTACCACCCCACCGGCCTGCCGGCGACGGGCATCCTGCTGACCGAGGGGTGCCGTGGCGAGGGCGGCGTCCTGCGCAACAAGGACGGCTACCGCTACCTGCAGGACTACGGCATGGGACCGGAGACGCCTCTCGGCGAGACCGTCCTGAAGACCATGGAACTGGGGCCGCGTGACCGCCTCAGCCAAGCCTTCTGGCATGAACAGCAAAAGGGCAACACGGTTCCCACCAAATGGGGCGACTGTGTCCTCCTGGACATGACGCACCTGGGCGAGAAGAAAATCCACGAGCGCCTGCCCTTCGTCCAGGAGCTGGCGCACGCCTACGCCAGCGTGGACATCGTCAAGGAGGCGGTACCCATCCGCCCCGTGGTGCACTACATGATGGGCGGCATCCACACCGACATCAACGCCGCCACCCCCCTGCCCGGCCTGTTCGCCGCCGGCGAATGCGCCTGTGTCAGCATCAACGGCGCCAACCGCCTGGGCTCCAACTCGCTGACGGAACTGTTGGTGTTCGGCAAGCGCGCCGCCGAAAGCGCGGCCGAATACGTGCGCTCCGCCGCGCCCAAGACGGACAGGGCCGCCGCCGACCAACAGGCCAGCGCCGCCGAGGCCCGCGTGCGGGCGCTGTTCGAGCGGACCGAGGGCGCGGAAACCATGACCGCCATTCGCAACGCCATGACCCACACCATGGAGACAGGCGCCGGCATCTACCGCGACGAAGCCATGCTGACCGACACGGTCAACACCCTGGCCGACCTGCGCAGCCGGCGGTCCGGCATCGCCCTGCGGGACAAGAGCAAGGTCTTCAACACCGAATTCACGCAACTGCTGGAACTCGACAACATGCTGGACGTGGCCCAGGCGGTCGCCGTCAGCGCCCTGGCCCGCAAGGAATCGCGCGGCTCGCACCAGCGTCTCGACTATGTGGAGCGCAACGACGACACCTACCTCAAGCACTCGATGGCCCATTACCAGGGCGAGGACGCGCCGCGCATCGACTATCTGGACGTCGTCATCACCAAATCCCGTCCCGGGGTGCGCGACTACTCGGGAGCGAAGTCATGAGCCAACGGCAGATCACGTTCGAGATTCTCCGCTACGATCCGGAAACGGAGTCCGAGCCCCGCTTCCAGGCCTATTGCGTGCCGTGCGAGGAAGAATGGGTGGTGCTGGACGCCCTCAACTACATTAAGGACAACCTCGACGGCACGCTCAGCTACCGGTGGTCCTGCCACATGGCCGTGTGCGGCAGCTGCGGCATGATGATCAACGGCGAGCCCATGCTGTCGTGCAAGGCGTTCGTGCGTGATTTCCCCAACGGTGGAAGCATCCGCGTCGAGCCGCTGACCCATTTCCCGATCGAGCGCGATCTGGTGGTCGTCATGGACGACTTCATGGACAAGCTGCAGGCGGTGAAGCCCTACGTTATCCCCAAGAAAAAACGTACGGTCGAGGACGGCACCTACAAGCAGACACCGAAGCAGCTCCATCAGTACCAGCAGTACTCGATGTGCATTAACTGTATGCTCTGCTACGCCGCCTGTCCGCAGTACGCCCTCGCGCCCGATTTCATCGGTCCCGCCGCCCTGGCGCTCACGCATCGCTACAACCTCGATTCGCGTGACCACGGCCGCCCGCAACGCCAAGAGGTCGTCGCCGCCCACGAGGGTGTGTGGGAATGCTCGTTCGTGGGCGCCTGTTCCGAGGTCTGCCCCAAGGATGTCGATCCCGCCGGGGCCATCCAGCAGATGAAGATCGCCAGCACCGTGGACTGGTATCTGGAGCACCTGATGCCGTGGAGGCGCAAATGAGCCGCAACCCCTATGTGCGCGAGGTCCCCCGGACCACATGGTACATGCGCAACCGCCGCTACATCCGGTACATGCTGCGCGAGGTCACCTGCGTGTTCATTGGCCTGTACGCGGCCAGCCTGACCGTGGGCTTGGTGCGTCTGGCCCAGGGGCCGGGCGAGTGGGCCGTTTACGTCAACGGGATCTCGTCACCGTCGGGCCTTCTGTTCAGCCTGCTGGCCCTCGGGTTCGCCTGTTACCACTCGATCAGTTGGTTCAACGTCACGCCCAAGGCCATGCGCATTCCCAGGGGTGACGACTTCGTTCCCGGCCCGGCGATCATCAGCGCCCACTACATCATCTGGGGCGTGGTTTCGCTGGTCTTCCTGCTGATGATGGGAGTCCTCTGACCATGGCCAAGTCCAACAAGCCCATCGTCTGGGGCCTGTTCGCCGCCGGCGGCACCGTTGCCGCCTTCGTCATCCCCGTCATGATCCTGATCACCGGGTTCCTGCTGCCGCTGGGCCTGTTCGGGTCGGGCGAGGCGTCGTACGAGCGCATGAGCGAGATCGTCGGCAACCCGCTCGTCAAGATCGTGCTGTTCGGGATCATTGTCCTTGCGCTGTGGCACGCCGCTCACCGACTGCGGATCACCGCCCACGATTTCGGGATCCGGAATGACGCGCTGGTGGCCCGCGGCGTCTATGGCTTCGCCGCGTTGTTCAGCCTGATCGCCCTCATGGCCCTGCTGTCGATTTGATCCCTCGGGTCCCGGTCACGAAAGGGCGAGGCATGGTGTCCGAACAGGTCGGCCGCACGGGCGGTGGGGATACCTCCGGAGCGGGGCGTGCCGCCGTACCCGATCATCCGCGCGCCACCTTCAGGCTCCAGCTTTCGCCGGATTTTGGTTTCGATGCCGCCGCTGCCGTGGTGCCGACCCTGGCCGCGCTGGGGATCAGCCACGTCTATCTGTCGCCGATCCTGATGGCCCGGCCGGGCTCGCAGCACGGCTACGACATCATCGACCACAGCCGTATCAACCCGGAACTGGGCGGCGAGGAGGCGTTTCGCCGCTTCAGCGATACCCTTCTGGACCATGGCCTCGGCCTGATCCTCGACTTCGTGCCCAATCACATGGGCATCGGCGTCGACGAGAACCGGTGGTGGCGCGACGTGCTGGAGTGGGGCCGCGAGAGCCCGCACGCCGACTGGTTCGATATCGACTGGGAACCGGCCGAGCCGTCCCTGCACGGCAAAATCCTGCTGCCGGTCCTGGGCGACCACTACGGCGCCATCCTGGAACGGGGCGAACTGACGCTGCGGTACGACCGGGATTTGGGCGGATTCGTGGTCCGCTACTATGAGCACACCTTCCCGATTCGCCCGCATGACTACGGCGATATCCTGCGGCGCGGCGTGGCGGCCGGCCATGCAGAGGATAATGTTCTCGCCCTGGTGATGGCCGGCGCCGATTCATTGCGCGCCGGCGACCGGGAGATCGGCGGCGTGCTCGGCCGGCGACGCACCGCCACCGTCGTCAAGCGCCGGTTGGCCGAACTCTTGGACGAGAGCGACGAGGCCCGGGCCGTGGTTGCCGCCGCCGAAACCGCCTTCGCCGGCGAGCCCGGGCGACCGGCCAGCTTCGACGACCTTGATGCGTTGATCGAGCGCCAGTCCTACCGCCCGGCGTTCTGGCGCGTCGCGGCGCATGAGATCAACTACCGCCGGTTCTTCGAGATCAACGACCTCGCCGCCCTGCGCATGGAACGCGAGGACCTGTTCGATACCGCGCACCGGCTGATCCTGCGCCTGATCGCCGAGGGCCGGGTGCAGGGGGTTCGGCTCGACCACGTGGACGGGTTGTGGGACCCCGAGACCTACATGCGGCGCCTCCAGGCCGAAGCCCGGTCCGCACGTGTGCGTGGCCTCGAGTCCGGGACGATCGCGGCCGACCCGGCCGCCGAACCGGGCGGCTTGCTTGGACCTTCGCCGTTCGGCCCCGACCAACCGTTCTATCTACTCGTAGAAAAAATCCTGGCGCCGCACGAGCGCCTGCGCGACGGTTGGCCCATCGCCGGGTCCACCGGCTACGAGTTCATGAATCAGGTCCTGGGTCTGTTTGTGGATCCCGAGGGGGAGCCGGACCTGGAGCGGGCCTATGCGCACGGTGTCGGCGGCGTCGTCCCCTACGAAACCCAGGTGCGCGCGGCCAAGCGGCAGGTCATGGAAGAGTCCCTGGCCAGCGAAATTGGCGTCATGGCCAACCGGCTGAGCCGCCTGGCGAAACGATCGCGGGCGACGCGGGACTACGCTCGGCTGGCCTTGCGCACGGCGCTGATTAACGTGATCGCCCACTTCCCCGTGTACCGCACGTACGTCAATCCGCACGCCCTGGCCGACTGGGCGAACCTTTCCGAGGAGGCGGACCCCCATGCCCGCATCGACGAACAGGACCGTCGCGACCTGCAGTGGGCCATCGGCCGGGCGCGCAAGGCGGCGCGCACGCCGGACCTGTCCATCTACGACTTCCTGTACGACGCGCTGACCGGCGATCTCGCCCTGAAGGGCGCCGGCCACCCGCCCGACGAGGTCCTGGACGTGGCCATGCGGGTGCAACAGCTCACCAGCCCGGTGATGGCCAAGGCCATGGAGGACACGGCGTTCTACCGGTATGTCCGTCTGGCGGCCCTGAACGAAGTGGGGGGCGAGCCGGACCGGTTCGGCCTGTCGCCGACCGCGTTCCATCACGCCTGTCTGGCGCGTCTCGAGAACTGGCCCTTCGGCCTGCTGGCCACCGCCACGCACGATCACAAACGCGGCGAGGATGCCCGGGCGCGCCTGGCGCTGATCTCGGAGTGTCCGGACGCCTGGAGCCGTCGGGTCCAGCGCTGGCAGGACTTGAACCAGCGTCGGCTGACGGTCCTGTCCGAGAACCGTCGCGCGCCCAGCGCCAACGACGAGTACCTGTTCTACCAGAGCCTGCTGGCCAGCTGGCCGCTGGAACTGGCGGAGACGGACGCGGACGGCGCCGTCGCCGCCATGGACGAGGGCGCCCTGGAGGCATACGCCGAGCGCATGGTGGCCTACATGTTGAAGGCCGTGCGCGAGGCCAAGGTGGAAACCGCCTGGACCGCGCAGGACCCCGAGTACGAAGCCGGCGTTGAGGGGTTTGTCCGCTCCGTCCTGTCGCCCACGTACGCCACCGCGTTCCTGACGGACATGGCGGCGTTCGTGGCCCGTCTTGCACCCGCTGGCGCGGTCAACGGTCTGGCGCAGACGACCCTGAAACTGACCGTGCCCGGTGTCCCCGATCTGTACCAGGGCACCGACCTGTGGGACTTCAGCCTGGTCGATCCCGACAACCGCCGTCTGGTGGATTTCGAGGCACGGGCGCGCTGGCTGTCGGAGGGTGGCCGGGTGGCCGACCATCTGCCCTCTTGGCGAGACGGGCGTGTCAAACTGCTGCTGATCGCCACCCTGCTCGATCTCCGGCGCCGTGCGCCAGCCCTGTTCGCGCGCGGATCCTACATTCCCCTGGACGTGGTCGGGGACCACGCATCGCGGGTGCTGGCGTTTGCCAGGGTTGCCCCGCGCCCGGAAACGGACGACAACCCGCCGAACGCGTCCCGTGCCATGATCGTGGTGGTGCCACGCTTGGTTTGGCCCCTGATGCAGGACACAACGGTGCCTCTGCCGCAGGGTTGGGGCAGCACGCAGGTTCTTTTGCCCGCCGAGGCAGCCTGGTCCGCAGGTCCGTGGCGTCCGGCCCTGGACGGCCCCGATGCGCCGCCCGTGCAGCCGGACCGGCACGACGGCGCTCTGCCGCTCGCGCACCTGCTGGCGGAGACCCCAGTCGCGGTGCTGGTGAACGAGGCTTGAATATCAGACTCCCCCCGTGCAATATTTGGATCGGGCAAGACAAGGGGCCGGCTCACGACTTGAGCGCAGGGGCGCCGACAGTCGCGAGCACGGGGGGATGGCGGTCGCTCCGCGTGGCGGGGGCCGTGCGTGAATCGTCTGTCACCGCTCCCACGGGCCTCCGGCGAGGCATGAACCATGAGCTTTTTCAGACGCTTGATGGGTGCCATGGGGGCGAACATGACCCCACGGCACGGCATTGAGGTGGGCGACCGATTCGTCAAGACCGACGGGCAGTACCAGTCCGTCTGGACGGTGCGCCAGATCGTCCATTTCGACGGCATCCCGCCCCATGTTCGTCTTGTTCCCGACCACGAACAGGATCTGGGGTACCGGACGATTTCGGTGTTGGTGCTCCATGATGCCGACTTCTACCGGGCCGTCGCGCCCTCGTCATCCGGGCATGGCCGTCAACAGCGGGCGCGGGCCTGACCGGCCCCGCCGGCTCCGGCGGGAAATCAGGATAGCGCCGTAACACGCCAGATGGTAAGGGAAACGCTCGTCGAGCCTTTGCCACGCCGGACGCCGGTCCGGACCCGGAGACCCCTTCATGCCCTTTGAGTCCCTGCGCGACTTCATGGACCGTCTGGAACGGGACGGCCGGCTTTCGCGCGTCTCCACGCCGGTCTCGCCGGTTCTGGAAATGACGGAAATCCAGACCCGCCTGCTCGCCGAAAAGGGTCCGGCGGTGCTGTTCGAAACCGTGGTGGGCGACCACGGCCGCCGCTATGACATGCCGGTGCTGGTCAATCTGTTCGGCACCGTCGAGCGCGTGGCCTGGGGCATGAACCGGACCCCGGCGCAGTTGCGCGAGGTCGGCGAGACCCTCGCCTTCCTGAAACAGCCGGAGCCGCCCGGCGGCTGGCGCGATGCGCTGGAGATGATGCCGCTGCTGAAGACCGTGCTGGCCATGAAGCCCCGCTCCGTCTCCCGCGCGCCCTGCCAGGAGGTGGTGTGGACCGGCCAGGACATCGACCTCGCCCGCCTGCCGGTGCAAACCTGCTGGCCCGGCGAGCCGGCGCCGCTGATCACCTGGCCGCTGGTGGTCACCCAGGGGCCGCAGGGCGGCAAGGGCGGCCGGCGCGAGGACGCCTTCAACCTGGGCATCTACCGGATGCAGGTGACGGGCCGCGACACCACCTTGATGCGCTGGCTGAAGCATCGCGGCGGCGCCCAGCACTACCGCCGCTGGGCCGCCGAGAAGAAGCAACCGCTGCCCGCCGCCGCCGTGATCGGTGCCGATCCTGGTGTGATCCTGGCCGCCGTGACGCCGGTGCCCGATACGCTGTCGGAGTACCAGTTCGCAGGCCTGCTGCGCGGCAAGAAGGTGGACCTGGTGGACTGCAAGACGGTGCCGCTGAAGGTGCCGGCGACCGCCGAGATCGTGCTGGAGGGCCACGTCATGCTGGACGAGTTCGGCGACGAAGGCCCCTACGGCGATCATACGGGCTACTACAACGCGGTCGACCAGTTCCCCGTGTTCCGCATTTCCGCCATCACCATGCGGCGCGATCCGATCTACCTGAGCACCTTCACCGGCCGCCCGCCGGACGAGCCGAGCGTGCTGGGGGAGGCCCTGAACGAGGTGTTCATTCCCTTCCTGATCCAGCAGTTCCCGGAGGTGGTCGATTTCTGGCTGCCGCCCGAAGGCTGCTCCTACCGCATCGCCGTGGTCAGTATGCGCAAGGCCTACCCGGGCCATGCCAAGCGGGTGATGATGGGCGTGTGGTCCTTCCTGCGCCAGTTCATGTACACCAAGTTCGTCATCGTCGTGGACGACGACATCAACGCCCGCGATTGGACGGACGTGATGTGGGCGATCTCGACCCGCATGGACCCGGCCCGCGACATCACCGTTGTCGAGGGCACGCCCATCGACTACCTGGACTTCGCCAGCCCGGAAAGCAGCCTGGGCGGCAAGATCGGCCTGGACGCCACCAACAAGTGGCCGCCCGAGACGCACCGCGAGTGGGGCACCCAAATCCGTATGACCGACGACATCATCGAGCGGGTGACCGGCAAGTGGCGGGACTACGGCCTGCCCGGCTCCGGCACCCCGATCTGGCGTTGAGCCCACCATTCACAGCCCCCGACCGGGTGCTATAGGATCGCCCGCGCCCGCCAGGCCCCATGGCCCGCCGCTTTCCCTCGCCCACCGGAGACCGACCGAATGCCGGAAACCGATTCCCAAGCCCTTCTCGAAGACCTGATCGACCGCGCCCGCAAGGCCGGAGCGGACGCCGCCGATGCCTTGCTGGTGGACGGGGTGTCCGTCTCGGTGGCGTGGCGCATGGGCGCCCTGGAGCGACTGGAACGCGCAGAGGGTGGAGACATCGGCCTGCGGGTGTTCGTCGGCAACCGCCAGGGCATCGTGTCCAGCGCCGAGCGCTCGCCGGCGGCGTTGCGGGATCTGGTGGACCGCGCCGTGGCTATCGCCCGGACAGTCCCCGAGGATCCGTATTGTGGCTTGGCCGAACCGGAACAGCTCGCGCGAGACCTGCCGGTCCTCGACAGCCGCGATCCGACGGAACCCTCGGCCGAGACCCTGACCGAGATGGCGCGAACGGCCGAGGACGCCGCCCGCGCCGTGCCGGGGGTCACCAACTCCGAGGGCGCCGAGGCAAGCTGGTCCCTGACCAGCGTGACTCTGGCGGCCTCGAACGGGTTCGCTCACCGCTACGAGCGGACAGGCAGCTCCCTGGCTGCCAGCGTCATCGCCGGCTCGGACAGCGACGGCATGGAGCGGGACTACGACTACTCCGCCGCCGTTTTCCGCGCCGATCTGCGCGATCCGGCCGAGGTCGGGCAAAGCGCCGGCGAGCGGGCGGTGCGGCGCTTGGGCGCGCGCCGGCCGGCCACCATCAAGGCCCCGGTGGTATTCGATCCGCGCATCGCCCGGTCCCTGGTGGGGCACCTTCTGGGGGCGATCAACGGTGTCGCGATCGCCCGGGGCACCAGTTTCCTGAAGGACCGCATGGGCGAGCCGGTGTTCGCCCCCGGGATCACGATCATGGACGACCCGCACCGGCACCGGGGGCTGAAGTCCCGCCCCTGCGACGCCGAGGGCCTGCCCACGCGTCCCATGGCGTTGGTGGACGACGGCCGTCTGACCACGTGGTTGCTGGACCTGCGTTCGGCCCGTCAACTGGGGTTGGACAGCACCGGCCACGCCAGCCGGGGCGCCGGCTCTCCGCCCAGTCCGGGCGCCAGCAATGTCTATCTCAGCCCCGGCGCCGTCACGCCGGACGCGTTGATCTCGGACATCAAGGAAGGCTTCTATGTCACGGAGGCCTTTGGACAAGGCATCAACATGATCACCGGCGACTACTCGCGGGGCGCGGCCGGGTTCTGGATCGAGAACGGCGAGATCACCCACCCCGTCAGCGAATGCACCATCGCCGGGACGTTGCAGGAGATGTTCCGAGCCCTGACCCCGGCCGATGACCTGGTGCTGCGCTACGGCACCGACAGCCCGACCGTGCGCATCGACGGCATGACCATTGCCGGGCAGTGACCGAAGCCATGGACCTGCGCAGCGACAACGTGACCGGCGCAGCGCCGGAGATCATTCGGGCCTTGGCCGCCGCCGCCGAAGGACCGGCCGAGAGTTATGGCGCCGACCCGTGGACCGAACGCCTGCGCGTTCGGCTTTGCGAGGTGTTCGAGACCGATGTCGAGGTGTTTCCGGTGGTGACCGGAACGGCGGCGAACGCCCTGGCCCTGTGGCAACTCGTCCCCCCTTACGGCGCCGTCTTCTGCCACGAGGACAGCCACGCCAACACGGATGAGTGCGGCGCGCCGGAGATGTTCACGGGCGGCGCCAAGATGGTCGGCCTGCCCGGCCCCGCTGGCAAGATCCGGCCCGACGCGCTTGACGCGGCCGTTCGCCGGACCGGCTACCGCCCCGTGCACCGGGTTCGCCCGTCGGCGGTGAGCGTAACCCAGGCGACCGAGTGCGGCACCGTGTACACGGCGGACGAGGTGCGCGCGGTCGCCGACGTCTGCCGGCGGCACGGCCTCGCCCTGCACATGGACGGCGCACGGTTCGCCAATGCCCTGGTATCACTGGGGTGCAGGCCGGCCGATCTCACCTGGCGCGCGGGCGTCGACGTCCTCAGTCTGGGGGCGACCAAGAACGGGGCCTGGGCGGCCGAGGCCGTGGTGTTCCTCCGGCCCGGCCTGTCGGCGGACTTCGCCGAACGGCGCAAGCGGGCCGGCCACCTGCTGTCCAAGATGCGCTTCGTCTCGGCCCAACTGCTGGCGTATGTCGAGGACGACCTGTGGTGCCGTAACGCCGCCCACGCGAATGCCATGGCGCGCCGCCTGGGTAAAAGCCTGGCTGCCCTGCCGGGGATCGAGGTGCCCGATCCCGTGCAGGCCAACATGGTCTTCCCAATCCTGCCACGGCCGGTCCGAGAGGACCTGCGCACGGCCGGGTTCGCGTTCCACGACTGGCCGTCGGACTACGACAGCATGGTGCGTCTGGTGACCAGTTTTCAGACCACACCGGACGACGTGGATGCGTTCATCGCCGCAACGGCGCGGGCGCTCGCGGCCCACGCCGTCGTGTAGGGGTCTTCGGGGGGCACGGGGGGCGTCGGACAGACGCCCTACCCCTCCAGCTTGTCGAGCATATCCTGTGTGATCAGGGTCACGCCGCCCTTGGTGTGGACAAACCGGCGCGCGTCCTCTTCCGGATCCTCGCCGACCACCAGGCCGGCCGGAATCTGAGCCCCGGCGCCGACCACCGCCTTTTTCAGGCGCGCGTGGCGACCGACGTCCACGCCGGGCAGAATGACGCACTGGTCAACCGCTGAATAGGAATTGACGCGGACGTCGTGGAACAGCAGCGACCCGCGCACCGATCCGCCCGAGACGATACACCCCGCTGACAGCACGGAGTCGACCGCCATCCCGCGCCGTTCGTTCTCGTCGAACACGAACTTGGCGCCGGGGCGCTGAACCACACTGGTCCAGATCGGCCATGCCGGATCGTAAAGATCTAGGTCGGGTGTCACCGTCACGAGGTCCAGGTTGGCCGCCCAGTAGGCATCGACCGTGCCCACGTCGCGCCAGTAGGGCTCGTCCCGCGCGTGCGGGGGATAAACGCAGCTTTCCTCGAAGCGGTGCGCGACCATGCGTGACCGGCCCAGCAGCGCCGGCAAAATGTTCTTGCCAAAGTCGCGCGACGAGTTGGGATTGCGCGCATCCTCCTCCAGCACCTCCATCAGGAAGTCGGCGTTGAACAGATAGATGCCCATGCTGGCAAAGGCGCGGTCGGGCTTGCCGGGAATACCCGGCGGATCGGCGGGTTTCTCCAGGAATCCGGTGATGGTGTCGTTTTCGTCCACGTCGACCACACCGAAGGCTGTCGCCTCCATGCGTGGCACCTCGATGCAGGCCACCGAAACGTCGGCGCCCGCCCGCAGATGCGAGGCCATCATCTTCGAGTAGTCCTGCCGGTAGACGTGGTCGCCCGCCAGCACCAGGATATGGTCGGCGCCGTGGGACTGGATCTGCTCGATGTTCTGATACACGGCGTCGGCCGTGCCCTGGTACCAGGCGGCGGAGGCCGTCTGCTGCTGTGCCGGCCACAGTTCGACGAATTCGCCGACCTCGCTGCGCAGGAAGCCCCAGCCGTGTTGAATGTGGTGGATGAGTGTATGGGCCTTGTACTGAGTCAGAACACAGATGCGGCGCAGGCCGGAGTTGATGCAGTTCGACAGGGGGAAGTCCACGATCCGGTACTTGCCGCCGAACGGTACGGCCGGTTTGCTTTCCTTGTCGGTCAGGTCGAGCAGTCGGGAGCCCCGGCCTCCCGCCAGCACCAGAGACAGCGTTCCACGCATCGCCTGGTTGACATCATTGGCGAAGGCCAGTTCATCGGCGATCGCATGGCCATACCGTGACGATGGCCCGCTCGCGTGGTCAGTCATTCGGTTCGCTCCTTATCCGTGCCGCACCCTGTTTCTTGGCCATGAGTGGCGCCGTCGGCGCGACATTTACATGACTCTGGCGGTCAATCAATGAACGGAATGTGACGGCATCGCCCCGGCTTCGGAACGGTGTTGTGGATGGAAACCAGCCGACCATTGCCGCGGGGCTTTGCTTCGCGGCGACGGAAGGGTAAGGTCCCGCGCACTGCACCACAGACACCAGGATTTCCGTTCATGCGCGTCCTCTTCGTGACATCGGAAGCCCACCCGCTGGTCAAGACAGGCGGCCTGGCCGATGTCGCCGGCGCCCTGCCCCTCGCCCTCGGCCGGTTGGGCGTGGATGCCCGCATTCTAATGCCCGCCTATGCCGGTCTTCTGGACCGGGTCGAGGTGACCGGGCCGGCCCGCAACCTTGGTGAGGTGTTGCCCAACGTTCGGGCGCAATTGGTGCCCGCACGTGACCCCGATGGCGGGCGCCAGCTTCTGCTGGTGAACTGCCCGGCCCTGTTCGAGCGGCCCGGCGGCCCGTACCTCGACGAACATGGGCACGACTGGCCGGACAATTTCCTGCGATTTGGGTTGCTTGGACGCGTCGGCGCCATGGTAGCCGTCCAGGGCGCCTGGCCGGAGTGGGCGCCGGATGTGGTCCATGCCAGCGACTGGCAGGCCGGCCTGACGCCCGCCTATATGTCGCTGTTGGGCGCCCGTCGCCCGGTGACGGTCTTCACGGTGCACAATCTGCACTATCAGGGCATTTTCGGCCGCGAGATCCTGCCGATGGTCGGACTGCCGGATGTGCTGTTCTCGATCGAGGGCCTCGAGTTCTACGGCCATGTCTCTTACCTGAAGGCCGGCCTGTACTACAGCCAGTTCCTGACCACCGTCAGCCCGACATACGCACGCGAAATCCAGACCCAGATGGGGGGCGAGGGTCTGCACGGCCTGCTGTCGAACCGCGCCGCGCACCTTCAGGGCATTCTGAACGGTGTTGATCAGGACGACTGGAACCCCGCCATCGATCCGCACATCGCGGCACCGTTCAGCGCGGACGACCCGTCCGGAAAGGCCGCCTGCAAGGCGGCGTTGCAGCGTGAAATGGGGCTCGCCGAACGGCCCGATGCGCCGCTGTTCGGCGTGGTCAGCCGCTTCGTCGAACAAAAGGGCATCGATCTGGCCCTGTCCGTCATTTCCACGATCGTCGACAACGGTGGACAGATCGTGATCCTGGGCTCGGGTGACCCCGGGCTGGAGTGGCATGTCCGTGGCGCCGCCGGTGCCATGCCAGATGCGGTCGCCGCCCGGATCGGCTATGATGAGGGCCTGTCGCATCGGATCCAGGCCGGGTGCGACGCCTTGTTGGTTCCGTCTCGGTTCGAGCCCTGCGGCCTGACACAGCTTTACGCCATGCGCTACGGCACCGTGCCGGTGGTGCGCCGGACGGGCGGTCTGGCCGATACGGTGATCGACGTTGACGAGGCCAGCGCGGGCACCGGCATCGTGTTTGACCATCCCCTTCCCAGTGAGTTGATCGGCGCCGTCCGCCGCACCGTAGACCTGTACCGAACCCCGGACGCGTGGCGGGCCACCATGCTCAACGGGATGAGGCTTGACCACAGTTGGGACCGCGCCGCCCGCGAATACCTTGGGCTTTATGGCGAAGTTCTCCACGCGGACTGATCCTTCCGCCAGCCATTGGCGACCACCCTACCCGCCACCACGTTTGCTCACGAGGATGCCCGACCATGGATCAGTTGGTGAAGGAAGCCTTGGACGGTGAGTTCCGCGTCAATCTTCAAGATGCCGAGAGCATCCGGCGCGGGCTGATCGCCTATATGGTGCGGGTGGTCGGGCACGATCCGCTATCCGCCGGCACGCGCCAGTGGTTTCAGGCGCTCGCCCACATGATCAAGGGCGTTCTGTCGGAACAGGGCATGAGCACCAGCCGCGCCCAGTACGGGCACGACATGCGGCGGGTCTACTACCTGTCCATGGAGTTCCTGACCGGCCGGCGCCTGATGAAACACCTGCTGGACCTCGGCCTGGAGGACAAGGTCCGCGAGGCCCTGGAGGCGCTGGGACAGGATCTGGATACCCTGGCGGCGGAGGAGCCCGACCCGGCCCTCGGCAATGGCGGCCTGGGCCGGCTGGCGGCGTGTTATCTGGATTCCATCGCCACGCATCGCTACCCCGGACACGGCTACGGCATCCGCTATGAATTCGGCATGTTCTCGCAGACCATCGATGACGGCCAGCAGGTCGAGCACCCCGACAACTGGTTGCATCGCGGCAATCCGTGGGAATTCGTCCGCCACAGCGTGACCTATCCCGTGCGTTTCCACGGCCGCATCGTCTGTTTCCGCGACGAGCAGGGCCAGGAGCGATGCGAATGGGTGGACACCGACGACGTCCACGCCATTGCCTATGACCTCAAGGTGACCGGGTACGACAGCCCGGTGATCTCCAACCTGCGCCTGTGGGCGGCCCGGGCCACGACCGACTTCGATCTGCGGTTCTTCAACGAAGGCAACTATATCGAGGCGGTGAAGGCCAAGACCACGTCGGAGACGCTGTCCAAGGTGCTGTACCCCATGGACACCACGGTCCTTGGCCAGGAACTGCGCCTCAAGCAGGAGTACTTCTTCGTCTCCGCCTCGCTGCAGGACATCCTCGCCCGGTACCTGCGCGTGCACGATGACCTTAGCCTTCTGCACAAGAAGATCGCCATCCAACTCAACGACACGCACCCCGCTCTCGCGGTGCCCGAACTGATGCGTCTTTTGGTTGATCTCCATGGAATGAGCTGGGAGACCGCCTGGGGGGTGACGCGCGAGACCTTCTGCTACACCAACCACACCCTGCTGCCCGAGGCGCTGGAGACCTGGCCCATCGGGATGCTGGAGCATGTGCTGCCGCGTCATCTGGAGATCATCTATCTGATCAACCACGACCACCTGCAACAGGTCCGGTTCCGCTTCCCCGGCGACATGGAGGTGTTGCGCAAGATGTCGCTGGTGGACGAGGGCACCCAGCGCATCCGCATGGCGCACCTGGCGATCGTCGGCAGCAAGCGGGTCAACGGCGTGGCGGCGCTGCACACGCAGTTGCTGCGTGACACAGTGTTCCCGGAGTTCGACGAAATGTACCCGGGCAAGTTCGTCAACGTGACCAACGGCGTGACCCAGCGGCGCTGGCTGTTGCAATGCAATCCGCAACTGGCCGACCTGATCACCGAGGCCATCGGCGATGCCTGGACGACCGACCTGACGGCCCTGCGCGGTCTGGAACCGCTGGCGGGCGACACCGCGTTCCGCGAGCGGTTCACCGCCATCAAGCTGGCCAACAAGCAGCGCCTGGCCGCTCACCTGCTGGCTCAGACCGGCGTGACGGTCGATCCCGCCAGCCTGTTCGACGTCCAGGTCAAGCGCATTCACGAGTACAAACGCCAGCTTCTGAACGTGCTGCACGTCATCCACCTCTACACCCAACTGCGCGACGGCAAGGTGGAGAACCCGGTCCCACGCACCGTCATCATCGGCGGCAAGGCGGCTCCGGGTTACTTCCTGGCCAAGCAGATCATCCGCCTGATCAACGACGTGGCGCTGACCATCAACAACGACCAGCGGGTCAACGACGTTCTCAAGGTCGTCTTCCTGCCCAACTACAATGTCTCGAACGCCGAGATCACCATTCCCGGCGCCGACCTGTCGGAGCAGATTTCCACCGCCGGCACCGAGGCCTCCGGCACCGGCAACATGAAGTTCGCCCTGAACGGGGCCTTGACCATCGGCACGCTGGACGGCGCCAACATCGAGATCAAGGAAGAGGTCGGCGACGACAACATCTTCATCTTCGGGCTGACCGCCGGGGAAGTCGCCGAGACGAAGCGAAAAGGCTACAACCCCTGGAAGATCGCGGACGGAGACGCCGACCTCAAACGCGTGCTCGACATGATCTTTTCCGGCTACTTCAATCCGCAGCAGGTGGGCCGTTACACCCCGATCCGCGACACCCTGTTCGACGGCGGCGACCAGTACCTCGTGCTGGCCGACTTCCGCGCCTATATCGAGGCCCAGGCCAACGTCGAGACCACGTTCCGCGATCCCGACGCCTGGGCGCGCAAGGCCATCCTGAATGTCGCGCGCATGGGGCTGTTCTCGTCCGACCGCTCCATCCACACCTACGCCGGCAAGATCTGGGACATTGAGCCGATGGAGTTCTGATCCGGAGAGTGCAGCTCTCAGGATCTGTCCGGACGGGCTCTCAGATCACGGCCACCAGGATCAGCCCGCCGCCCGCCACCAGCAGCCCGGCCATGATCAGGCGCCGGAACAGGTGGTCGTCCAGGCGCTGGCGCAGGGCGCGCCCAAGCGGATAGCCGGCCAGCAGGACCGGCGCCATGGCCAGCGACGCGACCACCAGCGGCGGGGTCAGCAGCGTCGTGGCGCCGAACGCGATCAGCATGAGCACGTTGGCGACCGACCACAACGTGCCGATGGCGGCGACGTAGGTCGCCCGGTCCAGCCGCAACGCCGTCATGTACATGATCACGGGCGGGCCGAAGATGGTGGTGGTGCCGGCCAAAAGGCCGGTGACCGCCCCCAGCACGGCGCCCGCCACCTTCTCCTGACCGGGACGCAACCGCAACCGGGGCATCCGCTCGCCAAACAGCGAGAAGGTGACGATCACCACGCCGAGCACCATCAGCAGCGGACGGGTTGGGATCCAGGCCAACAGCATCGCGCCGAGGCCGATGCAAACCGCCTTCGTCACCAACAAGGGCCAGAACCGGACCAGGATCTCGTGCACCCGCCCGCCCTCGCGCATCATGGCCAGGTTTCCCGCGAACGCCGGCAGCACGGTCAGGGCGATCGCTTCCTTGACCGGGACAGCCAACGTCAGGATCGACAGCGTGACGATCGGCACACCAAACCCGATCGCCCCCTTGATGACGCCCGCCAGCAGCACGGCCCCCAACAACACCGCCCATTGCGTCGGCGAATAGGCCGGCAGGGGAATATCCCAGGGGATCATGAGCGCACCTCTCGGCGGCGGGCGCGCAGGATCAGCACGGTTCCGGTCAACGCGAACAGACCAATGGCCGGGAAGGTCACCGCGTATCCGCCCAGCACCGGCACCAGGGCGGAGAACAGCGCGGGACCAACGGCGACGCCACCGAAGGTGAAGAACAGGGCGCCACCAGTGGCCGCCCCCACCTGCCCCGGCGGGCACAGGCGCGCCACCTCGGCCAGGAACACCCCGTTCCAGCCGATGGCCGAGACGCCGAAGACGACCAGCACCCCAACCAGCGGCCACAGCGGCCAGGCCGGCGTCATCGCGCCGGTGACCAGCGCGCAGCCGAACGAGATCAGGCCGATCGCGGCCAGCGTGGCGAGGCCGCCGCCCAGCCTGTCCGCCAGCCAGCCCCAGAACACGCGACCCACCGCCCCCGCGATCTGCACGCCGGACGCCACGGCGCCGGCCAGCACCAACGATCGCTCCAGGCCCTCCACCAGCAGGGTTACCAGGAAGGTGCTGAGGCACAACTGTACGGCGGCGAAACAGAACGTCATCAGGGCCAAAGCCCGCAACGGTGGGTGGCGCCACACGACCGTCAGGCCGGCCAACGGCGTGCCCTGACGCCGCGCGCCGGGACGGCGGTCGTCGTCCCAGGCCGCGCGCACCGCCTGCAACGCCACCGCCACCGTCAGCGCCAGCACGGCCGTCACGACCAGCCCGGCTTGCCATCCGAAGGCGAGGCTCACGGTCGGCAGCATCAGCCCGGCCACGACTCCGCCGAGCGGCACGCCGGTCTGTTTCAGCGAAAAGATCAGGTTGCGCCGGTGGGCGGGCGTGAAGCGGAACAGCACGTGCGACGAGGCCGGGTTGGTCATGCCGTACCCCCAGCCGATCAGCGGCGAGGCCACGGCCAGCGCCCACAGGCTCCCGGTGCTTCCCAGGGCGCATCCGGCCCCACACAGCACCAGCGCGGCCTGGCTGGTCCTCCCGGCGCCATGACGGGCGACCGTTCCGCCCGCCAGCACCGCCGAGACAGCGCCAGCGAGGTAGACTAGGCTCATCTGATACCCGACCGTTTCCGGCGCCACCCCAAGGGTGCCCGTGATCTCCGGCCCCAGGGTGGCCACCGTCAGGGTGGCCAGCGTCACCAGGGTCTGGACCAGGGTCGTGGCGCCGACAACCACGGGAAGGCTGCGCGCCGACGGGGTGTCGCGCGGGGTCGATGCGGAATGCACGGTCGTTTCACCCAAACGGGGAGGCGGGCGAGAACGGTAGCAGGCCCCTTCCCCACCGTCCACGCGCGGCGTTCTCGGCGCGATCGGACGTCGACCGCCGCTGGACAGGGACCTCCACCGCCGCTATGCAGGCGCCTGCCCTCGCCAGTCCCCGCCCCCAACACCGGACCACCCTGATGCTCACCCAGGATTTCGACACCGCCTGGGACACCTATCTTCAATCCCGTGATTGGTTCCCGCCCCTGCCACCGCCCGTCACCCCGTGCCCGGTTCATGGGCTGGCCGAGGTGCTGGATACCGAGGACATCGCCGTCGTCGTGCTCGACGCCTACGGTGTCCTGCACACAGGCAGCGAGACGCTACCCGGCGCGCGCGAGGCCATCGACGATATCCGGCGCCGGGGCCTATCGGTGTGTGTGCTCACCAACGACGTGACCCACGAACCAGCCGGTGTCGCCGCCGGACTGCGCCGGCGCGGTCTCGACATCCGGGCGGACGACGTGATTTCGGGACGCGACCTGCTGCCCGACGCCCTGGCCGCCGTGGGCGGCGGCGCCGGGTGGGGCGTGATCGCCATTCATCCCCGCGACATCACCGCCCGGTTCCCGTCGCTGTCCGTGGTCGAGGATCTGGCCGCCGGCAGCCCTTCGGACTGGGACCACATCGACGGCTTTGTGCTGGTCGACTGTTTCCATTGGACCGAGGCGGATCTGGCCGCGTTCCGCGCCCTCATGCGGCATCGGCCGCGCCCCCTGATCATCCCCAACCCGGACGTCGCCTGTCCCTATGACGGCGCCCTGACGATCGAGCCGGGCAGCCTCGCCCTGGCGGCGGCGCGCCAGCACGGCGTGGCGGTGCGGTTCCTCGGCAAGCCGTTCCCGGCACTGTACGAGCGGGTCAAGGCGCGCCATGGCACTGTCAATCCGCGTCGCATTTTGATGGTGGGCGACAGCCCGCACACCGACGTTCTCGGCGCGCGAGGAGCAGGCCTGCGGTGCCTGCTCGTGAAGACGGGACTTCTGAACGACGAACCCGTTGGCACACGTCTTGCCGAGTGCGGACTCTGGCCAGATTTCATCGCCGACGCGATCTTGCTCAGCACGTCGAAAAGCTGTATCACTTCTAAGTCAAATGTAAACAATCTGTAATCAATTTTGTCCGAAACACGACTAGCGGCATCCGACAAGACGACGCTCCGGCCCAGCGACGTGGTCATCTCCAGGAGGCACCCATGGCATTCCAAAACGTGCGCATTCGTTCGAAGATTTGGCTGCCGACCGTTGTCGCGGGGTTGGGTTTGATTGCCTTGGTCGCCTTCTCGTCCTTCCAGGTTCGAAACGAAATCATGACGGAACGGATCGGCAGCGTCCGGTCCGTCGCCGAATCGGCCGCCGCCCTTGCCGCCGAATACCATCGCCGCGCCGAAGCTGGCGAGATCGACATGGAGACGGCAAAGACCCGGGCTCGGAACGCGATTCGGAGTATGCGCTACAATGACGGCAAGGAATACGTGTTCGCCATCTCATACGATGGGACAGTGCAAGCCCTAAGGCCTCGGCCCGACTGGGAGGGCACGGACAAACGCGACCTGACGGACACGGAGGGAAAGCGGTTCATTGTCGACCTGATCAAGGCCGCGCGGACCGGCGGCGGATCGGTGGACTACCGCTTCCCGCGCCCCGGCTCCGACAAACCGGAGCCGAAAGTCTCCTGGGCCGAGCCCTTTGGCCCCTGGCAGTGGATGATCGCCACGGGGGTCTACGTCAGTGATGTCGACACCCTGGCATTCAACAAAGCGATGCGTCTGGCGGGAATCGCCCTGCTGGTTCTGGTCCTCGCCGCAGGGTTCGCCATTGTCATCATCCGTGGCATCACCCGGCCGTTGGCCCAGCTAACGAACACCATGTCCGACCTGGCCAAGGGCAATCTCGAGGTCACCGTGACCGACACCGGGCGTCGGGACGAGATCGGGCAGATGGCCGATGCCGTGCAGGTGTTCAAGGACAACGCGAAGGAGGTCGAGCGCCTGAACTCGGAACGGGCCGCCCTGGCCCGCCGCAACGAGCGCAGGGTGAAAGGCGAGATGCTGGCCTTGACCAACGCCCTGGACGAGGAGGTGCGCAGCGCCATGTCCATCGTCATGCAACAGGCCGACGCCATGCACAAAGCCGCCGTCGACATGGCTCATGCCGTCACGGACACGGAACAGGGCGCCGGGGCGGCCGCCTCGGCCTCGCGAGAGGCCTCCTCCAGCGTCGATGCCGTCGCCGCCGCCGCCGAACAGATGGCCAGTTCCATCGCCGAGATCGGCAAGCAGGTCACCAACGCCGCTTCCGTGGCCCACCGCGCGGTCGAGGAGGCCGAAACCACCAACCAGCGGATCGCCGGCTTGGCGGGCGCCGCCAACCAGATCGGCGAGGTCGTCAACCTGATCAGCGACATCGCGAAACAGACCAACCTGCTGGCCCTGAACGCGACGATCGAGGCGGCGCGGGCCGGCGAGGCCGGCAAGGGCTTCGCCGTGGTGGCCAACGAGGTCAAGACCCTGGCCAATCAGACCGCCAACGCCACCGAGCAGATCGCCAGCCAGATCGGCGGAATGCAGACCGCCACCGGCGAGGCTGTGGAAGCCATCAAGGGCATCACCACCGTTGTCGGCCAGCTCAACGAGATCACCACGGCGATCTCGACGGCGGTCGAGGAACAAAGCGCGGCGACCAACGAAATCTCGCAAAACGCCCAACACGCGGCACACAGCACCCAGGACTCGTCCGGCAATATCGACCGTGTTTCGCAAAGCAGCGGCGAGACCGGACACCATGCCCGCGAGGTCAAGGATTCGGCCGAGGAGGTCCGCACCCACATCCGCCACATGCAGACCGCTCTGGAACAGATCGTGCGCTCAACCACCGACGAGGACCGCGAAAACAACATGCTGCGGACCGTCAACGTCGCCGTGAGCCTCGATTTCGGCGGCGGCCGCACAACCTCCTGCCTCCTCAACGACATCGCCCTGAGCGGGGCGGCGACCCTGGATCAGAGCGTCAAGGCCGAGCGCGGCCAGGAGTTCACCGTGACGCTGCCCGATGTCGGCACCCTGAACGGGGCGGTCATTGCCCGCACCGACGTGTCGACCCACGTTCGTCTGGACCTCTCGGAAGAGCAAGGGGCGGCCCTGCGCCAGTTTGTCACCCGGCACGGGCGGTCCGCATCCCGGCGCGGCGCGTAGACCGGGAAGAAAAACGCCCGTGACGCAGGAACATCCCGCCCATGCCGTCGATTCGCGCCCTCGTCGTTGACGACAACCGCCGCAGCCGCGACATGCTGGCGGGCCTGCTGAAGGCGCTCGACTACGACATCGCGCTGGCCAGCGACGGCGACGAGGCCTGGGACCTGCTGGAGCGCGAAGGCGACAGCTTCGACGTCGTGCTGCTGGACCGGCGGATGCCGCGCATGGACGGCATGGAGGTGCTGGCCCGCATCAAGGCGACGCCCCACCTGCAGGCGTTGCCGGTGATCATGCAGACCGCCGCCGACAGCGAAACCGAGGTCATCGAGGGTATCCGTGCCGGCGTCTTCTACTATCTCACCAAGCCGTATCAACCGCAGGCCCTGTTGTCGGTCACGGCCGCCGCCGTGGCGGACTACGCCCGCGTGCGCCGCCTGCAGCGCGACATCGACACCCAGGCATCGGCCCTTCTCCATCTGCGGGAGGGGCGGTTCCACGTCCGCACCCTGGAGGAAGCCAGTGATCTGGCGACATCGCTCGCCGTGGCGTTTCCCGACCCTCCACGCCAGGTCATCGGCCTCTCCGAACTGATGACCAACGCGGTCGAGCACGGCAACCTGGGCATAACATACGCGGAAAAGTCGGACCTGCTTGCCAGGGGCTGCCTCCAGGCGGAGGTCGAGGATCGCCTGAGCCGGCCCGAGTACCGCGACAGGGTCGTCGAAGTGACGATCCGGCGAGAGGTTGACCGGATCGCCGTCACGATCGCCGATCAAGGCGAGGGGTTCAACTGGCGTGACTACCTTGAGATGGACACCCAACGGGTGTTCGACATTCACGGTCGCGGCATCGCCCTGGCCCGAAGGATCAGCTTCGACAGTCTCGAATACAAGGGCCGCGGCAATGAAGTCGAGGCGTCGGTCGCCCTGCCGGCGCCGGCCAACGACACGATCGCCCAGCCGGATCGGGTGCCCCGGTCCGGCCGGGCGCCGCTGGCGGCCGGGGCGCCGGATCACATGCGTCTGGCGTCGGTCGAGGAACGGCTGATCCACACCCACGCCGACCTGCAGGCGTACCGCGCCCGGCTGGACGAAGACCTCGGCGCGGCCCACCGGATGCAACAGGATCTGTTGCCTGAGCCGGGCACGATTTCCGCCCTGGAAGAACGCCACGCCGTCCGCCTCGGCAGCCACTTCGAAAGCTCCTCGGAACTGGGCGGCGACCTGTACGGGCTGCACCCCATCGACGCCCACCGGTTCGCCCTGTGGATGGTCGATTTTGCCGGCCATGGCATCTCGGCGGCGCTGAATACCTTCCGCCTGCATACCCTGCTGACAGAGTTCCCCGAGTGGATGCGGCACCCGGGCGAATACCTGAGCCTGCTGGGGGCGCGCCTGAGCACCCTGCTACCCACCGGCCAGTACGCGACGGCTTTGTACGGCGTCGTCGACACCCAGGCCCATCAATTGCGCTACGCCGCCGCCGCCTCCCCTCCCCCCCTCATAGCGGACACGGCGACGGGCGCCGTCTCCTGGGGCGATGGATCCGGTGTGCCGTTGGGCGTCGACGCCGACGCCCTGTACGAGACGCGAACAGTGCCATTTCCGCCGGGCCACATGGTGTTCCTGTACAGCGATGCCATGCTGGAATGCGGGCGAGACTCGGGCAACGCCTTGGGGCGCGAGGGCGTGTACGCCCTGCTGGCCGAGGCGGTGGGCCGTCGCGGGGCCGGGATCACCCTTTCGGATGTCCTCGATCCGTTTCTGGAGCGCATGGTCCGGCCGTTGAGCGACGATCTGACCGCCTTGATGTGCCTGCGGCATCCGCGCGCCGACTGACGGTGCCCCATGCCGTTGGGGTGGGCCGAAAGGGGTGGGCGAGCAGGCCCCATTTGCTCTACGATCCCGCCGCATGTTTTTTTGGACCAGTGGCAGGGAGCCCATGATGGAAACTGTTGTCGAGCAGGACACCCCGACGGATCGCGACCGCATCAGCCGTATCATGGTGATCGCGGTCCACGCACTGTACCTGACGTCCCTGCCGCTTCTGCTCATACCCCTGGCCATGGCCATCCACGCGATGCCGACGCTGCCCATCTGGTTTTCCGCCGTGCCGCTGGCGGGGGGTGCCCTGTATTCCTATATGGTCCGGAAGAAAGCGCCCGAGAAATGGCAGACGCACTTTGACGAGGCGGTTCAGACGTTCTGGTCCTACATCTTCCTGATGATGCTCGGGGTTCTTTTCTATTTCGCGATGTTCATCGGCATCGTCTTCATGTTCGTCGCGTACTACATTGTCGTCCATCGCGCCATTCGCGGCATTTACCGCGCCATCAAGTGGTCCGGCGTGACCCCGTGAGCCCGCGACCGGCCCCCCCGCGCCTGCCGCGCCGCCGCCTGCTGGCCGCGATCCCGGCGGCGGCGGTTGGCGCGATGGCCGCTCGGGGGACCGCGGCCGAGGGCGCCAGCCGTCGGCTTCATGCCCTGGCCTATGAGGGCCAGTGGACGGACGGAGTGCGCCGCCACCTGGAGCGGACACACGGCATCGCCCTGGATGTGACCGTGGTGGCGACGCCCGCCGAGGCGCTGGACCGGGTGCGGCGCGCGACGCTGGAGGGGCCGCCCGGACCCGATAGGCGGACGCGGCCGGTCGATCTCGTCTCGCTCGGGGTGGAGGACGTCGCCGCATGGCGGGGGCTCGGCCTGCTGTCGCCGTTGCGGGCCGACGTGCCGGTGACGCACCGAAGCACCCTGTCCGCCCACGGCGCCATGGAGGGCGATGGCCGGGCGTGCTTTCTGCCGCTGTCGCTTGGCCTGGACGTGATGTTCGCCGCTGGCGCGGATGTGCGCGAGGCGTTCACGGCCGAACAGCCGCCGCCCTGGTCCGTGTTGCTTGACCCTTCCCTGAAGGACCGCGTCTTGATGGAACCCGCCGCCGCCGTGTGGATGGCGCTGCGGCTGGTGGACGCCGACGGTGCCCGCCTCGCGCAGGCAGGCCAGGACAAGGCGGCCGCCCGCGATCTGTTCAAGGCCGTGAACGAGACCCTGGCCCCGTGGCGCGCGCAACTGGCCTCGGTCTGGACCGACAGCGTGACCTTCGGCGCCGCGCTGTCGAAGGCCCGGCTGGCCGGCGCCGGGCGGGCGGGCCTCGCCTGGGACAGTCTGGCCCGTTGGCTCACGCGCACCTGGCCGGGCGACCCGCCGCCCGTAGCCACCGTGCCCGCCGAGGGCAGCCGCGCGTGGCTGGACGGCTTGGCCGTGCCAGTGGGGGCCACGGCCCCGGCGACCGCTCAGCGGCTCCTGAAGGCCATGACGGACCCGGCGGTTCAGGCCCTCTGGGCCAAGGGACAGAACGCGCTGCCGGCCGACCCGGCGGCGTGGTCGCGGCTGGATGAGCCGGACGCGCGGTGGGCGGAGACCGTCCTGCGGAACGGGGGCGGGCTCGAACGCCTGTGGTTCCCACCAGCCCTCACCGGCCCGGCCGCCGACGCGTTCGCCGACAGCCGCGACCGGTTCGAGTTCGCGTGACCGAAGACGGACCCGACCTATCCCTCGCCTTCTTCGCCGCCGAACATCTGCTGTTGCAGATAGCCGCTGACGCCGACCTGCTCCAGCAATGTCATCTGGGTTTCGAGCCAGTCGATATGGTGCTCGGTGTCGTCCAGGATCTTGCGCAACAGGTCGCGGGTCACGAAGTCCTGCTTTTCCTCGCACAGGGCCACGCCCTTCACCAGGCAGTCGCGCGCCCCGTATTCCAGGGCAAGGTCGCCCTTGTAGCACTCGGGAACCGTCTCGCCGATCCTCAGTGTGTGCAGGTCCTGCAGGTTGGGCAGGCCTTCCAGGAAAAGAATGCGCTCGATCACCCAGTCGGCGTGCTGCATTTCCTCGATGGATTCGTGATAAACCGTGTCGGCCAGACGCAGGTAGCCCCAGTCCTTCAGCATCCGGGCATGGAGGAAGTACTGGTTCACGGCCGTCAATTCGTTGGTCAGGACCGCGTTCAGATGGTCGAGAACAACTTTTTCACCCTTCATGCCCGCCTCCCGTGCGTGGTTCGGAACCGTTGTGTCGATACGAGATCGCGCCGTCTCGTGCAACACCAACGTCTCCCCAAGCCATACGGCATGTGGGCGCCCACGCAAAGCGGTTTTTTAGAAGAGTTCCAGAAAATGGCTTACGCCCTGGTGAACCACGGTCCAGCCGCCCAAAACCTCAGGCCTCCAGCCGATCGTCTTCGTTGTTGGGCGCGTCCGGCCATGGGTGGCACAGCTGGGTCGCGTGCTCCTCCTGGATCAGAACGACGATCCGGTGGACACACTTGGCGCATTGCGGGGTTTCCCCGCAGGCCTGAAACACCTTGCTGACGTGGCGGACGCCGCTGCGGATGGCCCCGCGAACGCGGGTTTCATTCAAGCCCTTGCAGTTGCAGACGTACATGGCGGGGGACGGTCCCATTCTGGCCTTGCCGAGAGAATGGCACTATACCGGCCGCCCCGCGCCAAGGCAAATGCAATTCACTCGCACAAACCCTCACCGCCGCCGCGCCAGCAACAAACCATCCCGAATCGGCACCAGACAGGCGTCGACACGCGCGTCGTCGCGGATCTTTGCCGTCAACGCCCGCAGCGCCACGGTGTCGGCGCTGGTGTTGGCGGGATCGGCCACCGTCCCCTTCCACAGCATGTTGTCGAGCGCGATCAGCCCGCCCGGCCGCACCAGGGTCAGCGCCTGTTCGTAATACCCGTCATAGCCTTCCTTGTCGGCGTCGATAAACGCCATGTCGAAGGTGCCCCCCTGCCCTTCGGCGATCAGCGTCGCCAGCGCCTTGGCGGCCGGACCGATGTGAAAGTGAAACCGCTCGGCCATGCCGGCGTTGGCCCAGTGGCGGCGCGCGATGTCGGCGAACGCCGGGGCGTGGTCGAACGCCCGCACCTCGCCGTCCGGCGGCAGGGCGTACGCCACCGCCAGCGCCGAGTAGCCGGTGAACGTTCCGATATCGAGCGCCCTGCGCGCGCCGATCAAGCCGGCAAGGAAGCCCAGAAGCGCCCCTTGCTCCGGACTGCTGACCCAGTGGGCGTTTTCCATGCGCTCGGTTTCTTCGCGCAACGCGGCCAGGGGGGCGGGTTCATCGATGCCCACCCGTCGCACGTAATCCGCCACCCCGTCGGGAAGATCCAGCATCAGGCCCCTCCCGGATCCGGGGGGCAGGACGGACGCAGGCGCAGGATCGTGGTCTCTCGCACGGCGCGGTCCTCCAACTCCAGGGTGGTGGGCACGGCGAACCGGGCCACCGGGTCCGTCCCCTCGCGAGTCACATAGGCACGCCCCGGATCGGCCAAAAGGACCAAGGCCCCGGTCCGCGCGTGCGCGGTCAGGAACCGTGTGACCGCGTCCGCCATGGGCTGTTCGTAACAGACGTCGCCGGCCAGGATCACGTCCCAGGCCGCCCCCTGCCCCGCTCCGGCCAGCAGGTCCCGCGTCACGGCCGTGACGCGATCGCCCAGGCCGTTCAACGCGGCGTTCAAGGCCACCGCTTCGGACGCCATGGGATCAATGTCGGCGCAGGTGACCGACGCGGCGCCGGCCCGCGCCGCCGCCAGCCCGGCCAGGCCGCTGCCGCTGGCGAAGTCCAGCACCGCGCGACCGCGCACCGTGTCGGGATGATCGAGAACATACCGCGCCAACGCCTGACTGCCTGGCCACGCGAAGGCCCAGAACGGCGGCGGCACGCCGGTCTTGCGCAACAGGTCCTCGGTGGCCTGCCACAGGGGCGTGACCTCGGTGGCCAGGTGCAGGCGCAGGTCCGGAACCAGCGGCGCCGTCGAAATCACCGTATGCGCCTGGATGAAGGCCCGCCGCGCGGTCTCGTCCGGACTCACCGCCCCGGCAACCGCCCGGTCTGCACGTAGGTCAGGATTTGAGCCACCTGCTCCGGCGTCTCGCACGTGGCCAGGGCGGCGCCGTTGATCTCCTTCAGCGCGTGGGTGTGCTCCGGCGGATGCAGCACGATCAGCGGCGTCCCCAGCGCGGCGGCATAGCCGGCGTCGAACGCCGCGTTCCATTGCTTGTACTTTTCCCCGAAGCGGACCACCACCACGTCCGCCTGTTCGATCAGCACCCGGGTGCGGATGGCGTTGACCTTGGCACCCTTGTGGTCGCGCCAGAACGCCGAGTCCTCCTCGCCCAGGATCGCGGCGCCGCAGTCGTCCGACGCCGCGTGGTCGGTCACCGGACCGGAGAACTCGACGCACAGGCCGGCCTCGTCACACGCGGCCATGACCTGGTCGCGCCAGTCGGTGTGAATCTCGCCCGAGAGGTAGACGGACAGGTCGCTGGGTCCAAGCATGGTGGCGTCCTCCGTTGCGGTGTGATCAGGCGGAGAGATCCTCGCCCGCAATCGCCCGGTCAAGCAACGCCAGCGTTTCGCTCCGCCCATACAGCGCGATGAACGAGCCCATGCGCGGCCCCTGATCCTGTCCCAGCAGGATCTGGTACAGCGCCTTGAACCAGCCCTTCAGGTCGCCGAAGGTCTCGCCGTGTTCCTTGCCGATCTCGTAGACGAGGGTCTGCAGGTCCTCGGCGGCGGCATCCGGGGGCGCCTCGGCCAGGGCCGCGCGCAACGCTTCCAGCGCCTTCGCCTCGGCCGCCGTCGCTGGCCGGTACTGCTTGGTCGGCAGCACGAAGTCCCGGTAGTAGGCGATGGCGTGGCGCACCAGGCCGTCCAGGATCGGCGCCGTCGCCGGCGTGGCGCCGGGAGCGTAGCGGCCGATGTAGTGCCATAGGACCGCCGGATCCTCCGAGTGGCACACACTGGCCAGGTTCAGCAGGATGCCGAACGACAGGTGCGCCGCCTCGCGCGGCGGCGTGCCGTTGTGGATGTGCCAGACCGGGTTGTTGAGGCGGTCCTTCGTCTCCTGGGTCTCGAACTTCCCCAGGAAGGTCAGGTAGTCGTCGACGTTGCGCGGGATGACGTCGAAGTGCAGCTTCTTGGCCGCCCTGGGCTTCTGGTACATGAACAGGGCGAGGCTTTCGGCGTTGGCGTACTTCAGCCAGTCCTCGACCGCCAGGCCGTTGCCCTTCGACTTTGAGATTTTCTGTCCCTTGTCGTCCAGGAACAGCTCGTACGTCAGGTTGACCGGCGGCTCGCTGCCCAAAACGCGGCAGATGCGGCTGGACAGGCGCACACTGTCGATCAGGTCCTTGCCGGACATCTCATAGTCCACGCCCAGCGCGTGCCAGCGCGTGCCCCAATCGGCCTTCCACTGCAGCTTGCAACGGCCGCCGGTGACCGGGGTTTCGACCCTAGTTCCGTCCGTGTCCTGGTAGACGATGGTGCCGGCGTCCGGATCGGTCTCCAGCACCGGCACTTGCAACACCTGCCCCGTCTTCGGGCACACGGGCAGGAACGGCGAATAGGTCGCCCGCCGTTCGTCGCCCAGGGTCGGCAGCACCACGTCCCGAATGGCGTCGTAATGGCGTAGCACGGCCAGCAACGCCTCGTCGAAGCGGCCCGAGGTGTAACACTCGGTCGCCGACTGGAATTCGTACTCGAACCCGAACGAGTCCAGGAACGACCGCAGGCGGGCGTTGTTGTGATGGCCGAAGCTTTCGTGCGTGCCGAAGGGATCGGGGATACGCGTCAGCGGCTTGCCCAGGTGGGCGGCGACGATTTCCTTGTTGGGGATGTTGTCGGGCACCTTGCGCAGGCCGTCCATGTCGTCCGAGAACGCGAACAGGCGCGTCGGGATCTCCGGTGCCAGAACCTGGAACGCCCGGCGCACCATGGTTGTGCGCACCACCTCGCCGAAGGTACCGATGTGCGGCAGGCCGGAGGGGCCGTAGCCGGTCTCAAACAGCACGTACCCCTTGTCCGGCACCTGCCCTTTGAGCCGGTCGTCCAGCAGCGTGCGCGCCTCCTGGAACGGCCAGGCGGTGCAGTCGCGGGCGAGGCCGCGGACGGTCTCGTCAACAGGGGGGGCAGCGACGGACGATTCGGGCATCACGCGGAGTCCTGGTCTGGTCTGGTCTGGTCTGGCCTAGTCTGGACGGGGCCATCGGGCGGCCGGGGCGGAGAGGATCGCGCCCACACCCTGGAACCCGTGGTCCGAAAACGCAAGCCGCGCCGTCCTGGAGAGTCTGGTCCAGGACGACGCGGCATGGTCATCAACGGTCTGACACCGACACCCCCACCGGGGGTGCGAGTCTCAGGCCGCCGACAGTAGTTTTTCGACCTTCTGGGTGGCGGTGTCGGCGTCGATGGATTCGATGGCCGCCAGTTCACCCACCAGCCGTTCCAACGCCTGTTCGTAGATCTGGCGTTCGGAATACGACTGCTCGGGCTGGGTCGCGCCCCGGAACAGGTCGCGCACCACCTCGGCGATCGAGACCGGATCGCCGGAATTGATCTTCTGTTCGTACTCCTGCGCCCGGCGGCTCCACATGGTGCGCTTGACGCGGGCGCGCCCCTTCAGGGTGCTCAACGCGGTCTGCATTTCCTGGCGCGAGGACAGCTTGCGCAGGCCCGATTTCGGCGCCTTGGCCACCGGCACACGCAGGATCATGCGGTCCCGCTCGAACGAAATCACGAACAGCTCAAGCTCCATGCCGCCGATGGTCTGGGTTTCGATCGCCTCGATCAAGCCCACGCCATGCGTCGGGTACACAACATGATCTCCAACGGAAAACGGCGCCTTTTTCGTCATGGCCTCACTCTTCAATACAAACAGCGGTTCAAGCAGCAGATCCGACCTGTCGCGAGCGGCCTAGCGCGACGCGATGCAACCGCACCGCCGTCCACGCCACCGCCGACACTCGTCACACACCTCATCACACAATCGGCCGCCGACCACGGACTGGTCGACGACCGTCGCACCGAGACGTCACCTCCGGCCTCCGCGCGCGGTGGCTCACCTCGGCGGATTGACGGATGGTCTGATCGCTGTCGCGCTCCCTCGGACCCGAAATGTCTTAGAGGGTCATCATGCTCCCACCAGCGCGGTTCTCGCGCCCGCCTCACCCCACGGACGGGCCACGGGACCCCGCGACCCCCTCCCTCTTTCGAATGACTTCCGTCATCCTACCAAAGAAGCACGCTCTACGGGAATGCCCAGGATTGCCCTGTGGATCGCCTTGTCTAACACAAAAGCTCAACAAATCCCAGTCTCTTGTGCACGCCTGTCCGATCGGTCCGCGCCGTCGCGTTCACGCCCTTCGAAAGGCGCGTCGGACGGACGATCGGTCTGACGATCGGCCTTACGTCGTTCCGGTGCCGGGATTTTCGCTCAGCAGGTCGCGCTTGCCTGGCTTGTCCTTCCAGTCGTCGGCGTCGGGCAAAGGATCGCCTTTGCGCGTTATATTCGGCCAACGCTCGGAAAAGTCTCGGTTGATCTCGAGCCAGTCGGCGGCGCGGTCATCCGAATCTGGCACAATCGCCTCGGCCGGGCATTCCGGTTCACAAACGCCGCAGTCAATACATTCGTCCGGATTAATAACGAGAAAGTTCTCACCCTCATAAAAACAGTCGACCGGGCAAACCTCAACGCAATCCTGAAACTTGCACTTGATGCAATTTTCGGTGACAACGTATGTCATATGAGTTCAACTCCACTCCTCACGGCGGCACCGCGTCACGACAAGCCGCGCCGCTCAAGAACCCGCTTCCGGGCCGCTCCGTTGTCCTGGTCGTCCACGTACAACAGCCCGCCCAACCGCCGCATGAGGCTGGCCTCGTACTCGTGCACAACGCCGTCGGCAAAGACGACATCCCACAGCATTTCCAGCAGTTCGACCCGCTGGTCGTACGAGAAGGCGTCCTTCAGAACCCGCGACGGACCGTACAACTCGACCTGTTCGTGCTGCGCGGCGGCGGCTTCGCGCATCAAGCTCTCGGCGTCCGAGGGCGACAGCGAGAACCGCTTTTCGAGCAGGGCGCGAATGCGGGTGCGCTCGGCGTCGTCTATGGCACCGTCCGAACTGGCTGCCTCGGTCAGGAGCAGCGCCGCCGCGAACCGAACTTCTTTCTGACCCGCCTCGGAATCCGATACTTCGTCTCCGAACAAGATCTTACGCAAGGACTCCAGCATGTGTCGGCGGCCCGTCGATGTCGAGGAATGTGTCAAGAAGGCGGTTTCCGGACCGGCGATCCGGATGGCCCACACTTAATCATTCATGGCCCGGGTCCGCAAGTGTCCGTTCGATGGGCTTTAGCCCGCAGTGTCGCGACCACGCAAGGCCTCGAACGCCCGCCGCTCACGCTTGGTCGGACGGCCGCTCCCCGCTGGACGCACCGGCGTCGGCGCCATGACGGGATCCTGCAACCGCTCGGGCGGTTCGATCTCTTCGTAGAGCGCTTGCGCTTCCGGGGCCGGACCCCGGCGCTGGCCCAAAGCCACCACCCGCACCCGCCGGCGATACGGCCCCAGGATGAGCTCAAGCTGATCCCCCGGCCGGACCAAAACGCTTGGCTTGGCGATGGTCGCCCCGTTCAGCGTGACGTGCCCGCCGGTGCACAGGTCCTGCGCCAGCCCCCGCGTCTTGCGAAAGCGTGCGTGCCACAGCCACTTGTCGATGCGCAGGGCGTCGTCAGCCATCATGCCCGCACCTTTTCCGCCAGAACCGCGAAGGGCGAGTCCGCCACGGGCGCCGTCCCGCGCGCCAGCCGCCGGCGCCGTTCGGCCGCCGTCTCGGCACGGTCGCGGGGGCGCCCTCGCTTGCCGCGCCGGTCAGCCCGGAACCGAACGCCGCCGGCGTCATCCCGCCAGACGCGGTAGCCCAGGGCCTGGCACAGCCCTTCCACCTCCTCGACCGACACGCCCAGCATGGGGGCCACGGCCGCCGGCAGCGGCGCCCCGCTGTCGCTCCCCCCAGCGTCCCGAAGCGCCCCCCGCAAGGTGGCGGCGAACCGTTCCAGCATGTCCGCCCGTACGGCCCGCCCGGCCATCAGCCGGAACCCGAGCGCCCGTTGGTAAACCTCGGCGAGGTCGGGGTCGGGCGGCTGTCCATCCTCGGGCGGGCAAAACGACACCCGCCCGGACGGCGGCGGGCGGAACGGCGTCACCCCCTGACTGGCCGCCCACAGCAGGCCCCGCAGGCGCTGCGCCGCCGGTTTCAACAGCGGCGGCATGAACACGCTCTCCACCCCCAGGCGCACCTGTCGGCGCGCCAGCGCCTTGCGGTCGACCGCCGTCAAACGCGTCACCTGCGGCGCCACGGCCGCGCGGGGCACGGTCCCCAAGGCTTCCACCAGTTGGTAAGCCAAGCCCCGCCCCGCCCCCGACAGGCCGTCCCCATCGCGCAAGACCAGCAGGGGCGCCAGGTCGCGGGCCACCAGACGGTCCAGCCACAGCGACAGCCGCGCCCGCACCCGACTCGCCCGCGCGCCGGCCAGGAACTCGTTCGCCGGCAGGTCGACCGACGGACGCAGCGGCTCCGGCCCGCGCCCCAGCCGCGCCACCACGACACCGTTCCAGGCGATGCTCCCGTCGTCGGTCAGGGTCAGGGCCGCCTCCTCGGCGGCCTCCAGCGCCAACACCCGTTGTCCGATCTCGCCGTGCAGCGCCTTGAGCGCCGCATTGAGCACCGCCTTGTCGCCGCGCCCACCGCCCTGCCGGTCCGGCGTGAAGGTGAACGCTTCCAGGCGGCCGACGTAGTGATCCTCGACCCGGACGCCGCCATCCTTGTCCACCACGGCGAACAGGTCGGCGCGATCGTTCAACTTGCGCATCAGCACGGCCGTCCGCCGGTCGACGAACCGCTGGGTCAGCCGTTCGTGCAGGGCGTCGGACAGCCGATCCTCGATGGCGCGGGTCCGGGCGCGCCAGTGCTCGGCGTCCGACAGCCAGTCGTTCCGATAGGCGACGTACGTCCACACGCGGATACTGGCGATGCGGTCGGTCAGCGCATGAATGTCGCCGTCGGTGCTGTCCAGGCGCTTGACGTGGCCGGCGATCCAGTCCGGCGGCAACCGCCCCGCCCGCGCCGTCAGATGGCGAAAGATCTGCCCCTGCAGACGGACGTGGGACTCCTCATGGATCTTGCGGAAGTCCGGCACGCGGCAGACCTCCCACAGCAGTTCCACGGCCTCGCGGCCCCGCGCCAGCGAGCGGATGTCATCCTCGCGGGTCAGGGCCTCCAGGGCGGCGTGGTCGTGGGCGTCGCGCGTGCGCTGCAAGACGTCAAGCGGCGGTGGCGCGTTCAGGCTGTTGTGCAGCGCGGCCACAGACGACAGGTCGAGCGCGCTGTTGCGCCACTGGATCCCGCGCACGGCCTGGAACTGGTGGCTCTCGACCCGCTCGACCAGTTCGGTCGGCAGCGGCCCCACGTCCGCCGTCGTGCCAAAAGTACCGTCGTTCATGTAGCGCCCGGCGCGGCCCGCGATCTGCGCGACCTCTGTACTGCGCAAGGCACGTTGGCGGGTGCCGTCGAACTTCTCCATGGCGGCGAAGGCCACATGGTCGACGTCCATGTTGAGGCCCATGCCGATGGCGTCGGTGGCCACCATGTAGTCCACCTCGCCGTTTTGGTAGAGCGCCACCTGGGCGTTGCGGGTGCGCGGGCTGAGCGCGCCCATGACCACCGCCGCGCCGCCGCGCTGGCGGCGCACCAGTTCGGCGATGGCGTACACGTCGCCGGCCGAGAAGGCGACGATCGCCGACCGCCGGGGCAGTCGGGTCAGCTTGCGCGGGCCGGTGTAGGTCAGGCGCGAGAAGCGCGGCCGTGTCTCGAACAGGCAATCCGGCAGCAGCCGCCGCAACAGCGGTTCCATGGTGGCCGCGCCGAGGAACATGGTCTCCTCGCGCCCGCGCGCGTTCAGCAGGCGGTCGGTGAAGACATGGCCGCGATCGCGGTCGGCGCAGAGCTGGATTTCGTCGATGGCCAGGAAGTCGACCGGCCGTCCCACCGGCATACTCTCGACCGTGCACAGAAAGTACTGCGCATCGGCCGGGATGATCTTTTCCTCGCCGGTGATGAGCGCCACCTTGCCCGCGCCCTTGGCGCGCGCGACCCGCTCGTAGTTCTCACGCGCCAGCAGCCGCAGGGGGAATCCCATCATCCCGGACGAGTGGCCGAGCATACGCTCGACCGCCAGCCAGGTCTTGCCGGTGTTGGTCGGGCCGAGCACGGCCCAGACCCGCGAACGGTCCGTCGGAGCGGTCATAACGCTCCCGAGCATGGGACCGTCGGGGCGGCTTGGCAAGACCGGGTTTGCCTCGGCCGCCCGTCCGCGAGTGGTGACGGGCTCAGCCCGTCTTGACGCGCTCCATGTAGTCCTTCAGGCGCCGTTCCATGGTGGAGAAGGCATCGCGCAAGGCCACGCCGATATCCTCGTGCGCCTTGGGATCCTTGGGACTGCGCCGCACCACCAGATCGTCACCCGGCACCTTGCAGGAAATCGTGATGTGATACGGCTCACCCTTGCGATGCAGGGAGGAAATGTTTTTGTGGTGGACCTCGACCACCACCCGGCAACTCGTGATGCGATCGCAGAACTGTTCCAGTTTGTCGACTTTTTCCCGGACGCGCGTCTCCACGGCGTCGGAGTGGTCCAGTCCATGAAACGCGATCTGCAAGGGAATCGGCATCGCTGTCTCCCAATCACCAAAAAAAGCCCCGTCCAGCGGCGTTGCACCGCCGGGGATGCCGTCGATACAGCCGGCGGGCCGGGCGGGTCAACGGTCTCCAGGCTCCATCATGACCGAAATTTGACGGCAGAGATACAGCGAACAGGTGCGCCGGCCCGCCACCCGAAAGCGATAACCACAGGGTTGCGCGCGGCCACCCTGTGGCACATATGAACCCGCCGAAGCCCCTCCCGGCGCACCCCCTTTGACACGGACCGCGCCGCGACACCGCAACAGAGTCCCAGAACAAACGCAGGGTCGCCCCCATGACGGACACCAAGACCGAAGACCGCCTGTCGTTCCAGGCCGAGGTCACCAAGCTGCTCGATATCGTCGTTCACTCGCTGTATTCCGACC